>NZ_JBDIWA010000001.1:0-360869 GCF_039794105.1 Candidatus Kuenenia sp.
GGTAAATTACGTTTAACTCGGCATTGATTATACCACCTAACTTATTGTTAATCAAGATGATATATCGTTTTTTTGCGATGCTTTTCTTAACTTAATGACATTGGGTTGCAAACCTGAACCCGCCGGGATTGATGCTTTTAGCTGTACATGGGCATATTTTTATTCTTCGGATATTTTTACCCTTCTGCCGTTTTTCATTTTCTTATTCCCGTCTGTTACTATTTTTTCTCCATCTTCTATCCCCGATACTATCTCTATCATAGCATCGTAACACCTTCCCGTGTTTACGACCTTTTCCACTAACCGGTTGTTTTCAACCGTATATACAACATTCTTTCCCATCATTGTCCTGACCGCCGTTACGGGAATTGCCTTTATTGGCCTTCTTTCATCATCCGTTGCGTGTCGTTTTAAAAACGCAACCTTTGCGCTCATCTCCGGCATAATGCGGGAATCTTTATCGGCAAATGCGACTTTTACCAGTATCGAGGCCTTTGTTCTGTCCGCAGTAGGCACAATCATATGCACTTCACCGCGAAATCTTTCTCCCGGAAAAGCGTCCAGTTGAATTTCACATGGATGCCCGGCGCTTATCTGTTCAATATTTGATTCAGATACATCAACCTCCACCATGAGTGAATCGAGGTCGGCAATAGTCACTACCGACGCCCTGGCATTTGCCGCTGCTCCCACAGGAGTGACGATATCGCCAATATCGGCATTTTTCGTTAATACCACCCCATCAAAAGGTGCGCGTAAAAAAGTATAATCAAGTTGCACCTTTGCCTCGCTCACTGCCGCCTTGCCCGAGCGTATTGCGGCCTTCCCTTCTTCAACCTTTGCAATCGCAAGTTTGTATTTTGCATCTGCCGTGTCATATTCAGACGGAGAAACGACTCCCATTTGCAAAAGATTCGTTGTTCTATTGTAAGCAAGCTTCGCCTCAGTAAGTTCTGCTTCTGCCTGCCTTAGCCTGTATCTGGCGGTATTCATATCCGCCTTTGCTCTTTTCAACGCCGCAATTGCGTCCTTGTTTTCCAGGCAGGCAATAACATCTCCTTTTTTTGCCCTGCTGCCTTCTTCTACCGACAAGGAAACAAGCGAGCTGGTGATCTTCGACGATATGGCGGATTTTCGCTGGGCGACAACATACCCACTCGCATTTAAAAGGGTAAACGTCTGAGAGGGGAAAATGGTAGAAATACCTGATACGCGCACACGAATAGCAGGTAGTAGAATGCCAGTTCCATACAGTATCCCCAGAACAATAATGATTCCGGCGGCGACAGAGAGATATATTTTCCCCTTTGTTTTGCCGCGCCGAACCAGAAATTTTGATTTATCGATGTGAAGCGTTGTCAGATCGTTACTCATGGTAGTATGCTATTTCACTGAAGTGGTACGCTAGATTAAAAGATCAATAGCTCCATTCGCGACAATTGTTCTCAGGACGTCGCTCCTGGTAATTATGCCTAAAAGACGATTGTTTTCGTCAACAATTGGCATTGACCCAATATGTTCTTCTATCAATATTTTTGCAATTTCTCTCAGCTCAGTGTCAGGCGTTGCTGTCAGAATTCTTGTTTTACAAATGTCCAGAACGGTTTTCTTTTTTGGAAATGTATAAATGTCATCCTGGTAAAATCCGGCATCCGTATAATGGGCATCTGCTTCATACCATTTTTGAGCAGGGGTATTGACCGGTTGTTTATTTCCCGATGCTTCGCTCTGCGCTGCCTCACGAAGCAAATCCCTGTCGGAAATAATGCCGGCAAGTTTTTTATCAGGTGTGAGAATGGGCAGGTGGCGGAACCTATGTTCCCTGATAATCTCCCATGCTTCATCGAGCCTGGTATCCGGCGGGATTGTAACTACAGGAGAAGACATGATCTGATTTGCATGTAATGAATTTCTCTGGTGTGGGTATTCGGTTTTTTGGTACATAAGCGTTGATGAACTACGGGGTTTTTGTTTTTCCTTTTCTCGTTGTTCCCGTTCCTGCAAATTGTCCTTGTTTTCCTCAATTCTTTTGTCCTTTGCGGTATGTTGCAGCCTTTCAACCCGGCGAGGCGGCGTTGTAAATATTCCTGCAGTAAGAGGGAATCTTGTTCCCTGGTCGATTATCTGAAATCCCATTTTGCATTTACTCCTTAAACAAAGACCTCATTCCCTTAACTACCCTTAAAGAAATTGGTATTTTTGTATCTCAAAAGCCCTTCATCAATAAGCACCTTCGCCACAGCCACAATGGGAACTGCAAGCAAAAGACCCAAAAATCCCAATATCTGGCTGCATATCAAAATGGACAGTATAATAGCTACAGGGTGCAGTCCGAGTTTTGTTCCAACAATTTTTGGCGTTATTATGGTGCTTTCAAAGAACTGTCCTACGCCAAATACCGCCACGACAAGGATCAAATGGGTGATATCCTGATATTGAATAAACGTGAGTATCAGTGCGGGAACAAGGCCAAGCATTATTCCGATGTAGGGAATAACGTTCCCAAATCCACCCATTATGGCTATGAGGTATGAAAGCGGTACGCCAATAACGGTCAACCCTATTCCATATATTATGGATAATATAATACAAACCGTAATCTGCCCCCTTAGAAATGCCTTCAGGTTTTCATTTATCTTCCCGAAAATTTCAGATATCTTTTCTTTTTTTGAAACCGGAAGCAGGTTCCTGCACTTTATTATAACGAAGTCAAAATCTTTCAGGAGATATATGGTCACTACGCCGAAAACGATGATGTTAATTATTATTCCCGCCAGACCGAAGGCTCCTTGAAAGATGTTTTTTATTGTTGCAAGGGCAAATTTCATAAGTCCCGTACGTTTCTCCTGCGTTTCTTTTTCACTGCCGTTCTGTATGCCTAATTGTGTTTTTAAAAATGTAGCAATCCCGGTATCCTTATAGGTTTCAATAAATAGTTCCACATTTTCCTGATACTTCGGATACTGTTTTTTTAATACCGCGCCAACTCGCTGGACGCCATGCAAGGTCTTTGGTATTGTATAGGCTGCCGCCCCGCCCGCCATAAACAACATGCCTGTTAAAAGTACCACTATTGCAAGACTGCGCGGCAACCCTTTTTTAAAAAATAAAAACCTTCGTTTTGCAATAATATCGAGTAATGGATCAACAATATAGGCCACCGTAAAAGCCAGAAAGAGTGATATTAAAATGCCTTTTAAATAATAGCACACCAGGAGAAACGCGGCAATTGCGCAAAGCCACAGCAGCGTTCTTATCCACATGTTTTCAAATATTTTTTGTTTTTCCATAAAAGTCTCCTTCCCTGCCGTCCTTCAGACAGGATTATACCAATAGGGCCAACCGGCGTAATGTTTTCAATCATGTTATACAGTTTATCTCCTAAGTAAAATGTTTTTCTTAGAATTTGGCAGTCTTTGACAGCAAATTTTGACTGCTTGTTTCCAAACCCTAAATTGGCATAGGCAGAACTAAACAAGCATAAAAACAGTCCTCAGTCCTCAATCCTCAATCCTCAATCCTCAATCCTCAATCTGCCGACTGCCGACTGTAGATTGTAGATTGTAGATTGAGGACTGCAAAAGGTACCAAGTCATGCCTGTTTCATTATTTGATTGCAGGCTGACGGCGCTGTGATAAAATCACATAACGGGTTGTTTGTTAATACTGTTAAGGTGCAATTTAAAGAAAATCATGTTTGGAGAATATCGATGGCGTTGATAAGTTTGCAGGATGTAACGATAGGTTTTGGTTGTCCTTTGCTGATTGAACACGCAAATTTGCAGTTAGAGCGGGGCGAAAAGGCATGTCTCCTTGGCCGCAACGGCGCCGGTAAATCTACCCTGCTAAAACTTATCAATGGCGATCTGACGCCTGATTCCGGAGAAATTGTGCGGCAGAAAGGATTGCGTACGGCATACCTTTCCCAGGAAGTTCCAAAAAAAATAAATGGTACGGTATCCGACATACTATCGAACGAGTTCGAAAATTTGCCTTCTTCTGAACGCAAAGGCCGTCATCAAATAAATAAGATAATTTCGCAGATGCAGTTAGATGCTCATGCTGAATTCAATACCCTTTCTTCAGGCCTTAAACGCAAGGTATTGCTTGCCAGGGAACTGGTGTGTGGTCCCGATATTCTGTTGCTTGATGAGCCAACCAATCATCTGGATATCGATGCAGTCTGCTGGCTGGAAGAATTTCTCCTGCGTTATGAAGGCACAATGCTTTTTGTTACCCACGACCGTTCGTTTCTCAAAAAACTCTCTACCCGTATTATTGAACTGGACAGGGGAAATCTTTCAAGCTGGTCGTGTAATTACGAAACTTTTTTGACGCGTAAACAGGCTGTCCTGGACGCAGAAGAGAAACAGCACGCACTTTTTGATAAAAAACTTGCACAGGAAGAAGTATGGGTAAGACAAGGAATTAAGGCCAGACGCACCCGTAATGAAGGGCGGAAAAGAGAGTTGGAGAAAATGCGCCAAGTTCGAAGCGAGCGCAGGCAAAGAACAGGCTCCGCACTTATACAGACGCAGGAATCAGACCGTTCCGGCGCGGTTGTTATAAAGGTGGAAGGCGCTACTTACGGATATGATAATCGTCTCATTGTGAATAACTTTTCCACAACGATCATGCGGGGAGATAAGGTGGGAATTATCGGACCCAACGGTTCCGGCAAGACGACTCTTTTACGTCTTTTATTAGGGCAATTGCCTCTACAAAAAGGCAATGTTTGCCATGGCACTCAACTGCAAATAGCCTATTTTGACCAACTGCGTGCGCAACTGGATGAAGATAAATCGGTGTTTGAAAACGTGGGGGAGGGAAACGATGTGATCACCTTCAATGGCAAACCACGGCATATCATCGGATATTTGCAAAACTTCCTGTTTTCTCCGGACAGGGCGCGGGTCTCCGTCAAAACACTTTCCGGAGGAGAGCGCAATCGTCTCCTTCTGGCGCGTTTGTTCACAAAACCGTCCAATGTCCTTGTAATGGACGAACCCACAAATGACCTTGATGTGGAAACCCTGGAACTTTTAGAGGAATTACTGATGGAGTATCAGGGAACACTTCTTCTCGTCAGTCATGATCGTACCTTTCTTAACAATATAGTAACCAGCACACTCGTTTTTGAAGGGGAAGGAATAATCAATGAATATGTGGGCGGGTATGATGACTGGTTAAGACAACGCACTGTACCTGCACAAAACGATTCCCCGGAAAAACAGCTTTCTTCAAAGCCGAAAGCGGAGAGTAAACAATCCAAACGAACACGTAAACTCAGTTATAATGAAAAACGCGAACTGGAATCCCTGCCTCATAGGATTGAATTGCTGGAAACAGAACAACAGCAGTTATCTCAGACAATGGGCAATCCCGTGTTTTATCAGAAAGGGAAAGAGGAAATAGAAAAGATTAAAGGGAGAGCGTCAGCCCTGGAATGCGAACTGGCTGAAGCCTTTCACCGATGGGAGGCATTGGAAAAATTACGCAGCGAACAGGAAGCGGTATCTTAGTATAGTCAAAAACATAGTAACATTTACAGTAACTATTCAGCGTGTAATACACACCCCGTCAGCTTACGCTGCCACCCCTCTTTTTAGAGGGGATTTACTTTACATAAGTTTTATAAAAATCAGTTAAACCACGGAATACACGGAAATTTAATTACTTTGTATAAGTTTTATAAAAACGTGTAAGTAGAGACAGGTTTTAAACCTGTCTCTACAAAATGGGGATTTAGGAATGTGTTATAAATTACGCTGAATAGTTACCATGGGGAACTATGCGTGTAACACTCAATAAAGGTAACTGTGCGTCTCTATGTGCACAATTTCTCAGTCTTTCTTTTCCTGTTAAGACGGATACTTTCGTGTCCGCTCAATTTTTCTCCAATCTTGAAATTGCATGCAGCCTCTTTGTTTTCGTTGAGCAGTGTTTTTATTTTCTCTTTCAGTTCAAAAAACCATGAAGGGCGGGAAGTAATTACATTCGCATGCCACGGGTGAAAATTCTTTCCGTAAAAGTTGTTATCCGTGCGCAGTATGATAGGGATGTTTTTATGCTGAATTAATATATTTCCTATAACATCAATGATATCTACATCACTTATATTAACATTCATTATGACAATATCCGGCCAGTAATCATTTACTTTTTTAATCGCTGTTTTGCCATCATTTGCCGTAATGACATTATAGCCTTCGTTTGATAATTTTTGTTTACAGAGAATACGCTGTTGTTCGTTATTTTCCAAAACCAGTATTGTTTCCATAGATTTGCTCCTTTTCATAATAAACCGGATGAATCCTTACATCTTCTCCGTAGTTAACGGATTCCCCCCCTAAGCAATCCTCAAAAACCGGGTATGCTGTCAAAGGGAAAAAGACAGACGCGTCTGCACAAAAAAAATTGATAAGAGAATATACAGTGTGCTTGTGTTTCATACAGAACAATGAGCCTTAAAAATTTGTTCCAGCCCATCCATTCTTTGTAATGGTTTTTGGCGTGGATATTGACAAACGCCGATATTTTGCAACGGTTTTTCCCTATTTTTTTTTGCAAAAAAAACCCCATTATCCTATTATGGATAATGGGGCTGTGTGTTGTAATTATAACAGTATTTATTGCGTCTACTCCATTTTTTATATATCAACTATCATACAATCGTTTATATTTAAAACATTAGAGTGGGCTTTTCACATATTTATACTTTTACAACATTTGTGGCCTTTTGGCCTTTTTGGTCTGAAATGACATCAAACTCAACCTTATCTCCTTCAGCAAGAGTCCTGAAACCCTCTGACTTGATGGACGTCTGATGAACAAATACATCAGTTCCGTTTTCCTGAGAAATAAAGCCGAAACCTTTCGAATCATTAAACCACTTTACTGTTCCGTTCGCCATAATAAATCACCCCCTTTCGTTTGGTAAAAAAATTTGGCTACTAATAAAAAAAGGCCACAAGGTTTTCATCCTTGCAGCCTTAACATTACAACGAAACACATCACAACTTTGTATAATATTACTGTTCAAGTCAACCGACTAAAGAAGTATATACGCAATTTTCCTTTATAACAAGAAAAATATAAAATATTTTGAAAATAAAATTCTTAAGCGCTGCCAACCGATCACTAACTGCATTATCCCATCAGCAAGCCATGCCATTCCTGAAGCCACGGAATTGTTACAAACGGCAAACAATTGATAAACGCCATGATATTACTAATCACAACTTTTTGGAGCAATCGTCTTCAAAAAAACGTTGACTGTTTATTTCAAAAAGATATAATGGTGAACATGCATTCACCTAGTAATATCTTTTTTATAATCATAAACGTAAGGAGGTTTCGCCATGTGGTATACCACTACACAAACAGCACAGAGAATAGGTATTGACAGAAAGACACTGATGCGTTATCTGAAGGAAGGGAGAATAAAAGGCTACCGGATCGGAGGGCGGACAAAGTTTATGGAAGGCGATATCCATGAATATCTCGAGGGAAACCGGATAAATAATGGATATCCCTCATGTAATAACAGGGAGAAAAGATCGGGTATTTCCACGAAACGTATCAGGCAGGCAGTATAAGGAAATTCGCTGATTATACCGCCTGTGCGGCAGGCATAGAACTTGGCAGGGTTAAAATATTTTACAGAAAAAGAGAAAAACACTCTCGCTTTGTTCCGCAATTGTGGTTACTTTGCATTACTACGAATCCGGTCAATCGCACCAATCGCGTAATAATTGTATTATTTGATCGTAACGTTTGCCGTAAGCGCATGCTTTTATGTTCCTTCGTTCTTCAGAAACATGTGTTAATGTTATTTTCAAATATTCTTCAGGAAGGCTGTCGGATACGTTGTCTGCCCATTCTATTATTGTCACTCCATTTCCAAAGATCATTTCATCACTGCCTATATCCAATAATTCCTGTGACCCTGAGAGTCTGTAGGCGTCTATATGATAAACAGGAATGCGGCCATTATATTTGTGCGCCAGAGAAAAGGTGGGACTTTTTACATTTCTGCTATCCTTGACGTCAAGCCCTGCAACTATCCCTTTTACCATAGTAGTTTTTCCCGCGCCCAGGTCGCCAATCAAGGCAACGACATGCCCATTTGTTAATAATGCGCCTAATGCTTCACCAAATTTTATTGTTTCCTCTGCATTTTTGCTGGTGAAAATTATTTCATGCTCTTTTATCGCCAATGTTCCTGCACCATCCATAATTCTTTTTAGTTTTTTGAAAATGCTCAGCAAAATGAAAGTTACTCTCTACAATCTACAATCTACAGTCAGCAGATTGCAGATTGAGGACTGTTTTTGCACTTCTGGCGTTTAACAATGTTTATAACCTTTAGGTCGTATCCGGCGCAATTTACCCTTCCTGTCCCTCAGCCAAAGTCCTCTATTTTCAACAATTTCTCCTATACAACTTATCTCCATGCCAGGAAATAAATCTGACGTCAATACCTTTTCCGCCTGTGTTTTTGACAATACCGCCAACAGTTCATAATCTTCTCCATCGGAGAAGGCGTGATGGATCGGGGTTTTCCCTGTTTTTTTTGACATTTTTAATGCGTCGTCAGACACGGGAATTTTATCTTCAAACAAAACAGCTCCCACCCCGCTTTCTTCCAATATATGATTCAAATCCGCAGTCAACCCGTCGCTAATATCTATCATGGCATGGACAGTAAAATTTTTGTTCAACGCAATGCCTTCATTTAAGCGTGGTTCAAAAAACATATGTTTGCCCAATAAAGAACCGCCAAGTTTACCCGTTACTAAAATTTTGTCTCCTGCTTTTGCGCCGGAACGATATATGGGCATTAATCCCTCATCCTTTCCCAGCATGGTAACATTAATACAAAAAAGGCCTTCTCCACTAATGATATCTCCTCCGACAATATCGATATCATATTTATCTGCTATTTCCCATATGCCGGCATATAACCTTTTTGCAAAACTGTTTTTTGTTCCGTGTGGAAAACAGAGAGAAATTACCGCAACGGATGGTTTGCAGCCCATAGACGCTATGTCGCTAATGCTGCAGGCAATTGCCTTCCTTCCTACTTCGTACGCATTATATTTCTTTAGGTCAAAATGTGTGCCTTCTACCAACATGTCCGTGGTTATGAGGCATAAGGTATTTTTGGCAGTATTAATGACCGCACAGTCATCTCCAATGCCGCATACAACGGCATTTGATCTTTTCTTCCTGTTTCTTATCCACTTGATTAAAGGAAATTCGTCCATTTGAAATAGTACAGATATTCTCTATAACACCATAAACTGGCATAGCCAGAACCAAACAAGCACGAAATAAAAAATACGAAATTCGAAGTACGAAATACGAAACAAATTCGAATAACAAATCATAAAATTCAAAACAAATCCAAAACATACAACAATATGAAGCACGAAATACGAGATACGAAAAGTGCACTTGTTTAGAATTTCAAATCATTTTGTCATTAGAATTTGTTTCGGATTTCGTACTTCGAATTTCGTGTTTCACAATTAAATATTTTGCCCAAAAATACAAAGAAATTACAGATAATGTACTAACCATTCTACGTCTACGGTGACGGGCTATTAGCGAAAGAATATCACACTTCGAAGGTAAGGCAAGAAATTTTTTTTGACATTTACGCTGCAAACCATTTTCAACTGTTAGCAAAAAGAATATTGCAGCTATTTAGTTACAGAGACACAGAAGTAATGCCTTGCAAAAAACTCAGCGGCTCTGTTGCTGAAATGAACAAAGCCGGTTTTATGGATAAATAACACGAGAAATACTTTCCCAATTGATCGGAAAAATTTTCAACAAATCTTTCGGTTGTTGAATAATTAAACCCATTAATAATCGCGCAAAAAATAATAAACAACTATCTTATGTTATTGCAAATACGGCAGATAAGTCTTGCTGTCTCGGTGTAAATATTCAGTGGCATACGTATTGCTATTCTTTGTTTACAAGATTTTTGCTATAGCAACAAAAATGAGTAACAGGTTTCGTTTTATTGTTAAAAAGGAATTAATTATATGTTTTTTTGGAAAGGAGTCCGGTTATGAGTAGGATAAACACAAATATTAATGCGTTGAATGCGTTGCGGTCGTTAAATGACATTAATTCGAAATTGTCGGTTTCGCAATTAAGGCTTGCGACGGGCAAAAGAATTAATAATGCCGCCGACGACGCTGCAGGTTTTACGATTGCCAAGAAATTCAATGCCCGTTCACAAGGGCTTGGCCAGGCCCTTGCAAACATAGGTTCTGCCAAGAATCTTATGGCGGTTGCGGAAGGCCATCTGAATAACATCCTTGATATTTTAACACAGATGAAGACAAAGGCAACGCAGGCGGCAGACGATTCGTTAGGGAGTGCAGAACGTAACGCTATTCAGTCGGAACTCAAAGCATTGGCAACGCAAATCGATCTTGAAGTTACCCAGGCCACATGGAATTCTCAGTCAATATTTGGTACAGGGAATTCTGCTACAGGTTCAGGAGCGGCAAGTAGCGTGCAGTTTAAATTCCAGATTGGCGCAGGGGCAAGCAGCACCAATGATGTGTTGAAGTTTGACTTGTTGGCGAAAGACAATGTAAGCTTTGATAGCAGCAATACAAACTATAAGGCTGATGGATTGCGGGTAAGTGTTGCGACGGCGGGGAGGGCGGTTACCTCTTCGGCGTCCGCGCAGGCATTGATGAGCAATATAGATACCGCCATTGCGGATGTATCAGAAGGGTTGAGTTATATTGGCGCCGTAGTGAACAGGCTGACCTATCAGGAAACCAGTTTAACGGTAGCGAGGACGAATACAGAGGCGGCTAGGAGCAGGATTGAAGATGCGGACATGGCATACGAACAGTTAGAGTCAACAAAGCTTCAGATATTACAACAAACTGCAAGCGCTATGCTGGCGCAGGCAAATGCAGGGCCTCAAAGCATAATGCAGTTATTTCAATAAGTAGCATTGATGCAGACAGAGAGCCAGATTAATCAAAAAGGGTTCACAGGAAATGACTCGCTTCCTGTGAACCCTTTTTTTTTGAACTATTTACTGCATGGGTCGTTTTTCTCCACCGTCCACCTTTACGTTGTTTGTTTCCGGTAAACGTTCATTCCGATCTTTTCTTCACGGTCGGGGATGGTAACATTTCCCTCCGTTGATGCAACAATAATGTTCTTTCCGGACGAAGAAAGTCCGAATTCTTTTGACAGGTCTATCTTTATTGTGAGTATGTTTCCTTCTACAGATAATTCCACGTTTTTCATTATAAAGCCTCTCTTTCTCTAAAAATTTATAAACGGTTTAAGGGATATTTGGTTGGAAAATGCCACCTATGCCTTTCTTGCCACAAACAAAATCGTTACATATCCTACACTTTCATTCCACTATGTCAAGTAGTATAACAGAATCCTGTGCCATGATAAGATTTTCCATACAAAGCGTTTCTTTCGTTTTCCAAAGAACGAATAACTACCTATGCATACAAATTATCAGAAATTGACTATACGTTGTGAAAAATCATGAATACTTGGCCGTATCGGTATCAGTCAAAGATTTTTTTAAATAATGCACCAAATCTTCGGGATGCATCCTATCTTTTAACAGCCTTAGATGCAATGTGTCATTATTAATTACCCGTATATTTTTATTCAACTTATATAGGCAAATTTCCGCCTTTTTTAAATCATTTACCTGGATGATGAGGGTGTTGTTTACCCGGACTATAGAACGGATTTTCGAATCCCTTGCAATGATTCTTAGCTCACTCTCGGAAAGCAGGTTTTTTACTGATTGGGGCGCATTCCCAAACCGGTCAATCATTTCTTTCCTGATATCGTCAATTTCTTTGAATGTATTGGAACGATTCAACCTTCGGTAAATATCCATTTTCAAACTATATTCAGGGATATATTCGTCAGGGATAAAGGATTCCAGATTTAATTTCAATGAGACATCGGGAGGCTCGCTGACGGGTTCATTCCGTGCCTTGCATACGGCTATCTCCAGCAAACGGCAATACATCTCATAACCTACTGCCGCTATGTGGCCGTGCTGTTCCACCCCCAGGATATTTCCTGCTCCCCTTATTTCGAGATCCCGCATAGCTATTTTAAATCCGGCGCCCAGTTCCGCAAATTCTTCAATCGCTTTTACCCTTTTTTCAGCTTCAGGGGTTACCGGACGATCAATGGGTAAAACAATATATGCATAGGCATGATGTTTGTATCTTCCTACTCTGCCCCGCAATTGATGCAAATCGGCAAGGCCAAAGGAGTCTGCGCAGTTAATAAATATGGTATTCACATTTGGTATATCCAGCCCGGACTCTATTATTGTGGTAGAAACAAGAATATCAGCCTTATGGTCGACAAAATCTTTCATTCTCTGTGCTAAAAGTTTTTCATCCATCATTTGTCCGTGAACGACTAAAATTCTCGCCTCCGGCACTATAGTGGATAGGGTGTGCGCAATGCGCTCGATATTATACACCCTGTTGTGGACGAAATATACCTGCCCGTTTCTGTTCATTTCGAGCAATATGGCTTGCCTGATGCGTTGAGGGTCAAATCGCATGATTTGTGTCCTAATGGACTGCCTTCCCAGCGGCGGGGTATTTAGCGAAGAAATGTCCTTAATTCCCATCAGAGACATATGAAGCGTTCTTGGTATGGGCGTGGCCGTCAGAGTCAGCATATCAACCACCTGCCGCATCTTCTTAAACCTTTCTTTGTGAGCAACGCCAAACCGCTGTTCTTCATCAATAATAACAAGCCCAAGGTCTTTAAAGACAACATCTTTTTGCAACAACCGGTGAGTGCCGATGAGGATATCAATCTTTCCTGCCAACGTTTTCTCCAAGATATCCTTTTGTTCCTTATGAGATTTCAACCGGCTCAAAACTTCAATTTCGACCGGATAATCTGCCATACGCTCAGAGAACGTAGTGTAATGCTGCTGCGCCAGAATTGTGGTGGGCACCAGAACCGCCGCCTGTTTGCCATACATTGCTGCTCTAAATGCTGCACGAATGGCAAGCTCTGTCTTTCCATAACCGACGTCTCCGCAAATAAGACGGTCCATCGGCCTCTTTGATTGCATGTCCGACTTTATTGCCTCCAAAACCTGTAACTGATCAGGCGTTTCTTCGTATATAAACGCCGATTCAAAGTCCCTTTGCCATTCCGTATCCGGAGGGTAGGCAATGCCCTCCTTCGCGTTTCTCGACGCCTGGATATGCAATAAATCGCTTGCAATGTCGGCAACGGCATGTTCTGCACGCTTTTTGCGCATCTCCCACGATTTAGAATGAATCTTATCCAATTTTGCCTTATGGCCGGAAGCGCCAATGTACTTTTGAACAAGTTCGATCTTTGTTGCAGGTACATATATTTTCGTTCCTTCATCGTATTCCAGAACAAGATATTCCCTTTTACAGCCGTCATCCTCAATAATCTCAATACCCAAAAAACGCCCTATGCCGTGGGTGACGTGTACTATATAGTCCCCTTTCTTCAGGTCAAGAAACGAGTCGATTGCCCGGGTTTGCACCGCCTTCTTAACCTCGTGGTGCTGTTTGTACCGGTGGAAGATTTCATGGTTTGCAAGGATGGCTATATTGATATCGGCAAATCGGAATCCCTGGCTTATATATCCGCGCCGAAGCTCAAACTGTTGCAAACCTTCGGGTAAGCCGCTTGTTATTTCCCGAAAACGTTGTTCTTCCGCGGGGTTTATGCAAAAAACAATTGTTTTATCATGCGCTTCGGTAATCTTTTTAAATTCCGCCACAATATCCTGTATCTGTCGGGGGAAATCATCTATCGCCTTAACCTGAAAAGCATATGCGTTGTTCTCCGTGGTAAACGGCAATCTTGACAAAGTAATTTTCGTAAAGGTATTTAATTGTTTAAAAATCTCTTCCTCCGTGAAGAGTGTTTCCTTGCAGCCGGTTATTTTCAGCATCTGTCTTAATTTACCTTCAATCCCTGTTGGTTCCTTCAGGATAATGGTAGTTTCTCTGCTAAGGTAATCAAGAAGCGATGTTTTTTGTATTTCCGCCTGCATGGGATGAAGGTCGTACATTTTATGAACGAATAATATCTGGCAACTGTTTATCTGTGCCACCGATTGCTGGGTTTCCACATTAAAACTACGAACAGATTCAATTTCATCACCAAAATATTCAATGCGGCAAGGTATTTCCGTTGCGAAGGGAAAAACATCAATAATCCCTCCACGAATTGCGTATTCACCCTGATTTTCCACCTGACTGGTCTCTTGATAGTGATGGGAATGCAGCAGGCCAATAAGGTTCTCCATCGGATATTCCTGGCCTTTTTGAAAAGAAACGATATTATCGCCTATGGTTTTTTTTGAAGGTACTGGCTGTATAAGCGCCTGAATCGAAGAAACTATTACATCCGTCTGGTGCGGGGCGTCTTTGTTTTTCCGGCATAATTGATTTAAAATGAACAGCCGCTGCGCCATGATATCTTCATACGCATCTGATTCATTATTAAAGATATCTTCAACCGCCGGAAACAGCGTCACGGGAAGATTTGAAAACGTCTTCAAATCCTCCCAATCTTCCAGTGCATCTTCAGCGTCTGGCACGACTAAAAGGATCTTTGGCGTCAACCCTTTTGTATAAAAATGTTCACTTGCAACCGCTGCGGCGAACAAATTCGCCGAAGATCCCCAGAGGCCGGTGACACAACAATCATTCCCGGAAGAAAGCTGACGAATAATTTCCTTGTATTGTTTATGCTTTCGCAGCAGTTGTATAGAGTCTTTCATGTGCAATATCCAATGGGTTTTCTACAAAAAGAGAAGAAACAGGGGACATGGCGTCTCAGTTTATCACATTGCAGCCGCATTTGTAAATACAACGTAGGGTGTGAATGTGTGATCAAGACAGAGAGTCGCCGCATAGCCACCACCAAAAAAAAGAAATTTTTACAGGGCAATAGTTTAATGCCTTTTTCCTTGTATATTAATGCCTTAATAGGGAAAATAAGTCTTGGGTGCGGCATTTTCTGAGAAAAGATTTTAAAGAGTATGCCGTAAAAAGTAATGATAATGGTAATATTCCGGGAAATATACAAATGAATTGGCAATTATACTATGACTCAGGAAATACGTTTTCTGCTTAATGAGAAAGAAATACATACCACCGAATCTTCAGGCACAGCGGTGCTTGATTACCTTCGCACAAATCAGCGGCTGACGGGCACAAAAGAAGGATGCCGCGAAGGTGATTGCGGGGCATGCACTGTGCTCGTCGGTGAATTAATAAATAACAGGGTTTTTTATAAGTCGGCAAATTCCTGTTTAATGCCGTTGGGAGAATTACACGGAAAACATCTGGTAACAATCGAAGGGTTAAACATGGAGAACCTTTCACCCATACAACAGGCGGTTGTGGATAAAGGGGCGACGCAATGCGGTTTTTGCACGCCGGGGATTGTTGTCTCTCTTACCGGATATGCTATGGAATGTACCAGTCATCTGACAAAAGAGGGGTTTAAGAAAATGCTTGGAGGCCACCTTTGCCGCTGCACTGGATACCGGTCTTTAAAGCAAGGTTTTGACATGATAAAAGAACACATAGATACCGCAACCGGTGTAAAAACACTAATTGAAAAGGGAATTATTCCTGAATATTTTAAGGATATTCCCGCACGATTAAACAACATTTCCGGGAAACAGTATAAGAAGGTTACCTCTGCCCCCGAATTTTTCATCTCCGGAGGCACTGATTTATATGTGCAAAAGGGCGACATTTTACCAGACTCATTGATTAGCCTGCTCAACGCACATTCGGAAATGAAGCATATCGTTTGCGAAAACGGACTCCTTCGCATAGGCGCTCTTACCACATTTGAAGCATTTTCGAATCACCCGGAAGTAATGAAGGCCATTCCCGGTATTCAGGAATATATCTCCCTTGTTGCTTCCATGCAAATCAGAAATAGGGCAACCGTGGGAGGGAATATTGTGAATGCTTCTCCAATTGCCGATGTAACGATACTATTGCTTGCAATGGAATCAACATTGATTCTTAAACAGGGTAGCGATACGCGTTCATTACCGATTTCCTCTTTTTACAAAGGATACAAAAAACTTGATAAAGCGCCGTCAGAGATTTTGTCAGAAATAGTATTCCCTGTTCCCGCCCCGGGAACAAAAATAAATTGGGAGAAGGTTTCAAAAAGGAAATATTTGGACGTAGCCTCGGTAAACAGCGCAATAAAGGTAAGGGAAGACGGCGGCGTCATAAGAGACATACACATTACCATGGGCGGAGTCGCAGAAATCCCCCTTTTTTTGAAGAACACATGCGATTATCTTCGTGGAAAACAGATTACAAAAAATACGATAGAAGGCGCATTCCCAATACTGCAGCATGAAATATCGCCAATAAGCGATATACGGGGAAGCTCTTGTTATAAAAGGCTGCTTGCCCGCCAGTTGATAATAGCACACTTTACAAAACTCTTCCCAGGTACAATCAAAGTGAAGGATTTTTATGAATCGCATTGACGCAGCAGCTCATACGCGCGGAGAATCCCTCTTTTTGGATGATATGCCCCTGCCGTCAGGCATGCTCTACGCGTCGGTATTTTCCTCTCCGGTAATGCATGGAAATATTATTCGCCTCCAATTGCAGGAAGCACGTTTAGCAAAAGGGGTAGTTGCCGTTCTCTCTTCAAAAGATATTCCGGGTATAAATCAAATTGGGTCGATTATTCAGGACGAAGAACTTCTGGCGCAAAACAAGGTAAATTACATAGGACAACCGGTGGCGGTTGTTGTGGCGGAAAGTCAGCGAGCCGCAAGAAACGCGGCAAAAATAATCTTGGCGGAAATAGAGGAATTGCCTGCCGTTACCGATCCAAAAGAGGCATTTGAAAAAGGGTATATTATTGACGCGCCGAGGACGTTTACCCTTGGAGATGTTGATTCTTTGTGGCAAAAATGCGATCTCGTGGTAGAAGGCTCTTGCGATACGGGCGGGCAGGAACATGTTTATCTGGAAACGCAGAGAGCGAGAGCGGTCCCGCTGGAAGGAAACAATATACGTATCTATTCTTCAACGCAAAGCCCCTCCGCAGTGCAGCATCATGCGGCAAAGGTATTGGGACTGTCCAGTCATAATGTGGAGGTGGAAGTAAAACGTATCGGCGGCGGTTTCGGCGGTAAGGAAGACCAGGCTACGCCATGGGCCTGCATGGCGGCGCTTGCTGCATGGATAACACAAAGGCCTGTGGAGCTGGTTTTGCAGAGAGGTGAAGACATGAGGATGACCGGCAAACGGCATCCGTATAAATCCGATTTTAAAATGGGGGTGACAAAAGAGGGGGTCATACTCGGTTACGAGGTGAAACATTATCAAAACTCCGGCGCCGTTGCAGACTTATCCACGGCCGTTTTGGAGAGAACAATGCTTCACAGCACGAATTGTTATTATATGCCCAACGTCAGGATATTCGGCGTTTGCTGCAAGACAAATCTCCCACCAAATACTGCCTTCAGGGGATTCGGGGCGCCGCAGGGAATGTTTGCAATTGAAAGCGCAATCACAAAGGTGGCAGAAAAGCTCAATATGCCGCGAGAGGAAATACAGGCTAAAAATCTGTTAGCAGCAAACAATGCCTTTCCATACGGACAAACAGCCGGGAATTGCAGCATCAGAACCGTTTGGGAAAAAGTTGAGACGAAATACACTCTTCAGAAGATTAGAAAACGGGCGCTCTCCTTTAATAAATCCCACTTTGAAACAAAAAAAGGGGTAGCTGTAATGCCCATTTGTTTTGGCATATCATTTACTACGACTTACATGAATCAGGCAAGCGCTTTGGTGCATGTATTTACCGATGGAAGCGTGAGCGTTTCTACCGGCGGAGTAGAAATGGGTCAGGGGCTAACGACCAACATCACGGCAATTGCCGCAAAAGCATTGGGAATAAATCACAACCGCATAAAAGTAGAAGCCACGAATACTACCCGCATTGCAAATATGTCTCCCAGCGCTGCAAGCGCTACAACCCTTCTTAACGGAAATGCCTTGTTATTGGCGGTCAATCAGATTATTGGCAGATTAAAATCCCTTTTAGCGCAGGAACTTTCCATTTCCGACAAAGAAAAGATTTCAATTGCAAACGAAAAGATTTTTTGTAATGCGCATGATACAGGCTGGACGTGGGAGCAATTGATTCACGCTGCACATCAAAAACGTATAAACCTTTCAGCGCATGGATTCTTTGCAACGCCAAAAATATGGTTTGATAAAATGAAAGAAAAGGGCAGCCCGTTTGCATATCATGTGTATGGGGCAGCGGTCATAGAGGTGACGCTGGACTGCCTGCGGGGGGTGTATACCATTGATTCGGTAAAAATTGTGCATGACTTAGGCAGGCCTATTAATGAAACAGTTGACCGCGCGCAGATCGAGGGAGGGCTGGCGCAGGGTTTGGGGTGGATGGCGCTGGAAGACCTGCGTTTTAATGACAAAGGGCAGTTGCTTTCACGTGACCTTGCCACGTATAAAGTCCCGGATGCTTATTTTATGCCGGACGACATAGAAATTGAATTTTTGGAAAATGAAGAGAGCTTGCCCGGCCCTTACGGAAGCAAGGCAGTTGGTGAGCCGCCTTTTATGTATGGAATAGGCGTGTTCTTTGCTCTTCGGGACGCAATGCGCGCATTTATGCCTGAAAATGATTTTGACTTTGCCACACCATTGACCCCGGAACGGGTACTATTGCAGTTGTGCCCGGAATACGTCAATTATTTAAAATGTATAATCTAAGAGAAGTATCCGGTTACGAAAGATGCCGCAGACAATTTGAATAAAAGGAGTTCCCATGAAAATTGAGGAAACACGCATTTCACTTATCAACCAGCTTGTTGGCCTGGTGAATAAATACTGCGCTAAATTGCAGATCGAAGACGATATTCAAACGTTGTTTTTTTATTACAAAAAAAACTGGCTTTCGGGGTCTGAACGCAAACTGTACATATACTCTCCCTCTTCAGAGGGCAAGTCTTCGGGCCTCTTTGGCAATGGTATCAGGGAAGACATCAGGATTGTAGTATTGAGCGAGGAATATTTTGAGTGCGCGCAAAAGGTGGCGGAAGAGTACGAAATGGTAAGCCAGAAAACCGCAACGGTAGTTCGTGCATTTTAAAAGTATCTTAGTCTTAGTATCTTATCGGTAATTTCTTTGCATTTTTTGGCAAAATATTTAATTGTCCCTTCTGCGGTTGACGAGAGACGAGGGACGAAAGACGAGAGACGAGAGACGAGGGACGAAGGATTAATGACCAATGACCAATGACTGTTCAGGTTATTTTTTCCGTTTCCCGGCGTTGAACAATTCATACCGTATTTGATGATGCGGGGTGAAAAATTTCTTGTCCAGCAGCGAGACAAATACCCACGAGGTGAGCGCTACCGTTGCGGCGATGCTGAGGATAATTACTATCTGATACTTGACAGCCGTAACAGGGCTGGAGCCTGCGATTATTTGTCCCGTCATCATCCCTGGCAGGTGAACGATTCCCATAACCATCATGCTGTTTAACGAGGGGATTAATGAAGCGCTAAGCGCCTGCTGACGGGATTTCCGGGAAGCCATTTTTGACTCATAACCAAGAGAAAGCAACATTTCTATTTCAGGCACTCTGTTTTCTAATTCGCTTTTATAGCGTTCTCCCGCCAATGCGGCGCCATTCATTCCATTGGCAATAATCATACCGGCGACAGGTATTAAATATTGCGGGTCGTACCAGACAGGAATTCTGATTACTAGCAAAAAAATAAATAACAGCGAAAATGCTGAAGCCAATGATACCGAGATTAATGCGCAGAAATACATTCCTTTCACAGGGTTTTTAAGCCATTTAATCACGGTTTGTGATGCGACAAAGATCATAACAAGAAGAATGGGCATTACAACGTACCATTGTTTATGATCAAATATTAATTTTATGAAAAACCCTACGAGGATTAATTGTATTGCGGCGCGAAAGCTTCCGATGAGTATTGTTTTTTCCAGCCGCAATGATTCATAAAGAGAGATGCCTATAAGCAGGATTACAAACACGCTGCAGAAACCAAGCTGCAACCAGGGAACATCGATAGCATTATTCATAGTTCTTCCTTTGCAAATGCCAGTTCAGGGCGTTCAATTTCCTTTACCCTTCCGTTTTCAAGCACCAGAAACCGGTTTCCAAGTCTTTTGGCGAAATCAAGCTGATGTGTTACCACAAGCATGGAAATGGAGTTTTCCCGAATGATTTGTTTCAGGCTGTGGATGAGTATGCGTGCATTTTCTTCGTCCAATGCGGTAGTGGGTTCGTCGAGCAAAAGAACAGACGGGCGGTTGATTAACGTTCTTGCCAGCGCTATTCTTTGTTTTTCGCCAACAGATAGTTCCTGGGAAGGCCGCTGAAGAAACGATTCGTTAAGCCCTGTCAGATGGAGCGTGGCAATGATTTGATTTTTCATGTCATGCGGAATTTCATTTTTGCGAAAAGGCAGCAACAGGTTGCTTTCCACAGTGCCTTCGAGGAGGCATGGGATTTGGGATAGATATGCTATCTCTTTTCGTAACACGAGTGGTGAAATGGTGTGAATATCTGTACCCTTGTATAAGATTGTGCCGTCCGACGCCTCCAATAATCGATTGCCAAGCTTTAACAGGGTTGATTTCCCGTATCCGGATTGGCCGAGAATGACAACAATCTCTTTTCCCCATGCTGTAAGATATAATTTATGAAGAATGTTTTCGTCATGGTTATATCCGAAGGATACGTTCCGGAATTCGAGAAACGGATGTTCGTTGTACATAGTTTTACTGAAGTTATTTGAGAAGGCCTGTGTTTTTTTTGCAGTTTTTATTTACTGCAAATGAAAAAGGCTTACGAGCCTTTCCTTTCCGTTATATTTTACTTTAACACTATTATTATCAAAAAACTTCATTTCTTCAATTTCATCAGCCGTAATTCCCTCCAGTTTATTTTGCAGTATGTTTTTAATTTGGTCTTCCCTGTCGCCTAATTTTACCTTTTCTTCCGGGGACAGGTTTTGGGAGGAAATAATATCTTCAAGGATCAGACGGTCAAAATCTTTCCCTTTTCTTGCCCTTTTTATAAATTCCAATTCCCGCTCCCCCTGTTGCAATGGTATCTGCTTTATGATGTCCTGGACTTCTTCAATTACGGTTTCCACTGTGCTGATAAATTCCAGTTCGCCGAAGAGGTCTTTTAGTGTGCTTTTTAAATAATCGTAATGCGTGCAGGCAAGACACAGGTGTGAAATAGTATTTTTTTTTATAAATTCTTTTAGATTTACATAGATGAGGTCTCTTGCCGTTTTGTAAAATTCCTTTTGTTTTTCTTCCGTATCAAAGCTTTTTTTGTATAACATTTCCGATAAGACTGCCAGTAATGGGGTTGGCTTTGCCAACACATGGTATCCTGCTTCTCTGATACGTTTTTCATAAATGCCGCTTTTTATTGTTCCTGCCGTGCCAATAATGCCAATCCTTGCGTCTTTTGGCAACGCGTTTATTTTTAATAATGTTTTCTTTACAGGGCCAATAAATTGTATGTGCGGAAAACGTGTACGTAATTTTTTATGATTAACCATGGTATCAACCGTATTGCAGGCAAAGCAGACGATGACGTTTCTGGAAATAACCCCCAGCCAAAGGAATACTGTTTTAAGAAAGTACGGCGTATTATAAATGAACCGGTAGAAAAACCCGTTTGATTGATGCATGGTTTTGCAGCGTTCGTCTATTTCATGAACTGCCCGGAATGTGATGTCATTTATTTCTTCCTTTGATTTTTGTCCAAACGGGAAATTCGCTTTGTCGGTAAAAAGCAGCAGTTTTATATTTCCCCCGGGCAGTGTCCTGTTAAGTTTTTCTGTTACAATAATCCCGCCCTGTCCGGAATCAAAGACGCCTATTATTAAGGGCTTCTTGTCTTTCCTTTTCTTTTGCGGTACATTTTTTGCCTCCATGGTGCTAATGATTCTTTTGATAGCCGCTACATCGCCTGCGACCGATAAATCAATGGAATGTTTTTCCACCAGGTTTTTGAATACATTATTTTTTAAAACGTTTTCGATTCTCGATATAATATCTTTAAAGACGTATTCTTTTTCCCAGTAGTCATTCTGGGCGTTTTGTGTTTTTTCCAGGTAAGATGCGATAATTCCGCCGGATTTTACAATGGAATCCCTGGCAACAACCTTTCCCTTTTTTATCAGTATGTGATACCCTTCCTGGGAGATTCCTGCATTTGCAGCAGAAATAACATAACGGGCCTGAATGCTTTCAACATTATGGATGTGTATCTGGTTTTCTATGGTGGCCAGAAAAACGATGTCAACCTTTTCTTTCAGTAGTTCATAGGGTTCGGCATAAACACTTGCTCCCCGGAAGCCATAAATACTGCCGCATGTTTCTTTATGTCTGATTAACGCATCTATGTCTATCCCCTCATAATTATACAACGCCACTACTTTCTTTTCTCTCCGGTCATATTCGCTTACAGCAACTACTTTTGTCCCTTTTTGTGAAAAGAACTGTGATGCGTTTAACCCGATGCTGTCAAAACCGTGAATAACAACCGTCTTTCCCGCTAAATAATTCTTTCTTTCTCTTCCAATCCGTACCTTTAAATAGTCTTTTGGATCTTCATTGTGCCAAACCAGAATGTTCGTGATTTCCACCGCAGCAAATGCTGTGGCTTCTCCTCTGCCTGCCAATCCGCCGTGAGTTTTAAACGTAACGGCACCCAATTCCGAAACGCTTCTTTTTGCTTCCGCCGGTGTTTTTATTTCCTTTGCAAATGCTGCGGCTGTTTTTAGATAAGGCAAATCTTCTGTCCATACAATCTCAGCATCCCGGATGCTTTTTAATTTTTCCAAAAGCCCTTTTTCCCTGATTTTTTCCATCTCAGTCAATGCCCTGAAATGGCCATCTGCCATAGAATCCATCATTGCGCCGTCAGTGCCTATGTCCGGGCCGGGGGAATATGCATCATGCCCCATAATCCCTTCTTTTGTAAGTAAGTAACCTACTTCCCTGGCCAATCTCCTTTTTTCATTATTTGTCAGGTCTATGGATTTAAGAAATAGTTCCCCCCTCGCATATTCCGGTTTGCCAAGAAAAATTCCGCACATTCCTCCACCAAGCGGGAGGGAATATAGAGCAAGTTTTAACGTGGTTACAATGGAAAGGGCTTCAATTCCTTCAGAGACCCATTCAAAACAAAATTCACGTATTTCATCAAGAGATGCCTTTTGTTTCCGTAATTGGTCAAACAGTTCAAAAAAGCTGTCCCCAAGAATATGTGGCTGGATTAATAAGATACCGCCTTTAGGCGGGCCAAGAGTGAGGTTATGGAAAACCACCGTTATCAGCAGAACTAATTTCACGCCGCTATCAGTGTAGAATTCCAAAGGTATTTTCCAGACATGCTCAGGCGTCTTAAGAATGGGAAATAATTTATGACAATTCTTGTAAAAAACGGGATCTTTTTCCCTAATGACTTCAACCGCTTCGTCAAGCCGGTTGTGAACGTTTTTTAAAAGCGGATTTTTAATTTTTCTGTTTCTAAACAAAAGGGACGAATTCATGGATATATTTGCCGGACATTGAAAATTTGTTTTATTTGCGGGAATAAGGAATGTATCGATTGTTTTAGTTAACTAAATATTTCAATACTTCTCAAGATATTTCCTTATGGGTTCACAAATTGTGATTTCTTAAAAGTTGGTGTTGTAAAGCGAAGAGGCTCTTCGCGCTACATTTCGTAATTTGTGAACCTGTAAGGTATAACACCAACTTGTTCTGGAAACCCGGCGGGTTCAGGTTTGCAACCCAATGTCATTAAGTTAAGGATATTTGATCAAAAAACAACCCCCTTTATCCCCCTTTTTTAAGGGGAACTTTTATGGCAGGCTGCTTAACTTAATGACATTGGTTTGCAACCTGAACCCATAAGTTTATGCGGATAATGGGGCTATGTACTGCGGTAAAATTCCAATGCCCAAATCACAAAATCCCTGCTTGGAATCTGGACTTTATTTGTTATTTGTTCTGCCAACAGGAGGGTGGGATTGAAGGTATAAAACGTTTGGTTCAGGTTACAAACCTGAACCCGCGAATGTAGTTTCCATTGCCATTACGTTCCCAAAACAGGAGTTTGGTAACGAGCATTTTTACTTTTTCAAAAAACTAAACTTTTCCGAAAGGCCACTTTTTTTTGTCTAAAAATATCACAGTCCTGATAATTCTTAGAGCAATAAATAATTGCGAATGGCACGCTCAGACTATCCATTTTTGTGCAATAACAGTCTTCGCATGGCGGATTTTTAATGAAAGGACACAGATTTCTGATTACGCCAGGTCTGCTTGTGCTGAATTCCATTTTAGTTTACTCCATTCAGGTTATTGTTGTGCAGGGAGTGCTTTGTCCCTGTCTGGATAAACAGAGCGCAATCCTTGTTCCTAAAAATAATTATTTTTATTAGTTTTTTAAGTATTTGATAAATAAAGACATACTTGCGGTATTTATATTCTTGCGATGGCTAGTTTCTCTTTGGATGCAGGGGTTATTGATAGATTTTCCGAAAAATTTACGCTGATGCGTGTATTTCAGGAAAAAGTGCGAAATTTTTTCGCATCTGGGGATGTAGCCACAGATTACACAGATTAAAAAAATTGCCACAAGCCTACAATTGACTGCGGATGAAAGACGAGAGACGAGAGACGAGAGACGAGAGACGAAAGACCAATGACCAATGACCAATGGCTTCCATAAGGGAAATGAAAATTTTATTGTAATCATATTTTACTATCTGATATAAAATATATCCTTCATTTCTTCAATTATTAGAAACCGGAAAACACATCATTATTAAAATAAATAAACTTTTTTTAAGGAAGAGGGAGAATATTGTATGAAAATTAAGGACATTATGGTTACAGATCCAACAGTGGTGCCTGCTTCCGGTACGTTTTACAATCTAATGGAAATGCTTGGGAAAATCAGGTTTCACGTTATATTTGTGGTGGACGACAAGGAAAAACTTGTTGGGGTTGTAACTGAGACCGACCTCTTAAAGGTGCTTATGCCCAAATATTTAAATTCGGATGATGCGTTATTTTCAATTATGGGTGAGGATTATTTTGATAAAAAATGTCTTGAGTGCAAAGATATGGATATTACCGAAATTATGTCAAAACCAATTTTGGCAGCCACTGCCAGCGAGAATGACACCATAATAAAAGTTGCAGCCGCCATGCTGAACAGAAAAATACACGCCGTTCCCGTGTTAAGGGACGGCAAGGTGGTGGGAATTGTGTCGCGTTTGGTTCTTTTACGGTACATGACAAAGGTTATCAAAAAAAGATAAGGCATTTTGATGTACGATTTACGATTTACGAGGTACGATTTTAAATCGTAAATTAATAAAAGAGAAACCACAGATTTCACAGATTACACAGATTAAAAAATCGTAATGCGTAAGACGCACCCCCCTTGGCCCCCCCAGCGGGGGAGATTATCGTACCTCGTAAATCGTAAATCTATCATGGGTAACATGCTGACAAGCCTGTAAGCTAAATTGTGTAATTTAACACTTGGAGTTTAATAATTTTATGACGAAACAAAGAAAAAAAGTGGTTTTGGCGTACTCCGGCGGACTTGATACCTCTGTGGCCATTAAATGGATTCCGGAAAGATATGATATGGATGTTATTACGGTGACTATTGATCTGGGCGCCGTAAAAGATCTTGAATCAATTCGTCAAAAGGCTTTGAAAATAGGGGCAAAGAAGGCCATAGTTGTCGATGCGAAAGATACATTTGTGAAATATTTCGTCATGCCGGCATTGCAGGCTGGCGCATTATATGAAGGGGTGTATCCGCTGGCAACCGCCTTGGGCAGGCCGCTTATTGCGAAATTACTGGCGGATGCGGCAGAAGATGAGAAGGCGGATGCTGTCGCCCATGGTTGCACCGGGAAGGGGAATGATCAGGTTCGTTTGGACGTCTCGCTGCAGGTGTTAAACCCGAGATTACAGATTATTGCCCCATTGCGTGAGTGGAAGATGTCACGCGATGAAGAAATTCAATATGCGGAAGAACATGGAATCCATGTTGAGGCTAAAGTAAGTAGTCCGTACAGCACCGATGAAAACCTATGGGGACGGAGTGTTGAGTGCGGCGTATTGGAAGACCCGTGGATGGAACCGCCTGCGGATGTTTATAAATGGACGAGAAATGTTAAAGACGTCCCCGATGAACCGGCATATATAGAAATCGATTTTGAAAAGGGTATCCCGATAGCGTTAAATGGCAAAAAAACAGAAGGGGTTGCGCTCATTAATACATTAAATGCACTGGGGGGAGAGCATGGCGTTGGCCGCATCGATCATATAGAAAACCGGCTGGTGGGGATAAAATCGCGCGAAATTTACGAAGCGCCCGCTGCCGTTATACTTCATGCCGCACATAAGGCGCTCGAAGGCATGAATATGACAAAAGATGCTTTGCGTTTTAAGGAAATAGTTTCAAGCCATTATGCTGATTTGATTTACAATGGCCTTTGGTTTTCCGCCTTTCATCAGGACCTTGTCGCTTATGTATTGAGCAGTCAGAGAATTGTGAATGGAACGATTCGCGTAAAATTGTCAAAGGGGTCATGTGCCGTAGTCGGGAGAAAATCGCCTCACGCCCTTTATAGTGAGGAACTTGCTACCTACCAGAAAACGGACGTCTTCGACCATGCGGCCTCTCTTGGATTTATTAAGATTTACGGTTTGCCTGTAAAGACGCAATCGCAGAAGCAGATGAGTGTCTTGAGCGGGAGGGAGGCATTGAATTTGGGGTCGATAATGCCGCCGAAAGTATTGCCGTGAAGGAATACGTGTTAGATTTACGATTTGGGATTTTAAATCCCAAATCGTACTTCGTAACAGCCCAATTTCCGGTAAGCAGCGCCTACTGTACATAATCAGTGCTGAAGCATAGGGTTATGTATGGAATAGTTGTTCAATGAGCGTTACGCGACGTGGCGCTCACCATGAAACAAGCGTAATAAAGGTGAAAGAATGAAAGTTTTGTTGCTTTTTCCTCCTTCATGGCATCCTTCTCAACCATATCTCAGTCTGCCCTCCTTAACTGCCTTTTTAAAACAAAATGGCGTCAGTGATGTTATACAGAGAGATTTGAATATCGAGCTGCTGGATATGCTTCTGACGCAGAAAACATGCGGCGAATCTTACGATAAAATTACGGATAAATTACGCAGTTTAGAAGGACGTCTCATAAGCAGCCTCAATTATCATGAAGAGAGAAGTGCTTTAACAGAGGCCGTGGAATCGCTTCCGTGGTTCATACATAACGTAGAACGCGCAAAAAATATTTTGCGGTCTGATGCCTTCTACAACCTTGATAGCTATATGGAAGCAGTCCATACTGTAAATGAAGCCCTTCGGCTTATGTCCGCCCTCTTTTATCCTTCGGTGATGACGGCGGTAAGTAACACCATGAGGTTTTCAGTATATTCCTCGAACGATATTTTGCAGGCAATTCAATCAGAGAGAGAAAACATTTTTCTCTCTCTTTATAAAGAATATGTCCTGTCCTCCATTTTGGAATCGACGCCAAAAATAGTAGGTATTTCTATTACTAACACTTCGCAAATAATACCCGGCCTTACCCTTGCAAAGCTAATAAAGGAACAAAAGAGGGAAATACACATCACCGTTGGCGGAAGTGTTTTTACGAAACTCATAGAGGAGTTGAAAAAGGTTGATTCACTTTTTGCACTGGTGGACAGCTTTATCGTTTTTGAGGGAGAGCACGCACTGCTGGAATTGTGTGCGCAGGTGGATGGCAAAAACGATTTCAAAAAGGTGCCAAATCTTGTTTACCGCGAAAAAGGTGTTACAAAGATTAACGATAATTACTTCTCGGAAGATTTAAATACCTTGCCGACGCCTGATTTTAAAGGGTTCCCTCTGTCTCTTTACTTTACCCCCTCTCTTGTTTTGCCCATACAGACCTCGCGGGGCTGTTATTACAGGAAATGTGCCTTTTGTAATTTGCACCTTGACCATAGAAACTTTCGGTTACGGCGCACTGGCCTGATAATGGAAGATATACAGAAACTTTCACAGGAATACCAAACAAAGTGTTTTTTCTTTACGGATGAATCGGTTCCGATGAACAAATTGCGTGAAATCTCTCAATGCTTACTGGAAAACAAGGATGAAATAAAATGGATGGGAGGCGTGCGCTTTGAAAAAGCCCTTACCGGAGACGTTTTGAGAAAGATGGCGGAAGCAGGGTGTCAAAAGCTGGTGTTTGGATTGGAGTCGTATTGTCAACGTGTGCTGGATAAAATGAAAAAGGGGACAAAACGAGATGTGGTAAAAAAGACGCTGGAGGAATGTTTGAAAGCGGGCATTTCGTTTCACCTTTACGTCATAGTGGGGTTTCCGACAGAGACCGAAAATGAAGCGATGGAAACACTTGACTTTGTGTTGAACGAAGAGTATCTGCATTCTGCGGGATATTCTTGTTTGCCGTCATTGTTTGGTATGGAAAAGGATTCGCCGATTGTCAATAATCCCTCCGAGTATGGTTTGGCAAGTGTACGGTCGCCGATAGGCGAGGATCTGGGATTAGGGTATTTATATGAAGTGAAGGAGGGTATGTCCCCGCAAAAGGCGGAAGAAATGTATCATTATATGATAAGTAAATTAAGCGGGACATTGTGCCCCTTTCCTTACAATTATTCAATGGCTGACGGATTGTTGTATCTTGTTCATCGGAATAAGAATAATGGTAACACTTTAGTTTAATGGTAAAACCCGAAATGCTAAATACGAAATACGAAATACGAAACAAATTCTAATGACAAAATGATTTGAAATTCTAAACAAACGCAGCTTTCGTGCTTCGTAATGTTGCCTGCCTGTGCGTGGTCGCACGCAGACAGCTTTTGCACAAACTAACAGCACGGGAAATTAAGAGGGAAATTATATGACAACAAAGTCTTTTAAAGAAAAGGTTCATTTCTATATTACAAAAGATAGTAAGATATGTGGTGGTGAACCAATTATAAAAGGAACAAGGATATCCGTCAGATTAATAGCGGAATATGAGAATGCAGGAAAAAATGCCGATGAGATTGTGGCGATGTATCCACATATAACCCATGCCCAGGTACATGATGCCCTTTCCTATTATTACGATAATAAAGAAGAGATTGACCGCTACAGAGAAGAAAATAGTGAGGCGTATCTGAGAAAAAAATACAAAGGCTCACCATGGCTGAAATAAAGCGATTTTTCCCCGTAAGTATCATTTTACCTTGTTATAAACACAGATTATGTTTTTGTTTAAATCCATAAAAAAAAGTTTCATTTTAATATTGTTATTGTGTTCATTTACGCCGTTGTTGCTGCTTCTTTTTTTCGCATTTCCCAAGGCCAAATCTGACCTTGAAGGCGTGTTGGTGCGTAACCTGGAAGGGGTGAAACAGAAGCAGGCAGAGCTGATAAAGATGTGGCTTAATGAGCGGAAACACGAAGCGAAAATGATAACAAAAAATATCTCCGCTTCGTTTGCAAGTGCCATTTCCGGTGATGATTTTTCCGCCTTGTCCGAATATACAGAAAAGATTAAAAACGAGTATGGATATAAAACGATAGGTGTTGTCTCTTTGGAGGGAAGGGTGGTTGCTTCGGCTGCAAAACCTGCTGAAAGGAGCAACAGGTATGCTGAGTATTGTCGTGAAGCGCTAATGGGGAAAATGGAGGTGTCAGCTATCACGCCTCTTCTACTGGAGGATGAGGCAGACCGTTCTGCGGAAAGTTATGTAATATTTTTATCAGCTCCGATCTTTAAGCCGGACAATTCTCTTCTGGGTGCTGTAGTTTTTGGCATCGATACAACGCCACTTAACGATATTTTAAAAAATGTAAAGTTAGGTACAACAGGAGAGACATTTCTGATTAACAGAGAAGGCCACATGGTAACAGAGTCACGGTTTTTAGAGGAATTAAAAAATTCAGGACTGATACGAAAAAACACCATATTTGAATTAAAAGTATTAAATCCCCGTACCGGAAAGCGTACGGAGGGAGTGACGGAGTGTTTGAGCGGCAGAGATGGATACGATACAAAAGGGTATATTAATTATAACGGATGCAAGGTGTTGGGCGCATGGTGCTGGATTGACGATATTAACTGCGGGTTGCTTACGCAGATCAACATTCACGAAGGCTATGAAACAGCCTATAGTTTAAAAAACTTTGTACTCTCTATGTTAATGGTGCTGGCATTTCCACTTACCCTCGCTGCTTTTTACTTTAGCAGGAGAATAACCTCTCCTATTTATGAAATTACCGAAGTAACGAAAAAAATAACCGGCGGCGATCTGGGGCAAAGGGTCATATATAAAGAAAGAAACGATGAAATAGGAAAACTGGCAAAAGAGTTTAATGTGATGGCGGCGTCTCTTGAAGAAAAAACGATAAAACTGAGAAATTATACGATTGATCTTGAAAATAAAGTTAAGGAAAGAACCCTTGAACTTCAGTCCACAACCAATTTTTTAAATAGTATTCTCGCCGGTTCTACGGAATATTCTATTATTGCCCAGGATTTGAGCGGCAATATTCTTGCTTTTAATAGAGGAGCGAGCCTGATTTTCGGATACCGGCAGGAGGAAATGATTGGCATTGCTAATATAAGAAAACTTCACGTGGAAGAGGATATTGAGTCCGGAAAGGTAGATTTCATCCTTGAAAAGGCCTTTAAGAGCGGACGATTTGAAGGCGAAGTGATGAAACGGAGGCGAAACGGTGAAGTCTTTCCGGTGCACGATACGGCAACGTTGCGGCGTGCTGAAAATGGAAAACCCATTGGTTTTGTGGTTATTTCAAAGGACGTCACAAAGGTTAAGCTTATAGCCCTGGAAAAGGATATTATTAATAATATCAATAAGACAATAGCTTCCGGCATTGATATTAAGGTGGTTTATCAGGCGGTATTCAGGGAATTGAAACGCATGATTGATATTACATGGTTAAGTGTAGCGTATTTTCTGGACGGGCCTGAGATGGTTGAGGAATCGAATATTGTTGACGGGGTGTTGTTGGCAAAAAATTGGTTGGGTATTCTGCAACTACCGGGAAAAACAATGGCGCAGGACATTGTTTTTGAAAAGGGAGTTCCCGTCTTTGTTGCGGATACAAGCAGGGGAGAATACGCTTTCGACAAGAAACTCTATGAAAAAGAGATACATTCTTATTTATGTTTTCCATTGAAATCAAAAGGGGAATCGATTGGGACATTAACGTTAGGGAGCTATAAGAAAAACGCTTTTAAGGAAATGCATTATGACGTATTGAACCAGGTGACTTCTCAGATAGCGATTACCATTGAAAATGCCAGGCTGTTTTTGTCTATCAAAGAATCAGAAAAAAAATACAGAGATCTTGTGGAGAATGCGCCTGAAATGATTCACGAGATTCATCCCGAAGGGAATTTTACCGACGTCAACAAAACGGAGCTAAACAAACTGGGATATGCTATTGAAGAAATGAAACAGATGAAACTTGAAGATATCGTTCCCTCCGGATACCGCGACGAGATAAAACGGCATATAAACCTGATAAAAGATACGGGAAGCAGCGAACTGGAAACGGTCTTTCTCTCGAAATCCGGAAATGAAATAAATGTCGAGATCCATGGGACGGGTTTTTACAACCGGAAAACAGGCGAATGTATATTTATAAGAGAGTTTGTCAGAGACATTAGCGAGAGGAAAAGGATGGAAGATCAGGTCCGGCGCTCCGAAAAACTGGCTTCAATGGGTGAACTGGCCGCCGCAATTGCCCATGAAATAAGAAACCCTCTGGGGGCAATCTGCAATTCGGTGGGGATTTTGGATTCACATCTGAAATTGTCCGGACAGGACAAGGATTTGCTGGAAATGATTGTCGGGGAATCGGAAAGATTGGACAGGATTATAAGCGATTTCCTGTCGTTTGCGCATCCCCGCGAGCCTTCCCTGGTTTTGCAGGATATCAGGGGAATAATTAAAAATACCATTTTTCTCCTGGGGCAGGATAAGAGGTTTACGGATAAAATTGAGATAAAGGAAATCTATGAAACTATACTGCCTAAAGTCTATATCGATACGGATTTAATCCATCAGATATTATGGAATTTATTTATAAATTCTTTGGATGCAATGCCCGATGGCGGCCGAATAAGGATTGTTGTGCGGAAAACGACATTATTTTTGAGAAATGCTATAGAGATCATAATATCGGATAACGGGATTGGGATGGCTGAGCACGAAATAAACAAGGTATTTGAGCCTTTTTATACGACAAAATCGGAAGGCACCGGGCTTGGGCTGTCCGTTGTTCAGCGCATCATTGATGAGCATGGAGGAACGATAGATGTGAAGAGTAAATATGGCAGGGGAACGGCTTTTTATATAAAATTGCCCGTTATGAACGAAAAACAGGATGTGCAGGGCAACCTTTTGGCAGGATAATTTTGTAATCATGAAAAACTATAAAATACTTGTAGTAGAAGATCAGGATGCAATGAGAGAGTCCCTTCTGATTGCGTTTAAGGATGAAGGGTATCACGTAGAGTGTGTATCAAGTGGTGAAGGGGCGATTAAGAAGCTGTCGGACGGCAACGTATACGATCTGGTAGTTACGGATTTAAAGATGAAGAAGGTGAATGGTTTGGAGGTGCTCAATGCCGTAAAAACCGAAAATCCGGCGACCGAGGTAATAGTAATTACGGCATACGGTGCTATAAGCACCGCCGTTCAGGCGATCCGGGACGGAGCATACGATTATGTCACCAAGCCTTTTCGTTACCAGGAAATGTTAAAGGTTGCGAAAAACGCCCTTGAAAAAAAAGAACTGAAAGAGCGGCTTAAATATCTGGAAGGAGAAGTAAAGGAAAAATATAAACTGGAGGGGATTATCGGCAATTCAGGCGCTATGGTAGAGGTGCTGAAGGTTGCAGCAGATGTGAGCCGCACCGAAAGCACTGTCCTGATAACGGGAGAAAGCGGAACTGGGAAAGAATTGATTGCAAGGGCGATTCATTACAACGGACCACGCAGCGGATACCCTTTTGTTGTTATTAATTGCGGCGCGTTACCGGAAAACTTGCAGGAGAGCGAACTCTTTGGCCACGCAAAAGGGTCTTTTACCGGGGCGGTGAAAGAGAAGGTAGGGTTGTTCCACCATGCACATAAGGGCACTATTTTTCTGGATGAAATCGGGGAAACGTCTGCCTCTACCCAGGTAAAACTTTTGCGCTTTCTGCAAGACGGGGAAATTCGCCAGGTAGGCGGAAACAAATCAATACATGTGGATGTGAGGATTATTGCCGCAACAAATGAAAATCTTGAGAGGGCTGTTAATAAGGGACGGTTTAGAAAAGACCTGTTTTACCGTATTAACGTTATACGCATCCATTTGCCCCAATTGAAAGAGCGAAAGGAAGACATCCCCTTGCTGGTCAATTATTTTCTGGATTTGTATACAGATAAATTAAAAAAGGATAAAAGGGTCTTTTCCGGTGGAGCAATGGCTGTTTTGCTGAATTATGATTGGCCTGGCAATATCAGGGAATTGCAAAATATTGTAGAAAGGGCGGTTGCATTGTCCAGGAATCAGGTAATCGGGGCAGAGGACCTTCCGCTTCCTACGGGAGGGTTTGCGGCTCAAAATAGCAATCCGGAGAGGGATGTGACGGTAAAATCTTCTATTGTCGAAACCCTGTCGGAACAGGAAAAAAACGCCATAGTTGAGGCAATGAATAAATATGGCGGCAACCAGACAAAGGTTTCGCAAGTGCTCGGCATTTCGACAACAACACTTTGGAGAAAGATCAAAAAATACAAAATCAAACCCCAACATGAAATTCCCGATAATGACATAAAATGATTTCATACTGAAATTGCTATTGCATTATGAAATATTTTTAATGTTTGTCTGCAAATATTTTATTTGAGCATCCTTTTTCTGATTATTCCGTAAATATAGATATTTATATATGTTACGTTGTCGGGGAAAGGTTTTTTTTGTTTTTTTTGGGGGCGTTGGTATATTTTTCGTATATGTCGTATATCGTACAAATGCAAGGCTTGCAATTTACTCTACAGGTTTGGTATGTCCGTAGTTAATGATGACGGTTGTTTTGTTTTTATTGATGATATTTGTTCGTACGGGGTAGATTTTAGCTAATTAAGGGCTGGTTAAGAGAGAGAGGGGGACATGGTTTTTTCATTATGCAGGGGTTTTCTCCTTGTTATTCTGAACAGCGGATAACTCGTGGTAGGGGGGGGCTGGATGGAGTTGTACGGCAGGGTTTGCGAGGAAAAGGGCTCCTGTAAAATACTAAGAGAGTGAGATAGTGATAGTATCTGTTGTTGTGTTTGTTTAGCGAATTGTGTTTTTTTGGCATCTGAAAAATGAGGGAGAGGAAAAAATGTCGCTTTTAGAGACGGTAAAGAAGTTGCCGAAAGCGCCGCATCCGGCGATTCCTGCAAGGGAGTTGTGGCTAGCCTTGTTTGGTGCGATCATAGGCATAGGGATTACTGCGTGGCTTGCGTTTTCTTCAGGATTTCCTATGCTATTAGGTCCTTTTGGTGCGTCTGCGGTGTTGATTTACGGGGCGTATAAAGCCCCCCTGGCGCAGCCCAGGAACGTGATTATGGGGCATTTTGTCGGCGCATGTGCCGGGTGTGTGATGTATGATTTGTTTGGCACTACCTGGTATTCGATTTCACTTGGTGTTGCCATTGCGCTTGTGCTCATGATGGTAACATACTCTATCCATCCTCCGGCAGGCGCCACGGCGTATGTGGCAGTACAGTCCGGAGGTTTAGGTTCTGGGTATATGTACATCTTAAATCCCGTAATGGTGGGTGTTATTATTCTGATGATAGTTGCTGTTGTGTTTAATAAACTTGGAAAGCGTGAGTATCCTTCGCATTGGTGGTAAAAGCAAGGCGGGAAGTGAAAAACGGTTACAGGTTGTAATAGTTATTTTTGGATGTGCAATTTTGTTAAATTACGGAGAAAAAAATGTTTAATTCGATCAGGAATCGACTCATTTTTTTGCTGATTGCATTTACCTTGCTGCCCTTGGTAGTATTGAGGATCGTCGCGTATCCAAAGATGCAGTCAGATATTGAGAAGGAGCTGGTAAGAAACCTGCAGGGGGTTGAGTCTAAGCAAGAGGATTTGATACGAACATGGATGAACGAAAGGCAGAAAGACGCTCGTGTGATTGGCGCCAGCCCTCTCATTCTTAAGAGTCTGAAAATTACAAAGAAAGACGCGGATTATGCAAGTATTTTATCGTATCTGGAAAGGTTAAGAGATGAATACGGATACAAAGAAATATTTCTATGTAACAGCAGGGGTCAGATTACCATTTCAACAATGGAAAATATGGTAGGAAGCGATGTTTCCCAAAAAAGCTATTTTGTAGAAGCTACGAGGGGAAAAACGCCCGTATCTGATGTGCACCATTCCGATGTTCCCCTTATAAACGAATATGGTGAAAAAGAAGTGGGTGTGCCTACCATGTTTGTTTCGGCGCCGGTAAAAGACGACTCAGGGGTAATAAACGGCGTAATAGTTTTACGACTTGATGTTAACACGTTGAGCGAGATGGTCGTAAAAGTCGAATTGGGCACAACGGGCGAGGCATATCTTGTGAACAGAGAAGGATACATGATCACTGAGTCACGGTTTGCCGAAACGCTCAGGGAAATGGGTGTGGTGAAAAAGCGGTGTTCGCTGGAACTGAGGGTGGTTGAGCCAGGCACGGATGTGCTGACGCATGGCGTAGCGCAGTGTATTGCGGGCACTGATGGATTTGATGCAAGGGGATACAAAGATTATAGCGGTGTAACGGTATTAGGTGTGTGGCGATGGATGCCCGAGTTCAACTGGGGGCTTGTTACAGAAATCGATAAGGATGAAGGGTACGGCGTTGTCTATAATCTTCAGTATGTTGTAAATGCGATTTTGTTGTTTCTTGCGTTTCCCATCGTAATTGCGGCAGTTTTTATTGCCCGGCAGCTTACTACTGCAACTGCGCTGGATGAGGAAAAAAAAAAGTGATTGAGTCCGAGCGCCGCTACAGAGATCTGTTTGATTCTTTGAAAGAGGGTATTTATCAGGCAGAACCTCAAGTGGAAGGGACATTCACGTTTATCAATAAGGCCGGCGCTGAGATTCTGGGGTTTGACAGTCCCCAAGAGGTGATAGGAACAAAGGTGAGAGATATCTATGTGGACCCCGGGGACAGAAGACGGCTTTGTGAAAAACTGGAAAAAGAGGGTGTATTGCGTGATTTTACCTCGCTCTGTAAAAGGAAGAGTGGTGAGACTTTTTACGCGGAACGTACCAGCACCTTGGTTAGAGATGAAAGCGGCAAGCCTATCGCTATTCATGGCGTACTCAGGGATATCTCTGAGCGAAAGAAGGCGGAGCTGGATATTATTGAATCTGAAAAGAGATACAGGCTGTTATTCAATTCTCTGAAAGAGGGGATTTTCCAGTGTGAACCTGGCAAGGATGGCGTATTTACCTGGATTAATCAGGCGGGGGCGGCTATTCTTGGATACAGCTCGCCGGAAGAAGTAATTGGATCGCGATTGGCGGATATTTATGTAAATCCCGATGACAGGAAGGAATTGTTGGAGAAATTGGAAGAGGTGGAAGTATGGAGAGATTTTACCGCTTATTGCAAGAGAAAAAATGGAGAGAAATTTATTTCTGAAACAACTTGTAATCTTGTCCGTGATGAAAATGGTAAGCCGTTAAGAATTGAAGGTGTATTTAGGGACATAACGGAAAGATAAGCTTTTATATGATAGTAGGAATTTAAATACACTAACGAGGAGTGTAAATTATGGGAAATGAACAGGTAAAGGGTTTCTCGACAAATGCAAAGGCTTTTATAATAATATTGTTATTCATAAACATTGCATTTGCGGTGAAGATGATAAATAAATATTATTCCATGAAAGACCTTGGTTACCGGAGGGAAAAAACATTTAAGGAAGAAACGACCAAAAGGGTTATGAAGGCATTTGCTTCGGTTGAAGAAGCGAATGCGTTGGTAAATGAAATAAAACAGCAAAAGGAATCGGCGGAAAATGCTGCGAAACTGCTTGCCCAGCGGGAGTTGGAGCTGCAACGTAAAAATCAGGAAATGATCGATGCTATTGCATTCCTTGAGGCTGAAAAGGCAAAATTACAGGGAGAAATATGGGCGCTGGAGGACCAGTTGTCGCTTGCAAGGCAGACTATCAGCGATATGAGGAGTGGGAAATAGCAGAGTACGAAGGCAGAAAAAGAGTCATTTGTTCTGATAGTTAGGTGTGTGTAAAACGAAAACAGAAAAAAAGGATGGACTTAGGATACTTCAGTTTATGCATTCATTGCCTTTATGTCTGTTTTTGCTGTGCTGTATTGCGGCAAAAAACGTACAAGTATTTTGTAGAGGGAATTATTATGTATGAGATGAAAGGGAAAGGAGGTGTTTTCAGGCAGTAAGCAAAGGCAAATAAGGAGTAAATGTATCGGGTTGCTCAGTTTGAATGGTAGCAATTTTAGCGGTATTAGCGAGGCTTAAGGAGAGGTTTTTAAGATGGTGTTTTCAACATTATTTTAAAGGAGAAGAAATTAATGTTATATACTGGTGCTGTTGATGCAATTGCGGCGATTTCGCTTAAAAAAGCGACTTGCATGAAACATAGCCTTACAGGCTTTTTGACGCTTTCCGTGATGGCAGGTTTTTATATTGGGTTTGGCGTTATACTTGCATTTATCGTTGCAGCTCCTATCGGAGCTATAAATCCGGGGCTGGGCAAGATTGCCGCGGGAATGGTGTTTGGTATCGCATTGTCGCTCGTAATTATAGCCGGTTGTGAATTATTTACGGGATATAATTTGCTGATATTTAAAGGTGCTTTGAGAGGTACAGTAACGTTTGGCGATAGTATGTTGGGGTGGTTTTGGACATATATAGGTAATTTGGCAGGTTCAATGTTATTTGCGTTGATGCTTATTCCCACAGGTATTTTTGCCAAAGATCCATGGCTGTCATTTGCGTTGAAAATAGCAACATATAAAATGAATGCGCCATGGTGGGAATTGTTTTTCAGGGGTATTTTTTGTAATTGGCTTGTGTGTCTTGCTATCTGGAGTAGTTTCAGGTGCACCAGTGATTCCGGCAAGCTTATTATGATTTGGTGGTGCTTGTTCTGCTTTATTACCACAGGTATGGAGCATTGTGTCGCAAATATGACTATTATGACGCTGGCATGTTTATTGCCTCATGATCCTGCTGTTATCAACTTCGGCAAGATGTTCGGATGGAATCTTGTCTCAGTTACCTTGGGTAATATTGTGGGAGGTGCATTCTTTGTAACATTCCTGTACTGGTTTGCAAACTATATGGACGAGCAGGGCGCAAAGAAAATGAGCGCTGCAGTACAAGGTGGTTCAGGCGCCGGTGAGTTGCCTGTTGCAGGTCAGACATTTGAAGAGATTAAGGATGTAAAAGTAAGAATGAAGGCGTAATGTAACTACAACAAGTGGTTTTTTACGTATATTGATGCTATAAAGTTGCAATTGAGGTATTTAAGGGCCAGCAAGTAAATTATGTTGCTGGCCCTTTTTTTTATCTAAAAAGTTCGTAACTATTCAGCGTAAACATTACACGACTCCCGGCGGGTTCAGGTTTGCAACCCAATGTCATTAAGTTAAGCAGCCTGCCATAAAAGTTCCCCTTAAAAAAGGGGGATAAAGGGGGTTGTTTTTTGATCAAATATCCTTAGCTTAATGACATTGGTTTGCAACCTGAACCGATGAGTTTATGCGGATAATGGGGCCATGTACTGCGGTAAAACTCCAATGCTCAAATAACAAAAGACTAAAGTGTTACCAAAATCCTTGTTTGGAATTTGGAATTTATTTGTCATTTCTTCTGCCAATAGAAGGTTTGATTGAAAGTATAAAACGTTTGGTTCAGGTTACAAACCTGAACCTGCCTGGAATGAGGGAATTTAAGGGGTGTGTTTAATAATTATGTATATACCTTTCTTTTTGTAAACATCGAAAACCTTAATTTTATTGAGTATTTTCAAAAAGCTAAAGTGATACTATTAAATGGAAGCAGGAGCTTCCATGGCACGTGCGTTCCCAAGTCGGAACTTGGGAACGAGAATGGAGTTATGCCTTCGACGATTTTTCGATGTAAAGCGAAGTGCCACTTCGCCTATGACGAAGCAGTCGCTTCATCCTACAACTTTTAAATTCCTAAAACGCCAAATTAGGTTGATGCGTATGGGGTGTACATCGTTATACTTTTAGTTATTGGCGTTTTTTTCTCCTATAGCATAGAGCTTTCCATCATTTGAACCGATATATACTGTGCCGTCTTTGTCAATGCAGGGCGATGATTCGACCGCATCTCCGGTAGTGATAGACCATTTCAACTTGCCGTTTTGGTCCAATGCGTAAACTTTTTTATCTCCCGATGCGAAATAGATAACATTGTCTGATGTAACCGCTGGTGAAGAACGAATTGAGCCTCCTGCCGCATATGTCCATTTCAACTTTCCATCTGGGGTAAATGCATAGAGATTATTATCCCCGGAACCAACATAAAGGTTGCCTTCTGTATCGATTGCTGCGGATGAATCAATATCATATAAGGTATTGTATGTCCATTTTGTTTGACCATCGGGTTGGAAAACATAAAACTTTGCGTCTTCTGATCCTACGCAGATATCGCCATTTTGTCTGATTAAGGGGGATGCATCCAGAATATACCGTGTTCCGAAACTCCACGATGCTTTTCCTTCCGGCGTCATGGCAAACAAAAAGTAATCCTCAGAGCCGAAGTATACCGTACCATCCGGTGCTATCGCAGGAGATGAAACTATGTGGTCTGCGGTTCGCTGCGTCCATTTTAATTTTCCGTCTGAAGTAATTGCATGTAATTTTTTATCCCAGCATCCAAAATAAATTGTTCCATCCGGCGCTATTGCCGGAGACGAAATAATCCCTCCTTCAGCTGCATATTTCCACAATAAACTCCCGTCGGCATTTAAAGCATAAAGATTGCCATCCCATGATCCAAACAGAATTGTTCCGTCTTTTCTTATTGCGGGGGAAGATTCAACCTCTCCCTGTGTTTGAAATGTCCACTTCAGTTTGCCATCACTGGCAACAGCGTAAAGTTTTTTATCCTTTGAGCCAAAGTAAATAACGCCGTCATTCCCAATGCATGGTGAAGAGGTCACAGCTCCTTCAGTTTGAAATGTCCATTTTATCACTGGATTTTGAATGCTTTTATAAGGACTTAGTCCGGTATGTTGTAAATTATGCCGAAACATAGGCCATGGACTCTCCGCAAGTTCCGAACATAATGAGGCGGGAGTGTGTACCTGGAAGATTATGATGAAAAGGAATGCGATGTAAAGAACATAGGAAATGCCTTTTCCTGAGAAGCTGCGTTCAGGTTTTGAAAAAAAAAGAAAAGAACGGTCATGTAACATTAAAGTACTCCTTTCGTTGAGGGTATGCCGGTTATGCGTTCATCAAGGCGGACGGCTTCGCACAATACCTTTGCCATGCCTTTGAATACCGCCTCGGCCATATGGTGGGAATTTGTACCGTAAGGAATATTTATGTGTAAATTAACACCTGCATTCGTTGTGAATGCTTCAAGAAATTCCCGAATAAGTTCTACATCAAAATTGCCAATCTTTTCATTATGAAAGTTTGCATTAAATACCAGCGCAGACCTTCCGCTTATGTCTATGGCTACATTTGCCAGCGTTTCTTGCATGGGGATACTGGCGTTTGAAAAACGGCGGATTCCTTTTTTGTCGCTCAATGCCTCCTTTATTCCCAGACCAAGACATATTCCAATATCTTCAACCGTGTGGTGGCCATCTACCTGAATATCGCCATGTGCGGTAATATCCAAATTAAATAGGGCATGTTTGGTTAATAATTCGAGCATGTGGTCCAGGAAACCAATCCCTGTACTAACGTTGCAGATTCCTTCTCCGTCAATATTCAAAACAAGCTCAATTTGCGTTTCTTTGGTCTTTCTTTCGATTTTTGCAATTCTTTTTTTCATAGAAGATGTGTTTATCTGTTAAGGATGTTGGAATAAGATAATGAATACAGCATTCGACTGTTTTTATATATCAGCTTTTCGCCAATTCTTCAAGCAATTCTATGACCGCCGGTTGTTGATTTTCTGACAAATGGTATCTTGCAAATGAAGGTGATGTCCCAACTTTTATTGAATATGCTGTTTCCGGAAGTACAAAAAACAGGTCTTCATCGGTGATGTCGTCTCCGACGGCCAATATAAAATCTGGTTGTTTCTTTTCAATCCAGTAGATTCCCGCAATGCCTTTATTTGCCCCTGCTGCTCTCACCTCGATTACGGTATTGCCCTGCAAAATTTCTATGTCCATAGCTTTCGCATCTGCTGCAATCGTATGTAATAAATCTGTTTTCGTTGTTAAGCATAATTTCTCATTTGCGGTGCGGTAATGCCATACGATGGAAAAATCCTTCTCCTCAATAAATGATCCAGGCAGACGATCTGTGTATTGTTGAAGGATGAGACGTATCTTTGGTTTCCAGTCACTTGCAAAAGAACCGCTAAGCTTCCAGCCGCAGTGTTTTTCTTTTATCCATGCGCCGTGTTCGGCGGCAAGTGCGATATCGGGCAAACCAAGCCACTCTTGCAGTGTGGCCTTGCCGCGACCGCTGATAATAATGACGTCGTTGTTCAGATTGTCCGAAAGGCATTTTAGTAACAAAAGCAGTTTTTCGCCGGGTTTTGCCATGAGCGGATGTTTTGCGTATGGCGTCAAAGTGCCGTCGTAATCAAGAAAAATGAGTCGCTTTTTTGCCTGTTTAAAGTCATTGGTCAACTGTTGTTTTGCCTCTTCTGACAAAAAACGGGTATGAAAACCTTTCTGTTCTTTTTCAATAGCAGCACTATTTTTTATAGGCATTTGCATGGCTTTGTTTTTGGTAAGACCTGAGGAATTTTAGATTTTAGATTTTGAATTCAGAATTAAAAACGCTCTTTCCCAAGTAGGGGCGGAGCATTTGCCCGTTTGGGTATGAACGCATTTATGACAATTTATAGCAAATGCTTCGCCCATACACTATGCGGCAAACAGCGTTATTATTGGAATTTTTCAAAAAACAAAATTGTGGCCAATTATTGTTGAATGATACCTTAACAAATTTTTTCCATCAAGGCCACCGGAAAGGTGGTAAATATTTCTGAAAGGAATATGCCTTTTGTATTATTATGAATAGTGGTCTTCGCAACCTCTCCTGTAAAAATGTTTTGGTATCCCGCAGCGCTATCTTCAAAAGGGAGGGAAAGAAAGGTATCCCCCCACACGTGCTTTCCAAAAGGCAACTCTTCCGCATGGGAAAGAATTTGCGTCATGAACCGGGGTACAACGACAATCGCGGTTTTGGTGTTGCTGTTTCTTGCATATGCGCATACATTGTTTTCTTTTGTTCCCGCAGCCTCAAGGGGCGTATAATTCCCCGTTTCAAATAGCTCTCTGTTCTCTTTCCGGAAGGTAAGCGCCTTGTGGGTAACATACAGCTTTATCATGCCATTTTCCCTGTTTCTCATCATATTTGTAATAAAGGCCTGCATTCCGCCGTTTGTTTCCTGCCCTTTTAATTCTTCCAACATGCTTATTCGCATGCCATAATCAACGGGCATGCGGTTATCAGGGTCCACGAGGCAAAAACTCCATATTTCATTCCCCTGATAAATATCCGGAACTCCGGGAGAAGTTATCTTAAGCAATGTCTGTGCGATTGAATTATATATGCCATAATGAGAAATCTCTCCCTGAAACCTTTTAAAATCATGCAAAAAAGCATTGTTTTGCTTCCTGTTCATTACGTTGTTAATGAAGTGCATTAATGCATCTTCATATGCCGTATTTGGGTTTATCCAGCTTGTATTTTCCTTTGCCTCGCGTGACGCCTTGAGCATGTATTCCTTGATCCTGTTTTTGAAGATTTCATACCCTGAATCGTCCATTGGCTCAAGAGGCCAGGCGCCAATAAGTGTTTGATAAAATAAATACTCTTCATTTTTGCCAGGGGCGGCCAGGTCTCCTGCAAGATGTTTGTGTTTTTTATTGTTTCTGCTCCATCTTATCAGGCATTCTCTCCATTTTGCCGGTATTTCGGAGAGGACGTTGATACGTGCCCTGACGTCTTCGCTTCGTTTGGTATCATGGGTGGAAGTGGCTAGCATGGAATGTTGCCATGATTTTGCCCTTTCCGTATTTTGTCCGTGAAAGGCTTCGATTGAAGTCCCAAACCAATCGGGACTGCCGCCAACTTCGTTCAATGAAATGAGGCGGTTATATACATAAAAAACAGTATCCTCTACCCCTTTTGCCATAACCGGACCCGTAATCTGCTGAAATTTCATGGTAAAATTAAGCCATTCCTTTTTGTCTTCCTCTTTAAAATATCCGGGATAATTGTTGAGAAGCACGTCTTTTAGGAAGAAAAAAATCGATTCATTAAGGGCGGGATTTTTTTGCCTTGCCCTGGAAACGGCATGTTCAACATAACGTTTGTCCCGTTCGTCGACCTCTGGGGAATGAATGTATGTCCGGTAGACGGGAAAGCATGCGATTACTTCAATAATCGCGTAAGCCAGGCTATTTAGCGTAAAATCTCTGGTATGCCTGTTTTTTTCAGAGATGCGGTTTAGATAGTGTCCCAGCGTGTTGATTTCGCTCGACATTGCCACTTGCATAATGAGCTTCTTTTTTTTATAGACAATTTCGTGAAAGTATATTGTTTCTTTAATAAACCGGGAGTATATTTTGTCGAATTCCTTTGCATTCCTTGTTTCAACAAATATGCCGTTCACCGCGGCAAGAAAGTCGTATCCTGTTGTGCCGAAAATGGGCCAGTCTTCCGGTATCTTTTCTGACCTTCCCAGTATTTTTTCTCCCACAATATAAAATGGTTTATAGTGCGGTTCCCTTGCAAGTATCTCATGGTATTGCTTTAGCGTATTTTCCTCTGATTGTTCATCCGCTGATGCGAGATTATTTTTTGAATTTTTCGCGTTCCGCTCAAGGGTCAGGAGATAACAGTTCTTTTGTAATTCTTTAAAATATTCAGGCGGACAGTACAATCCGTCGGGATGATCTACCCGCAGCCCTGTTACTTTCCCTTGCCGGATGAGGCTAAATACAAGTTCATGGGTTTCCCGAAAAACGTCTGGCTCTTCTACCCTGGTTGCAGCGAGATCGCTTATATCAAAAAACCGCCGGTAATTAATCTCCTCGGTGGCGACTCGCCAGTGGGAAAGCCGGTACACCTGTTTGTCCAGCAGGTTGTTGAGGAGGTCAAAGCTTTCCGTGCCTCCTTTTTGTCCGTTGAACAGCAGCACATTCTCGTCGATAAAATGTCTGATCTCCGGGCTTTCGTTGTAAAGGGTATGGAGCCGTTTTTTGATTACCTCTTTTTCGCGGCGACGTTCCCTTATTTTTTCTTCTTCTGTTTCCGTGTATGCGGGAAGATGGTCAATAGCGGTTAAAATGCTTAAAAATTCGGCCAGATTGGGGTTTTCCTCCGGTAAGGTTTTTTCTAATTCCTCCAGCCGGTGTTTTAAAATCTCCGGGTATGTTTGCGGTCTTAGGGGGAATTTGTGATGGTAGTAAAGTATAAAAAAAGCGCCGTTTTCAAACGTCAGGGACAATTCCTGATTATCAAGGACGTTGCCATATTGATCTCCCAGGACGGGAAGGAGTATTTTATTTTTTAATTCATCCTTTATGGGATTCCAGTCTATATCGAAAAAATTCGCATAGCAGGAACTCATCCCATTTTCCAGCACATCCATCCACCATATATTCTCTTTATCCGCAATGCCCATATGGTTGGGCACCAGATCAAATACGTGCCCCATTCCATAATGCTCAAGCTCCCGGGATAATTCATCCATTTCCTGTTCTGTGCCGATTTCAGGATTCAATGAATGGTGATCAACTACGTCATACCCGTGAAGGCTGCCCTCCCCAGCCTTCAGGTAGGGAGAACAATAGATGTCGCTTATGCCCAAAGCATGCAGATAGGCAACTATTTTTTTTGCGTCAGGGAAGGTAAAATGTTTATTGAGTTGTAGTCTGTAGGTGGCAATAGGTATGCGTGGGGTGTGAAAGTGTGTTTGCATCATATCAGCCTCTCCCGTAAATTCCGGTAATTTCTCTCAGTTCATTCGTTACGGATGGCGTGAGTTGTTCGGGAAGCAGTCTCCATGCCCAGTTATTTTCAGTGGTTGCCGGTAAATTCATCCTGGCTTCTTCGTCAAGTTCAAGGATGTCCTGCATAGGAATGATCGCCGTGTTTGCAACGGACATCATTGCCAGTCGTATTAATTCCCGGCACACATTGGTTTCGGAAACCTCTCTTCCCAGATAGTTAAAAAGCATTTTTTTTGTTTCTCCGTTAATCTCATTTTTAAACCATCCTTTTATGGTATTGTTGTCGTGTGTTCCGGTATATACCACACAGTTTTTCTCATAATTATGGGGTGCATAAGGATTTTTTGCCACATCATCGCCAAAGGCAAACAATAGAAGTTTCATGTCGGGAAATTGAAACGTTTGCATAATTAATTTTACATCCGGAGTTATGGTGCCAAGGTCTTCTGCGATAAGGGGTAAATTAGGAAAGTGTTTAAAAATAGTGGTAAAAAAGTCTTCGGCAGGAACTTCAACCCAGGCGCCATTAATGGCAGTTTCTTCGTGTGCGGGGATTTCCCAATACGCAACGAAACCCCTGAAATGGTCTAACCGGACAATATCGAAAAGTTTCATGTTGTGTTCTATACGTTTGATCCACCACAAAAACCCCGTTTCTTTATGAAAATCCCACGTATAAATAGGGTTTCCCCATCTTTGGCCCGTTTTACTGAAATAATCCGGAGGCACTCCCGCTACAAATGAGGGTAGTTCGTTTTTATCTAATTTAAATAATTCAGGATGTGACCATACGTCAGCGCTGTCATACGTAACATAAATAGGAATATCTCCGATTATTTGTATGTTTTTTTTATTGCAGTACTCTTTGAGTTTGTGCCATTGCTTGAAGAATATGTATTGGACAAACCTTTCCTTTTCCGCCCGTTCTTTTAATTTTTCTCTCCATTCATTCATTGCGTCAGCATTTCTGTATTTTATTTCCGCAGGCCAGTCGCTCCATACCTTTCCCTGGAAATGTTCTTTAAGGGCAATAAATAGCGTGTAATCATCCAGCCAATGAGTGTTCTGTTCGCAGAATAACGGAAAGTCGTGTTTTTCTTTTTTCTGTATTTGAAAATTATTATATGCCTTTTGAAGAATACCGTCCTTATAGATGGTGGTATTTGCGTAATCCGTCCGGTCATTTGGCAAGCGCCTGTTGCATTCAATATCCTGTTTGGCAAGCAGTCCTTCTTCCACGAGCATGTCCGGGCTTATTACGATATGGTTTCCCGCAAAGGCGGAGCAACTGCTATAGGGGCTGTTTCCATAGGGTTGGGATGTGGGATTTAACGGCAGGATTTGCCATAAAGACTGCTTCGTTTCTGCCAGGAAGTCGATGAATTTGTAGGCGAATGGCCCAAAATCCCCGATACCATATGCCGATGGGAGTGATGTTATATGTAGTAATATGCCGCTTCTTCTTTTGTTCATGGTGTGTTTACATTTTAAAAATTATTTTGCTTACGTTCCCAACCGGGATATTGTTATTTACGATTTACTATTTGGTGACACTTTAGAGAGAGACAACGCATGCGTTGTCTCTTATTGTTGCCTGCCTGATTTTTTCTGTTTTGAAATTTACAGAAGGGAGTCATTTCCTACGACACCTTCACCCCAAGATAATATCCCAGTTTTTTAAATGCCTCTTCCCATCTTTTAAAACGGGGGTCTTCTGTTAATGACTTTTCTTTCATTGTGTGATAAATGTTTTTTCCGATATGGAAATAAATATTTTGCGCCTCCCACATGTCCAGCTTAATGGATAGAGAGTTTAGTAGTTTTATCACGGCGTCAATTTCCTCAACAAGAGAAATGTCGCTTGGTTTCTTTCGTAGCCGTTCCATGCGTGAATTTATCCATACGTTTGCTGCAAAACCGATGGCGTCTTTATCAATCGTAAATGGCCAGCGTTTCGTCTCGTTTATCAGATTTTCAAGTTTTTCAAGACTCATTTCTTCTTCTGCGGAAAAAATATTTATTAAATCTCTGTTTACCGTATATTCTGCAGTTAAAAAAAGTGGACGAGGCGGGGGGGCCTGCAGATAATGGAAAAAATTCAGCAAGGAATAATTGTTTTCATAAATCATCTTGAACGAAACCTCTATTTCCTTCATTGTGGATTGCAGGATTTGATCTAAGATCATCCTTTTTCTGTCTTTAAAGAGATGCCCCAGGGAGTAGCTATAGTCGCCAAAATAATGGTCCATCCGCCGTATAACATCAGGAATCTCGCCTCTGTCAAAAATACTCCTGATTTCCTTAAAGATGTTTGAAAATTCTTCATCGGTTGTAAAGTCTTTTACGCCCCCGCTTACGTTGTGGTCCCCTAAATGAATCACTGCAAACACAATTACTGCTTCCTCCCAGGTAATACCGGACACCACCTGCGTTTTACCCAGGGCTAATTTTAATTTCCCTGCGTGCAGCCTCTCATACTGCTCTGTCTTTACCGAGTAACAATAAATTGGCGTATCTTCCTGAAGATCTTCAAAGAGTGAAGAAATTGCATAATGGGCGCAGACATTGAGAAGGTTTATTTTGCATGGCTTTACAAATAATTCATATATTTTGTCGCCGTTTTCATATTTTGGCACATTGCTCTTTATACCCTTTAAAAGGGCGCGATATTCAGGTTCGACAGCAGAGTCTGAGAATTCTTCTGCGAGATGAATTGCCCTTGCGGCATACTGGGTAATCTGCACTGTTTCGATACCTGAAATTTCATCAAAAAACCATCCGCAACTGGTGTACATCAGCATGGCATTCCGCTGCATTTCAAGGAGTTTGAGTATTTTTATTATTTCTTCTTTTGCAGGCGTTTCAATCGCCTGATTTTCGAGGAACCTGCGAACTGTAGCTTCTGATCTGTCCCGGATGACTTCTATATAAGCATCTCTTGCTGACCAGGGATTTTTAAGGTATTTTCCCGCTTCTGTTTCATAAATGGCTGCCAGTTTGTCCCTGAGTTTATCCATAGCAGTCCTGAGAGGCGCACGCCATTCCTGCGTCCAGCCGGGATGGCGGCCCGAACAACATCCGCAATTATCTTTCCATCTTTCAACCCCGTGGATACAGCTCCATGAGGTGTTTTCTTTTATTTTTGCCTCGAACATTGGCGGGTGTTTTTCGAGATACTCCCCATAATTTGTAATTTTTGCAAGATTTTTCGATTCTATATAATACAGGCAATACGCCAGCGCCATATCGCCCTTAAAATGGTGATGTCCGTATGTTTCACCATCAGTTGCAATATGCACAAGCTGAGGCCAGTCCCTGTTTTCGGTAAATGCGGAAAGCAATCGTGTTGCAAAGTTTTCTCCATTTTTCAGCAAACTGCCAAAGGCGATGTCCTGTGAAATAGGCCCGTCGTAAAAAAAGATGCAGATGCTTCTTCCTGAAGGAAGTTTGCAAATGTATGGGGTTGTGGGGTCTATTTCTCCGTTTTCCATAACTATCCAATTTTGGTCTGTCATTTTTTTCATTTTCAGGGCCTGGCGGGGCGCCAGTACGGTGAACTTTATTCCCAGTTCTGCCAGTACCTCAAGGGTTTCGGTATTTACGGCAGTTTCCGGAAGCCACATGCCTTCCGCATCTCTTCCGAATCTTGACTGAAAATCCCTTAGTCCCCATATAACCTGTGTATACTTGTCTCTTTTATTGGCAAGGGGCATGATCAAGTGGTTGTATATTTGAGCCAAAGCTGAGCCATGCCCGGAAAAATGTTCTCTGCTCAATTTGTCAGCGTCAAGAATTGCCTGGTATACGTCTGGTTTATGCTTTTCCATCCATGAAAGCAGGGTATGGCCGAAGTTAAAGCTTATCTTTGAATATATATTTACGATATCTACTATTCTTCCGTCAACGTCGAGAATGCGCGAAGTAGCATTCGGTGCATAACACTCGGCGGTTATCCGCTCATTCCAGTCATGATAAGGATACGCCGAATCCTGAAGTTCCACGTCTTCCAGCCATGGATTTTCCCTTGGCGGTTGATAAAAATGGCCGTGAATACAAATATATCTTTCCATAAAGAGATTATTCCTTTATAAATGAAATAAAACAGTGTTTTCTCAGAGTGATTTGATTAAATTGCCCTGTTTTTTCCGGCAACAATGACCCCGGTCCTTTCCACACCTCATCTGATGAATCAATGATCTTTTTCCAGTGGTTTTCCTGAAGGGGAAGTTTTACGGACACCTCACCAGCACTAAAATTAAATACGGTAAAAGAGTTATCCCTTCCCTCCCCCCTTTGCAAAAATACAACCTTTTTATCCTCAATGCCGTACACGGAAAGTTTGTTCTTATCACAATTCGAGAGGGCGGGGATCGTTTTCCTCAAATGAATTAAATGTGTATAAAAATCCAGTAATATTTTATGGTTCCCTTTTTTCCGGTTTTCCCAGTGCAATTTTGATGCTAAAAATGTTTTATTGTCCTGCGGATCAGGCGGTTCTCCCTTCCACTGAAAGGTATGAAACTCTTGCTTTCTCCCGCGCCTTACCGCTTCAATTAAATGAGTATCCGAATGGCTGACAAAATAAAGAAAAGGCGCCGCTTCGCCATATTCTTCTCCCATGAACAAAAGCGGTATGTAAGGCGAGAGAAGTATTACGCCGGCGGCAAGTTTTAGCGCCTCGAAAGAAACTAACGTTGATAGCCGTTCCCCAAGCATCCTGTTGCCGATTTGATCATGATTCTGCGAAAAGACGACGAACTGCGACGGTGGGCAGTTTCTTGAAGAATTACCGTGCCTGCGTTTCCTGAAGCGAGAATATTCTCCCGAATAAACAAATCCTTCTCCGATGGCTTTTACCAGATGCCTTGTTTCGCCGAAATCACAATAATAACCTGTGCGTTCTCCGGTAAGAAGTGTGTGCAGTGAATGGTGCAAATCATCACACCACTGGGAATCTATGCCATACCCGCCTGTTTCTTTTGGCCTCGTTATCCTTGTATCATTCAGGTTGCTTTCCGCAATTAAGTAAAAAGGTTTCTTCTTTTGTTCGGAGGGTTCTGCCGTTTTATCCTTCAATTCCTCTAAAAAATGTTTTGCCCCCATCATATCGTAAATACCGTGAATGGCGTCAAGCCGTAAGGCGTCGATATGATAATTTTTAAACCAGAATAGCGCATTTTGGATAAAGAACGATCGTACCTCATCGCTGTAGGCGTCATCAAGGTTTATGGCCTTTCCCCAAGGGGTGTTGTACTTGTCGGTAAAATACGGTCCGTATTCTGCAAGATAATTTCCCTCCGGGCCGAGATGGTTATATACGACATCAAGGATCACAGATATCTCCTGCCTGTGGCATTCATTGACAAGTCTCATAAGGCCTTCCGGCCCGCCATACGAATTTTGCACGGCGAAGAGATAGGCACCGTCATATCCCCAGTTCCTTTCCCCGGGAAATTGAGCGATGGGCATCAATTCAATTGCGTTGACGCCTAAGCCTTTTAAATCATCTAATCTTGGCAATATTGCGTCAAAAGTACCCTGAGGCGTGAACGTCCCAACATGAAGTTCATAGATTATTAACTGTGAAAGTGCGATTCCTTTCCATGTGCTGTCTTTCCATTTGAAGGAGTCGAATTCCACTACCTGTGAATACTGATGTACTCCGGCAGGCTGGAAGTATGAAGCCGGGTCGGGCCTGTCTGTTTTTCCCCCGAGCTGATAAAAATAGCAGGTACCAGGATATACTTTTTCAATACAAACCTTCCAGTAGCCTTTTTCTTCTTTTTTCATAGGGAGCAGTCTTTCGTCGGGTGAAATGAGTTTTACCGCAACGCTTTTAAGAAAAGGCGCCCACACCACAAACTCGCACGTTCCGTTTCCGAGATAATTTGCCCCAATCCTCATTTTTCGTCCATTTCTCTCTTTAGAAAAAGTATACCCAGGGGCGGAAGTGTCAGTGCAAGCGAATAATATCTGCCATGCGAAGGCAGCGGGCTTGCCTCTGCTCCCCCGAGATTTCCGTGTCCGCTCCCGTTATAATGTTTTGCGTCGCTGTTCAGTACCTCTTTCCAGAATCCGCCATAGGGAACCCCAATGCGATAGTTGTATCTTGGCACAGGGGTAAAGTTGCAGACCACCAGGATCTGATCCTTTGCCGTCTTTCCCTTTCGCAGGAAACTTATGATGTTACTGTCCATATCGTGAAAATCGATCCACTCAAAACCGTGATATTCGAAATCAATTTCATACAGTACAGGTTCAGTTTTGTAAAAGCGGTTGAGGTCCTTAACCCATTCCTGCATCCCTTTGTGTATTGGGTATTGAAGAAGGTGCCAGCTCAGGCTTTCTTCGTGATCCCATTCTTTTGTCTGCCCGAACTCACCGCCCATAAATAGTAGTTTCTTTCCGGGATGTCCGAACATATAACCAAATAACAGCCTGAGGTTTGCAAACTTCTGCCACTCATCACCCGGCATCCTGTACAATAATGACCCTTTTCCATGCACAACTTCATCGTGTGAAAGCGGCAGGACAAAGTTTTCTGTAAAGGCATACAGTATGCTAAAGGTAATTTGATTCATGTGGTATTTCCGGTAAATGGGGTCGATTGAGAAGTATTCTAATGTATCGTGCATCCATCCCATATTCCATTTCATTCCGAATCCAAGCCCCCCTACATACGTTGGCCTTGAAACCATTGGCCATGCAGTGGATTCCTCTGCGATGGTCTGAACATCGGGGTAAAAATGATATATTGTCTCGTTGCATTTTTTCAAAAAACTGACGGCTTCAATATTTTCCCTGCCACCGTATTTGTTTGGTATCCATTCTCCCTCTTTCCTTGAGTAATCAAGATACAGCATTGAGGCAACGGCGTCTACCCTCAATCCGTCAATATGGTATTTATCCAGCCAGAAAAGGGCATTGCTCACGAGAAAATTTTGTACTTCATTCCTGCCGTAATTGAAAATGTAACTTGTCCAATCAGGATGAAACCCCTGCCTCGGATCGGCGTGTTCATAAAGGTGCGTGCCGTCAAAGTAAACAAGCCCGTGTTCATCGGAGGGAAAATGTGACGGCACCCAGTCGAGGATGACGCCAATCCCGTTTTGATGCAGATAATCAACCAGATACATAAAATCCTGCGGCGTTCCGTATCTGCCCGTCGGGGAAAAAAATCCTGTTACCTGATATCCCCATGAACCATAAAAAGGGTGTTCCATTACAGGGAGTAATTCGATATGGGTAAATCCCATCTCTTTTACATATGCCGCAAGATATTGCGCCATTTCACGGTAATTCAGGAATCTGTTTCCTGCTTCCGGTACACGCCTCCATGAACCCAAATGGAGCTCATAGACGGACAAGGGAGCATTGATATTATTTTTCCCCGATCGTTCCTTCATCCATGCCTGATCGCCCCATGCGTAAGCCAGGTCCCTCACAATAGAAGCGCTGTCAGGGGGGATTTCGCCGTAGAAGGCAAAGGGGTCCCTTTTATCGACACGGTAATTGTTGTATCGTGAACGAATATGGTAACGATAGATTGCTCCTTCACCAATGCCGGGAACAAATCCTTCCCAGATACCGGAACTGTCTTCTCTTGCTCTGAGATGATGCGATTCTTTGTTCCAATTGTTAAAGTCGCCTATTACGGATACCTTTTCAGCGTTTGGCGCCCATACGGCAAAGTAAACACCTTTCTCATTGCTAAAGGTTACAATATGGGAGCCGAGTTTCTCATAGAGCTGAAAATGGCTTCCTTCCTTAAACAGATAAACGTCGTGGTCTGTTAAAAGACTTTCTTTCATATTAATGCCTTCATAGGTTTTGTTTTTTTCTGTCATCATTTGTTTGTTTCCAAAAGTTGTAAAATGCCCTTTATGGGTATTGATGTCCATTCTGGCCGGTTATTTAATTCATATCCAAGTTCATAAACAGCCTTTTCCAGAAGAAAAGAGGTCAGCATTATAGCAAAATCCTCATTGTTTTCCGGAAACAGGTGTGTGTTTTTTGCCGTTTCTATATATGATTTCAGGAAAACCCCCGCTACATATTGATACCATAAATTAGTCCATGGTTCCAATATCGGTATATCTTCCGGTCGTATGGTAATATGTTTTAAGAGGGCGGTATTTGACACGTAATGGAAAGACCGTATCATTCCCGCCACATCCTTTAATACGGATTTTTTCAATCTCCTTTCGCTAAGGCTCCTTGCCGGCTCTCCTTCAAAATCAATAATAAAAAAATCATTGCCCGTGTAAAGCACCTGTCCCAGGTGATAATCGCCGTGTATCCTTATTTTCATCGCCGCAAATTTCTTTTTAAAGATGTTTTTATAGATTTCTATTATTTTTCTTTCCTGCGATAGTAGCTTATCGGCTGATTCTTTTGTATTATCCGGTAGTTTTTTTATATTAATTCTGAGCAGGGAAAATACCTTTTTCAGATAAGACTGCATTGATTGATACAGAGACCTTTGATACAGCAGGGAAAACGGTTCGGGGCGAAAGTCTTTATTATCGGTTTCCTTAGACAATGCGATATGCAGTTCGGCCGTTCTTCTACCCAAAAGAGTTGCCGCCTCAAGATATATCCCTCCAATTAATTCCTGAAACAGCGATGGTACCTCATGCGATGCCAGCTCCAAAAGGGACACAGGAGTCGGTGGCATTTCCTGAATTTCATTCTTTTTCCCGAAAACCCGGTCAAAATACGTCATTAATGAATCAAGGGTATACGACCACGCATCCCCCTGATTAGGAATAAAGCCCTGGAGAATGCCAACTGATACCGGTTGGTTCCCTTTCTTTATATATTCTATTTCTCCTATAAACGGCGGAACGTTGGAGAATGAAGTGTATTCGCAAAGAAAGTTGCCTGTCTCCCATTCCGGATTAATTCCTTCGGAAAGGCGTCTGTATAGTTTAAAAATTAATTCCTTGCCATAAAGCAATGATGAATTGCTCTGCTCCGCTTTTAACACGGATGATTTTTCCGAAAGTAATTCTTTCAGCCGGTATTGCTTCAGCATCTTTCCCGGACGAACGGCAAGCCTTCCCTGCGTACCTTTCACAGAGAACCTGTTTACCACCATTTTTAATATAAACTTATGAAACTCCTCATCATAAATGCTGTCATACACAATCCCCTCCGCATTGTCCGTTTTAAGTTTTATCAAGACGTCCTGCGGGCTTTCATGAAGCATCGTTTCTGCCTCGGGTCCGCTCAGATAAGAAAAAGAAAGGAGATAGGTATCCGATTCTTTGTTGTTATATTTTACATCAAGCAGGATAATTTGAGCGGGATGTGTGTCTTTCTGCAATGAAATATCTTCGATAATTTTGACTTCCTGAATATCAAGCGCCTTACCTCCGAACCATCTGCTCTTTTTAAGATAAGCAGGCAGGATTGTTTTTTCCAGTTTTATTGCTGTTTTACCCTGAAAAACAGTTTCCCATTTCCCGCTTATATTCAGTTCCGGGATGCTTTCATCTTTCGCAAGACGCAATTCTTCCGCTTCTTTTTGTATCAGAAACCAATAGTAATCGTGCCTGTTAATAGTCAGCACATAAGGGGATTTAGATATTTTTGGGAATTTATTTCCGCTAAAAACATCTTCCGGTATACAACCGGAAAAAGTTGAGAGGTCAAGCTCCACTACCTGTGAGAATCGTGACAGGTTCATAACGACAAGGATGTGCTCTTCCTGATAACTGCGTATAAATGTAAGCACCTTCGGGTTGTCAGGAAGCAGAAACGCTATGCTTCCTCTGCCAAAGGCCTTGAACTGTTTTCTCATGGCGATTACCCGTTTCATCCACCAGAGGAGGGATGCGCGGTTTCTTTCCTGGTTTTCCACATTGATTGCCTCATAATGGTATTCCGGGTCTGTAATGATGGGCAGGTAGAGTTTTTGGGGGTTTACCCTTGAGAACCCGGCATTGCGGTCAACATTCCATTGCATGGGCGTTCGTACACCATTCCTGTCTCCCAGATAAAAATTGTCGCCCATCCCGATTTCATCCCCGTAATAAATAATAGGCGTACCCGGCAGGGAAAAAAGGAGTGCATTCATAAGCTCTATCTTTCTCCTGTTGTTGCCAAGCAGGGGGGCTAGCCGCCTTCTGATGCCAAGATTTATCCTTGCAGCGGGGTCGCCTGCATATACCTGGTACATGTAGTCCCTTTCCTCATCCGTTACCATTTCGAGGGTAAGTTCATCGTGGTTTCTCAGAAAAAGAGACCATTGACACGTTTCCGGCAATAGCGGGGTCTGGTCAAAGATGTCAATAATCGGAAACCTGTCTTCCATCCAGATTGACATGAATAGTCTTGGCATGAGGGGAAAGTGGAATGACATATGGCATTCGTCTTCGTTGCCGAAATATGCGACAGCATCCTCCGGCCATTGATTTGCTTCTGCCAGGAGCATAACATTATCATGTTTACTTACGACGTGCGCCCTCAGCTTTTTCAAAAAATCGTGGGTTTCGGGAAGGTTTTCACAGTTTGTTCCCTCCTTTTCAAACAGATACGGCACTGCGTCCAGACGGAAACCATCAACTCCCATATCAAGCCAGTAATCGATAATCCTGAGCATTTCTTTTTGCACGGCCGGGCTTGTAAAATTAAGGTCAGGCTGATGGGAATAAAACCTGTGCCAGTAATATGCATTTGCCACAGGGTCCCACGTCCAGTTGGAAAGTTCAAAGTCTTTAAAAATTATGCGAGCGTCTTTATATTTGTCAGTTGTATCGCTCCATACATAGAAATCCCTCATTTTTGATTTCTGTTTAGGTCTTTTAGCGGACTGAAACCATTTATGCTGGTCTGAGGTGTGGTTGAGAACAAGTTCTGTAATCACCTTCAAACCTCTTTTGTGCGCCTCTTTGATAAAGAGTTTGAAGTCTCTTAACGTCCCGTAATCGGGATGGACGCCAAAGTAGTCTGCTATATCATAACCATCATCCTTTAACGGAGATGGGTAAAAGGGCAGAAGCCATAAAGCGGTTACCCCGAGATTTTCCAGATAGTCCAGTTTTTCTGTGACGCCCTTGAAATCGCCAATCCCATCGCTATTCGAATCGTAGAAAGCCTTTACATGCAATTCATAAATAATTGCATCCTTGTACCAGAGGGGATCTTCATGGATGATCACATCTTTTGGCGGCATATAACATTGCTCCTTCACATATAATAATCAAAATCGGTTTCTTTCCTCAGTTTTTTTCTGATTCTGAATATATATGCAGGGGTGGCGTCCGGCCGGAGTTCTACATAATTTTTTTCCCCCTGCCATACGTATTTTTCTTCACTCAACAGATCATGCACAAGATATGATTGATTCGTGTCTATTCCTAATGCTTTTACCGGAACACGGACCCATCCTGATTGAGCGTGGTGCGGATCCAGATTAACAACGACGAGTATAATATTGGAAAGGTCTTCTGTTGCCTTTCCGTAGAACAGGAGATATTCATTATTGACTTCGTAAAACTGTATATTCCATGTGTCCTGCAGCGCCGCATTTTCTCTTCGTATCCGGTTTATCCTTGTTATCAGATCCTTCAGATTTCCAGGCGCATCCCGGTCCCATTGTTTTATCTCATACTTTTCAGAATTAAAATACTCTTCCCTCCCCGCTACCGCTTCGTTTATGCACAGTTCGAAGGCAGGGCCATAAATACCATAGTTGGAAGACAGTGTACTTGCCAGGATAAGCCGTATTATAAATGCGGATCTCCCCCCGTATTGCAGTTGTTCAGGTAAAATGTCCGGCGTATTTGGCCAGAAATTTGGCCTGAAATATTCCTTTAACTCTTCTTGTGTGAGTTCAGTGATGTACTGAATCAATTCCTGTTTTGTATTCCGCCATGTAAAATAGGTATATGATTGCGTAAACCCTGCTTTTGCCAACCGGTACATTGCTTTTGGCCTCGTAAAAGCCTCTGAAAGGAAGATTACATCCGGATATATTTTTTTCGTTTCTTCTATTAACCATTCCCAGAAGGCAAAAGGTTTTGTGTGGGGATTATCCACCCGGAATATACGAACCCCGCGTTCAATCCAGAAAAAAAGCACGTTTTTCAACTCATGCCAGAGGTCTTTCCAGTTTTCTGTTTCAAAATTAAGGGGAACAATATCTTCATATTTTTTAGGCGGGTTTTCCGCATGTTGTATTGACCCATCGGGACGTATTTTGAACCACTCTTTGTGCATCGTTATGTATGGATGATCGGGAGAACATTGAAATGCAATATCCATTGCGATATCGATATTGTATTTTCCTGCCTTTTCAATAAGAGACTTGAAGTCTTTTTCAGCGCCTAAAGAAGGGTGTATTGATGTATGTCCGCCTTCGTGCGACCCGATTGCCCACGGGCTGCCCGGGTCTCCCTTCTGCGGGACAGGAGAATTGTTTTTTCCTTTCCGGTTAGTTATACCAATCGGATGAATTGGCGGTAGGTACAATATGTCAAAACCCATCTTTGCGATTTCAGGGATGATTGATTCACAGTCTTTCAGCGCGCCGGATTTCCCCGGTTCAGAATTACAGGAACGCGGGAAAAGCTCATACCATGCGCTGAAAAGAGCCTTTTTTCTGTCAACCACTACACGCAATTCTTTATCATGAATAGTAGAGAGACTCCTGTCCGGCCAGGTTTTCATAAGCAAAGTTAATCCCTCATCAAAGACAAGAACGAGGGCTTCATCGGTATTTTTTTCTGTTTTTATGGCGCTTGCAAATGCGTGAAGTCTTTTGGAATCATTGCCAGATGCCAGCGTTGCTGATTTTTGAATATAGGCAACGCCCGTCAGGATATCTACGTCTATCTCCTGACCTGCATCATACTTTTTCTTCAACTCCTTTTGCCATGTAGTAAAGTGGTCCACCCACCCTTCAATGGTATAATACCAGACGCCAATTTCCAGGACAGTAAAGTTTCCTTCCCATCGGTCATTTCCCACTGATTTCATTGGTATTTCCTGCCAGGTTCTTTCTTTTGCATTACGGTATAGCAGTACAGAGGCAACTTCGTCATGTCCGTCGGTAAAGACGTCTGCCCGAACCACGACCTTTTCCCCGATGACCCGTTTTACAGGAAACCGTCCGCAATCGATTTGCGGCTTTACGTTTTCAATAATGACCCTTTTTCTTCCTTCAAATTCCATTTGTGTTCCTGTTGTTTAAAGGTTTGAAGTTGGTATTTTTAAGTTAAATTAGCTGCAAGAAAGTGTGTCTGCCCCTGTCCAATGCTGGTGGGGTAAGGGGAGTTATTTCGGTAAAATAATTCGTAACCCGGTGACAATGAGTTTGAAGTTATTGATAAATATTGTAAAAGGAAAGCGTGTTTTTTTATAAAAACGTTAAGATTTAATTTGGAATAGCATTATAATAATAGTCAATGTTAAATGCATCTGATAAATTTGTTGTGTATCATGAAAAAAGGTGTCGTGTCAGGGGATAAGAGGCAATTTACTATTGATAATGAACAATATCAAAAAAGGGTTACCATGGCTTTTACTGTGAGTATTTTTTGTTTAGGATTTAGGGCAGTGTGTGAAAATGGGCAAAGTTAAAATTCTTCCTCCGTCGGTAATTAATAAAATTGCGGCAGGCGAGTTAATTGACAGGCCTGCCGCTGTGGTGAAGGAACTCGTTGAAAACGCCATTGATGCAGAGGCAAAGAGGATCGATGTTTATCTGGAAGACGGGGGAAGAAAACTGATAAGAATATCCGACGATGGCGTTGGTATTGACGCGGAAGACCTTGCTCTTGTTTTCCGAAGCCACACTACCAGCAAACTATCCAGCGCGGAAGATTTGTTTGCGATAAACACACTGGGGTTTCGCGGCGAAGCCCTGCCCAGTATTGGTGCAGTATCTCACTCAAAAATTACTTCGAGAATAAGAGGGGCGATAAGCGGCGCAGAAATAAAAATCGAAGGTGGCCGCATTGGCGATGTGAGAGAATGCGGGGCGCCGGAAGGCACGCAGATAGAGGTGCAGGATCTCTTTTTTAATACTCCCGTGCGTAAGAAATTTATGAAAACGGCGCCCACGGAGATGTCTTATATTTCAGACGTGTTAACGCGGTTTGCCCTGTGTTATCCGAATATCCATTTTACGTTAAGACACAACAACAGAACGGTATTCAACCTTCCACCCGTTCAGGAAGTAATTGAAAGAATTGAGACATTTTTTGGCAGTGAATTGAAAAAACATCTTTTATCCGCTTTTCTCCGGGAAGAGATGTTTTCCCTCAAGGGATATATTGTACCGCCATTTCTGAATAAAGCGAATGGAAGGCTGCAATTTATTTTTCTAAACGGACGTTATATTAAAGATACGGCTATTTACCGTGCAATCAGCGACGCTTACCATGGGAAATTAATGAGCAAACGATACCCCATAGTATTTTTATTTTTAACGGTTGCGCCGTCTGAGGTGGACGTCAATGTCCATCCTACAAAAACGGAGGTAAGGTTCCGTAATAAGAGTGTTGTTTTTAATTATGTGCTCTCTACGCTAAAAGACGCCTTGAATAAATCTCAACCCAAATCCATAGATATAGTGACGCCGGAAAAGACATTTCAAAGAGACTGGGGAAATGCAGATACGGTTGATTCTAGAAACACCTCTTTATGGGAACAATTCCCTTTTGAAAAAACAGTGGGAAAAACGCCCGTGTCAGAGCCATTTACGGATGTGAAGCACACTATTGCGCCGCCAATAAGAGATGAGATATCTGTTGGAAAAGCGATTGTCTCCGGCAAAAAAAGGTATTTCCAGATACATAATGCCTTTATTGTAGAAGAGACGAGTGAAGGGTTGAATATTATAGACCAGCATGCCTTGCATGAAATAATCCTGTACCATGCGATATTGAAAGGAATGCAGTCCTCTCAATCCCCCCGCCAGCGATTACTGATACCGGAACTTGTGGAATTGAACCCAAAAGACTTTTTTTTCGTATTAAGTATAAAAGAACAACTGGAAGGCATTGGCATAGAGATTGAGGAATTTGGAAGCAATACCATAATGATTCGTTCCTTTCCACAAATCCTGAAACATTTAAATGGAAAAGAATTTATAGAAAACCTGACGCACGATTTTGGCGAGGAAGATTCCCGGAAGGGCAATGAAGGTGTCATGAATAAATTAGTCAATATCATGGCATGCAAGGCCGCGGTAAAAGCGGGACAAAGATTAGAGTATCAGGAAATAGAAGAACTCATGGAAAAGAAAAAAAATATCAATGCCTATACAAATAACTGCCCCCATGGCCGTCCGACGACACTATCTCTTTCTTTGGATGAATTGTACAAACATTTCAAAAGAAAATGACCCATTTAAAATGAAGGGATGGTTATCCTATGTTTTTTTATAAAGAGACTTTAAGCACATTCTTTCGATTAAAAACCCTTGACTTTTAATTTTACCGCGGATAAGCTTTTTTCAAAGCTTCAGGTAAAAAGTAATGTTCGTCCAATTGCCCGTCCCTTTTACGAAAAAATGTAGCATTTAGTAATACCTTTCTTTAAAAACCATTTCTTTCCGGAGCAATACATGTTTGAACTTATAATCGATACGGATTTTGCAGCGGCACATAATCTTCGGGGATATAAAGGACAGTGTGAAAATCTTCACGGCCATAACTGGAAGGTTCAGGTTGTTTTGAAGTCAGAAAAGCTGGACAATCTCGGCATGGTTATTGATTTCAGAGAAGCAAAAAAACTTATCGGAGACATTACAAAAAAATTTGATCATACTTACTTAAATGACATGGAACATTTTAAGGCCGAAAACCCAACCACCGAAAACATTTCCAGAATAATCTACAGAGAATTAACAAGTGCCATGCCCTCAGGCATAAAGGTTGAAAAGGTTACTACGTGGGAATCAGACCGGTGTGGCGCAACGTATTTTGAATAAGGTTTTTTTAAATAATGTCTGAAAAGCATACAATTATTCAGGTGGCCCTTGATTTTGTGGACATTCACAGGGCGATAAAGGTCGCCTGTGAGGCAATAGAAGGGGGCGCTGATTGGCTGGAAATAGGTACCCCGCTTATAAAAAGCGAAGGAATGAATGCCATTCGCCGGCTGAGAGAAATATTTCCCGATACGACGCTGGTTGCTGACATGAAGACTATGGACGCCGGACGCGTAGAAATGGAAATGGCTGCAAAAGCAGGCGCCAATATTGCGGTGGTAATGGGCAATGCGCCTGGCGCAACGATACGGGAATGTGTGTTGGCCGGTAAAAATTATGGCATAAAAGTATGCGCTGATTTTATGGATGCCGACGCAATTGATGAACGTATCGGAATTGTTGAAAAATGCGGCGTCGATTATATTTCTATCCACACCGCAATCGACGATCAAATGAGCGGAAAAACACCTTTTGATGTATTACGGCACATATGCGAAAATGCGCATACCCCTGTTGCTGTCGCGGGGGGCATAAATTCTGAAAATGTTGTTGATGCGGTCAATGCCGGGGCGCAAATCGTAATTGTTGGCGGATATATCACTAAATCAGAAAACGCCAGGGATGCGGCAAACAATATCAGGCAAGCGGTTAAAGAAAACAGAAGAATTCAGACCGGTTTTTTCAAAAGAGTAACCCGTGAAGACGTCCGGAATGCGTTCATGAAACTTTCGACCGCAAACATATCCGATGGCCGTCATCGCGCGAAAAGTATTGTAGGGCTGTATCCGGTAAACCCTTCCGTAAAACTTATAGGCACGGCCGTTACCGTTCGAACCTATCCCGGCGACTGGGCTAAGCCGGTAGAAGCCATAGATATTGCGAAAGAAGGGGATGTAATCGTAATTGACGCCGGCGGAACGGGGCCTGCTGTTTGGGGAGAACTGGCTACGCACAGCGCTATACAAAAAAAATTAAGCGGTTTGGTAGTTTATGGGGCGGTTCGCGATACGGCGGAAATTAAGCAATTGAATTTTCCCGTGTATACAAAATTAGTCATGCCTGATGCGGGAGAACCCAAAGGATTGGGGGAAATTAATGTGCCTCTGAATATCTCCGGAATTCAAATCATGCCGGGGGATTGGATAATCGGGGATGAGGACGGGCTTATGGCAGTGCCTCAGGCGGAATCTGAAATCAGCGTTAACTATGGCATGGATTGTCTGGAAAAAGAAAATAGGATTCGTAAAGAAATATTATCTGAAAAAAGTTCTTTAGGAAGAGTGACAGATTTGTTAAAATGGGAAAAGAAGTAATGTTTTCCCGCGGAAAGATTTATGGGGGGGTGACAAAGCATGAAATGTGAATCCTGCAACAAAAAATACGCAACCGTGCACTTGACGGAAATCGTTGGTAATGTGAAGAAAGAACGGCATCTTTGTGAAGAATGTGCGCAAGGGGTAAGCACGCAGATTGCCAAGGTACCTTCTCCTACAGAAATATTAACAAATCTTATTAATCAGGTTGCTCCGGGGATAAACGAGTTATCCAAGATTGTCTGCCCTGTTTGCGGATTATCATATTTGGAATTTCGTTCACACGGGAGACTTGGTTGCCCTATGGATTATACTGTTTTCAGAAAGGGGTTAATCCCTTTGCTTGAAAAAATGCATAGCAGCGCACAGCATGTGGGAAAGGTGCCTTCCAGGGCGGGGAAAGAAATGATTAAAAAAAATGAACTCATGCAGCTTAGAAATGAATTGAATAAATCAATCGAAAAGGAAGATTATGAAAGGGCGGCTGAGTTGAGAGATAAAATATACGAACTTTCGGGCGATAATAATGAAAATAAGTGATTTGGCTGATAATACAGGTGAATGGCTTAGGGGAACGGGACCGGAATCTGACATTGTTATAAGCAGCAGGATTCGCCTTGCGAGAAATGTGGCAAAATATCCCTTTCTTTCCCGTGCTAATGTAAAACAAAAGAAGGAACTTGAGGAACTTATAAGAACAAAGATTATAGAAGCGGACGTTGCCCCTGCCCTTAGTTATATTAACCTGTCAGAACTTTCTTCTGTTGACCGGCTGTTTCTCGTAGAAAGACACCTTATTAGCAGGGAACATGCTGAAGGTGAAAAAGAAAGAGGCGTCGCTTTTGAAAAATCGGAAAATATTAGCGTTATGGTCAATGAAGAGGACCATATAAGAATACAGGTAATCCGTTCCGGCCTTGAGCTTCGGGAAACATGGAAAACGATAGACATTATTGATAACAAACTGGAAAGAAAAATAAACTATGCGTATTCATCGCAATTTGGATATCTGACGGCCTGTCCCACAAATGTTGGTACGGGGATGAGGGCATCGGTAATGCTTCATTTGCCGGCGTTGGGAATGACACATCATATAGAAAAAGTATTTAATGCCGTAATGAAGCTTGGCTTGGTAGTAAGAGGGTTATACGGAGAAGGGACGCAGGTCTCCGGGGATTTATATCAGATTTCAAACCAGTTTACCCTTGGAAAATCAGAGGCCGAAATTATTGAAATTATTGAAGGGGTAATTCCCAGGATTACCAGTTACGAACGGATTGCAAGAAAGGCCCTGATCGCTGAAAGCAGGGAACAACTGGAAGATCGCGTGTGGAGATCGTACGGGATGCTGAAGGTTGCACGCATGATTACTTCGGAAGAAATCATGCATCTTCTCTCGCAAGTGAGGATGGGCGTTAATTTGGGAATTATAAATGATATTGAAATGAAAACATTAAATGAACTTTTTGTTCTTACTTTACCGGGACATTTACAAAAGTTAGAAGGGCGCGAGCTTACTTCTTCGCAAAGAAATATAATTCGTGCGTTGTATGTAAGGAAACGGCTTGAAAAGATAGAAACTTTGAAAGGATAGGTGTTTTATGTTTGATCGATTTACTGACCGTGCCAGAAAGGTTATGGCCCTTGCGCGGGAAGAGGCAAGGCGGTTTAATCACGAGTACATTGGGACAGAACATATATTATTGGGACTGGTGAAAGAAGGAAGCGGTGTTGCGGCTAATGTTCTGCAAAATTTAGATGTTGAATTAAAGAAAATACGTATTGAAATAGAAAAAATAGTGCAAGGCGGATCTGATCTGGTATCAGTAGGGCAGCTTCCGTTCACGCCCCGCGTAAAAAAGGTGCTGGAATATGCGATGGAAGAGGCGCGGGCGTTGGGACATAATTATATAGGAACGGAGCACTTATTGTTGGGTTTGTTGAAGGAACAGGAAGGTGTAGCCGCGCAGGTATTATTGAACCTGGGCGTTAAACCTGCAGAAGTACGGGAGGAAGTAATTGGTTTGCTGGGGTCGGAATCGGCGCAAAACAATCAGTCACAGGAAAAAGAAGAAAAGAAAGGCCGTTCCAAAACTCCTGCGCTTGACTCTTTCGGGCGCGATCTTACACAGCAGGCCAGAGAAAAAGAACTTGATCCGGTTATTGGAAGGAAAGATGTGATTGAACGTGTTGTTCAGGTTTTATGCAGGCGAACAAAGAACAATCCTGTTCTTCTGGGGGAAGCCGGCGTGGGAAAAACTGCGATAGTTGAAGGCCTTGCACAGGTAGTGGTTCACGGGGATGTTCCTGAATTGCTGAGAGGACGCAGAATAGTAGCCCTTGATCTGGCAATGATGGTAGCCGGTACGAAATACAGAGGCCAGTTTGAAGAGAGGATCAAGGCGGTAATGTCAGAAGTAAAAAGGGCAAAAAACATCATACTCTTTATCGATGAGTTGCATACCCTTGTCGGCGCAGGGGGGGCAGAGGGCGCCATAGATGCATCCAATGTTTTAAAACCCGCCTTGTCCCGGGGAGAAATACAGTGTATTGGAGCTACCACTTTGGACGAATACAGAAAATATATAGAAAAAGATGGTGCGCTCGAGAGAAGGTTCCAGACAATTATCGTAGAGCCGCCTTCGAAAGAAGAGACGGTTGAAATACTAAAAGGACTTCGCGACCGTTATGAATCCCATCACAAAGTAAGAATTACCGATGAGGCATTAGAAGCCGCTACAGAACTTTCCATTCGTTATATTACCGGAAGATTTTTGCCCGATAAAGCTATTGATATAATCGATGAGGCGTGCGCCAGGTTAAGACTCAAAGCAACCACGCAACCGCCGGACGTAAAACATCTGGAAGACGAAATTATCCGGCTGGAAAAAGAAAAAGATGAGTCCGTGGCAATACAAGATTTTGAAAGGGCGGCACGGTTAAGGGATAAAGCGGACAAAATGAAAAAGAAAAAGGAAGTTGTCGAAAAAGAGTGGCGGGAAAAACATGCTGAATTGGAAGGGGAGGTTGATGTTGAAATTGTTGATGAAGTCGTGTCGAAAATGACCGGCATACCTATCTCACGAATAGAATCGACAGAGGCAAAGAAACTGCTTCACATGGAAGAGGAACTTCATAAAATGGTGATAAGCCAGGAAGAGGCAACCAGGGCAATTTCCAAGGCAATCAGAAGATCACGCGCGAGACTAAAAAATCCAAATCGCCCTGTGGCCTCTTTTATTTTTGTAGGCCCTTCCGGTGTTGGCAAGACACATTTGGCAAGATCTCTCGCTAAATTGGTTTTTGGAGAAGAAGGTTCTCTTGTACAGATTGATATGTCAGAGTACATGGAAAAGCACAGTATTTCGCGATTAATAGGAGCTCCTCCGGGTTATATCGGCTACGAGGAAGGTGGGCAGTTAACTGAAAAAATTCGCCGCCGTCCTTATGCGGTTGTTTTATTAGATGAGATTGAAAAGGCGCATCCGGATGTTTTTAACATGATGTTACAGATCATGGATGAAGGAAAACTTACCGATAGTTTCGGCAGGCATGTTGATTTCCGGAATGTTATCATTATTATGACCTCAAATATTGGTGCGGAGGTTATTAAAAATCAGGCCTCTTTAGGATTTCGCAAAGCTTCAGAGAAGGATAACTACGAGGTAATGAAAGAACAATTGAAAAAGGAGGTAGAAAAACATTTTCGTCCGGAGTTTTTAAACAGAATAGATAATATTATTGTTTTTAAACCTTTAAACAAAGATGATTTGAAGAAGATTGTTGAAATTGAACTTGTTGACGTGAAAAAGAGATTGGAACCGTATCAAATCAGCATTACAATGACGGATGAATCGTTGGATTTCCTTATAGACAAGGGATATGATCAAAATTTTGGCGCCCGGCCACTCAGGAGGGCTATTGAAAATTATTTAGAAGATCCTCTTTCTGAGGAAATTTTGCAGGGACGATTCGAAGGAAAATCCAGTGTGAAAGTTTTATTGCAAGATGGCAAGCTGGTGTTCGAGGATATTGTTGAAGAACCGGAACCGGTGCTGGTAAATGCTGAAAATGGCATTTAATTAATTTGAGATATGCCAACAAACTATGGGCGAAGCATTTGCCAGTTTATAGCAAATGCTTCGCCCATACGCTATGCAAATAGGGGTGTAACATTAAATAAAAATTTGTTGGATAACATTATTACATAAAGCAGCATTATAGAATCATTTCCGGCTTACATTTCTTTTTTTTTTAGCGGCAACAAATAATCCTTTGAAAATATCCAGGCTCTGCAAGCGTCGCTTAATGTGTTTTTAATACCATAATTCTTGTTGGTAAAAATTTTAAAAGGGCTTTTTTTTGCCCTTTTTTATTTTGGTGCACGAAACAATTGAGGGGTGAATAACTCTCACGATACATGGCGAAAACATCTGTTGTTTACGTCTGCCAAAGTTGCGGATGGAAAAGTTTAAAGTGGGTAGGGCGTTGTGGCGGTTGCGGAGAATGGGATTCCACTGTCGAGGAATATAGTAATGATTCCGTTGGTGCTACTTCTTTGTCGGCCGTGCTTGACAGGCAACTTCCCACCCCTATAACTGAGATAAAACTCCAGGATTGTCCTTGTATCGAAATGGGAATCGGCGAATTCGACAGAATTCTGGGGGGAGGTTTGGTTGCTGGTTCTGCGGTATTGATCGGCGGAACTCCGGGAATTGGCAAATCAACACTCCTTTTACAGGTATGCCAGCATGTCAGTCAAAAAGGATATACCACGCTCTACGTCACAGGAGAAGAATCCGTTGCTCAAACAAAACTCAGGGCGGAGCGGCTATCCGTATTGTCACCTAAATTACTCGTTGTTTCTGAGACAAATTTAGATTTTATATTAGAAAATATCCACAACACACATCCTACCCTGGTGGTGATTGATTCCATCCAAATGATTTATAAGCCCCAGCTAGAATCCTCTCCGGGCACCGTTGCCCAGGTACGGCAATGCGCAAATGAACTGATTTTTACCGCGAAATCTACGGGTTCGGCAATATTTCTGGTAGGACACGTAACCAAACAAGGTATAATTGCAGGTCCAAAGGTGTTGGAGCACATGGCTGATACCGTTTTGTACTTTGAGGGAGAAAAATTTCAATGCTATCGCATTCTAAGGGTTGTTAAGAACCGATTTGGATCCACGGATGAGATTGGAATCTTTGAGATGAGAAAAAACGGATTACATCCTGTTGACAATCCATCAGAGATTTTTATTTCACAGGGGATGAGAGTAAGCGCAGGTTCTACAATTATTCCCTGTATGGAAGGAACACGCGCTTTGCTGGTAGAAATTCAGGCTCTTGCAACAAAGGCAACATTTGGCATGCCGGAAAGAAAAGTCAGCGGCGTTGACTACAACAGGGTATCGATGCTCCTTGCCATACTTGAAAAGCGAATTGGTTTAAAATTGGGAGGACAGGACATCTTTGTGAATATTGTAGGGGGGGTTCATGTTTACGAACCTGCGGCGGATCTTGGTATCGCAATGACAATTGCCTCAAGTTTTAAAGAGAAACCAATACCTCCGGATATGGTAGTCATTGGCGAGGTTGGCCTTGGCGGTGAAGTGCGAAGTGTAAATCAAATTGAAATCAGATTAAAAGAAGCTCAACGGTTGGGTTTTAAAAGAGCTGTTATTCCAAAAGATAACGCTAAAGGGTTAGGAAAAGATTTTGGGATTGAATTAATTGAAATATGTTACCTTTCAGAAGCCGTAGAAATAATTGGGTGAACTCAATGAATACACAGTTTAAAAAAACCAATATGTTTTTTAGTATTATCTTCTGTATGCTATCTTTTCATGTTGCGGGTGCAATTCGCGCGGAAACATATGAGGATGGGAAGATTAAGGTGAGGCATAAAGAATTATCCATTAAAACAAACAGGGGTTCTTTGCAATTCAATCATCCTTATGAAATGAACAGTGATGTTATCGGCAATGTATTATCGCAGATTTATTTCGAAGAAAAGGGGCTTTTGAAAAAGAGTACATCTGTGAACGTCTTTCAGGATGACGAAATCAGCAGGCTTGTGCCCTTGATTATCCAGGCCTTTTCCGTTGCAACTCCTGCACAGGTAATAGAGGTTGTTTCGTACTCAGGGCGGCCGTTTTTCGCGGATAAACAGAACTACTGCGTTATGTTTATGAGGGATAGCCGTCTCAATATCGTTTTTAGCCGGGTACAAAAGTTCCAAACGTACAGCGATTTGGTGTCTGAGAAAAAAGGGATGGGTACGGCAAAGGAAGACCCTACTAAGATAAAAGGCAGTCGTTTTTGGACGTTATTGCCTGCGTATGGACAAGCATTTGAACCTGGGCACAAAAACTGGCTGGTTATGAACATATCAGAAGAAACATACCGGAGTCCTGAAATAAAAAAACCTGACATTGCCGGGTCAGGCGGGTCTGATTTCTATGGCCAACCGCAAAAAAGAGGAAAAGTTGGCAGCAATATTCACTCTTCATCCGGTTATCAACAAGTGGAACCTGGCGCGAATGTCGTTCAAAGGGAAAGTAAAATCAAAGCCAAATTACTTATATTGCGCGAACTACTCAATGACGGGATTCTTTTGCAGGAAGACTATGATTATAAAAAGGAAATGCTTTTGAATAATGGAATGAATGATATGGATATAAAAAATCAGCTCAGGGAAATAAAAGATTTACTGGAGGAGGGGTTTATTACAGAAGAAGACCATAGTAGAAAGAAAAAGGCGTTGCTTGATTTGTTTTAATTACAAAGGTATCAATGCAAAAAATCCATATTGGAAGATTGATAAAAAATATGATCATTACGTGTGTCCAGCTTAATATACGGCAGACTCCTTATTAAGGATAAAACATATGCAGATTTTGCTCACAAATGATGATGGTATTTATGCACCGGGAATCGCTTCGTTAAAACGCTATATTCAGGATCTGGGAACCGTTACCGTTGTTGCGCCGGATATTGAGCAAAGCGGCGTGGGGCATTCCATCACTTTCAACCAACCCTTGCGTATCAGGGAAGTGCACATGAACAATGAATTTATCGGGTACGGCGTTAACGGTTCGCCGGCCGATTGTGTAAAACTTGCCGTAAATGAGATTATGCAGGAGAAACCTGACATTGTCATATCGGGACTAAATATGGGGGCAAACGTGGGTATCCACATCCTTTATTCCGGAACGGTAGCGGCGGCGGTGGAAGCCACGGTAATGGGATTTTCATCCATCGCGGTTTCCTTCGAAATAACAGAACACTATGATGACATCCACAGGGCGGCAGAGGTAGCAAAAGGCGTTATACAACGTATTTTAAGCAATAAACTCCCCAAAAATTTACTCTTAAACGTAAACATCCCTGCAATTCCGCCTGATCAGATAAAAGGGATCAAGATAACGCACCAATTCACCCAGGACTTTAAAGAAGTCTTTCAAAAGCGTATTGACCCAAGCGGCAGGGCTTATTACTGGTTGACAGGAACAGATAAATCCAAATACCATGAAGAAGGAACCGATCTGAGTGCGCTTAGTGACGGGTATATCTCCATTACCCCCCTTCGTTATGACCGCACAGATTACCAACATCATAAAATAATTGAGGGGTGGGATTGGCAATAGAAACAATGGTAACACTTTAGTCTTTTGAAAAACGTATTCTCTTAAATTGGAGAAAAAAGCAGGTATGCCTGCCCCTTGCCCGTAGTAAAAAATCCATGAATTAATGCCCATTCTCTTATTAGTTATTTTATTTCCCGCCAGTTTCCATGCCTTTTATTACCTCTTTTGCCTTTTCGAGTTGCAAATCTTTGAAGAGAGGGGGTTCTTTTTCCTTATCATCCGCTTTCCTGCTTATTTTCGCCGTTGACAATTCTACCTGCAATTCCCTCATCTGGGAAAAATCAAGCGGAATTTCAATATCGGGTTCAATCCCTTTTTCGTGGATACATTCTCCCGATGGCGTATAATATTTGGCGGTCGTTAGTTTTAAGGCGGCATTGCCTTCGCGTATTGGAACCAGGCTCTGCACAGATCCTTTGCCAAATGTTTTCATGCCTACCAGCAAACCGCGTTTATTATCCTTTATCGCTCCGGCGACAATTTCAGATGCGCTGGCGCTTCCGTTATTTACCAGTACTACCAGCGGGAAATCAGGATAGGAGCCGCCTCTGCGGGCGCGGTATAGAATGTTTTGGTCAGGACCTCTGCCTCGGGTTGAAACAATAACGCCCTTTTTTAAAAATCTGTCAGAAACACCCACGGCAGCGCTCAACAATCCTCCAGGGTTAAATCGCAAGTCCAATATTAAACCTTCCATGCCTTGCTTCAATAATTCTTTCACTGTTTTATCCAGATCATCAACGGTGTTTTCCTGGAAATTTATCAGAGCTAAGTAGCCAATCTTCTCCGTTTCATCCACCATTTTTACGTCTCTTATGCTGTTTACATGGATCTTTGCCCGCTGTATTGTAATATCCACCGGCATAGATTCTCCCTCATGCAAAACAGTAAGGGTTGTTGTCGTACCCGGCTTCCCCCGAAGGAGTTTTACGGTTTCACGAATAGTTATGTCTTTGGTTGGTATGCCATCAACCTTGAGAATGCGATCTCCTACCAATATCCCTGCCTTGAATGCTGGAGAATCAAGTATGGGGGTTATTACGGTTATTAGCCCATGCCTGACAATTACTTCGATACCTAAACCTTCAAACTCCCCTTCCGTTTCGATCTTAAGCTCTTCTAATTCTTCGTGACTTATATATTGACTGAAGGGGTCCAACTCCGACAGCATTCCGCGGTATGCGTTTGTAAAAATAGTGTTAATATCCAATTCTTCAACATACTTTTCCTGCAGAGCCTTTATTACCTTAACAAATTCTTCAAACTCCTTATATATAAAATCACGGGTTTGCTGATTTGCCCGTTTTATCCCAGCATTTGCTGGCGCTCCCAATGTAAATGTATTTGCGGAGACACTGACTGCAAAAATTATCATTGTATACAATAATAAAACAAATAGACCCTTTTTCATTTTCCTTTGCTTCCTGAAAATAATTAATTTATAAAACTATAAAACAATGACTTTTTGATAGTGAAATGGTTTGAAAGATATTTTAAGGATACGTTGCTTTTCCAGAAATGTTGCCACGATTTCCATTGTATTTGTATAAGGTAATACTATACCGTATATTTGTGTTTTTGTAAAAAACTTGCAATAGGAAAAACGTTGCTTTTTTGTATTGCTGTGTTTGTAAGATACGGACGGGTGATAAAAACGGGAGGTCTTTGAAGGATTGTAAGTGGTGGGCAGAGACGGGATCGAACCGTCGACACCAGGATTTTCAGTCCTGTGCTCTACCAACTGAGCTATCTGCCCCATTTATTAATTTTCCATTCATACAGCACTAATGCAGTGGCGATATTATAGGTATGAAACAGGCGATAAGTCAAGTTTTTTATTTACCCGCCAGCATTAAATGGCGAAGCATATGCCTGAATTGACAGGCAGTATGCGTATTTTTTTATCCGCCCTCATTAGCGGGTATACCTGTACTACACAGGTCTTAAAATCCAGTCCATATATATTCGCTAATTTTTATTCTATTCACCGCAGACCCTTTCACCTGCCTTTGGCATATTTGTTTTTTTAGCGGAACTTTGACATCATCCTTGGAAGCAGGGATTTAAATTTTGACAATAGACTTATTTTCTAATATAATTTGTTGTTTCGTCTATCTTTTTTAACATTTATATTATATTTTGTTTTATTTTATTAATTACATGATCAAAGATAACCATCCCATAAAAAATAACAAACGGCGGTCTTTTTCCCTTGGTTACATCCTACTTTTCTTTGCTATTGTATATCTGGCACAGATGTTTTTTTCTCCAAAAGCAGAAGAAGTGTCTTATAGCCAGTTTAGACTCTATCTTAAGAATGGTTATATATCCGAGTGCACCGTGGGTCAAAATATTATTCGAGGTTATTATAAAAAACTTTCCGCTGAAAGTGGTGAAGAAGACAAGATTGCGTTTTTTACTGTTCCTATACAAGACCAAGCGTTGGTGAATGAACTTGAGGAACAAAAAGTACGTTTTAAAGGTGCATCGGAAAATAATTTCCTAAAAAGCATGATTATGTGGTGGATTATACCTTTCGGTGTTATGACGCTTGTCTGGTTTTTGTTATTAAAGAAATTTAGCGGCATGGGTTCCCCTTTCATGTCTTTTGGCAAAGCAAAAGTCAAACTTTATTCTGATAATGGCACACAAAAAATAACCTTTGCCGACGTCGCCGGATGTGATGAAGCAAAAGAAGAATTAAGAGAAATTAAGGATTTTCTTGCTTATCCCGATCGATTTCAAAAACTGGGGGGGAAAATTCCCAAAGGCGTTCTCTTGATAGGGTCTCCAGGCACGGGAAAGACACTTCTTGCAAAAGCAGTTGCGGGAGAAGCCGGGGTACATTTTTTCTCTATCAGCGGTTCGGATTTTGTTGAGATGTTCGTCGGCATGGGCGCTGCTCGTGTGCGGGATATGTTTGAGCAGGCAAAGGAAAAGGCGCCATGTATTGTTTTTATCGATGAAATAGATAGTGTGGGTCGGCAAAGGGGAGCGGGGCTTGGCGGGGGGCACGATGAACGGGAACAAACCTTAAACCAGCTTTTGGCGGAAATGGATGGTTTTAATTCACAAAAGGGCATAATCATTATTGCGGCAACAAATCGGCCGGATGTTTTAGATAGCGCTTTGTTACGTCCAGGGCGCTTTGACCGTCAAATAACGATCGACAGACCTGATCTTTCAGGAAGAGAAGCCGTTTTGGCAGTTCATGCAAAAAGTGTAAAAATAGATCCGGATGTTAGTTTTAAAACGATAGCAAAACGCACGCCCGGCTTTACCGGAGCCGATTTAGCAAACGTTATTAATGAATCGGCGCTTCTTGCGGCAAGGCACAATAAAAATTCTGTTGGGATGGAAGATCTGGAAGCTGCAATTGACAGAGTTTTGGCAGGACCTGAGCGGAAGAGCAGGATTATGAGTGAAACCGAGAAAAAAACTGTAGCTATACACGAATCAGGCCATACGCTTATTGCCGCGGTATTACCCAAAACCGATCCAGTACATAAAGTCTCCATAATTCCCAGAGGAACAGCTGCTTTGGGATATACCATGCAATTGCCGATAGAAGATAAGTATTTAACAACGGAATCTGAACTGTTGGAAAATATCTGTGTCTTGCTTGGGGGCAGGGCCGCTGAAGAAATTATTTTAGATGAAATTTCAACCGGCGCCCAAAATGATCTTGAAAAGGTGTCAAAACTAGCAAGAAATTATGTTTGCCGATTTGGTATGAGTAAGAGAATAGGCCCTCAGACTTTTGGCAGGCAATCGGGTAATATTTTCCTCGGACATGATCTTGTTCAGGAGAAGGAATACAGCGAAAAAACCGCCGTTACAATTGACGAAGAAGTGACTAAAATCATCAATGAATGTTACGAAAAAGCGAGAAAATTAATTCGGGACAACCGGGATAAGCTTAATGTATTGATAAAAAAACTCGAAGAATGTGAAGTACTTGACGGAGAACAAGTACTCGAGTTATTACATTTAAAAAAGAAGGATATTTCATTCAATGGTGATAAAGAGGAGAATCTTTCACCAGATGAATTACCAGCGTAAAACTAAATAAATAAACAGAGGACAACAATCTGGTTTTTTGAAAAATCGCAACAAAAATATGGCTTTGCCCATCGTGTGTAGAAGGCGTAAAATAATTATGCACACTACTGCTAAATTCCTGCGTGCTTTTTCCATCCATGTGCAAGCAACACACCTCAACTTTCAAAAAAACAAAATTTATACTCTTGGGAAAGCGTTTACTTTTCAGCCTTAAAAAATTCTTGTGCAAAGTTCAGATTAGAGTAAACGTTATTTACATCATCATGATCTTCCAGCGCCTCTATAAGCTGAAGCGCTTTTCTATATGCTTCTCCTTCCACCTCTATAGTATTTTTTGCCAACCAGCTTGTTTCTGCATTCTCTATGGTTATATTTTGAGTTTCAATAGCTTTTTTAACTGCATCCAAATCAGTCTGAGCACATAACACTTGATAATATTCCTCCACTGTTTGCAAATCCTCTGCACCCGCATCTAACGCCAGCATCATAAATTCATCTTCTACGCACACATTATTGTTTACCAATATAATGCCTTTTTTCTCAAACATCCAGGAAACGCAACCTGTTTCACCCATATTGCCGCCAAATTTTTCAAATAGTTTTCTTAGTTCTGGTACGGTTCTATTTTTATTATCGGTTAACGCATCTACCATTATTGCTATTCCATTTGGCCCATACCCTTCAAACAAGCATTCTTGCAATTCGATATTATCGCCTCCCGTTCCGATGCCTTTTTGTATCGCACGCTCTATGTTGTCTTTTGGCATATTTGCCATCCGCGCCTTACTTATAGCAAGTTCCAGTTTCGGGTTCATATTAGGGTCGCTACCGCCTTTTTTGACAGCGATAGTAATCATCCTGGATATTTTAGAAAACACCTTGCCTCTTTTAGCATCAGCAATGCTTTTTTTATGTTTTATCCCAGCCCAATGTGAATGTCCTGCCAAGTGTATTATTCCCCACTTAAATACATAGAATTTAAATTTTCAAACTATATTTTTTTCTCTAAATGACGTTTTATTATTTTTGTACTGTTTTTTTCCAAAGAAATGAGACGTTTTATTTTGTCAATTTTACGTGTCAAATTTTCTAATTGTTTTTCATAGACGTGTATTTTTTCATACAATACCTTTGCCTTTTCCCATGCGCCCAACGCATCGTACCAACTGCCCAGACTATAATTAACGTCTCCCAGATGCTCCAAAATATCTGGGTCTTCCAATAGTTTAATCGCCTCTTCCAGCTTTTGAAGCGCCAAGAATAAATAATCATCTCTTTCTTCTATTTGCGCTTTTTTATAGTATGCCCAACCCAAACTATCAAGATACGCGCCATTTTTTGGTTGAGAGTTAAGGGCTCTATTGATTAATGTAATTGCCTCGTCAATATTTCTGTTATTTTCCGCAAAAAAATATCCAAGGAAATTGTTGGCCTCGTGAAAATCAGGGTCTATCTTTATGGCCAAATGCAATTCTTCTTCCACCTTATCATATTTTTGACATTGGTAATAAAGATTGGCCAACATAAAGTGAACATCCTTTTCTGTTTCTGCTTCTAATGGTAACAATCTCATTTTTTCAATTGTTTTTATCGCTTCGTCAATGTTATTCTGGTTACTATATATCTGACAGAGTAAAAAATATTCTCTTGGATTCCTGCTGCCTATCTCTATGTTATTTTCAATAATTTCCTTAATTTTTTCTATTTCTTCATCTCTTTCCGATTTTTTCCCCAATTTCTCATAAATTTCGGAGAGTGTAAGGCGCATTACCCAATTTTCAGGTTCTTTAAGAAGGAATTCCTTCGCTTCTTCAACCGCAGTATCATAATCATTTAAAAAATCATAGCATAGTGTTATATAAAAGCTCGAAAAAAATAATTCCTGGTCATATTTTTTTGCTATCAAAAAATGTTCCAACGCCCTTTCAACAATGTTTTTCTCAAAGTATTTTAATCCAATTTCATAATGAAACTTTGCCGGACGGGCAATAATGTTCATATTAAACATGGTGTTAAAACACTCCGCACTTTTTTCTATCATGCCCAGTTCTATATAAATATTTGCAAGCCTATAGAGGGCGTCTGCCAGAAAAACTTCGTCCAGTTTGGTAATTTTACATTTTCTGGCATATTCATATTCCGAAATTGCCTCTTTCTTTCTGCCAACCGCTTCGTAGAGAGTGGCCAGTGTGTAATGAAAGCTGAATTCCTGTGGGGTTTGATTCGCAAGTTTTTCGAGGGCATTTATAGCTTTTTCATTCTCACCTAATTGAAAATAACAGGTAGCCAAATGCTTTATGATTCTCTCAGAAGAGGGGTCTATTTCATTCGCCTTTTCAAAATTATCCGCAGCCATTTCCCAATTTCTCTCTAGTAAAAAAAAGTACCCCGCACTAAAGTAGGAAAACGCATCTTCCATTCTTTTTAAGAGTAGAAATACCCCTTTACCGGATACTGGAGAATTTTGTCTAATGGTAATATTACTATTGCTACATCCCAAAAACTCCAGAAAGAAGATAATTACGGATAAAACAGTAATGGTAAATGATTTCCAAAACATTTCATATTTCTTTTTACACTTTGTAAGCTTTAAATAAAATAACAAGTTACTACTGGCGAAGCAATACCTCTGCCCAATGGAAAATAAGATATACGACGAATCCGTATACAGCTACCGATTGTCCGTATCGAGCCTTCTTTAAAAAATAGCGACTATTAAGTGAGGAGAAAGTGACATGATGGCGCTATAATACTTCAATTGGTTAAATAGTTACGGCTCGTTAAAGTATTACTTTATTTAATGGATATTCAATAATTCCTTCAGCCCCAGCCCTGATTAATGCCGGAATAATGTTTCTCGCGATGCTTTCATCTACCATTGTTTCAACCGCATAACCGGCGCCTTCGCTTAAGGTAGAGACCGTGGGTTTTCTCAGTGCAGGCAATTGTTTTAACACCTTTTCCAAGGATTCTCCCGGTACATTCATTTTCAATCCAACTTTTTCACGTGCAATGATTGCTCCTTCAAAAAGCATGGCAAGATTTTCTATTTTTGTGCGTTTCCAATCATCTTTCCATGACTGGTGATTAGCGATAAGCTGGGTTGCCGACTCCATAATTGTATCTATTACGCGAAGTTTATTTGCCCTGAGACTGCTACCTGTTTCGGTAAGCTCTACGATCGCATCGACCAAATCAGGCGCCTTTGCTTCTGTAGCACCATGAGAAAATTCAATATCAGCAACAATTCCTTTCTCCGCAAGATATTGTCTGGTAACATTAACCAACTCCGTAGCGATGCTTTTATTATTTAGGTCCTGCACAGACCGTATTTCTGAATCCTCCGGAACCGCCAATACCCATTTGACTTTTGTAAGTTGTTGTTTCGCATAGACAAGGTTCACCACTACTTTAACGTCAGAACCTGCCTCTTTTACCCAGTCTGCACCTGTTAGTCCCGCATCAATAATACCTCTTTCCACAAACCTTGACATGTCCTGCGGCCGAATTAGTCTTATAGTTATTTCATCATCATCAATTGTAGGGTAATATGACCTCGAATTGACGCGAACCGTATAGCCCGCTTTTTTCATCATGTCAATAGTAGATTCTTGCAAACTGCCTTTCGGCAAACCAAAATTTAATGTTTTCATTCTTCCGACCCATTCTTTTCAATTACAGAACTTCCACGAACTGCTTCGTCAATAATTTTTAAGATACGATTACGTTTTTCCGTTAATTCATCCAGGCAAAATTTCAAGTGAGGGGTATATTTTATCCGCAAACAAGACCCCAACTCCGCCTGTATAAATCCTTTGGCATGATCCAGCCCACACAGGGTGTTTTTCCGCTCTGATTCGTCACCAAGCACGGAGACATAAACTTTTACATTTTTCAAATCTGCTGATATATCCACCTCGGTTACTGTTATAAAACTCAGCCTTGGATCTTTTACTTTATAAAGTATAATTTTACTTACTTCCTGTTTAATAAATTCAGATAGTCTTTCCGCTCTTCTTTTAGACATAAGCCGTAATCAACCCACCTTTTATAAAAATAAATTCCACGAAACATTTTATTACGACTGGGAATACATAAATTCCATACGGTATCCGGCAAGTTCAAATGAGGATGCACATTCAAACATATTAATTAAATTGGAAAGGGTGCTGTTTACGTACTGTCTGTCGTTTCCCACCATTGCAATTCCCAAGTTAGAATACTGACAATTATCCAATACACCTGTTTCCGATATTGAGACATTAAAATTATTTTTTACACGATCTTTTAAGCTTTTTATGACACGTCGTTTTTCTTTTAAAGTTCTTGCATTACGGATAATCAAACGTACACACAACAAACCAACCATTGTATCGTCAGATTTGCAAAATTCCAAATTCATAGCGCTGCATGGGTAAAATTGATTTAATTGTTGATATTAATTATTTTAAAATACAAACAAAATATACTCTCTTTTTAAAATTAATGTAGCTATTGCGCTACCTTGGATAAATATTGTTTTCTTTCATTTGACAACAAGAATTTGGCTTTGTGTTTAACGAAAGCATAGCATCCTTGAAAAAAACACATACGGGATATCATCTTCCGTATTCAAGTCGTATTTTTTAATTTTACCGTCTTTTACCACGCAAATATAATAAACATACGCTAAAAATCTGTAAAATATTTTTTGTTATACAGAAAGGGTTCTGGCAATCTTTTGTATTTCGTATGCCTCAACGATATCACCGACTTTGATATCATTGAAATTGGCTATTTTTAAACCACACTCGAATCCAGCTTTCACCTCTCTTACATCATCTTTCATGACTTTTAATGACTCTAACTTTCCATCATAAATAATAATATTTTCCCGAATCAAACGAACAAGTGAATTTCTTGTAATTTTACCAGATTTTACGTAACATCCTGCAACATTACCGTATTTGGAAATATTGTACACCTGCCTGATTTCAACATAACCTAATGCCACTTCCTTTTTTTCAGGTTCCAGCATTCCTTCCATTGCAGCCTTTATTTCGTTAGTTGCATCATAAATAATCTTATAAAGCCTGATCTCCACGCCTTTTTCCTCTGCAAGTAAACGCGCCTTTTCTTCTGCGGTTACATAAAAACCGATAATTAGCGCATCAGATGCGTCTGCGAGAAGTACATCAGACTCTGTAATGCCGCCAACAGCACTATGTAAAATCCTCACCTTAATTTCACTCGTAGACAGCGCATCCAGAGCCTTCTTTAATACTTCAACAGAGCCTTTGTAATCGGCCTTTAAGATTATTTTGATTTCTTTCACATTGCCATCTGCAATCATGGAATAAAGATTATCCAGGGTAATATGCTGATGTTTTGCAAGCGAAGTTTCCCTGTCTTTATTTTTTCTCTCCACGGCAATTTCTCTGGCTTTTTGTATATCACTCACCACATAAAACTTATCTCCCGCCTCTGGGATATCAGAAAAATCAGAAATTGAAACCGGTGATGCCGGGCCTGCTTCTTTTATCTCTTTCCCTTTATCATCAATTAACAGGCGTGCCCTACCATATGTTCTTCCACAAAGAATAATATCGCCCTGACGCAAAGTTCCGTCTTGAATGATTACATTCGCAACAACACCTCTACCCTCACTAAGATGGGCCTCCAGGACAACCCCCCTTGCAGGATTCTTTGGTATAGCTTTTAGTTCAAGTATTTCTGATTCCAACCAAAGCAATTCAAATAATGTATCAATCCCTGCTCCAGTTATTGCAGAAGTCTCTACAAATGGGGTTTTTCCACTCCATTCTTCGGGTATCAAATCTAAATTAGCAAGCTGTTGCTTAACTCGCAAAGTATTTGCACCTGGCTTATCAATTTTATTAATTGCAACAATTATTGGTACATTGGCAGCCTTAGCATGATTAATGGCCTCTTCTGTCTGGGGCATTACTCCATCATCTGCGGCAACCACAAGGACAACTACGTCTGTAACATTTGCACCTCTTGCCCTCATGGCGGTAAAAGCCTCGTGTCCTGGCGTATCGAGAAACACAACGTGTTTGCCATTTGTTTCCACTTTGTTCGCTCCTATATGTTGCGTAATTCCGCCTACCTCTCCTTCTGCAACTTTAGTCTTGCGAATACAATCAAGTAACGATGTTTTTCCGTGGTCAACATGTCCCAAAAAGGTAACTATTGGTGCACGAAGTACTTTGTCTTCCTCTCTTACAGAGACTTGATCCGCAACGAAATCGTATTCTTCCGAAGCCTCTTTTTTCTTAATTTCTATTTCTACGTTATACTCCAGACCTAATAATTGTACTATTTCTTCGCTTAAGATTTGATTTATTGTTGCGCGTACATTATGCTCAAGCAACAATTTGGTTATAATTTCATTTGCACGAATTCCTAATTTAGAAGATATATCCTTTACCGTAATTGGCGTTTCCATAATCACGCGCGATTCTCGTTCTTTAACGACAGGTTTTTTAACTTCTATATATCTTTCCCGCCATCCCTTGTTTTTTTGATGTGAAGGGCCGCCAACCTGCTTCTTCTTCCAAAATACTTTTGAAGGTGCAACTTTCGTTGATTGCTTTTGCCGGGGAGTGCTTTTGTGAAATCTAACAATTTTATCCGGTTGAATAGATTTGATTTCTTTATCTTCCTGCGATATGGTCTTATCTTCTCGTTTTTGTTCTTTTACATCAACCTTAATGGCCTCTTTCACTTTAAGTTCCTTTTTTGTAGCCGAATCATTTGGAGTTCGCCTGAACAGTTTTTTTAGCATTTCAACTTGTTCGGGATCAAGGGTGTTCGCATGGTGTTTGATATGCGTTAACCCTTTCTCATGGCATTTATCAATTAAGTTATTACTTTTAATGCCTAACTCTTTTGCAAGCGAACTAATTCTAACTTTTCCCATTTAAATTCCCAAAAACAATTACCCAAAAAATAAATTTATTTCCTCATTAACTCTTTGATTCGACATTGTCGTTATATTCAGAATTAGCGGCAGCAACATTTTTCCCCGCGAGGTCATTAGCAGAAACATCATTTATGTCGGCAACTTCTGCAAGTTCAACATCGCCGGCTTTTTGCCTTTTTTCAAATTCTGCGTCGGTAATGATATCAATATTCCATTCAGTCAGCCTTGAAGCAAGGCGCACATTTTGCCCCCTTTTCCCAATAGCCAAAGAAAGCTGATCATTTGGAACAACGATTGTAGCCGTTCGATTTTCGGGAGATAAAATTATTCCCGAAACTTCCGCTGGTTTCAAAGCATTGGGTAATAACAATTCCGGCTCCTCGCTCCACCGGATAATATCAATTTTTTCACCATTCAACTCATCAACAATATTCTTGATACGGGACCCGCGCATTCCAACACATGCGCCTACACAATCGACATTCTCATCACTTGAAGCAACGGCAATCTTTGTCCTCTGGCCTGCTTCTCTTGCCAGAGCTTTAATTTCGATAGTATTTTCAGCAATTTCCGGCACTTCTAATTCAAAAAGCTTTCGAACAAAATCGGGATGAGTTCTCGACAGTGTTATTTTTACACGTGTTCCCATTTTTTTTACATCAAGAATAACTGCCCGAACTCGTTCTCCTATGGTATAATGTTCATTGGCCGTTTGTTCCGATTTTTGCAAAACACCTTCTGTTTTGCCTAAATTTACAATCATAGTAGCCCCTTCGAACCTTTGCACCTTACCGCTAACAATTACCCCTTTCCTCTTGCAAAAATCTTCGAAAATCACATCCCTCTCCGCCTCCCTAATCTTTTGAATAATGACCTGCTTGGCTGTTTGTGCAGTGATCCTACCTAATTCAGAAGGGTCTATTTTGCGGTCTCCTTCCATAGCCACTATTTCTCCTGTTTTTCTATCTATCTGTATGGAAACGGCTTCTTGTGACCTGAAATGCTTCTTCGCGGCGGTAATTAAAGCAGCTTCAATGCCCTGGAACACTACTTCCTTGGCAATTTCCTTGTCTCTATGCAAACTATCCACTAAACGGAGTAAATTTTCTTTGTCCATACCATTTTATCTAAAATGAAATTTAGAAAATAATCAATAATAAATACTGATCATTAGATGCAAATTTTTTTTATAAAGTATATTTAGACACAAAAAACATTAAATACTTAACATTGTTGACACAATATATTTCTAATTGGTATATTTTTACTTTGTCAATGCGAAACCGTTAAGAAATATGCATAGTCCAAAAATTATTAACTATAAATTTCTCAATCTTCTTATATAATCTACACAAGGGCATAATCATGGATATTAAAAAAAAAAGTGGGTATAACCCACTTTTATCTGAAGCTGTTTTCCTATTTACGACCCTTAGTAAGCCTGAAACAGCGAAACTACAGCAACCTATGAAAGCATACATTAATATATTGCAACGTCTATAATTTTTAAATTGTAACAAAAAATGTCATATTGTCAAGTTGTTTTTGCATTTGCAGCGTTAACTGCATGTATTATCTAATCGCTTATTTAAACTGTACTTAAAAACTTTTTTGCTATTCAATAATTCCTTTTATAGTATCAGTCTGAGGGCAAAGGAAATCATGGTCATCATTGTTGATAATTACGACTCTTTCACCTATAATCTCGTACAGCAAATAGGTGCGTTTGGCGAAAAAATGGAAGTTTTTAGAAACGATAAAATAAGTCTTGATAAGATCGAAAAAGAAAACCCATCTCATATTATTATTTCACCTGGACCATGCACTCCTAAAGAAGCGGGTATATCAAATGATATCATACGGTATTTCTCTGGTAAAATACCTATATTGGGGGTTTGTTTAGGGCATCAATGCATCGCTTATACATATGGTGCGGATATTATTCGCGCGCGAAGGCTTATGCATGGAAAGACCTCAATGATCATCCATGATGGCAAGACTATTTATAAGGGACTTTCCAATCCATTTGTGGCCACACGTTATCACTCGCTCATTGTGAAAGAAGATTCTCTGCCGGATTGCTTTGAAATTACTGCAAGAGCCGACAATGATGAAATTATGGGGATTCGGCATAAGGTTCATTTGCTGGAAGGGGTACAGTTCCATCCGGAATCTTTCCTCACCGAAGAAGGTCCAAAGCTTCTTAAGAACTTTTTAATGCTTTAATTATTTACATCTATTTCTGTTATTTAAGGACATTCGATGTGGCGACAGCAATAAACCGTAAAGCAAATTTTTCAGATAAATTAATAACTGCCATACAGAAAAAAAATTGTTGTGTGGTGGTAGGATTAGACCCTCACTTTGACCTCATACCCGAGTCTATTAAGCAGCAATTTTCAAAATTGCAGGATGACATGCTTAAATATGCAGCAAACGTTATTCTGGAGTTTAATAAACAAGTCATTGACACGCTGGAACATCTGGTGGGTATTGTAAAGCTGCAAATTGCATTTTATGAGCTTTATGGCTGGCAAGGTATTTGGTCATACGCAGAAACAATTCATTATGCAAAGCAAAAGGGGCTTATTGTCATTGGCGATGTTAAAAGAGGCGATGTTCCCAATACGGCTGCTGCATATGCGAATGCTCATATTGGACAGGTTTCGATAAACAACAGCACCCAAATTGCCTTCCAATCGGACGCCATCACGGTTAATCCTTTGTTGGGAATGGATAGTATACTCCCTTTTATAAAAAACGCGGAAACATACGATAAAGGCATATTTGTACTGGCAAAAACCTCCAATCCTTCCTCTGTTGAATTTCAAGATCTTTTGTGTGGCACAAAAAAACTGCATCAAATAATTGCAGAAAAAATTCATATATGGGGAAGCCGGTCAATTGGAACATATGGTTATAGTGCAGTCGGCGCTGTTGTCGGCGCCACATACCCTGAAGATATTTTGATATTGCGGAAAACAATGCCTAATGCTTACTTGCTTATTCCAGGCTATGGAGCCCAGGGCGCGACAGCGGAAGATATAAAAAATTGTTTCAATTCAGACGGCTATGGGGCAATTATCAATGCTTCCCGTTCCATCCTCTATGCATATAATAACCGAAGTTGGAAAGATAAATATGGCGCACATACATGGAAAGAAGCAGCACAGAATGCCGTAATGAATATGAAGGAGGATTTAAATAAGTGCATACCCTCCCAAACACGGTGAATATTGTTTTTTTCTACACATCCCTCAGAGAATAATTTTTAAAAAAATGAAAAATCAGGAACATAAGTTTGATATTACTGGTTTTAGGTTGCTTTAAGACGGATTCGGTTTGCTAATGCTCGTTAGAGGAGAAAGACATGGCGATAAAAGCAGGTACATATTCTTTTGATGAAAATACAGGCAAAATACAAGTTTATACTTTTAAGGAAGGAATGTTAAGCGCCGTTGCGCATGATTTATTGCTGGATGTAACTCGTTTCAAAGTTGATTTAAATATTCCCTCCGATGACCTTTCCTCCGCAACAATAAATGCGACAATACCGGCAAATGCATTAAAAGTAGTCTGTGCGATGAAGGATGGCCAACAACAAAATGATACATTAAAAGAAAAGGATAAATCGGAAATTGAAGAAGCTACAACTAATGATGTGCTTCATTCAAAAAAATATCCCACAATAAGCTTCCAATCTACGGGTGTTGGTGAAAACAATGCCGGTTACCATATCACGGGAAAATTAACCTTGCATGGAGTTACGAATACTATCGAATTTGACTGCGAATTAACAGGGGAAAACACACTGAAAGGGTCTGTTGATTTGCTGCAAAAAGAGTATGGCATAAAACCCTACAAGGCATTACTTGGCGCTTTGAAAGTAAAGAATAATATCACCGTCGCATTTTCGTTTCCTTTAAAATAAGTTTCAAAGGTAATATCGCTTATGATAAAATTTAATTTTTATTTTTAAAAATTTAGCGTTGATTTGCAAGCATAAATAAATAAAATGAACGCTTTTTATGAAAAGGCAATAAAAACAACCATATCCTTCTCCGAAAGCTGCGGCAGTGATTATTTTGTGAAACAATCTTATGCATCGCACATAACATGAAGGACTAAAAATTATTAGACAGGATCTCATAATAGTACTTCCGGAAAGACAAAGGAAAATAAAGAATGGAAAAGAGCAGAAGAAGTTTTTTGAAGATTATTTCGAATATTTTGGGCGGAACACTTGCGGCAGGCATATTAGCCCCGATAATAGGATTGATAATCCATCCCTGGCTGAAAGAAACCGTCTATGGGACTGAAGATTTCATCGGTATTGGCAAGCTCGATGACTTTCCCGTCGGTCTCCCTAAAAAAGTGACTGTTACATCTTCGAAGATGGATGCGTGGAATATTTTTGAAGGATTGGTGATGGGTTCTGTATGGGTTATAAGGCAAAGAGATGATTCATTAAAAGTGTTTTCAACAAATTGCCCTCACCTTGGCTGTGGTATAGACTGGGTAAATGATGTTTCCAGTTTTTTGTGTCCATGTCATGAGGGCGTTTTCGATGTAAATGGCAAAACAATATCCGGGCCTGCTCCTCGTGATATGTACAGTTATCGGACAAAAGTTGAAAACAATACTGTTTTTGTTGATTATAAAAATATAACCTAAGGTATTTAATATAAGGCAAAACCCCATTATGGCAAATAAACTTTACGAATGGATTGATAACAGAACCGGCTTAAACAAGTTGCTTAAAACCGCCCTGGATGAGCCTGTGCATGGCGGCGCACGGTGGACATATGTTTTTGGCAGTGGATTAATATTCCTTTTCATGCTTCAGGCGATAACCGGTATAGTAATGGCCAGTTTTTATTCTCCTTCTTCGACGACAGCGTGGGGAAGCGTTTACTATATACAGGAACAAACCTCCTTTGGCTGGTTTGTAAGAGGCGTCCACCATTTTGGTTCAAGCGCAATGATGATTTTAGCTATTGTGCATTTCTTCCAGGTGTTTATTTACGGTGCATATAAAAAACCACGCGAACTTAACTGGATTACAGGGGTCTTTCTTCTTATCTTTCTCATGGGATTTGGGTTGACAGGATATCTTTTGCCATGGGATCAAAAAGGATACTGGGCCACGCAGGTTGCTACCAATATCATGGGAACTATCCCTGTAATTGGCGAGTACATTAAAGTGCTGCACCAAGGCGGATCTGATTATGGTAATTTCACCCTTACACGGTTTTTTACCCTTCATGTATTCATATTGCCCATTTCGCTGGTATTTTTTCTTTTTGTCCATGTTGCTCTGTTTCGCAAGCATGGTGTGACTCCCCATTGGAAAATAAGTGAAAAGCTGCTTAAGGAGCGGGTTGACCCTTTTTGGCCCGATCAGGTATTTAAAGATATTGTCTTTGCCATGATCATTTATGCTGTTCTCGCAGTATGGGTTTTTTGGAAAGGCGGGGCCGAACTCCAGGCGCCGGCGGACCCGGCATCTAATTATCTTGCCAGACCGGAATGGTATTTTCTCTTCTTATTTCAACTATTAAAATATTGCCAGGGTAATCTCTTGATTGTAGGCACCGTTATTATACCCATGATTGGCTTGATCTTTCTCCTTGTTTTGCCATTCATAGATAGAACACCTTCAAATTCTCCCGCCAAAAGGATTCCTTTCTTCGCAACGGTCTCTTCGGGGATGGCAGGGGCAATTGCATTGACCGTTCTTGCAATGCATCATGATGCACATGATATTCATATTATTCATCAGCGCGAAGACGCTGAAATTCAGGCCGCACGGGCGGTTGTTCTCGCTAAAAAAGGCATTCATCCTGAAGGTGGAATGTCTATTTTCCTGAATGACCCTGTTTATTTAGGTGAAAAAATTTTTAAACAAAATTGTAATGGATGCCACAAGTTAAAAGGAATAGGGGGAGACAATGCCCCTGATTTTACCAACTTTGGATCAAGGGAGTGGCTGTTTGGATTACTCAAAAATCCCAAAGATAAAAAATATTTTGGAGAGTCCGGTGTGATGTCGGCGGTAAAACTCCCGGAAGAGTCATTGTGGGACATTACAGAGTTTTTATTAAGCCAATCGGGAAATTTACTCAATACAAACACAGATAGCCTTGAAAGAGGCAGAGAATTAACCCTTAAAGGCAATTGCGCTATCTGCCATCCTATAGGCGATAAAAATGCAATAAAGATTGCGCCTAATTTAACCGATTACTTATCGGAAGAGTGGTTAAAGGATTTCATTAAAAACCCGGACGATAAAAAATTCTATGGGACAAAAAATAAAATGCCTGGATACGAAGGAAAACTTAGCGTCAACGAATTGGACGCCTTGGTTAAATATCTTATTTCTTTATCAAAAGACCGTCTTCTCATTTCGGAATGTATGCAACATGAAAAAAGACTAATGGTATCCGAAAATTTGAAGCAAACGTGCAGCAAACAACCCAATTCCTTTGATTCAAAAATGCAGGAATCCATGAAAAATGTTAGTGCGGTTTATTCTTTAACACCAAGTATACAATTTGGTATATTAACCGAAAAATACCTGTTTGCTTCGAAATAAGTGGTATATTTTGCTAAACGCTGTAATTACTTATAGTCGCTAAGAATTAATAAATATTTCTTGCCTAATCTTCTTCTTAATGATACGATTAGCCTCTTTGCCGATCTGAAAATTGATTTGCCACTGAACCTGTTCGAATTATGCAGTGCTTGTTGTAAACTTTCCAGACCAATGATACAACAATTAGTGTTTAATACGATCGGCAGTATTGGTAGAAATTATGAGAACTTATCGGCGGCATCGCCAAGTGGACTAAGGCCACGGTTTGCAAAACCGTTATCCTGGGTTCGAATCCCAGTGCCGCCTTTTTTTATATCTTGAAACAAGAAGCACCCCTGCAAACTCTTCGCTTTTCAAGACATTCATTTAACCCTCGAATTCCAGCGTTTGTAATAGTTACACGGAAAACAAACGCTCACATACATATTACAGGGCGAGTGGTGGAATGGCAGACACGAAGGACTTAAAATCCTTTGACCTTAAACGGTTGTGTGGGTTCGACTCCCACCTCGCCCATGTACCTATTTAAACAGATATCTAATCTATCGTTAATATTGGCGTTTGTTTTATTTTGGTACACAAAATAGATTTTCTGAAATAGGCATATTGAGGAACTTTTTTTTAAATAGGATTGTTTTGTAGTACTCTATTAAAATTCTCTTATGACAATCGGGTTTTTGCGACAAAAACAAAGAGTGTTAAGAAAAAAATACTGATAGAGCTGAATAACCAGATTTTTTGTGTTTTATTACATTCAGGATATTTATTTATTTTTAATAAACGTTTTGGGTTTTATCCCAAAAAGGCTAAAAGGAGTTCTTATGGTAGGAAAACATTTTACTTTTATAATTATTTCAGGATTGTTAATGCTCGCTGCCGTCAGTGGTTGTGGAAAGGATGAATCGGGCGTCCCGCAATTAAGTAGTCAGGCAAACGAAAGAGATTTTGAAGAAATACATAAAAACGTTAATTTAGGACAAGAAACAAAGGCTGTTGCCACTTCTGGAAGCGACCATGGCATGGGGTTTGTGCATGGCAAGAAAGAAAAACCTGATCCTAACAAAATAATTGCTTCTGTAAATGACGAAAAAATTCTCCGCAAGGATCTTGATAAAATTCTTGATCGTTTCAGAAAACAAGTGCCTCCTGGGGCGATACCCTCTTTGGAAAAACAAATTGCTGAGCAGCTTGTTACACAGGCAATTTTAAGGCAATTTGTCCAGGAAAAAGGTTTGGACGTCGCTGATGACGTTGTAAATAACGAAATCAATAAAATGCGGGAAAATATAGCAAAAAATCCTGCTGCAGAAGGGAAAACATTAGAACAATTTCTCGAAATCCAGGGCAGCAATATTGATGAGCTAAGGACTGCAATTAGAATGTCTGCGGCGCTTGATGCTTATGTGACTAATAATGTTGATGATAAAACACTGGAAAACTATTTCATTAAAAATATTAATGAATTTACAGGAGAAGAGGTCACCGCAAGCCATATACTTATAGGCACAAAGGGAATGGAGGAACAGGAAGATTTGGACAAAGCAAGGGCTAAAATTGAATCGATAAAAAAAGAGCTGGATAACGGCGCTAACTTTGCAGAATTGGCTAAGAAGTATTCTGAATGTCCTACCGGGAAAACGGGAGGAGAACTTGGTTCTTTCCCAAGACATGGGGCGATGGTGGAAACTTTTGCTAACGCGGCATTTTCTACAGAAGTCGGCAAGGTTAGTGAACCGGTTAAAACAGAATTTGGATATCACTTGATTTATGTTACAAATCACACCCCGGCAAAAGACGTAAGTTTTGGTGCTGTCAAAGACGCTGTCCGTGAAAAATTAGTTGCGATTGAAATGGGTGATCTGATTAACGATCTTCGGGATAACGCGCAGGTTGAAATTAATTTGCAATAATGTAATGGAAAAGGCGCTATTACTTAATCAGATTTCTATTGTTTTATATTGGGTGTGTTTCGGCCTGTATTCGATGTATTGGTTTGTCGGATTTACCAGGTGGAAAATACGTTTTCCTGTGTTGTTGGGGATTGTTATTTTACAGATAGCCGTCATTACCATCCGCGGCTTATCGATAGGCTATTTTCCTCTTACAAATAAATTCGAATCATTCCATGCCTTTGCCACGGCAACATTCATAATATTGCTTATTTTTTCCAAAGCGGAAAGCCCCATTTACCGGATGACATTGTTTGGCATCGGATATGGCTTTTTTGTGGCGGCAGCTACCTTTTTTAAAATGGGTTTGAGCTTTGCACCTCCTTTAATGCTTACCATATGGTACGCATTGCATGTCCCCCTTTCATTTTTCTGTTATGCATTATGGGCGAGTTCTATGGCGGCAGCAATCGCGCGTTATTTTGTAAAAGGAAATAAAAAAACATATGATGTAATAATAGATTCCGGGTTCCGATACGGGTTGGCGGCCTTTTCCATTTCAATGATTTTCGGCGGTTTGTGGGGATACGTTGCATGGGGGTCTTATTTTTTATGGGACGCCAAGGTGGTCTGGTCTGTTATCATATGGTTTTTTTATGCAACCTGCCTGCACCTGGATTATTGGCCTGAAGCAAAAAAATTAAAACCGCCGCTTGCCATAGTTGGGTTTTTTATACTGATGATGACGTATCTAGGCACCAGCTTTGTCATAGGAAGCTCTCACAGTTTCAGTTAAGATGCAGCAAAACTTCTTTCGTTTTTACAGAAATTCGCAAACAAACCACATAATAAATCCGGATATCTCTTGATAAGGTTCTATTGAAAAAATGAAAAAGGTGTATGATTTTATTAAGTCCCAAAAACTAGGAATAATTATTGGATTTTCAGTTACAGGACTCCTTATCATCGGAAGTCTTATAATGAATTTTTATCCTTATCATTATTCCGGTCTTTCCGGGGAAGATATTACCTTTTTCTTCGGTCATAAGAAACCCATTCACATCTGGTTTTATCTACTTTTTTTTGCCTGCATTATGTACGGCATAAATACCTTCTTCTGTACCACGGATTCAATCCTTCGAAAAGTAAGAGGAAGGATTAAAAAAGTGCCTTTATATGGGGCATCAATTATGCACGTTGGTTTTATAGTAACCTTGGTCGTACATCTTATTGGGGGGTTGTATTGTTCTTTATCGCCTCCAATTTCTGTCTCAGAAGAATGGACGGACATGGGAGGCTTTGAAATGAAGGTGACAGGTCTTGAGGCAAGTTCTTACCCTAACGGCATGCCTAAAAAAATAACAGGTTATGTCTCAGTAAGAAAAGACGGCGCCGAATATGCAGATACAATCGGTTATAACAATCCCGTAGTGTTGAATAATGGAGTGCAAGCCGTCTTGTTGCGAGATTATGGTAATATGGTTTCCTCTGTTGTGCTTAAAGTTGGAGATAGGATGCACAATCTTAAGGCGAATGAAGTTTTCACCTTAAACGGCCAAAAGACCAGAATGGCAGATTTATACATGCCGCCCCAATATCGCTATCCTGTTGTAAAACTACTTTCTACTACTCAGAACATGGAAACCCAAAGCATATATCTTACGGTTGGTGAACATAACGCAAAAGAAATTTTGGGAACAAAGATTGCATTTCTTGATATTAAAACAGTGCCAGGGGTTTTCGTCACTATCAAAAATAATCCAAGTATCCCGTTGTCCCTCGTTACGGTGGTCCTCTTTTCCCTGGGCACGGTGCTTGTGGTTATAAGGATGGTTGGTAAGATGGTTAATTATTAACCATCTTACGGAGGAATTATTTCATGGGAAATTTGATTTTAATATATCTTATATCACCCTTCACCTTTTCTCCAAAATAGAGAGATTCTTTCTTGCAGATTGACAGGAAGGGTCTATTTCGAGTGCCGCTTTCAGGCCGACAATTGCCGGTCTTACTTGTCCCAGTCCGGCATAGCACAAAGCAATATTCGTTAATATTTTTGCATCCTGTGCGGAAGAGCCTCTTAAAAACCTCTCATATACCTCAATAGCCAGTGCATACTCATTTATCTCTAAACAGAGATTGCCAAGTTCTAAATATACGTTATTATCCGAAGGATTAGAGGCGATTATACGACGCACAAACTGAATGGCGCTATTCTTATCGCCGCGCCGGAAATTAATTTTTTCATTAATACATTTAACTATTATATGATGTGGATAAAAGGAGGATATTTTTTTTAACAATCCTTCCGCCTCCCCCAATTGATTTGAGTGAATTAATACATTTATAAGGCAAGCATATGCCGTTATATTTTTTTCATCCTTTTGAATTGCCATTTTAAAAGAATCTATGGCGTCAATTGTCTTGTTTTGAACTGTTTTTATTTCACCCAGCAATAAGTATGTCAAATGATCGGCAATTCCCAATTGTATTGCGGAACTAAGCACGTTTGCCGCTTCATCTAAACGATTCTGTGATAGATAAAAACGGGCGAGGCTGGAATAACACATTGTCTCTTTATCAAAAATCTCTATTGCTTTTTTATATGCTCTTTCCGCTTCGTTCAGTAAACCCAGATTTCTGTAGCAATCTCCCATGTTGTTATACACCTTATGTTCGTACTCATAGGTATCTACAATAAGTAAATTAAAACCAGGAGATCTGCGGTCTTTTTCTTTAACAACAAGAAATTTCCGGTAAATATCCAATGCCTCGTGAAATGCCTTTTTTCTGCTTAATATGTCACCTAACATAAACAAATTATCGAGAAAATCAGGATCTTCCCTCAATGCCTTTTTGCACACATCTTCCGCCCTGTCCAGCCTATCCTTGCGCACCAGCGCGAATGCAAGGTCAATGCTGATCCTTTGCCTTTGATTTTTCGTTGATAGGTCGAGCGCCGGTTCAGATATTCCCAGGCCATTCTCTGCCAGTTTTATCACTTCATCATAGTTGCGCTCATTTCTATAATTTCTTACAAGATTAGCTATCGCAAAAATATTTTCAGGATTCTCTTCCAGTTGTTTCCGTAAAAGGTCTCCTGTACGTTTATATTTCTTTTCCATTTCCGTTGCGGACAGATTGTATCCATAGTGGTACATCCGTACTTCAGATGGACAGGAATTGCCCTCATGCACAAGTTGATTGTGTACTATTCCTTCGTAATGAGCCTTCCCTTTGCGGAATATTCTTGTGAAATAATGTTTTGACAATCCGCCGGGAAGCTCGCTGTAGATAGCTACATAAAAGGCATTGCAGGCGGTGTTGCAAATAATCTTATGCAATAAGGGAATATCTTCCCGCTCCAGTTTTTCATCCGCGTCTATTTGCAAAATCCAATCGCATGTAGCATAACCCAAAGAATGGTTTCTCGCCTCGCTAAAATTGTTGCGCCATGGATGATGATATACTTTTGCGCCAAACGATTTTGCGATGTCCACTGTTTTATCAGTAGAACCAGTATCGACAATAATTATTTCGTCAACCGCCCCCTTTATGCTCTCAAGGCATTGGGGCAAAAAACCTTCTTCATTCTTCACAATCATACATGCCGATATGGTAGGCCTGTGGTTATTGTTTTCAGGGTCTTTGTTCATAAAATATTTCCAGCCTTTACAATCATCGGGAAACTATAAAATGAGTAATTAGTTACCATCGGGGCGTCAGTCTGAGAATAAGGAAAGAAGCCAATAGCGGCCTTTAGCCATGAACTATGGGAAATCATGGTCAAAGAAGGCGTCCTTCGGAGTGAAAGATAAAGCCAGAGTGAAAATCTCACTTTCACTTTATCTCTCACTCCGAAGGGCTGTTTCGTATTTCTATATTCGTATTTCGAATTTGGTTGCGGCCAAAGGCTGCGCTAAGTCCTTCGTGTGCTTCGTGTGCTTCTTTGTGGTTAAAATCTTATTGGTTGCGTCTTTGCTGTGCAAATAGAGAAGCATTATTTATTCCTCTCCTGCAATGCATTATATCCGATTTGAGCGGCGTCTTTATAGCCTGATTTTTCATAACATGCAGATATTTTTAACAATGCATTTTTATCTTCAGGACACAAGTTTAAATATTTTTCATAGTATGATATCGCCTGTTTGTACTCCTGTTGTTTCAGAAATAAATCTCCCAACCGGATAAAAATCTCCTGATCTGCGATATTTTCGGAAATTGACCGCAATAAAATATTAATAGCGTCCGTATTGTTTCCCATTGCAGAATAGCATGAAGCTAAATTTTTATAGGTGGTAATATATTTAGGATTTGAGACTATCGATTTTTTCAGAGAACCAACCGCTTTTTCCCACTGTCCCAGACTGCCATAACAAAACCCCAGCCCGTTATATGCGGAATAATCATATCCCAGGGTATCAGTCATAAGACAATCGCTGATATTTTTCAAATACCACTCACGCAATGTCAAAAAATGTTTAAAATATTCAATAGCTTTATTACAATCTCCTTCTTTTAAATACACACAAGCCAGTGTATAAACAATATCAATATTTTCCGGAGCAATATTCATTTCCCTTAATTTTGCTAAAGCGGCGAGGCACATCTTTTTTGCCTCTGCGGTATTTCCGGTATTGAGATAACAATCTGCCATTTCATACAGCATCATTATAAAATGTTGCAGATTAGTTTCGGGTTTTATCCTCTTTAGCGCTTCTTTTCCCGTCTTAATACCATCCTGAAACAATTGCTGTGTGCAATAATTTCGAATAAGATTCAGCCATGCAAAACTATCATTTTCGTTTAACGCTAGTTGTTTTTCCAGTAATTGAGTTGTTCTGTGCCATTTCTCCCGCATCGTATCTTCGTCAAGGTCATACCCGTAATGATAAAGATGTATCTCCGATGGATGCCTTTTCCCCTCAATCATTACTTGTTCATGGATAATACCTTTGTAAAATGCCTTTTCCCGGCGAAAAACCCGTGTGTTATAAAACTTGTGCATCCCACTTTTCACTTTGCTGTATATAGCAATAATAACACCATTATAATTATCGTTGCTTATCGATTGTTTCAACACAGGAATATCATTCTGCTCAAGCTCTTCATCCGCATCGATCATAAGAATCCACTCTTTGGTAGCATGGCGTATTGCATAGTTTCGTGCCTCACTATAGTTATTATTCCAGGAATAAAAATACACCTTAGCGCCAAATTCTTTTGCGATATTTACGGTATTATCAGTTGAACCTGTATCGACAACCACTATTTCATCAACAGCGTTCTTAACGCTGTTGATGCAATTAGGCAGGAATCTTTCCTCGTTTTTAACGATAAGGCAGGCGGAGATTGTTGGATTGTGCAAGTTCTTCATGTGATTTTTTATTTTAAAGGAATCAGAGTAAAGTTTTACAGAATTTTAATGACATATTCTGATTACCACATCCATGATTTTCAGCCTTGTCCATCTTTTGCTGCAAACTTTTTACAATAAGTTTTTATTTGTGTTGTAATATCGAAAAGTTCAGGCGTAAATCTCAACACATCGGTAAAAGTATCAGCCAGACCCTCTTGTAAATATTCATGCGCAATACTATTTCTCAATTCTCTTAATTTTTCTATCGATTCGAAAAACCCTCTTTTATGCGCCCTGTTTATGGCATCGATAAGAGTTCCCTTGTTTTCGAATTCTACTGCGTCAATACTTCGGAACGCTTTTGGGAGGATGATATCGCTTACTCTCGCAAATCTACTGGTTAGTGTTTCAAAACTGTCGAATTCTTCTTCTGTATAACTCTACTTACGTGTCCTTTTGTCGTCTATTTCATAACTTCAGCAAGCTTTATTTTTACATCTTTTTTAAGTGTATTTTTAATATTTTTATGATTCATTTTTTTCAATATAAACTTTTTCGGATTTCCGTCTGAAGGTAGTAAAATTGTACAAAACGATTAATTTTTAAACAATTGTCACAACAATTTATTTTTTCCTCGTTAAATATTTTCAAAACTTTTTAGTCAAAATTACAATACTTGAACTATTACTCCTGATTAAATGCGTTTTTATTTTGTACCAAAATTCTTTATCAATGCATGTAGCAAATTTTAAACCACAATATAACACAAAAAAACAACATCTCAATAGGTATAATATTTGCTAACTATCGAAAAATGGACTTAGCACCGGCAAAACCTTGTAAAACAGCACGGCAATAAACAACTATCTAATGTTATAAATTTAAGACTATTCAAAATGGTGACTGAAGCGTACTATTCAATCGGTAATAAAATTTAAGTAGGGGCGAAGCATTTGCCGTAAATTATCATAAATGCATTTATATCCAAACGGGCAAATGCTTTGCCCCTACACACTATGCGGCAAACATCGTTATTATTGAAATTTTTCAAAAAACTAAAGTGTTACAAGAGTGTTATAAGTTTTTTATTTTTTCCAAGCCTAAGATGAGTAAATATCATAATTGGGGTATTCACTTAACTGCCGTTGCCAAAATGGAAGTATTAGAAAAAAGACGAGATAAGACTTTTTATGTATATCATTTAAATGTTTATCTTAAACTTTGAATAATCAATATCTTATGAAAGTTTTACGCCAGTCAGATGAATACCCCAATTATTATATTTTTTTAGAACAAGCCAGCCTTTATCTTAAAGAAGGTAATATTGAAAAAGCAATTGCTACATGTAATCAAGCAATTGAAATCGAACCAAAAAAACCGGACGCTTACTATAGCTTGGGACTCTATTACCACCAATTAGGCAATTTTGACTGTTCTATCACAAACTTCGAAAAAGCTGCTGATTTAGATTCAACCGATGCATCAATTTACAACAATTTGGGTTTCCTTTATTACTGTAAAGGTTTATTTGAAGAATCAAAGACACATTTTAAAAGATCAATTAGTCTGGAACCAGACTATATAGATGCACTTTATGGACTTGGCGCTGTTTACTTTGAACAATTGAAAATATATGATGCTATTGCCGTATTTAAAAAGTGCTTAACGATAGAACCTTCATTGTCAAAAGCCAGAGTAAAATTAGAGGAATGCTATAAAATAATAAATTCAGAAAGTGTTAAAGACAATTATAAAAAAATATTAATCGTTATGGATGAAGGCATTGGCAATATGGTTATGTTAACGCCTGCCTTAAGAGCAATTAAACATCAATTACCAGAATGTAGAATAACTGTGCTGGGAAAACAACCTTCTGTGCAAATTGTTGATGGGTGGGATTTAATAGAAAAAGTTCTTACAGAACCGGATGATGATCAATATGATGTAGGTTTTTTTTCCATCTGGTCTGGAAATTACAAACAAAAATTCGGAGAAAAAATAAAATCTCAGTGCAGTGAAGTATATAATATTGAATTGGATAATATTGATATGCATGAAGCTGAACACCACCTTAAAATTGCTAAGTATTTTGGATATGAAGGAAACACACCGGAACCTTTTTGTATGACTAAAGAAGTTAATATCCAATTATCTGCAAATAAAAAAATTGCAGTATTGTCAGACACTACTTTAAATAATAACGCATGGGAAAGAAAGCGATGGCCATATTATAAAGAACTTGCCAGAAAGCTTATAGATATTGGATATGCAGTTGTCCTTATCGGAGGCAAAGAAGAATTAAACCGATTCATTCCTTCTCAATGGCCGTCACAGATTATTAACTGTTTAGATAAATATAATATCCAGGAAACTGCGTGGCTTTTAAAGAAATGTGATATGTTTATCGGAAATGACAGCGGCCCTGCTCATATTGCTGCCGCGCTGGGTATTCCCACCTTTGTTTTCTTTGGTTCTACACGTATTTCTAAAAACAAACCATTAGGAACCGATGTAACTATTGTTTCAAAAAATCTCCGATGTTCACCTTGCCAGTATTCCCCGATGTGGAATGAGTGCAAGGACTGGAAATGTATGTCGCAAATTATAGCAGATGATGTTTTGCAAACAATTATTAAAAGGCCTTTACAGCAACAAAAATACAAGGTTTCGGCACTAACCCCAACCGTGAACCCCTTCGCCGAAAGAAAGGTATTAATTGTTGGCGTACTTGATATTGACAGTTCAACCAACGTTTTTATGAAGAAAGGTTTTGAAAAATTAGGGTTGCATGTAGAAGCATACAACTATAGAACCAGGTCAAAAGAATTAGGTAGCCCTCAGGCTATGTGGAAAGATTTCCAGCAATTTTTGCTAGGCAAGAAGTATGATTTGATTATATTCTGCAAAGTTAATTCGCTACACCCCGAATTAATTAAATATGCAAGTCAATTCGGAAAAACATGGTATTGGTTTATGGATAATCTATGGGTGGCGCAGAATATATACGCTAATGAATATGTAAAAAGGGCAGATTTCGCCAGTTCAACCTCAAAAGAGGTATGTGATTGGTTTCGGCAATTTAATTCCAATACATTTCAGATCATAGAAGGCTTTGACCCAGATATTTACTTTCACGAAGGTCTTCCGAAAATTTATGACCTTCTGTTTGTTGGCAATGCTACTGATAAACGTATCAACGATTTGCGGCTTCTTCGAAATGGCCATGCTTTAACTATTTTTGGCAATGGTTGGCCGGAAGATTTTGCAGCAAAACCTCCGATTTATAATAATGAGTTACGAAGAGCGATATGTCAGTCGAAAATAGTATTGAATCTGGTACACTCCAATATCTTCTCAGATCGTATAGTTTTGACTGCCGCTTCTGGTGGGTTTGTATTATCACAGTGGTGTTCCGACCTTGAGCGACATTTTCAACGGAAAACACAGTTGGATTGGTTCCGGAATGCAGAGGAAGCGCAACAACTTATTCTCTATTATTTAGAATACCACGAGGTGCGGGAAAAAATTGCTAAAAATGGTATGCATTATGTCCGCCAAAAATACAATTGGGAATCTGTGTGTCGTGAGGTCTTACAAAAGGTTGAAACAAGTTTACCAAGAGGGATAGCTGCGGCCAATAGAAAGACCGCCGAGCGTGTGCTCTTTGTATCCTGGCATGGACTTGGTGATAACGTCATGCTGACTCCGGCATTGAGGAAATATAAACAACTATACCCCGATAGCTACATTGCAGTGGCAGGATTGGAACGATTTGGTAACACGCTAGTTCAGCTTCTTTCAGGTCTGCATTTTGTTGATGAAGTCATTCCATGCCTTCCCGACGCATGGAATGATTTTCCAGATTATAAAACAGGTGTAGATGCTGTAGTGGAAAGAGCACAGGCAATTTGCAGAGAAAGGGGCTTCTCTAAAGTAGTAGTGTTGCCTACAAATCGTCAAGAAGGATATAAACTACATAAAAATTTTCGCTTTGCTGATGAGGTGGGCGTTCAATTTGATAATCTGGAGGATTTACAAACAGAACTAGCAGTTACAAAAGAAGCCGAAAAACAGGTAGAGGCATTTGTAAAGGATTACAGTAAACCCATACTGGTTCTTCATGCAAAAGCAGGAAACCAGCCTAAAACGCTGGTAGTTGAGGATGTTGAACGAATAATTGATCAATACCGAGGTTATACCGTTTTTGAATTCGGGCGACGGAGTACCAGTAGATCTATTCTAGTGTCAGAAGATAATATGGAATTTTCAAAAGCGTTAATAAAAAGAGCGGATATGGTTATTGCGATTGATTCGGTAGTAATGCATATTGCCGGTGCATTTCATCGTCCATTAATAGCAATATTTACAATTACTCCTGTTCATCAGGCAATCCCGCTGACCTACAGGGTGGATGTTTGTGGTGCAAATAATGACATGACCCAACTTAGTTTATGGCCTAGCCTTAAAAAAGAAATAGAAAAGAAGTATCTCCGGGAAAAGAATTATGGTTTTGACCAACGATGGTATTATGAGGGGGGAAGTAGCTGCTACATGGGCTATTGGTGGGGAGAACGGGGTGGAATGGGTTTGAGGATTACCGCGCGTATGAATAAGATTATTGACGAGCATCCTGAGATGTTTGAGAACTGCAAGGTCATCGATGTGGGATGTGCGGCAGGGTATTACGTAAAAGTTATGAGAGATAGAGGTATAGAGGCGTATGGCTGCGATCCTTCAGAATGGATAATAAATCGTGAAGAAACACTGATGTCACCTTATAAAAAGTATTTGAAAGTTGGTGTTGCCAAAGAAATTCCTTTTAATGTTAAAATAGACACGGTGTTAGCCTTAAACGTTCTTGAGCATAGCACGGAGGATGAGCTGTCAAGCTTTTTGTCAGAATTGAACAGGTTGCAGTCTGCAAATCTCATAATACAGGTTCCTCAAATAGACGATCCTGAGGCATGGACAGATATAACACATAAACTGATAAAGCCGCACGGATGGTGGAATAAAAAGTTTGCAAGTATCGGTTTTCAACTTGTAAAAAATATTCCTTACACAGGTGCGCCTATTTGGTATTACCAGCATTCTCTGTCATGCATTGCTCCTGAACAGAAAGAGACATATATGAAAAAATATAATGAAATAATTGCAATGGCAGAGCAACTGGCAAAAAATGATGAAAAAGAAAAGGCAATTTTAGCATATAAACAAGCTATTGAAATTGCACCTGAACAAGTGAGCGCCTATTATAATTTAGCAATCTTATACCACTCTTGTAACAATGCAGAAAATGCTATTGCTAATTTTAAAAAAGCTGCCCATTTAGCGCCTGGCGATGCAACTATCTTTAATAATTTAGGTGTATTGCATTACTCTATAGATAAACCGGATGAAGCAGAAACCTATTTTAAAAAAGCTATTGAAATTAAACCTGATTATATCGATGCAATTAACGGATTAAACAAAGTTTATCAAAAATATATACAGAAGGTTCGGGAGAGAGGTAAAACAAAAGTTGATTTTAACAAAACAAACAATGAATCTTTTCTTAAAGCGGAAAAGCATAAAACACTATCCGGATTATATTCTTCCGGTTTTAGAAAATTAAAATTACCGGAATTGTATCATGATCCAATTTGTTATTGGGCCCATATGATTACCCTAAGGTGTAATGGTGGTTGTCCTTTCTGCATTTTAAATGGAAGAGGAGATTGTCAGAAAACTATTGAATTATCCGCCAGAGAAATATTAAATTTTTGGAATAATATCGAACATAAACAAGGCCAAAGACTTTCCTTAATCGGTGGAGAACCTACATTACATAAGGATATTGTAGAAATTGTTAATAATCTTGAGGGATACTCTCTTACAATAACTACAAATTGTAAAGGTCCGTTCTATGAAAACTCAAATTTCTATAAAAGATTCAATCCGCATCCAACATCTACTTTAAGAATAAACACTACTTTTCACCCCCACCACATCTCTGCTGAAGAATATATAAGGGTAATAAATTTGTATCGCAAAACAGGATACTTTGTTGATCAGACTTCTTATGTCTACCGCCCTGATATTGATCGTTACCGGGAAGCTATCGATAAAGTCAGTAAAGAAATTCCAATAAAAGCTGCTCCTTACCTGGGCTTCTATGATCCTGAAAATCAGTTTCAATCCCCATTTTCAGTTGAACATCTTGAACCTAATGAAAATTACTACGACCCCAAGGCAGTAGCAACTATGTGCGGACTGACAAATTTCGATGCTTACCGGGACATGTGTGGTCAATATGAAAAACAGCAGGTTTCTTGTGAACACCCTTCTCGTTCACTTATAATCGGGCCTGAAGGTAATTATTATCACTGTCACTATAAAATGTATTATGGTATAGATCCGGTTTGCAATATTAAAGATTTTACGCCTGTCTCTGTAGATAGTAAAGATTGCAGGCATTATGGTTTCTGCAATTGGTGTGACGTCCCCAGAGTAGGGTGTAAGAAAAACCCTACTGCAAAAAAATTGGTACTAAACAAGCTTTATGATAAACGGGAATTTTACCGTTCTGAAATCCAGTATTTAGTCAAAGATATTTCTTCTTTTGCCAAACAACACCAGTTGGAATATAATATTTTGAAATGGTTTGAATATTCATACGTACTCCTTTATTCAGGGCTTCGCCATCGCGGAAAGGTACTGGACGTTGGCAGTGCAAAATCAATATTCCCTTATTATTTGGCCTCCAAAGATTATGCTGTAACAACATTTGACTTGACCGATGCTGAATATCGCACCGAAACCGGACATAAGTTTAATGTAACTTCTGTAACCGGTGACTTGCAAAAATTTCATCCGCAATTAGAAGAAAAGTTTGATTTTATTTCTAACCTTAGCGTTATAGAACATATCCCAGATGATACAAAAGCTGTATTAAATTTAGCCAGATATCTAAAACGCGGAGGTATCATGGTAATATCAACGGATTTTTTTGAAACTTATATCGAATATCCTAACGCAAACCGCACCATTGTAAGAGATCGCCCGCAAGGTTCACATACGGATTCTCGTGTCTATACTGAAGATACTTTTCTGAATAGAATTATAAGTCCCTTGGAAAAAGCAGGATTAAAAAGGATGGGAGCTGCCAACTACAAGAACGTTGATATTTCAAATCCAGGTGAGCGGTCAGTACGAGGATTATATACATTTGGTATTGCTTGTTTAAGAAAACCAGTTTAACAACCGAATATATTTTAATACATGGAGCACCATTAACAATAAAGTGAAACATCCATGACATTTGGTTGCAAAAGAGGTGAATCCCCTACCTCTTTTGGGAGCTATGTTAACATAGGAAGTGTTAAAATATAATGGCATAGAGAACAATTACCCAAATATCACGTCCAATTTTACCTCAACCAACCAAAGCTGTTGAACTGATATTTTCACATTCCTGCGCCCTGCCAATAACATCACGACCACGTCAAAGTCGTCTTGAAGTGTTTTGATATCTACATAAATAAGCCATTTTTTAGATTACCTATAATTCTTTATACTATAATTCGTTAAACAAGAGTTTGATGCGGCCCTGCAATAAGATAACTGATGATTGACTTTTATATTGGTAATACTTAGAATTCAGACAATACGATTTTCTGGAATTAAAAACATACCTCCATGACTTTCATCATAGAAAAACTCAACGAAAATGCGATAGAGACGGTAGTAGACCTTTATTACCGGATAGTAGAAGAACTATATTCTGAAAATACGGAGGTAGATCATCTCCACTTCCGGAATCTTTATACTGCGGAAAAATTAAAAAAACGCATCAATAATAAAAATTGCGTTTATCTCGTCGCCAAAGAAAATGGCAATCTCATTGGATTCGTATTCGCATGGATATCACAAAAAGTGGGAAATATTTTCTGGCTGGGTGTCGAGACGGCATACCGAAGAAAAGGGTACGGAAATAAATTATTGGAGGAGACATTGAGTATTTTCGCTAACCAAGATTGTTACAAGGCGAAATTCTTCACCTACCCTTTTCTGAAAACAGCTCACTGCCTATTCCAAAAATACGGATTTAAGGAAACTACTTGCATCGACAAAAGCATTTTTGGGGTTGATGTTCTCCTTATGGTAAAAAAAATTACACCCGTTCCCGGGGAACACCGTACAAAAAAAATCATATTGGCAGGTGAGGCTGGACAGGGCATTAAACTTATGGCTCATATCCTGGCAAGTATCCTCGCTAAATTAGAAAAAGAAGTTGCCCTTAATCTTGTTTATGACGCAACCGTCCGCGGCGGCAATATCAAAGCAGAGATTATCTATTCCGACGAACCTATCGAAGTCCCTTTTTTTGAAGAAGCAGATATCGCGCTTCAGCTTTCAAGCGTACTCGATACTACGGTTAAGGCAAAATATGTTCTTATTGAATCCTCCGCATGCGGAACAGACGGTGAAAAGTGTGATTTGTACTGTCCGGAAAGCGACAGAATCCCTTTTGGAAAAATTGCTACAGAATGCTTTAGCAGCCCTGTTTTTGTTAATATGATCGCATTGGGCAAGTTATTACAAAAAATCGGAATTAATATTGAGACGATAAACTTTAACACCGTCTTTCCGTCGCAATTTTTTGATGAAAATATAAGGGCGATTCGTTATGGGTACACCTATCAGGATTAACGCAGCAGAAATTTCAGAGACAATTTCCCGGCTTTGCCAGGATGCAAATTCCAATTTGGGAAGTGACGTGGTCAATGCCCTGGAGCTTGCCCGCGAAAAAGAAGCATCCCCTGTCGCAAAAGAAATACTTTCCGAATTATTGGAAAACTCGAGGATTGCGCATAAAAATAAAATGCCCTTATGCCAGGATACCGGCGTTGCAATTGTCTTCTTAGAGGTTGGAGAAAATGTAGAAATTGCCGGCGGACGACTCCACGATGCGATTAATGCCGGGGTTCGTAAAGGGTATAATGAAGGGTTTTTGAGAAAATCTATCGTAGCAGACCCCCTCACACGGGTGAATACGAATGATAACACCCCCGCTATTATTCATACAGAGTTTGCCCCCGGTAATCATCTGAAGATTACTTTTATGGCAAAGGGGGGCGGATGCGAAAATATGAGTAGGATTGCCATGCTCACACCTGCGGAGGGACGGGAGGGAGTTGTTCATTTTGTCGTGGAAACTGTGGAGAAAGCAAAGGCGAATCCATGTCCTCCGATTATTGTTGGAGTGGGAATAGGCGGGACATTTGATTATGCGGCCCTTTTAGCGAAAAAAGCCCTGTTACGTCCGGTAGGTTCGGAAAATAAAAATCCTGAAACGGCGCAATTGGAGAAAGAACTTCTGGATAAAATAAATCATCTGGGAATCGGCGCTCAGGGATTGGGCGGCAGGATAACTGCCCTGGCAGTACACGTGGAGAGCCACCCTTGTCACATTGCAAGTCTTCCTGTGGCAGTCAATATAGACTGCCACTCTCATCGGGTAAAAACTGCAATACTGGGGAGTAAATGATTATGACAAACAGTATACCTATAAAGACCCCCTTGTTAGACGCCGTTATCGAACAATTAAAGGCGGGGGATAAGGTCCGGATCAGCGGAATACTCTACACTGCAAGAGACGCCGCTCACAAAAGGCTTGTAAACCTCATCGATCAGGGCAAGGAACTGCCATTTGATATAAAAAACCAGATCATTTATTACACAGGGCCGAGTCCTGCTCTGCCGGGTACGCCAATCGGGTCGTGCGGTCCCACCACAAGCTACCGTATGGACAAATATACACCACTATTATTGTCTCTGGGGCTAAAGGCAACTATCGGCAAAGGGAACCGGTCGGAAGAGGTGCTGGAAGCCATGAAAAAATATAAGGCTGTTTATTTTGTCGCTACAGGAGGGGCTGCCGCATTGCTGGCGCAATCGGTAAAAAGAATGGAAGTAGTTGCATATGAAGATTTAGGAGCGGAAGCAATCAGGAAGTTAGAGGTTGAAAATTTTCCTGCAATTGTTGCAAATGATATTTATGGAAACGATTTGTACAAAGAAGGGGTTTTGGCCTATTCCAAAATAGATATTTCCCAGTAAGTCAACGACAGAAGCTATCGGCAATCCACAGTCTACAGTCGGCAGACGGCAAATTGCCGATTGAGCGAAGTGGGGGAATCTTAGGATTTCTCCAATGTCCCTTAAATATAAATTTCTTGCCCGATATTTGTTACATGGTTAAATTAATCTGTAATTTTAAATTGGCGCTTATGGGGGTTGCCTTCTTCACCTTGGTTTGAAAATCTATACATTAAAGGAGTATCAGGAAAATGTTGGAAAAAGTTATTTTAGTCATCTGCGATGGACTGGGAGACCGTCCGATAAAAGATCTTGGCAATTTAACTCCACTGGAAGCGGCAAAAACGCCAAACATGGACAAATTGGCTTACGAGTCTGAATGTGGAATGATGTACAGCTTGGGCCGTGGTTGCGTACCTGGCAGCGATACATCGCATCTCAACATTCTTGGCTATGATTATAGAGAATATTATTCGGGACGCGGAACAATAGAGGTGACCGGCGTTGGAATGAAATTACAGGAAGGCGATGTTGCCCTGCGTGGAAATTTCGGCACGGTAGATGAAAATTTTATTATTAAAGATCGCAGGGCAGGCAGAATCCGGGGGGTAGAACCGCTAGCACAGGCGCTGGATGGTATAGAAATCGATGGCGTTACATTTCTCGTTAGACCCGGAACCGGCCACCGCGCAGCGGTGGTGATGAGAGGAAAAGGCCTATCTAGCGCCATTATTGATGCCGATCCGCACAAACCGGACGTCCCGGTAAGGGAAGTCACCCCTTTGGATAAGTCTATTGAAGCAAAACATACCGCACGAATATTGAATGCTTTTTTGAAAAAGGCATGGGAAATTCTCCAAAAACACCCTTTAAACGAAGAAAGGCAAAAAAAAGGAGAATTGTTGGCGAACTATCTGTTGGTGCGCGGCGCAGGACAATATAAAGAGGTTCCCTGCTTTAAAGAACGTTATGCTTTCTCAGGGTGTTGTATAGCTGGAGGAGGATTGTATAAGGGAGTTGCCGCCTACCTGGGAATGGACGTTATTGACGTCCCCGGCGCAACAGGCCTGCCGGACACCGATATTGAAGCCAAATTCAGGTCGGCAATCAGCAACCTGAAGCATTACGATTTTGTTTTTGTGCATGTAAAAGCCACAGATTCTTTCGGAGAAGATGGAAATTTCAGGGGCAAAAAAGAGTTTATTGAAAAGATTGACCACGCGGCACGGCTTTTTCATGAGACGCCAGAAAATACATTATTAATAATAACAGGAGACCATTCAACCCCGTGTGCATTGAAAAGCCATTCGGGTGACCCAATCCCCATTATTTTTCGCGGAACCGGTGTTAGGGTAGACAGGGTCGCTGCGTTTAATGAGCGGGATTGTACACGTGGAGGCCTGGGGATTATTACCGGAATGGACATAATGCCTCAGATACTTAATCTTTTAGGAAAACTCCCTTTAACAGGTGCATAATTTTACGAAGTACAAAAGAGGAACCACAGATTTCACAGACTTCGTCGTGAGCTCAGTCGAACGATTACACAGATTTAAAAAATTTGTAGCAAGTAGGGGCATCCCTTACGAATGACCAATGACTAATGACTAATGACCAATTTCTCACACAAATATGCAAATGCAGAAAAAAAAAGTGTTATGGATAAAATGGTTGGTAATTTTATGCTGTTTAACTGCTCTTGTTGTTGCTATTTCCATTTTCGTATTTCCTACGCTTCTATTTGAAAAAAGCATCACGCAAAAAGCAATTCTCTTGCTGGAAGGCAAACTTCCCTCCTCCGCTCAAACAGGCACTGTATCGTATCACTGGCCTAACCAAATACGTATTTCCCATATTATTCTGCAAAAGCAAAACAGTGACCAGAAAACTACAACGCAGCTTGATGACATACAGGGTACGTTAAAGCTGTTTCCCCTCTTATGGAACCAGGTTATTTTTGAAAAAATTGAGGTTAAACAAATAAACTACGAAAATAGTTTATTGATTGAAGACTTGTTTACCGATACACTTTCTCTTAAAGACGACGTGATAACTACTCATGTCCAATTTAAAGCAAATGGCGGTAAAACATATCTTCACGGCGTTATAGAACTCAACAGGGATATACCGGAATTTAATATAACAATCAAAGCGCAGGATGTTTACATAACACAAGAAATGCCTGTGTTACGTGATTTGCCTTTATTTAAAAATGATGGAAGCGAGGCAGGCGGCATTCTGAACATTGAAGGGTATTTGATAGGAAAAGGTTTTGGCAGAAATACACTGAACAAAGATATTAAAGGCAACTTTACCCTCAGCATCCGGAACGGCTATATTAAAAGCAATGTGCTTTTTTCCGCTTTGTCAGATATTATTACCATAAATGACCTCTATTCATTTGATTTGTTAGAAACAGAAGTGCTGATTGAGGAGGAAACAATGTATACCCCAAAAGCAATCGTTGATAGTCAGCTATTAAAGATGGAGGCGTCAGGTATGATAGGATTCGGAGGAAAACTATTTTATAAAGCAAATGTCACGGTGAATGAAAGATTCGTAAACAAGGACATAGAAAAGATTACAGGAACTGCTTTCAGGCAAAATGCCATTCCATTGGAGATACGAGGCTACATAAACGACCCGAAGATTTCAATAAAACTTTCTCAGGAAAACGTGGAACAGCTTGTTAAGGGTATCGCAAATGATTTCTTACGTATTAATAAGGAAAGAAAGGCAAGCAGGCAAGAGGAGGACGACCATAAATGATATGGATTGATTATTCGATTTTTGTTGTTTTGTTTTTTGCAATACTATTTGGATTTGTCAACGGCCCTGTAATGCAATTTCTCAGAATAGTATGCCTGCTCATCTCTTTTTTTGCCGCTTTTTTCTTCCACGGAGTAATTAGCAATATCCTGAAAGGCATTTTATCCCAATCTATTACGGATTTATTGAGTTATTTTACCATTTTCGGTGTAGTCTTAGCCGTAACGTGCTTTATTACAAATCTGTTAAAAATCGTTATCAATAAAGGCGGCATATCTGCTGGGTCGAGGTTTTTCGGTGGTTTTTTGGGGGTTTTTAAAGGGGTTCTCTTTTGCGGAGTAATTATCTTTGGTGTGCTATTATTCTGCAGTGAATCAACGCGTGATACGGTAAATACCTCAAAAATAGCAGCACCAATAGGGAAAGGCATGCACCGATTAGTTGCAATTATTCCTGAAAGCGTAGCAAATAAAGTACGCTCTTACTCAGAAAAGATTGATGCACTAAAGACTCAAAAGGGAAAAGAAGCGGTTAAGAAGAAAGAAGAACCGCCCTTGAGTTCTAAATAAGTTTAGGCGAAACAACCCCCTTGTATTATTAATACGGTGTAATCGGCAGTCAGAAGTCAGAAGTCGGCAATCTGCCGTCTGCCGATTTTTTTAATCTGTGCAATCTGTGGTTTCGTCTGTAATATTTCATATTTATCAGTTCCTCAATTTGCAGACTGTAGACTGTAGACTGTAGACTGCCGTCTGTAATCTTAAGCATTACTATGTAACAATAATATTTTGTTTGACAATCCATATTTTTTATATATTCTTACTTTTTTGTTGGGTTCTTTATAAATTTGATATAAGTTCTTTTAAATCAACAACTTTCTAAAAAGGAGCTTTCGGTAAATGAGTCCTCTTTCGAAAAACTTTCTTCGGGCAAGCTTGGTTTATTTTTTAATAGCGGCAATAATTGGCGCCGTTATGATATCCATGAAAAGCTATCCCGCGCAGTTATTGTTTACCCATGTACATTTAAACCTTTTGGGATGGATGTCCATGATGATCTTTGGTGTTGGATATCATATCCTGCCAAGGTTTACCGGTAGGCCTCTTGCCTATCCTAAAATAGGCACACTTCAATTCTATCTTGCAAATATCGGGCTTGTAGGTATGGTCTGTTTTCGTCCGATTCATCCCCTGGTAGAAATTTTTGCTGGCATCGAAGTCATTGCCATCGGCCTTTTTGTTGTAAATATTTGGGTCAGCACCATACCGCCGAAACCAGAGCAGGAATAATCTTAAAATAGGAGATTTTACAGTTATGTATACTATCGGAATAGACATTGGTTCTATGTCAACCAATGGAATTCTTTTAAATGATAAGAAGGAGATACTTTCTGCAACTATCATCGCAACCGGTGCAAGCAGTAAAAAAGCCGCGGAAAAAACCCTTCAACAAATATTTACAGAGCATAATCTTACAGAAAAAGATATTAATTATATTGTAGCCACAGGCTATGGGCGCGTAAAAGTTCCTTTTGCCAATGAAGTAATAACGGAAATCACTTGCCATGCAAAAGGTGCGAATTATTACTTTCCTGGCGCCAGGACAATTATTGATATTGGTGGACAGGACAGTAAGGTTATCAAAATCGATGGAAACGGCAATGTGCTTGATTTTGTTATGAACGACAAGTGCGCCGCCGGTACCGGCCGCTTTCTGGAAGTTATGGCAAGAACGCTGGAAATTGAGCTGGAAGAAATGGGAGAGATTTCCCTGCACGGAAAAGATAACGTTTCCGTGAGCAGCCTTTGTACCGTTTTTGCAGAATCGGAGGTTGTATCGCTTATTGGCGCCGACCACAAAACGGCGGATATATGTCGTGGATTGCATATTTCAATCGCAAAACGTATTACCGCACAAGTAAAACGGGTAGGGTTGGAACAAAAGGTTGCCATGACAGGCGGCGTTGCAAAAAATATTGGCGTAGTAACAGAGCTGGAAAAAAACCTTGGCTGCAAAATTGAAATCTCAGAAGAGCCGCAAATTAACGGTGCGCTTGGGGCGGCGTTAATAGCGCTGGAAAAAGCGCAGGCGCAAAGCAACGTCTCTATGTCACTGTCAGGGTCAGACAACAGCAAAAGTTTACTTGAAACTTCTATCGCGGATTTTTCCATTGAAGAAAGCAATTTGCCCAAGATCGGATATTTTTGCTCTTATACCCCGGTAGAAATTATTCATGCCGCAGGGTTTCATCCTGTCAGGATTAAAGGGACAGAACATGATTCATGCGCTGCTGATGAGGTGCTCTGCGGAAACATCTGCCCTTATATAAAGGCTGTTACCGATAGAAAGATTGAAGGCAGTCTTGAGGATTTTCAGGGAATGGTATTTGTCAATTCCTGTGACGGGATGCGGCGCCTTTACGATGCCTGGATAAAAATGGACGAAGGGAAAGGGCGATTTAACTATATGTTGGATATTCCTAAAAATATTGACGACGCTGCGGTTTACTATTACGCCAACCTTCTCAAAAAATTTAAAGAGAGGCTCGAATCATACTTCACCATGAAAATCCTGCCTGACGACATCAACCGGAGTATTGCAGTCTATAACTCGGTACGGGAAAAAGTAGGGCAATGTTTGCAAAAATACTGGAACGGATATATTGCCCATTCGGGATACGAGATGTTTTCCCTGCTGAAAAAAGGAGTAAATGCAGTTCCAGAGAAGTTTAACACCTATTTAACGCATATTATTAAGCAGGGGGATGGCATACGCGACACACGCGAAATACCGCGGTTATTCATCTGGGGCAGCATTATGGAGAATGAAAAAATAATGAAGATTATAGAGGATGCTGGCGCAAAGGTTGTGGCGGAAGACCTATGTAACGGCAGCCGGTATTTTGACGCCGTGGTGAGTATAAACGAAGAGCCTATTTTGTCCATTGCAAAACGGTATATCAAAAGAAACCCCTGTTCCCGTATGGAAAATATCTTTGACCGGATTAATAAGGCATTAACGATTATGCAGGAAAAATCAATCCATGCCTCAATTTACCACACATTAAAGTTCTGCGACCATAATCTTCTGGATTACCCCATGATAAAAAAGACTTTCCATGAAAAAAATATTCCGCTTCTCCATTTGAATTGCGACTACTCGTTAAGCAGCGAAGGACAAATCAAAACACGCGTTGAAGCCTTCCTTGAACAATTAATGGTTGCCCCAAAATAAGAAATACGTTAAAATTTTTCATATGTCATTAATTTTAAAACTAAAGGAATGGGCAACCTCGCTCATGCAGCGGCACTCACAGTTGCTTGTCAGAGAAGGATTGCGGCTTTATAAGATATATCTCTTTTTCTTCCGCAATAAGAAAAGCGATGGATTCCGTTCGTTGCAAGTCCAGATACACGTTGGGGTAAAACATCTTTTTAACGTGTATGCGCATCCTGACCGGACTATATGGACAACTATGTTTGTCCCCTCTGAAATATTGTTTGCCATGGGGCTTTATCCCTTTTGCCTTGAGATCGGAGCTGCCCTTTTTGCCGGAATAGGCCAAAGCTCCCGCGGGCTTATAGAAGCTGAATCAAGAGGTGTTTCCACTGATATCTGCACCTTTCACCGTGCTGCAATCGGCCATGCATATAGAAACGTTTTCCCGAAGAATATTCTACAGGTCGCCACGACAACACTATGTGACAACAATACCAAAACGGCAAAACTGTGCGAATGTCTGACGGGAAAGGACACTGTCCTAATAGACATCCCTTACGAAGAAGATGAATATTCCGTTCAATACCTTGCCAAGCAACTGGAAGATCTAGTCAAATATCTGGAAAAAGCAACAGGTAGAAAGATGAGGCATGAAGCATTGGAACAAGCCTTTGAATACTCAAACAAAACACGGGAAAAGATTCTTGAAATCAACGAATTAAGAAAAGACCCCCTTTGCCCTCTGAAAGGCAGCAATGCCTTAGGATTTATGTTTCCCACATATCTGCTTATCGGTTCCGGATTAGCCCTTGAATTTTATTCCAGTTTGGCGGATGAATTGCGCGAAAAGATTGCAGAAAACAAGGTAAATTCCCCTAAAACCTTGCCAACAAATCAAATCAAAATCCTCTGGCTGGAATTAAAACCCTATTTCAATGTGGATTTCCTGCAAAATCTTGAAGAAAAAGAGAACGTTAAAATTGTCTTTGAAGAAACAAACTATGTTTACTGGGATAAGCTTGATGCGCAAAAACCATACGAAAGCCTTGCCAGAAAACACATTATGAACACCTATAACGGTCCGCTGGAACGGCGCATAGAAGTAGCAAAAATGCTTGCCCGTGAGTACGATGTTGACGGCGTCGTTGTGTTTTCTTCATGGGGATGCAGAAGAAATAATGCCGCTGTACCCACTATTAAAAAAGAACTCAACAAAATAGGCTATCCCTTCCTCAGTCTTGATGGTGATTGCGTAGACGATAAAAACTACATGCCCGGACAGTTTTCTACAAGAATTGAAGGCTTCCTGGAAATGATACGCGGAAAAAGAGCATCTGCCGCTCAACGTGAAACGTGTGTTGTTTCTTAAAAAACCTAACCGTTCCATCGTAAAAGCAAAGATGCTCATTGTTTTTTACCCTGCCTTTTTCATATGGTAATAGTTTACCGCTGATTTTTAGCTCTAAACTCAACCTGTACAAGCCAGAATCAAATAAGAACGAAATACGAAAGGGGAACCACAGATTACACAGATTTCGCAGATTAAAAGATTCATAACACTTTAGTTTCTTGAAATTTTTTTATCGATGGGTCTGCTTCGCTTGCCCCATCCTACACAACTAACGCCATCGTTGTCAGTATTTTTCAAAAAGCGAAGGTGTTGCCAATTAAGAAAATAACACAATGAGAGCCTTCGTATTAGTTGTTATCTTTCTGTTAATATCATATTACACACATTACACACACAGCGCAGAAGCTGAAAACGATTCTTCTCTGCTTCACACGGATACAGACATCCAAAACCCAGCCGATACCACATCCTTCAATTTGCTAAGCATGAACATCGAAGACCTTATGGAAATAGAGATTGCTACTGTTTATGCCGCATCCAAATACAAACAGAAGGTGACTGAAGCCCCCTCATCCGTTAGCATTGTCACCGTCGATGATATAAAGAAATACGGATACCGCACCCTTGCCGATATTTTGAGAAGTATAAGGGGGCTTTATGTGACGTATGACCGAAATTATTCTTATCTTGTCTCTATGGGATTTTTGCGTTCGGGCGATTACAACTCGCGATACCTTAGCATGGTGGACGGGCTTCGCCTTAATGATGCGGTTTACGATACGGCATCCATCGGGACGGAATTCGTTCTGGATGTTGACCTCATTGACCGTGTTGAGGTGATCCGGGGACCTGGTTCTTCCCTGTACGGAAGCAACGCCTTCTCTTATTATGATAGCAACGGCAGAAGCCGCCTGTATACTACGGAGAATTTGCGCAGAGTAGTAGTGGCGAAAAAATTTCCTCCCCTATTATGTTGAAATTTAACCATAGTGGTATTTTGGGACGAAATAAAAAAGCAGGCAAATGTGATTTGCCTCCTATAAAAAAAGAAAATATATGTTACATTGGAGTAGTATGACGTTTCATTAAAATTACACGTATAAATCTGAAGCATTAAAAATATTCAGGCTTCGTACCTTTGGGACAATACTGTGGCTTTTATACGCAATCTTTCAATAAAACGACGGCTTACCATTATAAATATGTCAACCACAGGCATCGTTTTGCTGCTGGTGGTTTTTTCTTTGTTTGCAAATTATTATTTTTCATTGCGTTATTCATTGATAGAAGAACTTACCCTCCATGCAAAAATGATTGGACAGAATTGCACTGCGGCGCTGTCTTTTAATGACCAGGCAGTAGCCAGTGAAATGCTCAATGCATTAAAGGCAGACCGCAATATTGTTTATGCCGCGGTGCATACCAATGATGGCGCATTGTTCGCAGAAGCGCCGTCCAGCAATAATAGTGGAAAAGGGTGCTACCAGCCGTACGTCCCGTTGAAAGAGGGATATCATATTGAACGAAACCATTTGTGTATTTTGCAAAATATCGTTCTGGATGATGAATTTATCGGGACGATATATATCGCAACCGATTTAAATAAATTGTATATTCCTTTGGCGTGGTATGCAGGCATTACCGGTGCTATTATAGCCGCTTCGCTCGTTCTTGCTTTTTTGCTTATATCAAACCTTCAGAAAACAATTACAAGACCGATTTTATTATTACGCCATGCGGCAAACAGGATTGCGCACGGTGATTTTACGACACAGGCGGAAATCACATCAAAAGATGAGATTGGAGACCTTGCTATTTCCTTCAACAATATGACGGAACATTTGCAACGGACAGTAGTTTCCAAGAATTATGTGGACAATATAATAAAAAATATGGCCGAATCCCTTATTGTGACTATGCCGGATGGCGTTATTAAGACGGTTAATCAGATTACATGCGAACTCCTTGGATACAACAAAGAAGAATTTATTGGCAGGTCAATTTCAATGATATTGAAGGATGAACACCATGCCGGCAGGACGTTGCTTAACACTTTGATTGAACAGGGCGCTATCCGGCACACAGAAACAACCTACCTCTCAAAAACAGGGCAGCAGATTCCAGTCCTTTTTTCCTCTGCAATTATTCAGGGAGAAAACGGCGAAAATCAGGGATTCGTGCTTGTGGCATTAGACATAACCATGCGCAAAAACATGGAGGAAGAACTCCGGAATACCATAGAACAAAGGAACAGTACTATAAAAGAGATGAAGCACCTCATGTATTTTTCAAGCCTTATGAATGACGAAGTGCATGAAGAATCGCTGCTTAATAATTTGGGAATGGCATTGAAGGAGTATTTTTGCCCTGATATCCTTGCAATAATAACGCTTGATGCTGAAAGAAATATACTCGATATTCCCATCATAGATCCGCCAATGCCGAAAGAAGAACTCATTAAGATGGATATACTCCTGAATCCTTCCGGCTGCAGTGTGTTGCGCACCGGAAATGAACTTATAGTGAATGATATGAGCACGGAACCGGCCTGCGATTGTCTCAGTAGCAAATATAAAGAAGGAGGATGCGTTTGCGTTCCCCTTACTATGGGGGAAACGGCGATAGGCATGGCGCTGATGATAAAGAAAGAAAAGGGATTTTGGGATGATAGGGATATACGAAAACTTCTATTGGTTTATGCAGGACTGGCGTCATCTGCGCTTTACAGGGTCAGGCTTATGGAGTTCACCAAACATGCCGCAATAACAGACGCGCTAACCGGCGTATACAACAGGAGATTTTTTGAAGATATGTTTGAAAAACAACTTGCGTTGGCAAAGAGGAGCAATGAACCCCTGTGTCTCCTCATTGCAGACCTTGACCACTTTAAAAAACTGAATGATACTCATGGCCATATAACCGGAGATAAGGCGTTGCAGCAGGCGGCAAAAGCGATAAAAAAATGCCTGAGGTCGTCAGATATTCTGGCAAGGTACGGAGGAGAAGAATTTGTCATCATAATGCCCGCAACAAATATAACGAATGCCGTTGAAAAAGCAGAGATGTTCCGCCGGCAGATAAAGTCTCTACAAATTGATACAACTACATCAGAACATCCTGTTGCGATGACGATAAGCATCGGGGTTTCCTCTTTTCCGTCGCATGGAACTGAATGCAGTGCTTTGTTGCGATCCGCTGATAAGGCATTGTACAGGGCAAAAGAAAAAGGCAGAGATCGGGTTGAGGTATCGTATGTTATCGATTAAATTCGGACACTACCACTCATCGCTTGAGAACTCGTTTGTAGAAACTTTGCATACCATAAAAAGCGAAGATCCCTTATCTTCCATTGCCGTTATTGCTCCCACAAACTATATGCTTGAAAGGCTTCAGGAACGTTTGGTAAAGAAACATGACGTGTCGTTTCTTAACGTATTTTTTCTCAACTTCTATCTCCTGGCAAAAGAAATATGCAGGAATTCAAAAAATGATATCGGGCATATCCGGCAAGAACCTTTTATTTACGAAAGGATTATCACCAAACTTATCGAACAGGAGAGGTATCATACACCTTCCTTAAAAAATATAATATCGCCCACATCCATTGCCCGCTCAATGTTTCATTCTTTGCAAGACCTCACAGATGCCAATGTTAATGCAGAGGATTTAAGGGCAGTTATTAATGAACAACTTACCGGCGGCGCTGATATTCAAAAACTATCTGATATACCCCTGTTATTTACTCTTTTCCAAAACACGCTGAATTCATCCGGCATATCCCACGATTCAAACCTCTATCGTTCGGCGGCAAAATACGCTGCTGATTCTGAATATCTCGGAAAATTCAAATATATACTGGCATATGGTTTCTATGATTTAACCGGGGTGGAACAGGATTTTTTCTCTGAAATATTCAGATATTATCCGACAATATTGTTTTTGCCCTACAAGAAAAATCATGCCGCTTTTACCTACGTTAAACATTTCTACGAATCCTTTTTGTTGGGGATTGCACGGGACATTGAGGAGCTGCCTCCGGATGATCTACAGGGTTTTTCTTATTTAATGGACGCAGAATCGGGAAAAAAAACCTTTCTGCAGGGAGAATCCATGCATGACGTCCCTTCATTGGATAACCTTAGCATCATCAATGTATCCGGCAAACATGATGAAATATGGGTGATTGCAAAGGAAATACTCAAGCTTGCCAATAAAGGTTACGTAATCGGCGATATGGGCATTGTCGCAAGAGAGCTTGGGCCATATTTAAACATTATCCAGGAGGTTTTTCGGGAAAACGCAATCCCGTTTACCACACTTGACAAGGAACCGATAGAAAAATACCCTTTGTTTACCATTATAAAACAATTGCTCCTGCTGAATCGCGAAAATTTTTATCGTCCTATGGTTATCGATATTCTGGAATCACCCTATTTCAATATCCCTGTTCCTGAATTAAAAGACGTCCATACACGGCAGAATCTCTGGGATATTATCAGCAGGACAATTGGTATCCATAGCGGTATACGCTGCTGGTTGTCAAAACTTGAACAGTTAAAGAACGCAATGGCAGAGCCAGCGGAGGAAGATATTTTGCCTCGCAATATCAATATTCCCTGCGACCAAATTGAGTCGCTGAAAAATATAGTGCAGTTGTTGTCAAATGATTTGTTTTCCCTGCAGGAAAAGGCGACCTGGTCTCTAATGTGTAAAAAAACAAACCTCTTTCTTGATAAATATATACACATTCCTTCTGAAGGCACAGATCAGGAAATTGTAAAAAGGGACCTTTTTATTAAAGAAAGAATATTTTCCCTGTTAGACACATTGCCCATTCTCGATCGTATCGATAAAGAAATTACATACGATCAATTTGCAGATACCTTCATTAACGCCTGCAAACAGGAAGAGATCCTCGTCGGGACAGCTAATAATAAAGGCGTCAGGGTTATGAACGCCATGTCTGCCCGTGGTATACCATTCCGGATACTGTTTCTTGTCGGATTGAACGAAAAGGAGTTTCCACGCGCTATTTTTGAAGAACCCTTTTTGCCGGACCATACCCGAAGAATACTATCTGAAGCGCTTGGGAATCATATTCCTGAAAAACTAAGGGGTTTTGAGGAGGAACGTTTGTTATTTTATTTCCTGCTCAATGCCGCGCAGGAAAGGCTTTATCTTCTTTATGAACGTTCAGATGAGGCGGGAAAACCCAAAACCCCTTCCCACTACATAATGGACATCCTTCAAAATATAAAAGGAATACATTCCCGCAATGAGGATAAAGAAAACAAGTCTCCTGTAAAAATGAACGTTCCCCGCGGCATAAAAAACAAATTATGCAAAGAAGATGTATCACTGCTTACACCCAATGAGGCCGTGATTCGTATGGCGCTGGAGCATATAGACCCCTCACATTGCATTAATGCAATCGGTGGTAACCTGGCAGCCTATACACGTTCCAAATCAGCGCTGCAGGCGATAGAAGGTTTTAGTCCGTATCTCTCAGCATATGATGGTATTGTTTCCGATGGGGAACATTGGTACAAAAATCGTGTACAAAAAGGTTTTAACCCTACGATGCTTGAAACGTTTGGCGCATGCCCATTCCAATTTTTTATGAGAGAAATACTGCAACTGGAACCGTTGGAAGAGCCGGAAAAGAGTGAAACCATATCCTTGCCCAAACTGGGCAATATCTATCATGGCATATTAGATACATTATATTGCCATTTAAAAGAAAAGGGACATTTCAGGGGGAAAGCCGCCAATATAAACTCTGTTGAATACCTGCATAAAATTGCAAATGAATCATTCGTGAAAATGGAAAAACAAATGCCAATTCCCTATCCGCTCCTATGGGAACTCAAAAAGGATGAAATAGTCGCCGCTTTAATACATTTCCTGACATGGGATCTTAAACAAATTGAACACACGGGCTATAGTCCCGCTTTTTTGGAAGAAAGGCTGCGAATAGCATTGCCAAACGATAAATTTGAGGGACATCCGGCAATTTCTTTTAACGGAAAGATTGACAGAATAGATGTAAAGAAAAGCGGACAGGAAATATATTTCCGTCTGGTGGATTACAAAACCGGAAAGGCGGGCACTGAAAATTTGTTAAAAGCCGCCGTGTGCGGGCAAAAACTGCAACTGCCATTTTACATATCAATGGCAGAACAGTTCATGGTAAATACCTATAGAAAGGAGGTCTCCCTTCCCTCTGAAATAATATTCGACGAGGCATCATTCGTTTATATTGCACGCGGCATGAATGATGAAAATGGAGAAAGATGCCCGCAAAAAAATACCATAAATAACAATGACTGGACACAGCATAAAGAACTCTTCTGGACAACCGTCCATGAATTCATGACTATCATTCGCCAGGGATTGTTCCCCGCCACGGGAAAAGAAAAAAACTGTCAGTGGTGTAAATTCTCTACCCTATGCAGAAAAGGACACCAACCCTCCCGCTTCAGGCAGGAAAACGATGAAAGGTTGCTGAACTACAGAAATAATATTACGAATAAAATTACAAAAACCAGATAAATTTGAAGCGGCAAAAATTTCAAAACGCCTGATTCGGGGGCATTTGGCTTGATATCAAATATTATGCGAGTCTTTTTTAAAGCCTGAAATATTTCTTTTAATGGAGATTTGGAAACGCTGCGGGTTTCGCCGTATTCTTTTTGTGGCCTACTAAGCACAAATACATGCCTGAAACGGCTGGTTTCGTTGCTTTCAGGGACGCTACCCAATATTTTAGTTCAACTATTTGTCGCTTATTGTTGAGTTATTTCTTTCATTACAACCCTCTGAGATTATTAATCTTTCTTATGTCCAATCTTGGCAAGATATTACAGTCGTTTTGCTCTATGCAGCATCTGACGGCAAAAAATCACAATAGTGTAAAGATTCGAAGAATATTCTAAATAATATTAATGTATAAGCCTAAGTAGTATTGCATGTTATAAGAATATTTTCAAAATATTATCGAATTTAAAGATTGAAATAATAGTTTTTGATGGTATTATTTCCGAAGTTCAATTTTTCTTGTGAACGCTGCTCGTTGAATACTAATGTTATGTCAGGAAATATAAAACAAAAAATATTTTACTTTTTGCTTGATATCTTGATAATTAAATAGTATATTAAGGAAATGAGTGGTTTTGGTAGTTTTGTTCTTTTACAATTTAGAAGTCAATTGCGTGCGAGTGCAAAAGCCATAACAATTTCTTTTTTTTGAATAGATGTAAAATTAAATAGCCAGTTATTTTGGTTAGCCTTTTATTGTTTTATGAAGGGTATGATCTTGGCTCAGAACGAACGCTGGCGGCGTGGATTAGGCATGCAAGTCGAACGAGGAAGCGCTCCGTAAGGGGCGCAAGCCTAGTGGCGAAAGGGTGAGTAATGCATTGATAACCTGCCTTTGAGATGGGAATAACTGCGTTTCGAGCAATCGGAACTACCGAAAGGGCTGCTAATACCCAATAATACTATAGGTGCAAAAGTGCTTATGGTCAAATGCTAGGAATTCTGTTCCTTGTGCTTAAAGAGGGGTTAATGTCCTATCAGCTAGTTGGTGGGGTAATGGCCTACCAAGGCAAAGACGGGTAGCCGGCTTGAGAGGGTGGTCGGCCACACTGGGACTGAGACACTGCCCAGACTCCTACGGGAGGCTGCAGTCGAGAATCTTTCGCAATGCCCGAAAGGGTGACGAAGCGACGCCGCGTGTGGGAAGAAGGCCTTCGGGTTGTAAACCACTGTCGGGAGTTAGGAAATGCAGGAGCGTTAATAGCGCGCTTGCTTGACTAAGGCTCCAAAGGAAGCCACGGCTAACTCTGTGCCAGCAGCCGCGGTAATACAGAGGCGGCAAGCGTTGTTCGGAATTATTGGGCGTAAAGAGCACGTAGGCGGCCTTGCAAGTCAGTTGTGAAAGCCTTCCGCTTAACGGGAGAACGGCATCTGATACTACAGGGCTTGAGTACGGGAGGGGAGAGTGGAACTTCTGGTGGAGCGGTGAAATGCGTAGATATCAGAAGGAACGCCGGCGGCGAAAGCGACTCTCTGGCCCGAAACTGACGCTGAGTGTGCGAAAGCTAGGGGAGCAAACGGGATTAGATACCCCGGTAGTCCTAGCCGTAAACGATGGGCACTAAGTAGAGGGGTTTTGATTATCTCTCTGCCGGAGCTAACGCATTAAGTGCCCCGCCTGGGGAGTACGGCCGCAAGGCTAAAACTCAAAAGAATTGACGGGGGCTCGCACAAGCGGTGGAGCATGTGGCTTAATTCGATGCAACGCGAAGAACCTTACCGGGGCTTGACATGGTAGAAGTAGAATCCTGAAAGGGTGACGATCGGTATCCAGTCCGAAGCTATCACAGGTGTTGCATGGCTGTCGTCAGCTCGTGTCGTGAGACGTTGGGTTAAGTCCCCTAACGAGCGAAACCCTTGTCTTTAGTTGCTAACAGGTAATGCTGAGCACTTTAAAGAGACTGCCGTCGTTAAGACGGAGGAAGGTGGGGATGACGTCAAGTCATCATGGCCCTTATGTCCCGGGCTGCACACGTGCTACAATGGTCGGTACAAGGGGATGCTAAGTCGTGAGATGGTGCGAAACCTATAAAGCCGATCTCAGTTCAGATTGGAGGCTGAAACTCGCCTCCATGAAGTTGGAATCGCTAGTAATCGCGGATCAGCTACGCCGCGGTGAATATGTTCCCGAGCCTTGTACACACCGCCCGTCAAGCCACCCAAGCAAGATGCACCCAAAATCGCCTGCCTAACCCGCAAGGGAGGGAAGTGCCTAAGGTGTGTTTTGTGAGGAGGACTAAGTCGTAACAAGGTAGTCGTAGGAGAACCTGCGGCTGGATCACCTCCTTTCTAAGGATTGTTGTAACGGTTTTGTCTCGCGCGCAAAAGGCTTCTATTTTTTTTTGTAAGTTATATTGCCTTTGAAAACAGAGTGTGGCCCAAATGTTGCTCGATGGTTTGGGCCTATAGCTCAGTTGGTTTAGAGCATTCCCCTGATAAGGGAAAGGTCAGTGGTTCGAGTCCACTTAGGCCCACCATTTTCTTTTATACGTCCAGTCTGAGGGGGGATGTAGCTCAACTGGGAGAGCGCTGCCCTTGCAAGGCAGAGGTTAGCGGTTCGATCCCGCTCATCTCCACCAGTTTAATTTCTTTATGCAAGGTTTTCTGGTCTTGTTGCAACTGGCCGCCTGTTTTTGATAGCGAATCTTAAGCTTACGTAATTATATGCAGTTTGTTGTGATCATGGATTAGAGTATTTTATTTGATAAATAACAGCGTAGTATATACCTCGGTATTTGTCATCGCTAAAGATTGAAAATACTAAATTTCATGTCATAGTTTGTTCTTTGAAAAGTGAATACTTAACAGGTAGCAATTTGATTCTCGATTTATTAAGATATCAAGCCAATAAGGGTACATGGTGGATGTCTTGGCGCTGAGAGGCGATGAAGGACGTGGAAGACTGCGATAAGCTTCGGGGAGCTGCCAAACAAGCTTTGATCCGGAGATTTCCGAATGGGGCAACCTACTATAGGTTTATGCTATAGTATCTGCATCTGAATATATAGGGTGTAGAGGCGAACGGAGAGAATTGAAACATCTTAGTAACTCCAGGAAAAGAAAGAGAATTCGATTTCCTTAGTAGCGGCGAGCGAAAAGGAAAAAGCCTAAACCAACTATGTGTCAAGCCCTTGTGCGTTGCATAGTTGGGGTCGTGGGTGTTGCGGTGGCAGTACAAGGACTGCCTGTGAAGTTACAAATGTAATTTTTAGCTGAATAATACTGGAAAGAATAACCATAGAAGGTGATAGTCCTGTAAGTAAAAAGAATTACACTTCTAGCGCAACTACCCGAGTAACACCCGTCTCGTGGAAGCGGGTGTGAATTTAGGGAGTCCACTCTCTAAGGCTAAATACTACTCAGCGACCGATAGCGTACAAGTAGCGCGAGCGAAAGATGAAAAGAACCCCTGTTAGGGGAATGAAATAGAACCTGAAACCGTGTACTTACGAGCGGTGGGAGCACTATGATTCTTTAATTAGAATAATGTGTGACCGCGTGCCTTTTGCATAATGAACCGGCGACTTATTGTGTATTGCAGGTTAAGTCTTTATGGGACGAAGCCATAGCGAAAGCGAGTGTGAAAGCGCGAACTATATGTAGTACATAATAGACCCGAAACCATGTGATCTACCCTTGGTCAGGATGAAGCGAATGTAAAAATTCGTGGAGGTCCGAACGCACTTGCGTTGAAAAGCGAGGCGATGAACTGAGGGGAGGAGTAAAAGTCTAATCAAACTTGGTGATAGCTGGTTCTCTCCGAAATAGCTTTAGGGCTAGCCTTATGGTGTGAATATGATGGGGGTAGAGATACTGAATAGATTCTGGGGCCTACCAGGCTACCAAGTCCAATCAAACTCCGAATACCATTATATAAGTCATAGGAGACAGACATTGGGGGATAAGCTTCATTGTCAAAAGGGAAACAGCCCAGACCGACAGCTAAGGTCCCTAAAATAGACTAAGTGATAAAGGAAGTGAGAGTGCAGAGACAGTTAGGATGTTGGCTTAGAAGCAGCAATCATTTAAAAAGTGCGTAATAGCTTACTAACCGAGCATTCTTGCGCCGAAAATATTACGGGACTAAGTTTATTACCGAAGCTTCGGATTGTTTGAATTATTTATAATTTGAGCAGTGGTAGGAGAGCGTTCTATGTTAGGTTGAAGAGAGACTGTAAAGACTCTTGGACGATATAGAAGTGATTATGCCGGTATAAGTAGCGATAATATAAGTGAGAATCTTATTCGCCGTAAGCCTAAGGTTTCCTGGGGAAGGTAAATCCGCCCAGGGTTAGCCGGAGCCTAAGTCGAGGCTGAAAGGCGTAGACGATGGACAACAGGTTAATATTCCTGTGCTACCATAATAGCGTTGAACATGGGGGGACAGAGGTGCAAAGGTTAGCAAGCCTAATAGACACGGTTTGTTCAAGCCGGAGATGTTATTCCAGGAAAATCCGGAATGCTAAAACATCGATGGTGAGTACGTTGGCGTAAGCCTATAAGTAACCGGAGCATCTCTCAAGAAAAGCCTCGATTGTGAGTTATTGTGGTATCCGTACTAAAACTGACACAGGTAGGCAGGGAGAGAATCCTAAGGCGCTCGAGAGAACCCTCGTTAAGGAACTCGGCAAAATTACTCCGTAACTACGGGAGAAGGAGTGCCTCAAGTAAAATTGAGGCCACAGTAAAAAGACCCGGGCGACTGTTTACTAAAAACACAGGTCTCTGCTAAGATTTAAAATCAACGTATAGAGACCGACGCGTGCTCGATGCCAGAAAGTTAAGGGGATGGGTTAGTGTCTGAAAAGATGCGAAGCTCAGAACCGAAGCTCTGGTGAATGGCGGCTCTAACTATGAGAGTCCTAAGGTAGCGAAGTTCCTTGTCGGCTAACTTCCGACGTGCATGAATCGCGTAACGACTTGGGTACTGTCTCAACGAGGGACTCGGCGAAATTGTAGTCGTGGTGAAGATGCCACGTACCCGCGGCAAGACGGAAAGACCCCGTGAACCTTTACTGTAGCCTATTATTGGGTTTTGGTACAATTTGCGTAGGATAGGTGGGAGACTTTGAAGTCTCGGTTTTGGCCGGGATGGAGTCGCCGTTGAAATACCACCCTTGTTATGCTAAAATTCTAACCAAATGCCGTGAATCCGGGTTTGGGACAGTGGTAGGTGGGCAGTTTGACTGGGGCGGTCTCCTCCAAAAGAGTAACGGAGGAGTCCAAAGGCTTCCTCAGTGCGGTTGGCAATCGCACGTAGAGTGTAAGGGTAGAAGGAAGCTTAACTGCGAGACATATAAGTCGAGCAGGTGTGAAAGCAGGGCCTAGTGATCCGGTGGTTGTGTGTGGAAACGCCATCGCTCAACAGATAAAAGGTACTCCGGGGATAACAGGCTTATCGCCCCCGAGCGTCCATAGCGGCGGGGCGGTTTGGCACCTCGATGTCGGCTCGTCGCATCCTGGGGCTGGAGAAGGTCCCAAGGGTTCTGGAGTTCACAGATTAAAGCGGCACGCGAGCTGGGTTTAGACCGTCGTGAGACAGGTCGGTCCCTATCTGTCGTGGGTGTGTGATATTTGAGGAGATCTGTCCTTAGTACGAGAGGACCGGGATGGACGTACCACTGGTGTACCAGTTGTCGTGCTAACGGCATAGCTGGGTAGCTATGTACGGAAAGGATAAATGCTGAAAGCATATAAGCATGAAACCTACTCCAAAACTAGATATCATTTTCTTTTAGAAGAGAGACACCTTGTAGACTACGAGGTTGATAGGCCAGAGGTGTAAGTATAGTAATATATTTAGCTGACTGGTACTAATTTGTCGAAAAGCTTGAATTCTTTATTTAAATCGCGTTTCAATTTGTTACCGTTAAGTTATTCATTATTGTATATTAGTAATTTTCTTGATACGTTTTCAGAAAAAATATCAAACATTGGCAGTTTCGTTTTAAATGTTATTGTTTTGAAAAAGAGTAAAATTTTAAGTTGATTGATTTATAAATTTCCGGTGGGTATAGTAAGAATGAAACACCCGTTTCCATTCCGAACACGGTAGTTAAGCTTCTTACGCTGATGGTACTGGTGAAAGCTGGGAGAGTAAGTTACTGCCGGGAATAAATAATAAAACCCGTCCCGATACATCGGGATGGGTTTTATTATTTGTAGCTTAATTTTTTATAATTTAAATCAGCAGAAAATAATGAAATCTATAATAATGAAAGTGTTAAGCAATTTTTAATTAGTGTCTGAATGAACAATGTATAAATAATAATTCTATTGGTAGTTAAGGCTAATTATTGTAACAAAAAATTCTCTTTCAGGATTTAGGTTGTATTTTCAAGTTTTATAGGTGAAATTTAAATTAAAGGTAGTCCATCATGGATTCAGAGGAAGAGAAGTTCAAGGAATTTCTTTATTCTCGAGGTTTAAAGTATACAACAGAACGGAAGTCTGTTTTTAATCATGTGTTTGAAAGCCATAAACACTTTGAGGCAGATGAGTTGTTAGTGGATTTGAGGCTGAATGGTATTAAAGTGTCAAAAGCGACGATTTATCGTTCTCTTGCTCTGCTTGTCGAAAGTGGGTTGTTAAGAGAAGTTATATCTGGTGAAAGGCACACGCATTATGAACATGTTCATGGACAGGAACATCATGATCATTTAGTATGCGATAACTGCGGTAGAATTATCGAATTTTTTGAAAAAAAAATTGAAAATTTACAAATTGCGGTATGTAAAAAAAATAAATTCGTTCCAAAATCACATCGATTACAAATTCAAGGATTGTGTGAAGATTGTTTTAAAAAAACCTGACAAAAAATTATGTCATTAAGGGAATTTTTGTAGAAAGGGTATTTATATGTCTAGGGTTTGTGAGATATGCAAAAAAAAGACAGTAGCGGGCAATCAGATTGAAACGAGAGGTTTGGCAAAATGGAAAGGTGGCGTAGGGAAAAAAATTACAGGGAAGACAAAACGAAAGTTTAAGCCTAATATACAAAAAGTAAAAGCACTGATTGATAAAAAAACGGTGAAAAGAATAAAAGTTTGTACGAGGTGCATTAGTGCTGGAAAAGTAATAAAAGCATTATGACCTTATGAATTAAAGATAAGTTGAAAAATTATGAGTATTAGTAGTAAAGACATTGAATACGTTGCTTCATTATCAAAATTTGAGCTTAGTGACGAAGAAAAAAAAATATTCGCAAGTCAGTTGCGAGAGGTGCTGTTGTATATTGAAAAATTAAACATGCTTGATACCGAAAATATTGCGCCGTTAATTCATCCGTTCAATATTACCAATATATTTAGAGAAGATAAGTTGGAAGAATCAATCAGGCGGGAAAAAGCTCTCTCCTTGGCACCTGCTACTGAGGGTTTTTTTTTTAAAGTACCAAAAGTACTGGAATAAGTAATTTGTTATAAGAGAAGCGTCTTTGAAACTTTTAAGTTTTACCGCACTTCAAATAAAACGGAAAATATTATCTGGAGAAATTCGGGCAACGGACATAGTTAATATGTTGTTTGAACGGATTTTTAAGATCGATTCAAACATACAGTCATTTCTTACATTAGATGAAGAAAACGCATTTAAAAAGGCGAGGGAAATTGACAAGAAGGTCGCAAACCATGAGAGTGTAGGTTTGCTCGCGGGTATCCCCATTGCCGTTAAAGATAATATTTGTACAAAAGATTTAACTACTACGTGTGCCTCAAAGATTCTCAAAACTTTTATCCCACCGTACGATGCCTTTGTAGTTAAACGGTTAAAAGATGAAGATTCCATTATAATTGGCAAAACCAATTTGGATGAATTCGCAATGGGTTCTTCAACCGAAAACTCCAGCTATAAAATTACCCGCAATCCTTATAATCAAAATTTCGTGCCAGGCGGATCCAGCGGTGGTTCCTCAGCGGCAGTGTCTGCGGATCTTGCATTTATGGCATTGGGTTCTGAAACTGGTGGTTCAATAAGACAGCCTGCGGCTTTGTGTGGAGTAGTTGGATTAAAACCAACTTACGGAAGAGTATCTCGATTTGGTTTAGTTGCATTTAGTTCTTCTCTTGATCAAATTGGCCCTATCACGAAGGATGTAAGTGATGCGGCATTGCTTTTGAGGGTAATTGCAGGTAAAGATAAGAATGATACTACGTGTGCTGATATAAATGTCCCTGATTATCTTAATGGAATTGGTGGTGGTGTAAAAGGCATTAAAATTGGCATTCCGCTTGAATATTTTGCAGAGGGTTTGGATGCTGACGTTCGTACGGCAGTAGATAACTCTTTAAAAATTTACGAAAGACTTGGGGCTAAGCTAGTAGAGGTATCTTTGCCTCATACTGAATATGCTGTTGCCGTTTATTATATTGTGGCAAATGCGGAGGCAAGCTCTAACTTATCGCGATTTGACGGTGTAAGGTATGGCTTTCGTGCAAACAATATAAAAGGCATTGATGAAATGTATTGCCGGTCCCGTTCGGAAGGATTTGGCAATGAAGTGAAACGACGTGTCATGCTCGGCAATTATGCATTAAGTTCCGGTTATTATGAGGCTTATTATTTAAAAGCTTCAAAAGTGAGAAATTTAATAAAAAAAGATTTTGACACGGTCTTTGAAAAAGTTGATTGCATTGTTTGCCCCACCTCTCCTGTTCCTGCATTTAAGATCGCAGAACGTATTGACAATCCTTTAGAGATGTATCTTTCCGACATTTATACCATTCCCGCAAACTTGTCCGGCATTCCAAGCATTTCGATACCTTGTGGATTTTCTAGAGAAGGTTTGCCTATTGGTTTGCAGATACTCACCAATTACTTCGAAGAAGCTAAAATGTTACAAATTGCATATTCTTTTGAAAGAAATACTGACTTTCATTTGATAAAACCCAAATTGTAATTTTACTTTATTAAAGGCAAAAATATTCAAAATGGCTTACGAGGTTGTTATAGGACTAGAGACTCATGCTGAATTGTCTACAGTCACAAAATTATTTTGTGGTTGTAACACAAAATTTGGCGCTGAGCCTAATACACAAATATGTCCCATTTGTTTAGGAATGCCTGGTGTTTTGCCAGTAGTGAACAAAAAAGCCTTTGAGTATGCATTAAAGGCTGCTCTTGCGCTAAATTGTACTATTAACCGGTACACGAATTTTGACCGAAAGAGTTATTATTATCCGGACTTGCCCAAAAACTATCAGGTTTCACAAAATTATTATAATTTAGGAGTTGATGGATTTATCATTATTGAAGTGAACAATGCCATTCAGAAAATCAGGATACATAATGTTCATCTGGAAGAAGAAGCCGGTAAGCTTATACACCCTGAAGAAGCAGGTGCAGATTATAGCCTTATCGATTTTAACAGGGCGGGAGTCCCTTTGTTGGAAATTGTTTCATACCCGGACATGAGAAATATAGCTGAAGTAGAAAGCTATATGCAGACATTAAGAAAAATAATTTTTTATACAGGCATATCTGATTGTAAGATGCAGGAGGGATCACTTAGGTTTGAGGCAAGCATTTCATTGAGAAAAACCGGTAAAAAAAAACTGGGTAATAGGGTGGAAATTAAAAACCTAAACTCAATGAAATCTGTATTAAAGGCGATTGAATATGAAATATCAAGACAGAGCGAATTGCTGAATCGTGGTGAAATGATAGAGCGGGAAACGCGATTATGGGACGAAATACGCGGGAGAAGCGTAAGGATGCGTTCAAAAGAAGAAGCGCAGGATTACCGTTATTTTCCCGAGCCGGATTTATTACCGTTTGTGATTGATGAAAAATGGATGTGTTCGATAAAAGATACTATTCCAGAACTTCCTCTTGAAAGAAAACAGAGGTTTGTAGCGTCTTTTCAATTATCCGATTACGATGCTGATTTGTTGACTGAAGATAAAATGCTTTCGGATTTTTTCGAGGAATGTGTTAAAGTTGTAAATCTCCCTAAAGCATTATGTAATTGGATAATAAATGATTTGTTAAGGGAGGTAAAAGAGAAGCGGTTGGATATTGCTTCGCTGAAAATGAAACCGGAGCAATTAGCATCTCTCGTGGGAATGATTGATGATGGCACAATAAGCAATACAATTGCCAAAGAAGTGTTTTCTGAAATGATTGACACGGGAAAAGAACCAAAAACAATTATCGAAGAAAAAAAACTGTCGCAAATTAGTGATGAGTGGCAGATAATTGAAATAGTAGATAAGGTTATTGTTTCTCATCCAAATGCTATAGAAGACTATAAAAAGGGTAAAAAGAATGCCATTGCCTTTATCATTGGACAAGTTATGAAAGAATCAAAGGGAATGGCAAACCCGAAAATAGTAAATGAAATCTTGAAGAATAAATTGAAAGTTTTGGACTAAACGACGCTGTCATTAACCTCAAATTTTGCCCGTTTTTAAAAACAGTCATCATGTTACATCCATGGAACCATAAGAAACAATGAAGATCTACAATTATTCGAAGAAGTATTAATTGATTTTGAACTTTTGAGCCACTAAATTTGCAAAATAATAAATAGGCATAATTTTTATGTATGATTTGGCAAACCGATATAACACCTTAAAGACAAGAAGAATAAATCATAAAATAAGGGCTTGTTAATGAAAATAGGTGAATTTTTAGTCAAAAATAATTATATTTCACAGGAAACATTAAATGAAGCGCTCAGTTTACAAATGCATGATAAAAATCTGCGCATAGGTGAATTATTGGTAAAAATGGAGGCTATTACAAAAAAGGATTTACTTCAGTATATTAATGAATATATAAAAGTTGCTGCAGATATAGACATGGGAGAAGCAAAAGATTGGCTGAACCAGGATCAGGTAGATAATATGTTTTCGAAATATTTTAATTCTCATAAATAACTCTTCCTTATCTATCTGTTCGGCTCCTTTCAATGTCCTTTATATGTTTTTCCCCGCAACCGCTAAATATTTCCAGCACCTCTTTTCATTCCGCGTGTTGTTTGCTTATAGACGCATTGGTCCGAGATTTACTCCCATATTGACTCTGTTGATTAACTATCATTTTCGACAACATGCCTGATCAGTGTCCTTTGCAATATGATTTTAACGTTGTCGTGGGTTTCCATATCCCACCTTAGATTGTTGATGTAGAGACGCATTGCATGTGTCTCTCTGTTGTTTCAACTTTTTCACTACGTGCAGCAGTTTCCAGACGCATGCAATGCGTCTCTACAAAAATATTGAAATTCCTAAACGTTAAATTAGTGCAAGAACAATGATTGTAATATTTTTCGCTCTAAGCCAGGAAATTGTTTCTATAAAATCAAAAGTAAATATTTTGGGGAAAATACGTTTCGGACATATCATATTTTATCATGCCGAGCTGTACGGTTTTCCGGTAGCACTTATTCAGACTGGAATGGGGCAAAACGTTTCCTCTGTTCTCCAGCACTTATCTCAACAGTTCAGAATACAGTTAGTAATTTCTTCTGGTTTTGCAGGGGCATTGCGGCCGGAAATTGATGTGGGCGATTTGGTCATAGGGGAAAAAGTATTGTATGTAACAGATGAAACATTGGGAAAGGAAGCGCATAGCAGTCAGGCCCTTTCCTGTGAATCATCCATTTTGGATGTGGCGAGGGAATTGCCAGACAGCCACCGTTTTAAAGTACATTATGGAATAATTGCGACAACAAATAAAATAATCCACTTATCTTCAGACAAAAAATTACTTGGAAATACTACTTCTGCAATTGCCGTTGACATGGAATCTTTCCTGATTGTGGAACAAGCGCATATTTTAGGGATCCCATTTATTGTCGTGCGGGCAATTTCCGATAGGGTAGATGAAGATGTAGCTGTCTGCGAAAACCTTGTTAATGAAAAAGGGAATATAAATGTGCCTGCCGTATCATTGTACCTGCTTAAGAAACCGTACAGCATTCTTACCTTAAAAAATCTCCGTAAACAGGCAAAGTCCGCATCGCTCTCGTTATCTGAGTTCCTGCCGGATTTTATTACACAAATATATAACACTTTGTTAAAATGATGGCAATTGTTACCCCAGATGAAGCATTGTAGCGCCCCACCTCTCTTTCATTTTAGTTTGCAGAATGCGGAAATTCAAAATCCAAAATAGCATTGAGCAGGCAGAGGCGCAAGACCTCTACTCTCAATGAGCAAAAGGCTTGATTTACTGTTTCATATTTTCTTTATGAAAGAAGTGTATTCTTATTTTCCTTCTAAAAGAGGGGATAATGTGGGTTGCTATTATTCGTTTTTCTATTGGCGGTCTGAGTATAAATGAATATTTCCTTGTGGAGAATACTATGCATACGAAAATAGGGATTATCATGGGGAGCGAATCGGACTTCGAAACTATGAATGAGGCAGTAAAGGTGTTAAAGGACTTTGGCGTTGCTTTTAATGTAAACGTTATTTCAGCCCACCGCTCGCCTGATCTGGTACATGCATATGCGAGGGATGCCGAAAAAAAATATACGGCTATCATCGTCGGGGCAGGGGGAGCTGCACATTTGGCAGGGGTTGTTGCAAGCCTTACTCCTATTCCGGTTATTGGTGTGCCAATGGCTACGTCAGTATCGGGAGGCCTTGATTCGTTGCTTTCTACCGTACAAATGCCTTCCGGGGTGCCGGTGGCAACCATGGGCATCGGAAAAGCAGGAGCAAACAATGCGGCAATATTGGCTATTCAAATAGCCAGCATTGCAGACCAGGAATTAAGACAGAAAATCATGTTCCATAAAAAGCGGCTTCTTGATGAAGTTGCAAAAAAAGATGAAAATGTAAGGGCGAAATTAGGATTATTGTAACAAGAGTGACATGTTTTTTATAGCTGACATGCGGGGATCATTTTAATATTTGTTTACAAATGCAGGCATTATGACTCAAGCAATCCTGTGACCCGCATAAATAGATGGTATGTATTATTACATAAGGAGATGAAATGCCGTTACCAACCATAGAGTGGGAAGGGAATGTAGAAGGCCGTGTTCGATTGATCGACCAGACCCTGTTGCCTGCTGAACTAAAGTATATATATTGTGAAGACTTAAAGAGTATCTGGCACGCAATTAAAACGCTCACGGTACGAGGAGCGCCGGCAATTGGCATTGCAGCGGTTACCGGCGTGTTGTTGGGAATTAAAGATATTCGTACCGATGATACAGAGGCTTTTTTTAAAGAACTAAAAAATGTGACAAACTATCTTGGTTCCTCACGGCCTACGGCGGTAAATCTTTTCTGGGGGCTTTCCAGAATGGAACGCGTTGCATGGGAAAACCGCAATAAACCGGTTCATACAATCAAAGAGATCCTCTTGCAGGAAGCAATAAATGTTCAAAATGAAGACAAATCTATTTGCAGGCAAATAGGGGAAAACGGAGCGAAGTTTATTAAAGACGGTTACGGTGTTCTTACCCATTGCAATGCGGGAGGACTTGCCACGGCAGATTACGGCACTGCGCTGGCAGTTATGTTTAAGGCAAACGAAAACGGTAAAAAATTTAAGGTCTACGCCGACGAAACCCGCCCCCTTTTGCAAGGCGCACGACTGACGACATGGGAACTCATGCATGCCGGCATAGACGTTACTCTTATGTGCGACAACATGGCTGCTCATGTAATGAAATTAGGCAAGATTCAGTGTGTTATTGTAGGCGCAGACAGGATTGCGGCAAATGGCGACGCCGCAAATAAGATTGGCACATATGGCGTATCAATCCTGGCAAAAGAACATGGCATTCCTTTCTATGTCGCAGCTCCGGTATCTACATTTGACCTGAATACCACATCGGGCGATGAAATTCCCATTGAAGAACGGTCATCAGAGGAAGTTACCTGCGGGTTTGGCAAAAGAACGGCGCCGGAGGGAGTAAAGGTATTCAATCCCGCCTTTGATGTAACGCCGGCGAAAAACATTACCGCGATTATTACCGAGAAAGGCGTAATAGAAAAACCTTCCACGGAAAACGTGCAAAAAATTTTAGCCTTGTAGAGACAAGGCATTGCCTTGTCTCTACGCAAACGCAAACCGATATTGGTAAAAATCGATTTCAAAATCAGGGTTCAAAATCCATTTCATCAATTATCGGAAGGAATACTGCATGAAACTACAAAATTATCTCTTACAGACAATACCAATTCTTGTTATTTTGTTCGTTCTTCCAGGCTGCGGTGACGAAAGGGTATATATAAAATTTAAAACCTCAGAGCAATTTTTTATTGATGACTCGAAAACGGACGCGGATAAACTCAACCGGGAGCTTGAATATGACATAAGGCAGGCAGAAAAAAAACGGAAAGAAAAACAACAGAAAGAAGAAGCTGCTAAAGCCGAAGCCGCTAAGGCCGAAGCTGAAGCTGAAGCTGAAGCAGAAAGATTACCTGCCGAATAAAGCTGGTTAATGGATGCGGGGATGAAGGCTTTGCATCAATGCAAAATAATCTTCAACCAAAAAGAGTTTAACCACAAAGGGCACAAAGAATACAGAACGCAAAGGACACAAAGAAAAACTTATAAAAAAAGAAGTGTTTTGTAGGGTAATACTATAGAGCGCTATTTCCCAAATAAACTATGGGTTTATTTTGCAAACCTGAACCCGCCTGAATATATGGAGATGGAGGAAATTTGCTGCATGTGTATCTTGCGTCCCTAAAAGGCGTAATTAAGTTTCAATCATTTCCACGTTTGTCCGGGGAACAACCGCAGATGTACCGTCTGCAAATGCTACTTCAAGCACGCGTACGGTGGCTTCTGTTTCGATGAGTTGTGGGGAAAAGGGCAGTGCCTTGATGTTTCCGATCCTGCCAAAATAGGGCGCACGAATGACCCTCACCGGATCTCCGATTTCCATACCTCTGTCTGCCGTACCAGTATCTTTCTCTCCGGTTGTCTGAGTTGCAAGCGGTATTATAATTTCAGGACGCACCACCCCTGCACGTATCTGAGTCGCCCCGTTTATGGAAACCTTGGCGCCTGCGCGGGATTTGAGCAATTCGAACGTCCTTTGCGCCATTTGTATGCGCCCAAACCCTTCCGTAATGATAAGCGTTATGCCAATTTCTTCCGAGCCGGTAATCGCCACGCCTAAATCATATCCCAGTAGTTTCTTAAGGTCCTCATCATTAAAACCACCGACAATTATACCTTTAACGCCGATCTTTTTTGCCTTTTCAATAGTATCATATTCAACAAAAGCGCCGCCAACAATAACTTTGTCTTTGTATTCAGAATGGATTTTATCTGCGGTAATTATATCGTCAGGGCCGTCAACGGCGATTGCAAGTTCGCCAACCGTTTCCCCGCCAACACCAAAAATTCCCTGTATGAAGGCGCCAACCGTTTCTACCACCACCCCCTCTTTTTCCATTACTTCCGTAACGATACCATCAATGTGGGAATATACCTCAATCGGTCTTGGAGGTTCGCGCAGAAGAATTTGTCCCGTTACCGTAGAGATTGTTTCAATCGTACCGGTAATAGGCGATTGCAAAACAGACTTCATCATCTTAAGCCATGGCCTTGTCTCTGCAATGGGTTCATTTTTCTGAACGGAGTCCCCCTCTTTTTTCAACATGTAATCCTTAAGGTCTTTTGGTTGAATTCCCAGCCGGTTAACCGCATTCGTGACGTGCACTTTGCCGGGTAAATGGGTGACAGCGACAACGTCCTCAGCCTTCAACGTAGCGCCTTTTTTAACAAGAACGTCACCCAGCAAGGGCAAGGATCTTCGGCTTGCGATTTTTGTTTTTTCAGATATGCGTAAACCAGGTGTATATGCGTGTGTCATGTTTTATCACAAAATCCTGTTTTTAATGTAGAGACGCATTGCATGCGTCTGGAAAGGAAACTGCTGTACGTAAAGAAAATGTTGACATAACAGAGAGACGCATGCAATGAGTCTCTACAAAAATATTGAAATTCCTACGCTAACATAGTCAGAGCCAAACAAGTGCGAAAATAATCCCCAATCTCCAGTCCTCAATCCTCAGCCCTCAATCTGCAATTTGCCGATTGTATATTGCCGACTACAGAAGTGGCCATTAAATATTTTGCCAAAAAGTGCAAAGAAAGTAGTGATAAGGTACTAAGCATAATTTAACGTCCGGGTAAAACCTCTATTGCGGATACGCATCAAGGGCTTGCGTCCATTTCTTTAATTGCTCTACCCGCGAGGTTTTGTCTTTCGCCAAAACAACGGGCCTTCCGCGGGTATCGATCACAATGCCGACAATCCCGCCGTGAACATGTGCGGTGATAGCCTTTCCCTTTCCCTTGCCAACGTCATAATTCTTCGACGGGGATATCTCCATTTCCGCAGTTTCATTAATGTCCAGGGGTATCACTCGCAAATCTCCGAACGGCATCGATTCTTCCCTTGTTTTCCCCCCGGGCAGGGTTATTTTATATGACAGACATGCCTCCCCTGCCTTGCCGGTGCGGCTTTTTGCAAGAGAAACGCAGGTTCCTAGATGAATCAGGCAATCTTTCATAAATACCTCCGTCGCCGCCTTTTCATTTATTGAGGAAAGGACGCCGAGATGCGGCATCATGAAAATACTGTCCACGGCAATCCTCGTTATCCCTTCCGGCTGAAAAGCGTCTATCATCATAAGCATCGATTGCGCCCTTCGCGGCGCATGGGATAATACCCCTCCGCTGCCAACCAGAAGATCTAATTTTAGCAGGTCAACAATCGTTTCTGCCGAAACATCCTGTTGTAACGCTTCGGAAATATCCCTCTCCCTTTGCACACCTCTTAACCCGACTGCCAATGATTTATGCTGATCAAAGGAAAGCCTGAGCGCTTCGCGCGACAATGCCTGCTCTATTTTTAGTTCATCCAGCGTTTGCGGTATGGTCGTAGGGCGGATCATTTTATTCTTAATCCTGTTCCTTAAATCAGATTCCCCGATATCAAAAGGCATCCACCTCAAAATATTCTGAAGTCCCGCCTCTGCCAAAACATTTGACACGCTATAGCTCATTCCCAGATTTGCGCTAACCGTACGGTTGAAGACCTCTCCATAAACGGAAAAAACGTCCGTCGTTGCGCCACCAATATCAACCCCGACTACGTTAATATTGTCCCTCTTTGCTATCGTCTGCATAATGAGGCCGACTGCCGCCGGGGTAGGCATAATCGGAGCGCCTGTCCAGGTCATCAGTGTCTTGTAGCCCGGCGCCTGCGCCATGACATGTTCAAGAAAGAGTTTTTGAATCTCCTGGCGCGCAGGGAAAAGATTTTCCCGCTCCAGTGTCGGACGCAGGTTTTCCGTAATGTGCAACGAAGTTTTTTCCCCCAGTATTTCGATAATTTTTTGACGAACGTCCTTGTTGCCTGCGTACACAATGGGAAGTAGAAATGACATGCCTAGCCTTGGTTTTGGATTCGCTGCCGCGATATATTCTGCCAGTTCCACTACGTGGGTAACCGTCCCCCCGTCCGTACCTCCGGAAAGGAGTATCATATCGGGCCGCAGGTGTCTTATCCGGTCAATTTTTTCATGAGGGAGCCGTTTATCATTTGAGGCAATGACGTCCATGACGATTGCGCCTGCCCCCAATGCCGCTCTTTGGGCGCTTTCTGCTGTCATAGTCTTGACTGCCCCCGCAACCATCATTTGCAATCCCCCGCCTGCGCTGCTCGTGGAGACATAAATATCAACCCCCACATTGCCGCTGGCAGGAGTGATAATTTTTTCTCCGTCTAAAATCTTCCTGCCTGAAAGCTCCTCCACCTCCGCAAATGCGTTGAGTACTCCACGGGTAACGTCTTCAAAAGGGGCTTCCACGGTTGTTGGTGATTCTCCCCTGAATGTTTGCCGGTAGACGCCGTCTTTTTTCTCAATTAAAATGGCTTTTGTAGTGGTACTGCCGCAATCTGTGGCAATGATAACATTCAAATCAGTATATCTTTGTTCCATAATCTATGATCTATTTTAATGTGAGCTATTACAATTTTTCTTCGTTTTTCTTTTTATCTTCTTGCTGATGTGGCGCATTTTCTAATGCTTCAATTATCATCTTCATACCCTTTCTTCTTTCAAGAATGCCTTGGAGCATATCATATTCTTTGGGGAAAAAGAAAAAGGTTAAAAATGGCCTTAAGAATACCATTGCCTGACTTCCAATATAATTAAGCGGCTGCATACACTCCAGAAACATTGTTGCCGGTATGGTAAGCCTTCTTTTGTGAATTATTGCCGCTAATCGGGCAGCGAGGGCCTGTTCGTCTTCTTTAAATACCTCGTCTTCCTGCGCAGCGCCAACACTAAAGGCATGTTTCAGCCCACGTTTGAAAGTTTCTTTATCAAAATCTTTGAATAATGGTAACATTATAAACACTTTCAAAATTTTTATGGTGGTATGGCGTTATACAATAAACAGGCTTGCAGTCCACAGTCCACAGTCCACAATCTGCAATCTGCAATCTGCAATTTGCCGACTGCCGACTGTAGATTGCCGATTGCCGACTCGGATAAGGTACCAAACTGTTACCATCCATGCAATATCCTGTGAGAAGCTTATCAGAACAAGCGTATTTTTGTCAAAACGAAAATAACCGTTTTGCCCTGAAAATGCCTTTTTATTTTACTTGATAATCCAATGTATGTCTGCCTATAATGAGAAAAAAATTTCACTGAAGTAATTGTAGTAAATATTTATTTTACGAGGGAAAAGGGAGAACATCTTCATGCCATACAGGGCGTGGTTTCAATGTATTGCGGGCTGCGATGAAAAATACGAGCTAAACGAAATTATTTATCATTGCAAAAAATGCGGCAACCTTCTTGAAGTAGTGCATGACCTGGATGAATTGCGCAAGCACGATGCAAAACAATGGAAGGATTTGCTGGATACGCGCTATCTTCGCACCCAATGGCCATATGGCAGTTCTGTATGGGGAAAGAAGGAATTTGTATGTCCGCAGGTAGAAAATGAAAATGTAGTCTCCTTGTATGAAGGCGGCAGTAATCTTTTCTGGGCTGAAAGGCTGGGAAAAGAACTCGGCATTGAAAATATCTGGATCAAGCAATGCGGAAATTCCCACACGGGATCTTTTAAAGATCTGGGAATGACCGTACTGGTTTCCATGGTAAAGCAGATGATTTCAGAAGGGAAAAAAATTCCCGCGGTAGCCTGCGCCTCCACCGGGGATACATCTGCCGCCCTTGCCGCATACTGTGCAGCGGCCGGGATTCCTTCAATTGTATTTCTCCCAAAGGACAAGGTATCCAACGCACAGCTTATCCAGCCCATTGCAAATGGCGCCCTTACGTTATCCATCGATACGGATTTTGACGGCTGCATGAAACTGGTCAGGGAGGTATGTCTTAAAAACAATATCTATCTTGCCAATTCCATGAATTCTCTGCGCATTGAAGGACAGAAAACTATCAGCGTCGAAATTGTACAGCAGTTTGATTGGGAAGTCCCCGATGTAATCATCGTCCCCGGAGGGAATCTAGGCAACACCTCCGCCATAGGAAAGGGTTTTCTGATTATGGAAGCAATGGGTATCACAAACAAAAGGCCGCGTATTGTATGCGCTCAGGCAGCCAAGGCAAACCCTTTGTATCTTAGTTATTTGACAGGTTTTAAGGAATTTAAACCAATAAAAGCGCAAAAAACACTCGCCAGCGCCATTCAGATAGGGGATCCCGTCAGTTACCAAAAGGCGATCAATATATTGAAAAAGTTTGATGGGATTGTTGAACAGGCAACGGAAGACGAATTGGCAAATGCGTCGGCACAAGCGGACAAAACGGGACTGTTTAGCTGTCCCCATACAGGCGTTGCGCTTGCCGTCCTGAAAAAATTACTGGAAAAGAAACAGATTAAAGCGCATGAAAAAGTAGTGGTTATTTCAACCGCACACGGGTTGAAGTTTACCGAGTTTAAGATAAATTATCACGAAAATAAACTGAAAGAAGTTACCTCACGGTTTGCAAATCTACCGGTATCAGTCCCGCCATCATACGAAGCAGTTAAAACCGCAATTTTAGAAAAATTTGAGGGTTTTTCTTTATAAATGAATTTTACCCTTTCCCGTCACATTACCATCGTACCGTTAATGAACCACAAAACATATCAAAAGAGTTTTTAGAAGCAAACACCATTTAACCCATACATGAAGATACGTTATGGATTGGATTATAATAGCAATAATGCTTTTGTTTAATGGTTTGTTTTCATGCGTAGAAATGGCATTTGCATCCACCAACGTGCCGCTCATGCGAAGTATGGCGTCCAGGGGGAGTAGCGCAGCAAAGATTTTCCTGCACTTAAAAAGCAAGCCGGAAAGGACATTTGCCGTTATTCAGATAGGCATCACCCTGGTTGGCGTACTCTCTGCTGCAGTGGGTGGTGCGGAAGTCGAAGAAACGATACTTCCGTTTCTTCAAAAATTGCTTAATGTTTCGGATACAACCGCAAAAATTCTTGGCATTGCCCTCTTTGTTATTCCATTTACCTTTTTTTCCGTTGTTATTGGCGAATTGGTGCCAAAGGCAATTGCAATCCGTTACCCTGAAGAGGTGTCTTTAGTATCGGGACGTTTCCTGAGAATAATGATAAAGGTTGCCATGCCTGTTATTCATGCCCTCGAAAAATCGACGATAAAACTCTTATCGCTGTTTGGTATTCGCACAATGGTTTCCAATAAAACAGGAACTCCCGAACTCTCCCTGGAATCATTGCCTCCGTTTCACAAAGACTATATTTTAAACCTATTTGCCTTGAGATTTAAAAAGGCTTCTGAAATAATGCTTCCCATTTCCAAAGCAGTAACCATACCCGCATCAATGAATAAAGAAGAAATACTGAAGGTGGTAATTGCCTGCGGCCATACAAGGATTCCTGTTATTTCGGAAGAAGGAGAGTTAAAGGTTTTTGGCATTTTACACACGAAAGAGTTCATTGCAATGATGGATACAAAAACCCCTTTTTCATTATCAAGCCTGATCCGTGAGCCTTATTTTGTAGATGTAAATGACCACATTTTGAAGATATTAAAAAATCTTCAGACATATCACCTCCAAATGGCAATCGTTTGCAAAAATTTAAAACCCGTTGGAATCGTAACCATGGAGGATATTCTGGAAGAAATTTTGGGCGAAATTTATGATGAAGACGATGATGGGATAGTAAAAAGAATATGGAGCCAGCGTGTCGGCATGCGAAGGCACAAATAGCGTAACAATTTAGTATCTTATTAGTAATTTCATTGCATTTTTGGCAAAATATTTCATGGTGAAACCCGAAATGCTAAATACGAATCCTCCCCCTTACCCCCTCCAAAGGGGGAGAATGTCCCCCGCTGGCAGGGGTGCAGGGGGTGGATTTTGGAATTTGTTTCGGATTTCGTGCTTCGTATTTTTTATCAGGTTGTTCCTCCGGAGCTTATCGGTAATACGTTTTTCAAAAGACTAAGGCGTTACCAAATAATACTAATGTATTCATATCCTTTGAAAGGTTACAAATGATGGAAGTAATATTCCTGGGCACTGGAACATCGCACGGCGTACCGATGATTGCATGCAACTGCAAGGTGTGTACCTCCGATAATCCAAAGAACAAAAGGATGCGCACGTCAGTTCTTGTTTGTGAAAATGGCTGTGATATCCTTATTGACGCCACGCCGGAAATGAGGCTTCAATGTATTAAAAACAACGTTACCAGGCTGGATGCCGTCCTTATAACCCATATCCATGCAGACCATATTTTCGGGCTGGACGATCTCCGGCGGTTTAATATTGTACAGCGTAAAGACATCCCTATTTATGGCACACCGGCTACCCTTGAAGGCATAAAAAGAATTTTTGCCTACGCGTTTGATATTCGGGCAGAAAATGATGGCTATGTGCCCCGCTTTTCTCTTCATGCCATTGATGGCAATGTAAAGATCGGCGGTTTTTCCATTGTGCCGATTGACGCTATTCATGGGAATGGCCCCGTTACGGGCTATCGATTCGAAAGATTCGCCTATATAACAGATGTGAGTGAAATACCCGAGCACTCATTGGCAAAATTAATGAATCTCGACGTCCTTGTCCTGGGCGCACTCCGCTACACGCCTCATGCAAAGCATTTCAATATAGACCAGGCGCTGGATATTGTTTCTAAGGTCATGCCCAAAAAGACCTATTTTACCCACATATGCCATGATATAGAGCATGAGTCAACAAATAGCAGGCTTCCTGAAAACGTGGAACTCGCTTACGATGGATTGCGTATAAAATTGTAATCACAATTCAAGAGCTACCAGTAATAATGCCTCCCTGTTTCCCCCTTCTGAACTTCAGACGCTCATTTCCACTCGATAAGATGCGATAGTATGCCCCTTCAAATTCTATGCATCATTGTCGTGTCATGGCAAATAAAGTAGCAAAATGCCTTTTATTGTCAATAAATTAATCATTAATCAAGGGGGCCTATTTATGCTTGGAATTAAGGTAGTGCGAATTTTATATGTCAATATTTATGACAATTATTCATTGACTAATGCTATACTATTTGTCAAGTTAGAGAGAACTTGTGAATAATATTGTTGGAAGGAAAGGAGGCAAGATGAGATTTATTACAAAGAAGATATGGGTTGTATTTCTGTTGTGTCTGCCGATCGGCGCTTTCGCGGCGGAACTCAATACGATCATGATGGAGGCCACTTGCAAGATACAAGGACCAGGTTCAATGGGAACCGGGTTCATTATTGGGAAACCGGACACCAATAACACGGGCAAGGTGTTTTATACACTAGTCACTGCGGATCATGTCTTGAGTAAGATGCAGGGCGAAACGGCGGTCTTGGTTCTGCGACAGTATAGCGACACCAATGAATGGCGTCGCATTGAATTGCCAATTCGTATTCGCAACGGTGTGACCAATCTTTGGACGAAACATCCTGATGTAGATGTTGCTGGCATTTTCGTCCGCCTGCCGACTAACTCCGTGCGCACGTTACTCACTACTGCCGAGTTGATAAGCGATAAGCAGTTGATCGAGTACGACATTTATCCAGGCATGGAACTCATGTGCCTTGGTTACCCTTTCGGAGTAGAAGCGAATTCCTTGGGTTTCCCGATCTTGCGCAGTGGACGAATTGCCTCATACCCACTCACGCCCACAAAGACAACCAAGACATTCTTGTTTGATTTCACCGTGTTTCGGGGCAACAGCGGCGGTCCGGTCTATTTCATAGAGAAGAATCCTACTTACGGTGGCTGTGTGCACCTTGGAAATACCATTTATGGGATTGCCGGCCTCGTGGTGGAGGAGAGTAATATAACGGAAACAATTCAGGAGTTGTACGAGAAGAAGGAAAAGACAACGCCACTCCAACTTGGTACTGTGATTCATGCATCCTTCATCAAGGAACTTGTCGATTCAATGGGTTACCCAAAACAGGATCTCCCAACCAAACCCTGAACTGTACCGTTGACCCGTCACTGGTCAACGGTACAGTTCAGGGCGCACGTTAGACGTCAGAAAGGAAATGGGTTTTTAGGCAGGCTGCATGGAGGAAATAATTGACCATTACAGAAAAAATCCTTTTAAATGTGAAGGTACTGCCAGAATCTAAGCAAAATGGAAGTTCTTGATTTCGTAGAATACTTACGTTTAAAACCAGAAAAAGAAGAAATTATGAACTGGACAGATTTTTCCCTTTCATAAGCAATTCGTGGAATGGAAAATGAACAATCACATTATTCGCTGAATGGTCTTAAGGAAACTTTTTCATGATTTCTAAAGGTCAAATTGTTCTTTTCAGGTTTCCTTAGACTGATCAAAAAGACAGGAATGGTATTTTGCTGATTGTAGTACATACTTTCCATCAGTTGATGCCGACTATTGCAGAATTAGAATTATTTCTGCCCGCAAGGCCACCAGAAAAGAATCAAAACAGTATCAGGAGGAAAATAAATTAAAAAAGAGTATGATTTTCCCAAAGGTGAGAGAGGTAAGTTTTATCGTCCGGATGCAGAACTGTATCTACCTATTTATATTGAGCCTGACATGATGGAAGTGCTGAGAAAATTCTCAAAGAAAAAAAGGCGTAGAGGTTACAACGATAGTAAATGAATGGATAAAAAAAGACATTTCAATCACTTGATCATTTTACCATTTAACCATGTTGTATTCCGCATACATTTCAAACCGGCTGAAATGTTACTATGATTGCAACACACATACCCAACCGGAGCCGGGATTTGCATTATTCGTTATACTTTTAAACGTTTAGGAGGAATTCGCATGAAACCGATACCACTAAAAGAAGGGATTTATTGGGTTGGGGAAATTGACTGGGATTTAAGGAATTTCCATGGTTATTCGACCAACCGGGGGTCCACATACAATACCTATTTGGTAATAGATGAAAAAATAACTTTAATTGACGGCGTCAGGCCTTATCTCTTCGACAAAATGATGCAGCGCCTTTCCTCTCTTATCGATCCCGCAAGCATTCAGTATGTTATTGCAAACCACGTTGAAATGGACCATTCCGGCAGTTTGCCGCTTATTATGGATATTGCGAAAAATGCCACTATTGTAACCTCCCCTAACGGACAGAAAGGGCTGCTGGCGCATTATAAGAGGAACGACTGGAATATGAAGGTGGTGCAAACGGATGAAGAGGTCAATATTGGAAAAAGGACCTTCAAATTTTTTCTGACCCCAATGATTCATTGGCCGGATAACATGGTAAGTTATCTGGTTGAGGATAAAATCCTTTTTTCGAATGACGCCTTTGGACAACATATCGCTTCTCCCGAAAGATTTGATGATGAGCTTTACCTTGGAACCGTTATTGAAGAGGCGAAAAAATACTATGCGAATATCGTCCTGCCTTATTCCATGCAGGTGAAAAAAACCATTGAAAAACTTTCTTCGATCCCGATTGACATGATTGCCTCCAGCCATGGAATTGTATGGCGTTCACATATAAACAATATTATGGATGAGTACAATAAATGGGCGACCAACCAGACAAGGAATAAATGCCTTATCATTTATGATACTATGTGGAAATCCACCGAAAAAATTGCACATGCCTTACAAAATGCCTTCAACCACAGCGGTATTGGCACAAAGATGATTAATCTCCGGTATAATCACCTGTCAGATGTTGTTATGGACGTATTAGACGCAAGATTTATTTGTGTGGGGTCTCCCACATTAAACAGTAATTTGCTTCCTACCGTGTCGGCATTTCTCACTTATTTAAAAGGGCTTTCGCCGAAAGACAGGATTGGCCTGGCATTTGGTTCTTACGGATGGGGCGGGCAGTCGGTTCGCCACGTGGAAGACGCACTTAAGGAGTGTGGTTTTGATTTGCTGGAAAGCATAAAAATCCAATACATTCCCGACGAAACGCAGCTTCAGGAAATCTATGAAAAAATAAAACAGGAAATTGCAAAGAGGGGATAAATCAGGCCGGGTTTTAAAAGACAAATGCCACAACGATTTTTTACTCTTCCCTGCATGGTAAACCCTGACAGGGTTCCGAACCCTGTCAGGGTTATGCATCGAATTTCACTATTAAATATTTTGCCAGAAAATGCAAAATAAATTACTGATAAGGTACTAATACATGAAAATCTATTCATTACAGGACTTTCTTAAATACTTAGAAAAAAACGGCGAACTGATACGGATCAAAAAAGAGGTAGATGCAAAATTTGAAGCTGCCGAAATCTCTATTCGCGCCCTGCAGCAAGGGCTGCCCGCCTTACTCTTTGAAAACATAAAAGGTTCCCGGTTTCCCCTTGCAATGAACGTACTTGCAAGCGATAAACGGATAGAACTGGCATTGGGAAAACATCCCGATCAACTGGGCGAAGAACTCATCACATTCATGGAAGACGCAATGCCGCCTAAACCGAAAGTGTTTTTCAGGCATCCGGGGATTACAAAACGTCTTATCGGCGCCCTTCCCAAAACAACGTTTTGGCCAACATCGCAGGAGGTAATTCAGGGAACGGACCTTAATGGACTTCCCGTAATCACCTGTTGGCCGGAGGATGGCGGCCCGTTTATCACGCTGCCCCAGGTTTTCACCTACGACCCCCGCAACGGGAAACGGAATGTCGGCATGTATCGCATGCAGGTTTTCGATGGGAAAACAACGGGAATGCACTGGCAGATACAAAAAGGCGGTGGCTTTCATTATTTCCAATCCCAAAAAGCAGGGAAACCATTTGAAGTCGCCGTAGCATTGGGAACAGACCCTACCCTCCTGCTGGCAACGGTTGCAGCCCTGCCGGAGGGAATTGACGAGGTAATGTTCAGCGGTTTTTTACGCGGCAGAAGAACACGGATGGCAAAGGGAAAGACTATTTCAATACCTGTTCCCGCTGATGCAGAGTTTATTCTGGAAGGTACTGTCCATCTCACGGAATTGAGGATGGAAGGTCCCTTTGGCGACCATTTCGGGCATTATTCAAACGCCTCTGAATTTCCTGTTTTTCATATTAGCGCTATTACACACCGCAAAAACCCTGTTTATCCCGCAACCGTTGTCGGCAGGCCGCCAATGGAAGATAAATATCTGGGAAACGCAACGCAGCAAGTGCTTGGCCCCCTCATTCGCCTCATCCATCCTGAAATCAAAAACCTCTGGGCGTATTACGAAGCGGGATTTCATAATCTGCTGGTAGTGTCCGTTGAAGAACGCTACAGGAAAGAGGCAATGAAAACAGCGCTTTCCATCATGGGCGAGGGACAACTCTCTCTGACGAAATGTGTTGTAACTGTGTCCGAAGAAGTTAACCCTCGTGATTTCCATGCAGTCCTCAGGGCAATCCACGAACATTTTGACCCTGCGTATGATTTTATCATGATTCCAAAGGTTCCGCTGGATACCCTTGATTTCACCAGTTATAAAATGAACCTTGGCAGCAAAATGATTATCGATGCGACAAGGGATGACAATACAAAAAAACAGGAAGGCCGAAAAACAACCGGAAATTTCGAAACGCTGCTAAAAGATATTGACAACAGGATAATCCGTTGGAATCTACTGGGGGATGCGCTTCTCGTAGTTTCCGTAAAGGAGAACGGAAGAGACGTGGTGCGTAATCTTACAAAATCGGCTGAAATTACTGGACCTGATATTATCGCTGCGGTAAGCACTGACGTCGATATCTGCAATCTTGAACAAACGATCTGGGGTATATTTACCCGATTCGACGCCGAAAGGGATATTGTATTCACGGAAGAAAAACTGATGGGCATAAGCCCCGTTTTCAGGGGGAAAATGGGCATTGACGCCACATGGAAGACAGGCTACCCCTCACCGCTTGTTATGCCGGATGAGGTTATCGACCGGGTAAATAAAAATTGGGATGCTTACTGGAAATAATCGATTACGTCTCTATATTCCCGGATTTTTTCCCCGAAGCCTTAAACAACAACCCCTTTTTGTGAAGTTGTTTGAATTTCAAAACCATAAGCAATGTTTTCAATAGTACTTTATAATTCAGTTTCGTTTTACCGCGGACTCTGTCTTCAAATGCTATAGGTATTTCCCTTATGGAAAACCCTTTTACATGAGCTTTGTAGAATACTTCAGATACAATGGAAGGGCCTGTCGAAATCATGGAATCCAACTGAATATCCTCCAAGACCTTTCTCCTGAAACATCGATATCCGGAAGAAACATCGTTTATTTTTAGTCCCAGTAAAATCCTGACATAGACTCCAGCGAGGAATGTCACCAGCCTGCGAACAATCCCTCTGTTTACATCCTTGCCCCCGCGTACAAACCTTGACCCGATTACCATATCAGCATTCTGTATGGCATTAAGCATATCAGGAATATATCTCGGATGGTGTGAAAAATCAGCGTCCATTTCCACGACACACTCCGCCCCGTGATCCAGTGCATATTGAAAGCCGGCAACGCCCGCGGAACCTCTCCCCCTATCTGTAGTTCTCAGGAGCAATTCAACCTCCGGATGTATCGTTGCATATTTTTCCACTTTGCCGGAGGTGCCGTCAGGAGAGTTATCGTCAACCACTACAACATGCAAATCAGGAATCTTCAGATGCAATATTTCCTGAATTAATTTCCCGATGTTTTCTCTTTCATTATAAGTTGGTATCATTACGTATGTTTTCATGGTCGTATTATAAAAATATGATTGTAACTATTCAGTTGCCTGAACGGGCCGCGATTGTGCTTTACGTCAACATATCCCATGAAATAAGTGCCATAATCTTTGCGAAATCGATTAATTCCTGAATACTTATCGACTCATTCGCGGCATGGGCCTCGTCATGGTCACCAGGCCCGAACCCCACGGCAGTAATACCCTTCTGTATAAGCTGCTTCGTCACCGTAGAACCCGATTGCCCCATAGGCTTCGGTTTTGTCCCTAAGATTGCCTCGGTATGTTTTGTGATTATTTCTACAAGCGGGTTATCGACAGGAATGTTCGTAGAGGGTTGGTCAGATGTGATTTTTAATTCAAATCTTGCGGAATGCTGACCCTCTACCTCTTTCATAATACTCCTTATGTCATTGATAATATCAGTCGGCGAATCTCCCGGCAAATAGCGCAGGTCTATTTGCGCCTTGCAGATGGCAGGCACCGTATTTGCGACCGTTCCGCCATGGATCGATCCCAGATTCATTGTTGGAGGGGAATGCAATGGATGAAAGGCATGTCTGAATTTGTAATGCCTGATTTGGTTTAAGAAGGTTATCATATTCCACACAGCATTAACGCCTCTGTCCGGAGTGGAACCGTGCGCCTGCTTGCCAAAAGAAGTTATTTCCAGAAACAATGCCCCCTTCTCCGTCACGTCAATCATCTGCATATTATTTGCCACGTCGGGGATAATGGCATAATCGGCATGTATGCCGCATTCATCAAGCAAATACTCCATGCCTAATGCGGAACCCCTTTCCTCGTCTGCAACACCTGCCAGCAAAAAAAGGCCTTTTAGCCCGGATTCATTTTCCTTGAGATACTTTGCCACTGCCATCATAGAAGCCATTTGGCCTTTATTGTCAGAAGAACCCCTGCCAAAAATCCTCCCGTTTTCAACATGTGCGCAAAAGGGGTCGCTCTGCCAGCCATCGCCTGCAGGCACAACGTCCAAATGACATGCCACCAGCAATGAAGGGCGCTCCCTCGATCTTTCTCTTTTGCCAATATATCCAATAATATTCGTTCTGCTCTTTGTTTTTTCAAATATTTCGTAGGGAATCTTTAGCCGCTTGAAATACTCCTCCACTAACGAAACGGCCAAAATTTCATTGCCCGGCGGGTTTTCGGTTTTTGTATTTATTAGTTTACACGCAAAATTTATAATTTCATTTGCTTCGTTTTGCATGTATTTTTCAATGTCTCGTACCATATTGTTCATTTAAAATACTCCACGTATAACAAAAGCTGTTCAAATCCATCTCTTGTCAAAATGAGACGGCAAGATACCACCAGGTAAAAAAACACTTATTTCTGTATCAGTTTGGTATCTTGAAAAAGGAGAAATAATTACGGATTATATGCAAAAAACATATTAAAATTCAATGTAATTGCTGGTAAACTATAGCGAGATTATTTTGCGAAATATATAAAGACATCAGGTTCATTGTTAGATATTTGTTATTCATTACACGGTTAAATTAATTCGTAATTTTAACTTAGCGCTTATGTGTAAAATACCGTCGTTGGGTGAATAATTGCGAAAATTAAATGGTTGACAATATCACATATTCAGATAACATGTAGACTTATGAAAAAAGACCAGAAAGCGAAACCTTTTACGCCGTCTCCGCAATGGAAAGCACTCATCATCTTCGCGCTATTTTTTATCGCTATATATATGCTTCAGCGGTATTCCATTTCTACCTCAGTGCCTGTCCGTCATACCATTGCTTATAGTCAATTCCTCGAACAACTGGACGCGGGCAATATCTCTTCCGTTACCATAAAAAAATTACGCATTGCAGGTCAATTCTACAATGAAGCGCTCATTCCGCTGCACAAAAACCAGGAACCAACTTCCGTAAAAGACTTTCAAACGCAACTGCCCACTTTCCAGGGAGAGGGATTGATAGAAAAACTCAGCAGCAGGCGTGTGGAAATACGCGTCGAATCTTCCGAGGAAGGCTCATTTTTCTGGCAGTTTTTTATTGGCATTCTTCCGTGGGTAATCATCATAGGCGTTTGGATGCTTATAATGAGAAGCGCAAGGCAGGTGGGAGGCGGAGCGGGGGGACTCTTTACTTTTGGGCAGAGTAAGGCGACTCTTTTTGATGTAAAAAAGCCAAAGGTCACATACAGTGAAGTGGCCGGCATGGATAATGTGAAAAAGGAATTGACAGAGGTGATAGAATTCCTTAAAGATCCTGGCAAATTTGAAAAGATCGGGGCAAAAGTGCCAAAGGGCGTACTGCTTATAGGCCCGCCGGGAACGGGGAAAACACTCCTCGCCAGGGCAACCGCAGGAGAGGCAGGCGTGCCATTTTACAGCATCAGCGCCTCGGAATTTATCGAAATGTTTGTAGGCGTGGGGGCAGCGCGCGTCAGGGATATGTTTAAAAAGGCAAAAGACGCGCATCCGAGCATTATCTTTATCGACGAAATCGATGCTGTGGGAAGAACCAGGGGAGCAGGGTTTGGAGGTGGACACGACGAACGGGAACAGACATTAAACCAGCTTTTGTCCGAAATGGACGGCTTTGACCCTCACACGGAAGTCATTGTAATGGCTGCTACAAACCGGCCAGACGTGCTTGACCCGGCGCTTCTCAGGCCAGGCAGATTTGACAGGCAGTTGGTAATTGATAAGCCTGGATGGAAGGAACGTAGAAAAATCCTTGAAGTTCACGTCAGAAACAAGAAACTTGCCGATAAGGTTGATCTTGAGAAGATCGCTAGAGGAACCCCAGGAATGACGGGTGCAGACCTCGAAAACCTCGCAAACGAAGCCGCCCTTATCGCTGTGCGTAAAAAGAAAAAGACCATCAACATCGAAGACTTCGATGACGCGAGAGACAAGATACTTATGGGCACTGTCAGGGAAGAAATAATCAACGATTTGGAAAAGCGCATTACCGCGTATCATGAGGCAGGGCACACGCTTGTATCAACCAAACTTCCCGGAACAGATCCCATACACAAAGTAAGCATCGTCCCAAGGGGGTTGGCAATGGGGGTAACACAACTATTGCCGGAAGAAGACCGTCACTATTATCCGAAACAATACCTTGTAAACAAACTCACCGTTGCACTTGCCGGACGATGTGCGGAAAAGTTGATATTTAACGACGTAAGCACCGGCGCCCAAAACGATCTCAAAGAGGCTACCGCACTTGCCGAGAAAATGGTTGCGCAATGGGGCATGAGCGACAAAATAGGCCCCCTTAGCCTTGGGAGGGGAGAAGATCATCCATTTTTAGGAAGGGAACTCGCATTTCAAAAGCGTTACAGTGAGGATATGGCATGGCTTATGGATCAGGAAATACAAAAGATAATACTGGAAGCAGAGGCAAGTGCGTCGGAAATTCTAAAAAACAACCAATCCGCCCTTGAAAAACTGGCAGAAGCGCTCATTAAAGAAGAAACCCTTGAAAAAGAAGATGTGGAAAAAATACTTAATAATGCATAGCATGGCCACACACCGCATGAAAAACCCCGACTGATTTCAGGGGTAATTTAATACATGCATTCTATATTATTTGTAACAATTTAGTTTTTTGAAAAAGTAGGGGCGAAGCATTTGCTATAAATTGTCATAAATGCGTTCATACCCAAACGGGCAAATGCTTCGCCCCTACAATATGCGGCAAACACCGCTATTATTGGAATTTTTCAAAAAACTAAAGCGTTACTAGAGCAGGTGAAAAATAGTATTTTTATAAAACCTTATTTAATTTCGAAAGGAGACAACTATTATGACTACAAACGTTATTCTGGCAAAGGATGTTATGAGGAAAACGATCACTGCGGCTAAAAAAGAAACCATTGGAAGATCATTGGCAGAAAAGTTATTGACCGGCAATTATAGCGGAATGCCTGTTGTAAATAATAATAATGAGGTTATTGGAATAATAACTGAATTTGATCTTATAAGAGCAATGGATGCGGGAAAAAGTTTGGAACAGGTAACGGCAGAGGATATCATGACCAAAAAGCCTATTTGCGTAGAAGAAGATACTACAATTGAAAAGGTTATTCATATAATGGCAAAGGAAGCTATTATTCGTATTCCTGTTGTCAAAGATATGGTTCCGGTGGGAATAATATCAAGGAGCGACGTTTTAAGATGTGTTTACGGAGTACTCCGGCCTGAATTTGTCAGGATTAGCACCGAACATGGCAAAATGGAGGTTGTCGCAGAATTCAAACAAACGCAATATAAAAGCGAAGACATCATCCATTCAGAGTCGTAGGGAATTTCACCGGTAATTTTCATTTCGTACAAAACGATGTTTTTAACATGGTGTATGGGCGAAACGTTTGAATTAGGCTAACTTTGGCAGCGACTTCATTCTGTAGTTGATGTTAATGTAGAGACGCATTGCATGCGTCTCTGTTATGTCAACATTTTCTTTATGCGCGGCAGTTTCCAGACGCATGCAATGCGTCTCTACAAAAATATTGAAATTCCTAAACGTTTGAAATAACGAAGGTACGTCAAATGCTTCGCCCCTATGCTTTCAAAAAACGACAGAGCACTTCTATCTCCTGAAAAACAACCCCTTTACTCTTTTTACCATAGACTACAGACTACTTTTGTTTTTACAAGGCTTCATTGAAGGATGATATATGTATGGTCGTTTCAAAGAGAATAAAAATCCCCAGGGACGGCGTTGACAGCACGCAACTGCTTGAACACCTTCTGGAGTATTTCAGTAATACACTAACAGGTGAAGTACTGAGATTTGCCATTGTAGAGGTAATCGGGGAAGACCTGATAGTTGACGCCTCAATTATGGTGAAAGATGCACGTACGAAAATAAAAACCGGCGGAGGTATACATGGCTAACCAGTTTGTTGTGGCGCACATTATTCCTACAGGCGTGGGGGCGGATATTGGCGGATACGTCGGAGACGCCACTCCCGCAACCAACATGATTGCATCGATTGCCGATAAGGTGATTTCTCACCCGAATGTCGTCAACGGAGTTGCGCTTAACCTTGCAGGAAGAAACGTTCTCTACGTTGAAGGCTATTCTCTGGATAGATTTTTCAAGGGTGAAGCGGAACTGAAGGAGGTGGAAAAGAATAAGATCGGGGTTGTGTTAGACAAGGGAATAGAGACAGAGGGATATGATCTGGCGGTAAATACAATCAACGCATTGAGGACTGTCGGTGGAGTGGAAATAGTCTGCGTGCTTAAAACAAAAGAAGAGACGATGACGCAGGCGGTAAAAACAAAAAGCAATTCTTTCGTAGGAGAAATTGAACACGAACAGACGCTTATTGAGGCTTGCAGGGAAGCAATAAAGCAGGGCGCTCAGGCGCTGGCGATTTCGCTCAACATTAAAATTGATATGAAGGATTTAAAGGCGTACTTTGATGGAAAAGGGGCAAACCCCTATGGAGGGGCAGAAGCCGTGGTTTCTCATCTGGTCTCCGCCACGTTTGGGTTGCCCGCAGCGCACGCCCCGCTATTGAGCAAATATGAAATTTACCGGGAAACGCATAGCGGAACGGTTGATCCAAGGGCAGCGGCAGAAGCAATAGGCCCTGCATATCTTGGAAGCGTTTTGCGCGGACTGGACAGGGCGCCCAGACTCGTTACGCAGGGCGGAGATGTGAGAGTTGACGACGTCGATGCAATTATTCTTCCCTATACCTGCATGGGCGGTATTCCTGCCCTTGCTGCACAAAAATGGGGGATACCTATAATTGCGGTAAAGGAAAACACGACGGTGATGAAAGCCACTCCGGATATTTTACGAATGAAGAATGTAGTAGTTGCAGAAAATTACTGGGAAACAGGCGGTATCCTCGCTGCAATGAAGGAGGGCATTGACCCACTGGAGTTAAGAAGACCCGTGAAAAAACTTACTATCGCATAACTTGTGCAACCGGCAGTCGGCAAATTGCAGATTGCCGACTGTGGATTGTGGACTGTGGACTGTAGGCTGTAGAAAAACTTATTGCGCATCACATATGTCTATGTGAATAACACATCGCTTTTATGAAAAAAATAGTATTTATCATATTTGTTTGCTTTTCGTTAATCATTGCAGGCGCCGGCATTACCGGATATATTTTCATTAGCAAACTAACCTCGGACGAGGCAATAAAAAGCAGGATATTAGAAGCCTTTCAAAATCTCGGCGATATACATATTGAAAGGGCGCACTTTGATTTTGCAGAAGGCATTCTCATCGAAAATATCTCCCTCTCCGGCAAATCCGGAATAATGCAGAACAAGTTTTTTAAATGCCAGAAGGTCATAATCGAATATGACCTGAAACGTTTGCTTAAGAAAGAATTCAATGTTATTAAAATTACTGCTATCAACCCGGAATTAACTGTAGAAAAACCCACCCGCATATGGAAACTTTTGGATGGTATAAAAGAAGGTTTTGAAAATGCGAATCTGCCCCTTTTTGCTGATGTATTACACAAGGGAATTGAAGCCCGCGGTTTAAAAGTCCACATCAAGGAACACCCTGAATTCCACAACCCGGAAATCAAACTTTCCGGAATCAATATTTCGTTTATGCCGTTTGCCGGTTCCTTCGGAAATATCACCGCAAGAGGAACCATCGCCGATGAACATATGGGGAATTATTCTTTCTCAATGAAAATACGCCCAGACATACCAGACCTGAGCATTACTTTAGACGCGCATAATATGACCCTGAACGAAGAATTTCTCTGCCTGTTCCCTTTTTATGGAAAACATATATGGGATGAGTATCAACCGGAGGGAAAGGCTAATTTCTCCTGCATTGCCAGCTTTAACAATAAAAATAATCAGGAGAAAATTGACTATGACGTTACGATTCATCTCAACTCGCTGGAGGCAATATACAAAGATTTGTCTCTCCCCGCTTCTAATGTGAACGGCGTCCTGAAGATTAACAACAATACACTGCACATTAGTAATATCACCGCACACATCAAAAACGGCGACTATACATCACAGGTTGATCTTAAAGGAACAGTCAATCTTTCCGGTAAAGAAAAAATAATTGTGGCAAATGTTCCCAATCTTTTCATAAATAAACATTTTCTTGAAAATATCCCTCGTTTTGGTAAAGAAGTGTGGACTAAAATCCAACCTACCGGCTTTGCAGACATAACATTTCAGTACAGTGAAGGAGAGGATACAAATGGCAACATTTTTTTAGTGGCCGATTGCAAGGATGTTGCTGTCAATTCTCCGGAAATGCCATTTCCCCTGTCGTATATAAATGGCCCCATTAAATTCTGCAATAATATTATTCTATTAAAAAATACCAGTGGTTTTCTCAAATACAACAATCAGCACGTCTTTATGGAAATAAATGGCATATATAACATAGAAACTGAAAGGAAAATATTGAATGTTAACATCCCTAACGTATTTGTTACCGAAAATTTTTTGAAGATATTAAGCGAAAAAACCGCCATTAAGCAAAAGTTATGGGATATCCTTAGCCCCCGTGGTAAAGCAAGCCTTACGGTTATTTTCCAGGGATTTAAGGAAGCAGAAAGAAACGATTATACGGTGGAAGTTAACTTAAAAGACTTTGAAATCAGAAACGATACGTATAAATTTGCCTTATGGGGAATTGACGGGAGGTTGGATATCAACAAAGAACAACTTTCCAGCAAGCACATCAACGCTAATTGCTGGGGCGGGAGAGTAGAAGGTCCCATTTCCGTTAAAACAAACACTGTGCCTTACGAATATGAAGGCGAATTGACATTTTCAAGAATCGTATTGGAAGAATTCGTAAAAAAATTCAATCTTGAAGGAAAACAGCTTTCAGGTATTCTCGACGGAAGGGTTAAGTACCATGGGTACGGCAGCGACCCGAAGGATTTTTCTGCTGAAGGACAAATTAACATCACCAATGGATATCTTTCAGACATTCCTATAATTCTTCACATTTTCAAATTTTTCAATTTAAGACTACCCCAAAGGGAAACCTTTGATACCGCAAAACTCAATTTTTCCGTCAAAGACAATGTTGTTAATATTATCGAGGGCATTATTTCCAGCGATACTGTAGATCTTGTGGGAAAAGGCGCCATTGGTCTTAATGGAACACTTGGCGTAACCGTTGTCACAGGTTTTGAGAAGGGCTTCTTTTCTCAACTACCCTTAATTGGAAATTTATTCGATTTTGTTGTAGGCGGTGTACGAAAACAATTGACTGTTGTGGAGATTAAAGGCACTATCTCAGATCCTGAAATCCGCCCGGTTCCATTTAAACCATTTCGGAAATCCATTAGAAACATGTTTGAAGTACTGCCCAATACAGAGGATGGTGCAAATAACACAACAACAAAAAACGGAACTTCTCAATAAGTTGAGGGAAACAACCCCTTGCTTACCTTATTAATGGGGAATACTGTACAATCGGCAGTCGGCAATCTACAGTCGGCAAATTGCAGATTGTGGACTGCCGACTGCCGACTGTAGACTGATTATTCTATGGGACTATGACTATGACCACACTGAAACATTTTTTTTCTCCTAAAACGGTAGCCGTCATTGGCGCCTCGCGAGAAAGGGGCAAGGTTGGCCACGATATAGTAAAAAATCTGGTACAATACGGGTATCAGGGGACAATATACCCGGTAAACCCAAAGGCGGAAGATATTGTTGGTCTAAGAACATATGCAAACCTTAAAGATATCCAGGACGCCATAGATATGGCGATTATCGTCGTACCCGCCCAATATGTGGGAAAGGTTGTAGACGAATGCGCTGAAAAGAAAATCGATTCAATTGTGGTTATCAGCGCCGGTTTTAAAGAAAGCGGCATTGAAGGCGCTATCAGAGAAAAGGAACTTTACCAGAAAATAACACGCCACGCTATACGGCTGCTGGGGCCGAATTGTCTTGGAGTAATAGATACACAATCGTGTCTCAATGCCTCATTTGCCGCCGATATGCCGGAAAGGGGAAATATTGCCTTTTTTTCACAATCCGGCGCTTTGTGTACCGCAATTTTGGATTGGGCTGCAGTTGAATGTGTGGGATTTTCAAAGTTTATCAGCATGGGAAACAAAACAGATATTAATGAAGTAGACCTCATTAACGCAATGTATGAAGATGAAAACACGAAGGTGATTCTCGGTTATCTGGAAGGTGTTAAAAACGGCAAAGATTTTATTGCCACCGCCGGAAAAATAACGAAAAAGAAACCTTTAATCGTAGTAAAATCGGGCGGTACTGCCGCCGGGTCGAAAGCGGCTTCTTCCCATACCGGCACATTGGCAGGATCGGAAAGGGCGTTTGATGCGGCATTCAAGCAATCGGGAGTGATTCGCGCCAATACGATCGAGCAGCTTTTTGATTATGCCAGAATGTTTAGTTTTCAACAATTGCCAAAAGGTGCGCGGGTAGCCTTAATTACAAATGCGGGAGGGCCAGGCATTATTGCGGCGGATGCAATAGAGAGGTCCGCATTAAAGATGGCTGAATTTTCCAAAGACACCATAGAAATATTGCGCCATTCCCTGCCGCCAATGGCAAATGTATATAATCCCATAGATGTGCTGGGCGACGCAAAATCGGACCGTTACCGGCTTGTTATAGAAAACGTCATAAAAGATCCGAATGTAGACGCGATTCTTGCAATACTCACTCCTCAGGCAATGACCGAAATAAAAAAAACTGCAGAGGCAATCTGTGAAATCGCAAGTTATGCAGACAAAACCATTGCAACTTCCTTTATGGGCGGCAAAAGAATTGAAAGCGCTCTAAAAATCATGTGTCAGAGGAAAGTGCCTAATTACCCTTTCCCCGAACGCGCAATCTCCGCCATTGAGGCAATGTACCAATACACTTTATGGCAAAGCAAACCCGCGCCGGAAACAAAGAATTTTATTGTCAGAAAGGAACGTGTCCGTGCAATTTTTACACAAATGAAACAGGAGGAGGCCGCCTATCTAAGCGAAGAAGACGCCAAGCAGGTGATTTCCACCTATGGCTTTACTATTCCTAAAAGCATCATCGCTACCTCTGAAACGGACGCGGTAAAGGCGGCAGAAGAAATGGGATATCCGGTGGTGATGAAAATTTCATCCCCCGACATACTTCACAAATCGGACATTGGGGGCGTAATTATTGGGGTCAAAAACGAACAGGAGGTAAGAGGCTGCTTTAGTGACATCATGCAAAAAGCAAGACGCCATATGCCGGAAGCCGATCTAAAAGGCATTATGGTACAGCAGATGATTACCGGCGGCAAGGAACTAGTCCTTGGCGTCTCACATGAACCACAATTTGGCCATTTGATAATGTTTGGGCTTGGCGGCATTTACGTTGAAGCGCTTAAAGATGTAACCTTCAGAATTGCGCCGGTTGGCATAAGCGAAGCGTGGGAAATGATACAGGAAATCCGTTCATTCCCGCTTCTTAAAGGCGTGCGCGGTGAAAAATCCGTTGACATTGATGCAATAGTAGAAAATATACTGCGGCTCTCTCAACTGGTGAAAGATTTCCCGGAAATAATCGAAATGGATATTAATCCGCTGGTGGTGTTCCCCAAAGGGGGCGGCGCCATTGCAATAGATGCACGTATTGCCGTAAATGCTTCGGCAGCGAAAAGGGGAAATTGAAAAATTGCGGTAGGGTGTATTAAGGCGTTTGTTTTTACGCCGAATCCACCAATAATATTTACAGCGGATTCTCTATCGCTTAACGCATCCTTTATAAACATATTTGTTTGACTATACAATCGTTCTTATTTTTCCAACATTTTTATACTTTCAGGTGAGGAGGGTATATGATACCTCTGTTTATCGCATCTCTATCGCCCCTTTCCGGGAAAAATCTCATTTGCGCCGGCCTGGGTCTCAAGTTAAAAAAAGACGGGTATAACATTGGCTATTTTAAGCCTGTCGGATTTTCGCCGGTTTTTGTGAATGATGTGCTTACCGACGAGGATGCCGTTTTCCTCTCCCGGGCGCTTGATGTAAACGAGCCGCTACAGTCCATAAGCCCCGTTATATTTACGGAAGATATGTTACAACGCCTGGTGAAAGGCGAAAACCTTAGTATTCGCGAAAAAACAATGGAGGCGTTTCACATAGCCTCGTCCGGCAAAGACATCATGATTATCAGGGGCATCGGCAGGTTAACCTGCGGCACATGCCTTGGTTTTTCCGAATTGGATTTTATCACCGAAGTAAACGCAAAGGTAATATTTGTTGATAAATTCGAATCATACATTGAAATGCTTGACGGCTTCCTCTATGCTTCAAATGTATTGAAAGAGAAACTGCTTGGCGTTGTTTTTAACCTGGTTCCGTCCGCCAAACTGGAGTATATGAAAAACACCATCCAGCCTTTTTTAAAAAAACATGGCGTCGATACCCTGGGAATTATCCGAAGAGATCCCTTGTTGAGAGCGACTTCAATTCGGGACATTGTGACCGCGCTTAATGGAAAAATCCTTTGTTGCGAAGAAAAAGCCGGCGAACTGATCGAACATTTTGTAATAGGGGCAATGAACCTTGAAAGCGCCATACAGCACTTCAAAAAGATATCAGATAAGGCGGTTATAACGGGAGGCGACCGCAGTGATATTCATGCCGCCGCCCTTGAAACCTCCACGAAATGCCTGATCCTTACGGGGGATCTCTATCCGAGCTATTCTATTTTAGGCCGCGCCCAGGAAACAAACGTACCCGTAATCGTAGTAAGCGCCGACACCGCAACGACCATCGAAACATGCGAAAAACTCGCATACACCACGCAATTAAACAATATGTCTAAAATACAGCACGCGTCGGGAATAATAGAGAAAGAAGTTGATTTTGAAACAATTTACAGAAAATTGGGGCTAACGAAATAACTATTCAGGCATACGTGTAAATAAAGAAACCACAAAGAAACCACAGATTTCACAGATTTCACAGATTAAAAAAGGGGAATTTGATAAGTCCTCTCTATCAAGAGGAGATTATGGGGTGTGGTGTTATAAATTACACTGAATAGTTACAATTATTTATCATTTGCTCTGCTAATAGGAGGCGGGATTGAAGGTATAAAACGTTTGGTTCAGGCTACAAACCTGAACCCGCAAAGTACGATTTGGGATTTTAAATCGTACCTCGCAAATCGTACTTTGTACTTCGTAAATCCCTACGCATCTCCTAATTTGAATACGCAATATTCCGCACACATAGAACAGACATCTTCGTTTTTTGGCCTGCCTTTTTCCCGGATCTTTTTGGCGATGATCGGATCGATACAGGTATTAAACTGGCCTTCCCAATCTCTGTTTTTTCTATAGTGCGACATTTTTTTGTCCCACTCCCAGGCAGATTTAACGCCTTTTACCAAGTCTGCCGCATGGGCGGCTATCCGCGCAGCCATTACGCCGGTTCTGACGTCTTCCGGACCGGGAAGGCTTAAATGTTCCGTCGGTGTTACATAACAGAGAAAATCAGCGCCCGCAGAAGCGGCTATAGCGCCTCCAATGGCGGAAGTAATGTGGTCGTAACCGGGAGCAATATCGGTGACAATGGGACCCAGCACATAAAATGGCGCTCCCTTGCAAAGTTCTTTCTGTAATTGAACGTGCGCTGTTATTTGATTCAGCGGCACATGGCCTGGTCCCTCAACGATTACCTGCACGTCTGCCTCCAATGTTCTTTGCGTAAGCTCGGCGAGTACGTTCAACTCATACACCTGCGCACGGTCAAAGGCGTCCGCCAATGCGCCGGGCCTCATGGCGTCGCCCAGGCTGATGGTTACGTCATATTCTTTTGCGATAGCCAATATTTCATCAAATTCTTCATAGAATGGATTTTCCTTTTTATTGTGTACCATCCATTCCACCAAAAAGGCTCCTCCCCTGCTTACGACGCCGCAAATACGCTTATTTTCGCGCAAATGTTTTAATACCCCCATTGTTGCGCCGCAATGTACGGTTATAAAGTCAACGCCATCCTCGCAATGCAATTGTATGGCTTCGATCATATCCCGTGCGGTCATATCGTAAATCGCCTGCTTTCTTTTAATGGAATTTACAGCCGCCTCATATATTGGCACGCTGCCTACGGAAACAGAAGCAGATGCTATGATTGCTTTTCGAATGGTTCTTAATTCCCCGCCGGTGCTCAGGTCCATTACCGCATCGGCGCCCGCTTCTTCAGCGGCACGCAATTTTTCTAATTCTGTGCCAATATCCGCATAGTCTGCCGATGTGCCTATATTGGCATTTACCTTGGTTTTAAGGCCTGCGCCAATGCCGCATAATTTCCGGGCATTCCGTTTGTGGTTTACGGGGATGACAATCTTCCCTTCGGCAATACGCCCTCTGATATATTCAGGGTCGAGTCCCTCAATTCTTGCCACCTCAGCCATTTCTTTTGTAATATTATTTTTTCTTGCTTGCTGTAACTGTGTCATATCGTTGTTTTCCGCTTTTTTTTTCAATAGGTTTTTTTTCCGTCATTGAGTAAAGACTTTTTATCTCCTGGTCAGTTAATTTCCTGTATTTGCCCACTTTTAAGTCCGGGTCGCATAAGGAGCCGATTTTTATCCTTCTCAGGGTTCTTACTTTGTGCCCGTGATCTGCGAGCATTCTTCGTATTTCTCTGTTCTTCCCTTCACAGAGTATCATTTCAAACCTGCTTTTTTTAAAACTGCGATGCATTTTTTTTATTCTGACGGGTTGTGTTTTGCCAAAAGCCAGCCAAACCCCGGATTGCAATGCCGTAATAGTTTCATTTGATAAATATCCGTCAATCTCAATAAAATATGTTTTGTTCACCTCATATTTTGGATGAGACAGCTTGTTGGAGAGTTCTCCGTCATTTGTGATGATAATCAGCCCTTCACTTTGCTTGTCAAGCCTGCCAATGGTATAAAGCCTTTGTTTGACATTTTTTATTATATCAATTGCCCTTAGGCGGTTTAACTCATCGTAATTTGTGCACAAACAATCTTTCGGTTTATTTAACAGATAATAAATTTTAGATTCAGGCCTGATCGGCATTCCGTCACAATAAATCACGCTTTTCCCGGCGTCTACCGTAGCGCCTAAAGCAGTAACTCTTTCGCCATCAACAGTTACCCTGCCCTCTAAAATAATATTTTCGCATTCACGGCGTGACCCAATGCCCGCTCTTGCTAATACTTTTTGTAAACGTTCCTGCATTTCAGAATTTCTTATAAATGATGCCTTAAATTAATTATTGAGAAGTTAAATTTACTGCCTTAGTTTTTTTCTTTGCATCGCGCAGCATTTCCCTTGCCTGTTTTCTGGTGATGTCCGTTTTTTCAGCGCCCCTGATCATATCGGCAATCTCTTCTATACGATGTTCGCCGGCCATGTTTTCGATGGTGGAGTACGTCTTCCCCGTTTTTACAAATTTACTTACTTTCCAGTGTTCGTCAGCGTAACATGCAATTTGTGGAAGGTGCGTAATGCAGATTACCTGATGTGATTTGGCAATGCTGCTTAATTTTTCTCCAATCACTTCGCCCATCCTCCCCCCGATATTTGCGTCAATTTCGTCAAAAACCAGGACGGGTGTTTTATCGACCTTGGCAAGCTGGTGTTTTAATGCCAGCATCACCCTGGAAATTTCTCCGCCAGAGGCTATTTTTCTTAACGGTTTTAAATTCTCGCCAGGATTTGGAGAAATAAGAAACTCTATGTTGGATATCCCGGAACTGTTTGTTTCTAAAACAGAGACCCCTTCGTTGTCATCCAGGAAGGGAGATTTGATTTCTACCTGAAACCTGCCGTGCGGAATACCTAGATCCCCCAATTCCTTGTCGATCAAAGGTGCAAGTTTTTCCGCCACAGAGATGCGTTTTTTGTTTAATTCGCAGCCCTTTTGTTTCAGCAATGCTGTTGCAGCCGTCAGCTCCTCATCCAGGCTCTCAATGCTTGACCCTTCCTCTGACAGTTGTTTTAGTTTTGCTTCTATTTCATTCCGGTATGATAAAACATCGTCTATCGTGTTCCCGTATTTTGCTGTTAGTTTTCTGATGGTATCCAGCCTTTCTTCCAGAGAAGAAAGTTTTTGTGGATCATAACTGAAGTTTTCCTTGTATTTCCCCAGGGAAAAGGCAATGTCTTCAATCTGGTAAAGCGATTGGTTAAATGATTCGGAGACCTTGACAAGGTCTTCGTCAAATTTTGCAACCGATTGTAATTCGCGGGCAATCGATTTTAGCGTACCATACATGGCATCTGATGTTTCATAGAGTTGGGAATAACATGATGAGACGGCATTGTATATCTTTTCGGCGTTGATGAGAAGGCTTCTTTCCTTTTCAAGCTCTTCCTTTTCTCCAACCCTGAGTTGCGCCTTATCTATTTCGTCGGCCTGGAAGGCATATAATTCGGTTTTTTCTCTTCTTTCACGCTGGTTTTTTTTAAGTCCTTCAAGCAATGCGGCCTTTTCTTTTATCTGTTTATGGAGGGATGAAAACTTTTCCCGGAGAGGGGAGACGCCTCCAAAATCATCAAGTATCTGCAACTGGTTCATTCCCTGCAATAATGTTTCATGTTCCTGCTGACCGTGTATGTTTATTAATGATTCTCCAATCTCTTTGAGAATGGACAATGTGATAGGCGCATTGTTTAAGCGGCATTTGTTCCGTCCGTTGGAATCGATGCTTCTTTTGAGGAGAAGTTCTTCATCAATGCTTGTGTTATCCAAAGTCTTCCTGAAATATTCCAGCAAAGAGCCGTCCTTCACGTAAAATTTGCCAATAACCACTGCCTCATCTTTGCCGTTTCGCACAATGTCCTGCGTAAAACGACCACCGAGAATGAAATGTAAAGCGCCAATTACAAGAGATTTCCCCACCCCTGTCGCCCCGCTGAATACATTTAATCTTTCACTGAGCGTAATGGTTGCTTTATCGATTAATACAAAATTGGAAATATATAATTCTTGCAGCACAGAACACTATACCATATTTCTGCAAAATAGGATTTTAGGATTTATTGTTGTGATTTATTGGATTCCGGAACCGGGTTGAACGTTTTTTTCTGTCGTTAAGATTGCTAATTTTTCTGCGTCTTTTGCGGCAAGCAGCATACCCTGGCTTTCAACGCCCCGAATGACAGAGGGAGCAAGGTTGTTTACGATGACAATTTGTTTTCCGATAAGTTCTTCCGGGGTGTAATAGTTTTTTATCCCGGCAACAATCTGCCTTTCCTGATTTCCATCGCCGGCGTCAACCTTTAATACTAACAATTTGTCCGCGTTTGGGTGCGGTTCCGCATGTTTTATTACCGCAACCCGTAACTCTACCCGTAAAAAATCTTCAATTGATATCATTTGCAAGTCCTTTCAAAAATCTTCATAACTATAGCCCATTTTAAAATTTATGTCAACGTAACATTTTACGAAGTACGATTTACGATTCTTTAATCTGTGTAATCTGTGAAATCTGTGGTTTCTCTTTTATTAATTTACGATTTAAATCGTAAATCGTAATTCGCTTACTTCGTACCGGGTTAGGCGTTACATATTAATATTTTACTTCTTTCATGCATAATCCTTTCGCAGGGACCGTTGGGCCGGCGTCATCTCTGTTCCCGGTCGCAAAGAGTTTTTTTATAAGAGAGACGTCCATTTTTCCGCGTCCTATCTCCAGGAGTGTGCCGACAATAGTTCTTACCATTTTGTATAAAAAGCCGTCTGCTTCAACTACAAAATAAATATATTTCCCTTCTTTCTGAATCTCCAGGTTCTTGATTGTCCGTATCCTGTCCTTATCATCCAAAGCCTTTGTGGTAAATGAAGTAAAATCATGGGCGCCGATAAGGTATTGCGCCGCCGTCATCATTTTAGAAAGATCTAATGGGAAGCCATACACATAACAAAAATTACGATTCAGGGAGGTTCTTAACCAATCATTCAACACGGCGTACCGGTACACCTTAGACGTAGCGCTGTATCGTGCATGAAAACTGTCTTCCATGTCGGCAACATCTTTTATTGTAATATCTTGTGGCAAGTAAAAATTTATTGCCCGCAATAGCTGTTTTGCAGGAATGGCGGAATACGTTTTAAAATTGGCAACCTGGCCAAGGGCATGTACTCCGGCGTCAGTCCTGCCTGCGCCATGTATTTCCACCTCTTCCCGGATAACTGTCCTTACTGCACGGATAAGGGTCTCCTGTACCGAAATGGCGTTTTTTTGCCATTGCCAGCCCGCATAATTAGTACCTTCGTATTCAATAGTAAGGCGTACGTTACGCATGAGATAAAAGGAAATAAACAATCACATTTGCAGAAAAAATACTTTTACCGGTGCATGATAAAAAGCTATACTTATTAAAAATTTGGAAAAATCGTAATGAAATATCCACTAGCCTTCTGCGCACAAAGTTTATGTAAGTTATAAAGGTTGGGTTGAGGCACGAAACCTAACCTTACCGGGCTAAAAATTCAGCAGAATACACAAACCGAGAAGGATTGAAGCAAAAAAGACGGGTGTAATCAATGAAAAAACCGTGTTGTCTGCAAAATCTATTTGAATAAAAAGGGCTTCCCATCCCCCGATTTCAACATCCTTACAGAGTGTATATCTTTCATTAATTAAGAGAGTAAATAAATGAAAAAAATGGTAATCTCAACAAAGGCTGCGCCTGCGGCAATTGGTCCATATTCCCAGGCTATTAAGGCCGGCAATCTGGTATTTGTTTCCGGACAAATTCCTATAATACCTGAAACGGGCGAAACATTACAGGGTGATGCTGCGGTACAAACACGGCAGGTTTTAAATAATTTGAGAAATATATTGGATGCGGCAGGTACTTCTTTGGATAAGGTGGTAAAGACGACTATTTTTATGAAGGATTTAAATGATTATGCAGCGGTGAATGACGTCTATAAGGAATTTTTTCAAAATGAACCGCCAGCCAGAGCTGCGGTGCAGGTATCCAGGCTGCCGAAGGACGTTGCTATCGAGATCGAAGCCATTGCAACTACCGGCTGAAAAGAAATTTGACTTGCATTGCTAAAATTGATAACATCGACTTTCGCAACAATTAACGCAAAAGGGTACTTCTTAATAACCATTTTTCACTTTACAGTATTTAATCCAATCCATGTTAAACATCACATCAAAGACACAGCGAAGAGATATCTATCCGGAAATAGTAAATTTGCTGGATAATTCAAAAAAATTCTTCGAAAGAATTGGTATTACAGAGATGGAGAAACGAGTAGAAGAGATGCGTTCTCAATTGGAAGAACCTTTTTATCTGCTGGTTGCAGGAGAATATAATTCCGGTAAATCCAGTTTTATCAATGCCTTGTGTGGTGAACGTGTCTTAGTGGATGGCCCTACCCCCACCACGAACAGAATTACCTTGCTGACCTATGGGGATAAAGTGGAAGTAAAGGAGGTAGGAGACCATTTATGCCGGGCAACATACCCGATGGAGGTTTTGAAAGATATTACCCTGGTAGACACGCCGGGAACAAATTCAATTATTTTAGAACACTCCGCACTAACGGAAGGTTTTGTACACAGGGCTGAACTCGTACTCTTCATTACCTCTGCCGATCATCCTTTTACCGAAAGCGAACGGCAGTTTTTGCAATTCTTAAAGGGGAAATGGGGACGTAAGGTGCTTTTTATACTGAATAAAATTGATTTAAAGACGCCGAAAGAGCTTATTGATATTATATCGTTTGTGGAAAAAAATTGTTACCGGCTGCTGGGTTTTGAGCCAAAGGTTTTATCCGTTTCCGCAAAAGAGGCATACAAAGCGCGAAGCGAAAATAATGAAGCGCTGCTGAAACAGAGCGGTATTGAAGAAGTTGAGGCGTTTATGTTTGAAAAACTTGACCTTGATACAAAAATAGATTTCAAACTCGTAAGCCCTTTAAAATATCTGTTTAATGTATTCACCGAACTACAACAAAGGCTTGGGGAAAAGGTGAATAAATGCAACACGGATATTAAAAATATTGAAAGATTTGAAACGCGCCTGAAAAACAAAAAACAGGATATGCAGGAGTACACGTTAAAATATAAAGATGAAATCAAGCTGGTATTCTCACGATTAAAAGAAAAACTCGAAAATTTTTTAAACACTTATGTTACTGCCAGATCGGTTCTTATGTCAAAAATAGGAAGAGAAAAACTGAATGACCGATTTAAAAGAGAGGTGTATGGGCTTTTAAATCCGCAAACAGATCTCGACCGCATTATTGATGATGTAGTTGATTATGTGGCGCGAAATAACCGTGCATTGTGGGACATGGCCAGAGATCATGTTGAGAAGGAAGTTGGGTATGACCGCATGGCGGGGAGTATAGTTAACGGGCATATTGAACGCCATTATGATGACCGCAAACATGAAATTGAAGTTGCATTAAAGACCCGTTCCAAAGAGTTTAGGGAATTGGATACGGAACGGGAATCTGAAAAACTCAATGGATTAGTGCAAGCAGGTTTTATCAGTTTTCTGCTCATTGAAACATTTGCCATAGGAATTGGCGTGGGGGGGATAATGATGTTTTCATGGATCGCGCCTCCACCGGTAACGATAGGTATTTCTGTAGCACTGGCTTTTATAGGGTTAGCTATTTTCCCTCAAAAGCGTAAAACATTCAGAAATGAATTTTTAAGGCGGACCGACGCTATCTGTGAACGTTTTGTGGAGTTTATGAAGTTTGAGGTGAATAAGGCTATCGATCGCGTAATTGAAGATATAAGCAACAACATTTCATCTTATCGTGATCTCCGATGGACGGAAAGGGAAGAAACGGCACGGCAAATTTCAGAAGTAGATGCATTATTGGAAAGTGTTAAAAACCTTATGCGGAAGAGCGGTCTTAGCTAAACAAAAAATATGTTAATGGGGAACTATTTTGTATGCTCTTTGGGATTGGATATGATATTCATCGTCTCGTCGAAAACCGGAAGCTTATTTTAGGAGGGGTTTCGTTTGATTACCATCTCGGCTTACTGGGTCATTCCGATGCGGATGTGGTGATTCATGCTATCTGTGACGCATTGTTAGGGGCTGCAGCTCTTGGCGATATTGGAGAACACTTCCCTGATACCGACGAAAAATGGAAAGATGTTTCCAGTTCGGTTATTCTTTCAAAAGTTGTTGATCTTTTAAAAGAAGGCAATTTTAAAATCAATAATATAGACGTCATCATACTTGCGCAAAAACCAAAAATAGGTTTGAGAAAACAGGAAATGAGACAGCATATAGCACAATTGTTACATTTAAATACAAACAGGGTAAACATAAAGGCAACAACAATGGAAGGTGTAGATGCAATTGGCCGCGGGGAAGCGATTGCGGCGCAAGCAATAGCGGGTTTACACGAAAATACTTAATAAAATAATAAGGTTACAGTACTATGGCAATTTGGAAAAGAAAGAAAAAAGAAACAGAAAAAGACGCTGCCGGTTCTGAAATCAAAAGGGAAGGCGTGGAAGAAGACAACCCTACCCTTACCGATCCTGCTGCGGGAAGCGCAACCTCAGAAGAAGTTGCGCAGAAGGAAACAGGCATTGAAGAACCATCTGAAGCTGATGTTCAGCAGAAAGAAAAAGACGCTGACCTTTCGATAGCGAAAAGTGAGGGTGTGGAAGAAACGGACTACACCCTTGCCGTTCCTATTGCAGGAAGCACAACTTCAGAAGAAGTTGCGCTGGAGGAAACAGACATTGAAGAACTCTCCGAAGTTACATTTCTGCCCCGGGAAGATTTAAGAAGCGGGGTTATTTTGCGTGATAAACAAATATCCGGCAAGTTCGGAAGGGTATTTTGGGGATTAATCTCCATCTTTGTCCTGCCTCCTGTTTTAATGTTTGCGTTTGGAATTCTTATCATCGTATTTATGTTGATCTTCCCTATACTGGCGGTAATCCTTGTTACCTCTGTGCCTGTAGTTTTTGTGACACTTTCTGTCCTGATAATTGCCTTTCCGGTAGTATTTCCTTTCCTCGTATTGTTCTTGCTTATTACCGGCAAGGGCCGATTACTGGTTGCTTCTGAGGGAAGATGGATTGGGATAGAAATGTTTGGAAAAAGCTATTCCTTGAAATAAAGTTTATTGTAACACTTTAGTTTCTTGAAAAAACACCGTGAAAAGCTCCATTAGTGCCTTTTTGAAAATTAATATTCAATATTCGTAACTATTCAGCGTAAACATTCCACGCCTCACGGCGGGTTCAGGTTTGCAACCTGAACCTATGAGGAATAGAGGTAAATGAGCAACAATTTGTAGGGACACGCCATGGCGTGTCCTTACAAATTGAGAATTGAATATTGAACATTTGACCCGGTCTGCGGAACTTGGGAAAGAGCATTTTACTTTTTCAAAAGACTAAAATGTTACAGTTTATTGCGTTATAATTGATTTGCAATGATCCTGGTTCCTTTCATATAGGGTTGAAGGACGTCCGGAATCAGGATTGAACCGTCTTCCTGCTGATACGTTTCAAGGATTGCTATTACCGTCCTTGGCAACGCTAATCCAGAACCGTTTAAAGTATGTACATATTGCAGCTTGCCGTCTTCGTCGCGAAAACGCAAGTTAATGCGCCGTGCCTGAAAGTCTTCAAAATTGCTGCAGGAAGAAACTTCAAGATATTTATCTACTCCTGGCGCCCAGACTTCAATATCATAACACTTAGCGGCGGCAAAGCTCATATCCCCCGTACACAATTTCACCACCCGGTATTCCAGTTCAAGCAATTGCAGTATCTTTTCCGCATTGGCGAGCAGCGCTTCCAATTCATCATACGAGGTTTCGGGCCGCACCAGTTTTACCAATTCCACCTTATTGAATTGATGTACCCGCATTATGCCCCGCGTGTCCTTTCCATAAGAACCGGCCTCCCTGCGAAAACAGGGAGTATACGCGGTATAATAAATGGGGAGGTTTTTATACGGAAGGATTTCGTCCCTGTGAATATTGGTTACGGGCACTTCTGCAGTTGGTACAAGAAAGAGATCTTCGGCAACGGCTTTTTTTTCAGACGCGTGCGCGGTGTACATTTGTAATGTCCGATACATGTCGTCTTCCAGTTTCGGCAATTGCCCGGTGCCCGTCATGGACTTCCTGTTTACAAGAAAGGGGGGAAAGATTTCTGTATATCCGTGGTCACGGGTATGTATATCCAGCATAAAATTAAAGAGCGCCCGCTCAAGTTTTGCGCCAGCCCCCTTTAATAAAATAAAACCGGAACCGGTAATTTTCGCTGCCCGTTCAAGGTCTAGAATATCCAGCGTCCTTCCCAGCTCCCAGTGCGGCTGCGGCGTAAAATGAAATGTTTTTCGATCTCCCCAGTATCTCACGATTTCGTTGTCAGAGGCGTCTTTGCCAACAGGTACATCTGCTGCCGGTATGTTGGGGATTCCAAGCAACAGGTCGTTAAGTTGGGATTCCAGATCCCGTAATTCCGCATCAATGGATTTTATATCATCGCCAATCTTTTTTGTTTCCTCAATGATAGCGGAAGCGTCTTGTCCGTTCTTTTTTAGTTCGCTCACCGCCCTTGACTTCTCATTCCGTTGATTTTTCAACTGTTCGCAGAGCTGAATCTTTTTCCTGCGTTGGGCGTCTATTTCTAAAATAGCATCAATGTTTACGGCAATTTCCTGTTTATTGGCAATTGCCTCTTTTACTGCGTTCACATTATTTCTTATGAAATGTATATCAAGCATATGTTTTGTATCTCCTCTGGCTAATTGCTAAATTGAGAAGTGGATTATATGCCATCGCCTGGGAAAAATCCAAGGGTTTTCTGAATGAATGTAATCGAAGGACACTTCCCATATTAGTTTTTGAAATACGGGAAGTGTCCCTCTATTTTTCGGTGTTCAAACTGATTTCGTTCTAATTCAAAATACCCTGTTACTTCGTTATTGCATACGAATAAATCTGCAGAAGCGCAGGTGCATGCTATCCATTAACTCAAAAGAAGACACCCATTTGTATACATACCAAATAGGGTATTTACAGAGGTATTATTTTTAATATGCTATGTGATATGGGTTTTCTTTAAGAAAGGTATGTTTATTCACCTTCCCAAAAGACCTTTCCGGGCGTGGTCACAGCAACGGCAGATGGTGATGCAAGTGAATGGATAAGGTTTTTATGTTTTTAAAATCTGCTTAATCATAATAAAAAGAGTCTGATTAAAACTTAAAAAGGAAATCTCACATTGGCGACAGCGGGAATATCTATAAATAAATTATTCTATCCCACCTATTTTAAGCGTACGATGTTCTTTTGTGCGTGCGATGTAGTTATCATTGCATTTTCACTTTTTGTAGCCTTTCTTTTTCGTTTTGATTTTGAGGTGTCCCCGCAATATAGATGGATGATTTTAAGGGCATTGCCCCTGTTTTTATTTGTCAAAATAGGTATGCTTGCTCTTTTTAAAATATATAAAATCACATGGCGATATGTAAGCATCCCTGATTTCATCTATATCACATTATCACAGTTTGTAGCATTAACTGTTCTTGGGGCGATAATCTGGAATCCATATATATCAAATAACATCATAAATATTTCCGGCCTTTATTCGTTATTTCCCGTTCAGGGTTTTCCACGAAGTATCATTTTTATTGAATGCCTGATTTCTCTCACATTATTTTGCGGATCAAGGATTTCAAAAAGGGTATTTTTGAAATACATTTACGGAAGAATCAACGCAAAACATGGAAAAAGAACCATTATCATCGGCGCCGGGAACACAGGAAGCATGATTCTCAGGGATCTGAAAGAAGGGGACTATAAAGATTATTGCCCTGTTGGATTGCTTGATGACGATGTTGGCAAAGTGGGAAAAAGCATACACGGTATTCCTGTGCTTGGCAAAACTGATATATTGGAAGATATTATAAAAGAAAAGAGAATCAAGGCAATGGTTGTTGCCATTCCATCATTAAACTACAAATCATTGAGGAAATTATACAATATCGCAAACAGGTATGGCGTGGATATAAAGATTATTCCACGCATATATGATAACTGTGAACCTGCAATAAATATTCACAATCTTGAAAATATCAGTATTGAAGACCTTTTAGGCAGGCAGGCGGTAGAGATTGACCATAAAGGGATAGAGCGGTTTATACATAACAAGGTTGTTCTTATTACTGGCGCCGGTGGCTCTATCGGTTCTGAAATAGCTGTGCAGGTTTGTTCCTTTCATCCCGAAAAAGTAATACTCTTCGATATAGACGAAACAGAATTACATTCTTTGAAACTTCATTTGGAAAAACGATTTCCGCATCTGCTTTATAACCAGCGCATCAATTCGCAAATGCTGCAAAAGGTATTATTTATTACCGGCGATATAAGGGACGAAGAGTCCGTTACCAGTGTTTTTAAAAATATGAAACCGCAGATTGTCTTCCATGCCGCTGCTTACAAACATGTGCCCATGATGGAATATAACTCCAAAGAAGCGGTTAAAGTGAATATGTTTGGGACGTACAAAGTAGCAAAGGTGTCAATGGAGAATAAAGCGGAAAAGTTTGTTTTAATCTCTACGGATAAAGCGGTTAGGCCGACTAGTATTATGGGCGCGACAAAGAGGATGGCGGAACATATTTGCAGGGCGTTTGAAGGGATGTCAAATACAGAGTTTTTATCGGTAAGATTTGGAAATGTCTTAGGCAGCCGCGGGAGTGTTTTGCCGTTGTTTTTACAGCAGTTAAAGGAGGAAGGACCCCTTACTGTAACCCATAAAGATGTCGAAAGATATTTCATGACGATTCCGGAGGCGGTGTCACTGGTTCTTCAGGCGGCAATTTTAGGGAAAGGCGGCGATATCCTTGTCCTGGACATGGGAGAACCTGTAAAGCTTTTGACGTTAGCGGAAGACTTAATAAAGATCCATGGTTTGAAGCCCTATCAGGACATAGACATAAAGATTACCGGTTTGAGGCCTGGTGAAAAGCTTTACGAAGAAATACTTACCGCAGAAGAAGGCACAACCGCTAGCAGGCATGAGAAGGTATTTTTTGCAAAGAATAGCGGGATGTTCTCTTTGCACGAAATAAATAAAATACTCAGTGAGTTTGAAACACTCCTGAAGAATCTTTCCGCAATGGATCATTATGAAAAAGTCCGGGACATGCTTAAAAAATATGTATTGCCTCTTGAACGGCGTGGATACCAAAGGCCTGTCGGGAATAATGGCGGATTAACGTTGAACATTGGAAAAAGGTGTCTGACCTTTTCTTTTTTGAATAAAGAACTTGAGGACGAAGCGCAAAAATATTTCCATTTCTCTGAAATGAATGGCCGAAACGACTGCCGGTTTATATTCGGATATCAGGAGAGCAACAGATTGTATAATGATGGGGAAGAAATAAATTATAAGCAGGAAAAATATTATTGTAAAAATTCCTCTGAAGCGGAAAAAAGGGTATTTATCCCTACTGCCGGGAAGCTATCTGTTGTGGAGTATATGTGCCGCTGTATTTATGAGGGATTTTATAAGAAAGGCATACACAACGGAAAGGGTGCAAATGATTTTTTTATCCCTGCGGCAGGCATCGTGACGGATGGAAGAGGATTTCTTCTTGTAGGGAAATCCGGCGATAATAAAACGATTATATCAAGCCTGTTTACTCACGAGGCGGAAATCCTTTCGGATGAATTAATCGTAGTTACGGAAGAAAAAGGCTCATATTACATTTCTCAATTTCCCGTGAAAACAGAGATTACAAAACAAAATAGTAAGATTGCACCGTTAGAGGCAGTTATTTTATTAGGTACAGATGCAAATAATTCATTTAGAAAATTAAGCGGCAAGGAAGTTGTAGTTGCCCTTATGAACAATATCTATCCATGTGATTTAAACGATATTGATAATAAAAACCTTTTCCCGGAAAAATTAAGAATAATAAGCAGAATAGTGGATTGTGCTGCAGTGTACGAAATTAAGTATCGGAATATTAAATACGCCCGTAACAAAATCTTTCAATTGGAATATGCCGGCACAACGGATACCACGCAGTATTCACAAATGAGGTAATCCTTTAGAATGGTTTGTTGATAATAAGGCTTATGGCTAAACTCATGCGCTTCATTTTGGACAATAAAAATAAGGTTCCTTACCGAAACGAAAGCAAGTGCTTTTGGCGGAAGGTAGGTGGTGATACTGTCCTTTTTTCTGAGGATGGCCAATGGCTTCATCAACTGAATGATGTAGGGGCTGAAATATGGGATATGTGTAATGGCGTATTTGCGGTTAGAGAAATAGCGGAAAAATTATGTAATGAGTATCAGGTGGATGCAAATGCCGCGTGTTTTGATGTGTTATGTTTTCTGGAAGACCTTTCTGTTAAAAACTTAATCGTTTATAAATAAGTTTTGCCTTAATAAGTACTAACATGAACACAACAAAAAAAACAAAAAAAGTATACAAAAAACCCGTAGTAAAATCTGAACGGGCGAATTTGAAATGCAATGTTGATATATTTCAACTATTGCCGGTTCCACAAAAACAGTTACGGCAAGTAAGAGTCTTTAATAGATAAAAAAAGTTATTAAACGAAAGGAATAACCCTATATGTGTGGAATTGTAGGATATATTGGAAACAAGGAAGCCGGAAAAGTGCTTTTGGATGGCATTAAACGACTCGAATATCGTGGATACGATTCTTCCGGTATCGCATGTATTGAAAACGGCACATTGCGATACGAGAAAGCCGTAGGAGAGGTTGTCGAGCTTGAGAATAAACTGAATGCGAATCCTATCATTGCAAATATGGGTATTGTCCATACCAGATGGGCAACCCATGGCGCTCCTACGGTTGAAAACGCGCACCCCCACATGGATTGTCGCTGTGAAATTGCTGTTGTGCACAATGGCATTATTGAAAATTACAACTATTTAACCTCTTATTTGGAACAAAGAGGGCACATATTTAAAAGTCAAACAGATACAGAGGTACTGGCACATTTAATCGAAGAAAATCTAAACGACAACCTGGAAGAAGCCGTAATGAGCGCCGTCAAGATGATTGAGGGAACTTACGGCATTGCCGTTATATCCACTAAAGATCCAGGGAAAATAGTGGCCGCAAGAAAAGGTTCCCCATTGATTATTGGAATCGGCGATAATGAATATTTCATCACATCGGACGTCTCGGCTACGCTGGAGCATACGAGAAATGTTATCTATCTGGACGATCTTGAGGTTGCGATTATCACCCGTGATAGCTACGAGATAAAGACCATAGAAAACATCACGTCGTTGAAAAAGATAGAAGAAGTGCTCTGGAACCTGGATATGATCGAAAAATCCGGTTTTCAGCACTTTATGCTGAAGGAGATTTACGAACAACCGCAGGCGCTTCAAAATCTTATGAGGGGAAGGGTAGATGGTGATAAAGTCCCTATAAAACTGGGCGGACTTGCCCATTGTGAAAAAGACCTTCTTGCAGTTAAACGCATTGTGGTTATCGCCTGCGGCACATCATGGCATGCAGGTCTGGTAGGAGAGTACATGCTTGAAGAACTTGCACGAATACCGGTTGAAGTGGAATATGCCTCTGAATTCAGATATCGCAATCCTGTAATCGAAAAAGATACACTGGTAATGGCAATAAGCCAGTCGGGAGAAACCGCCGATACCCTTGCGGCTATGAGAGAGGCGAAAAACAAAGGCGCAAAAGTACTTGCTATTTGTAATGTTGTCGGGAGCAGCATCGCCAGAGAGGCTGATGCCGGCATATATCTCCACATAGGCCCTGAAATCGGAGTCGCCTCTACAAAGGCATTTACTGCTCAGGTAGCCGCCTTCTATTTGTTTGCCCTCCATACGCTTTTGTTAAGGCAGAAGATGGTCCCAAAAGTTTCAGAAATGATATCAGCCATTAATTCCATTCCCGGCAAGATTCAAAAGATTCTTGATAGAGAAGAGGAAATCCGTGAGATGGCGGAAGTGTACAAAGATAAAAATCATGCGTTGTATCTGGGGCGTGGGTTCAACTATCCCGTAGCGCTTGAAGGCGCATTAAAGCTGAAGGAAATATCATATATTCACGCAGAGGGGTATCCGGCAGCGGAGATGAAACACGGGCCTATTGCGTTAATAGACGAAAACATGCCGGTAATAGTTATTGCTACAAAGGATGCCACATACGGAAAAATACTCAATAATATTGAAGAGGTAAAATCCAGGAAAGGGAAGGTCATTGCTATTGCAACAGAAGGCGACGACCAGATCTGGGGAAAAGCAGACCATGTAGTGTATATACCGGATGCGCCGGCAGTACTAACCCCTTTGCTTTCTGTCATTCCCCTTCAATTACTGGCATATCACATGGCAGTAATGCGAGGTTGCAATGTGGATAAACCAAGAAACCTGGCAAAGAGCGTAACGGTTGAATAATATAAGCTGGCATAGCCAGAACCAAACAGGCAAGAAAGAAAACAGTCCTCAGTCCTCAATCTGCAATTTGCCGACGGTAGACTGTATATTGCCGAAAGAACAATTAAATATTTTACCCAAAAAAGCAAAGAAATTACTGATAAGGTGACCAATGACCAATGACCAATGATAACTATTTATTTAAAAGAAAGGAGCCTGATATGAGAAAAAAAAAGTCGAAAACTACATTACAAATAATATGCATTTTTATAGGATTACTGTGCACGACATCCTTTGCCTTCTCAGCCGACAACATTTCAAATAATGAATATGTAGTCGGGCCTGAAGACATCCTTGATATCCGTGTGTGGGACAACGAAGACATGGACAGAATGGTTGAAGTATCACAAAACGGAGCCTTTACCTTTCCCTTAATTGGCAAGGTAGACGCCGAAGGACTTTCGGTCTTTGCTCTGGAAATACTTATGGAGAAGAAATTCCTGGAGGGAGGATATCTTGTCTCTCCACAAGTAACGATAAAGGTAGAAAAGTATCAGAGTAAAAAAGTGTATGTGGTTGGGGAAGTAATAACCCCCGGTGAATATGACTGGAAAAACAGTATGACCGTCCGCCAGGCAATAGCGCAGGCGGGTGGGGTAACGGAAAAGGCGTCGCCTCGCCGCGTAATCGTAGTGAGGACGAAAGATGGAAAAGAAAAGGAGTATAAAGCAAAACTTGATGCACTGGTAAAGCCAAAAGATATCATCAGAGTGCCTGTAAGGTATTTTTAAAAATCGGCGTGAAGTGTGAAGATTTGGTAACACTGTAGTTTTTTGAAAAAGACTAAAGTGTTAAAAGATTGTATAGCCAAACAAATATGATTTTAGAAATATGGCGATAAAATGGCTTTCTAAAAAACTCCCGGCGGGTTCAGGTTTGCAACCTGAACCCATGAGTTTGTGCGTATAATGGGGCAATGTACTCCGGCAAAATTCCAATGCCCAAATCACAAAATCCCTGTTTGGAATCTGGAATTTATTTGTCATTTGTTCTCCTAATAGAAGGCTGGATTGAAAGTATAAAACGTTTGGTTCAGGCTTCGTTGCGAGCTCAGCCGAACGGTTACAAACCTGAACCCGCGAAGTTTTTTGAAAAAATTTACCACGCATATTTAGTCCTGTGTGAGTGGGAAAAGGTTTGCCTTATAACACGCCCCATGCCCCTCTTTTTAGAGGGGAGCGCAGGAGTTCCCTCTATCAAGAGGGGATTGGGGGGTGTTAATACAAAAAAGCTGTAACACTTTAGTTTTTTGAAAAATTCCAACAATCGTAGTGTAGGGGCGAAGCATTTGCTGTAAATTGTCATAAATGCGTTCATACCCAAGCGGGTAAATGCTTCTCCCCTACTTTTTCAAAAAAATAATGTATTACCAAAGAAATTACTGATAAGGAACTATACGTACCTTTTATGAGAGGAGCAAAGCCGTGAATCAAAATAACGAATTTAACAATACATTTGGAGGCAAACCGTTTAATGGTGATGTTCATCTGACGGACTATCTCAACATCATAAGAAAACATATATGGATATTGGTAATATTCTTCACTGCAGTGGTTTCCGTAGTTACTTATCTGTCGTTTACCGTAACGCCTGTCTACAAAGCGACAACACAGATTATCATCGATAACAAAAAGTCGTTTATGGAAGAAATGGCGGATGTTATGCGGATAGACGCCACTGATAAGGAGTATTACCAGACACAATACAAACTTCTTGCCAGCAGGAGTCTTGCGAAACAAGTTATTCAGGAGAATGAGTTATGGGAAGTCTTTTATGATAATGTGCCGGAAAAACGGGTTTCATTTGAGGGAATATCCGATAATAACGATGCTGAATCCTCTTTGACATCATCAAATGATTTGGTGACGTCTGAAATGATCGACTGGTATTTAAAAAACCTTCAGATAGAACCCATTCGCGAAACACATCTGGTAAATATCAGCTTTTCAAACAAATCCCCGGAAACATCCGCACGCGTAGCCAATGCTCACGCCCATGCTTTTATAGAAAGGAATAGCCAGATACAACGCATGTCGTCGCAGCAGGCGCTCGATTGGCTGAAATCACAGATTCAAGGGCAGAAGGCAAAGGTCGGGTCTTCCCAGAGAGCGGCCTGCCAGTATAAATATGAGCAACTCGGGTCATTTTCCCTTGATGACGAAAACATCTTTTTATTTCCCGAGGTAGCACAAAATCCGGTTATCCAGGATCTTCGAGCACAACTGGCAACCCTTAATGCGTGGGTGCTGGAGAAATCAACCAAATACGGCCACAATCATCCCAAAATGATTGAAGCAAATGCGAGTATTAAAAAATTAGAGCAGGGAATGATGGACGAAATTCGGGCGGTACGGAGTTCGGTAAAAACGGAACTTGACCGGATCGTTGCCTTGGAACTGTCAATTCAACAGTATGAGGGAATTAACAGACAAATGTCTGAATACAATCATGGAAAAGCCATAAATTATAATATGGCTAATCTGGAAGCGGAAACTGACCAGGAGATTTATGATATCCTGATCAAACAGGCCAGTGAAATAGGTCTTACCGGAAACATGAAGAAGGACTCAATCCGTGTTGTTGATAAAGCAGAAGCGCCTCTATTTCCATCAAAACCGAGAAAGAAATTAAACGTCCTTCTAGCGGTAGTGGTAGGCTTAACATTTGGAACATGCCTTGTATTTTTCCGTGAATATATGGACAACACAGTCAAAACGCAGGAAGAAATTGTCCAGTGCACGAGTATGCCGGTCCTCGGCACGATACCGTATATGAAATTACTAAAGAAAGAGGGAGTGCGGGCTTTCTCCGGCAACGGAAAACCTCCGGGGCAGAAGAATCAGAAAGGTGGTTATTATTATCGCTCCAATTCCGATTGTATTATCAACCGGTTGCCTTTTATGCAAACAGGAATGAGCGGGCAGACTATGATGGTAGGAAGCGCCACACCGGGGGAGGGCAAGACCACGGTTCTTGCAAAATTGGCAGTAAGTATGGCAAAGGGTGGGTTGCGCGTGATAATGGTGGATGCGGACGTGTACAATCCGAATTTAAGCAATTTGTTTGGATCAATAGATAATGAGAACGCTGAGAACGCCGGAATGTCAAATGCAATGGAAAAAATCCAGTCATGGCAAATACAGGATGGTTCTTTGTGCAATTGCAGTGTGGACGATCTTTTTTCGCTTATTGCATTAAAAAAATTGAGCGGAGAATTGACTATTTCCAACGAATTACAAAAGATTACCACCATCTTTGAAAATGGCAACCTTTTTCATATTGACAATGAGGACACTCCATTTGCCAACAGATTGGGAACGATGCTCCTGCGAGGGGGTTTTATCAATGAGACCCAGTTGAAAGACGCCATGGAACGAAACCAGCGCACGAAATTGCCGTTGGGATATATCCTCATCAATGCGGGTTATATAAATCAGGAACAATTAAAAGGTCCTCTCAAATTGCAGATAGAAGAACATCTCCAGAAACTATTCAGTTGGAAAGAGGGAACATATTCATTCAAACCGGGAAGTATAGAAACGTACGAAGATAAACGGGTATTTTTTCAGGAGGATTTTACTCCGGTGATCAACCGTTTGGGGCGTTTTGGGGGGAGCAGACTATTGGAACGTGAGATATTATCGAACGTGACAACGTTAAATGGCTCAAATATTTCACTCCTGAGATTCGGAACCGGGGAGATTTTTCCGGAAGGAAGGATGTATTTTCAGCTTTTTGAAAAATTTTTGAACCTGTTGAAACAACGGTATGACGTTGTGCTTATAGATACACCTCCCTTGTTAAACGCAACGGGCGGTGTTGCTCCATTACTGCCATTGGCAGATGGTGTGATCCTGGTGGTCAAATCAGGGCACGTCACCGTTGGGGAGGTCGATCAGGCAACAGCTATTATAAAAGAAACAAAAACAAAACTTCTTGGCACTATCATGAATTATACAGAAACCGGCGCGTATTATTATAGATGATTATAAGTAAGGAGTAAGGAGCCGGGTTTAGGCGCTAAATATTATGTATAGGAATTTCGATATTTTTGTAGAGACGCATTGCATGCGTCTGGAAACTGCTACGCGTAAATAAAGTGTTGACACAACAGAGAGGCGAGAGGCGCATTCCAGATTTTTTGTAACCGTTTGTGTGATTGGGGCGAAACAACGCTGCCAGGGGTTAATACTACTGTACGTTTCATTAAAACATGGCAGAAGTCACAAAAAACCGGGAATGAACCAGGATCAACCCCACAAGGGCATAAAAGCAGCAAGGGATGTGGCAAGCCTGTCCCCCGCTGGCGGGGGATTAAGGGGGTGGAATGATCATGGGTGCATTCCCGATTTTTTGTAAATATAGTCAAAAAAATAAGGTTTTTTGGAAGATGAATAATAAAATTTATTGCAAGGGTGGTACAGGCATTCCTGCCTGTATTCCGCACAGGCAAAATGCCTGTGCCATCCCTGGATTGTATATTAAATTTTAGAAAAATAGATACTTTTGGCTATAAACAATTAGTGGGGCTTAAAAATATAGGTCATTGTAGAGACAGGTTTTAAACCTGTCTCTACGATGCTTCCCTGTCTGCGTACGTTTCCGAAGGTAGCCAGACCGTCCCGGTCTGGGCGAGTCTCCGATCTGCGTGCCGGGACGTATAGGTAGGCCGCTTGTGTTATTTTACCCTCAAGCTGGAAGATTGAGTTACTATTCTTCCCCTCTCCCCCCCTGCTAATGGCATTTTTACAAAGAATCTGGAATGCCCCCCACAAATGAGAGGCACATACGATCAACCATAATATAGTTGATCGACGCGCGCGCGCGCGCGCGAGAGAGAGAGAGAGAGAGAGACGCATGCAATGCATCTCTACAGCAAATTCCCCTCTTGGGAGGGGATTGAGGGGCGGGTGAACTGTTACATAACCTCTTTTTGGCCTGTCTACGATGCACAAGCGGAGGGGAGCGCTTCGAGACCTGAAATTCTTTATTATACTGTAGCACTCGGCAAATTACAGACCGAGGACTGCCGACTGAGGATTGAGGATTGAGGATTGCCGACTGAAGACAGCCTGATTCATGCTGTATCCGTTCACAGGTTACATGAATTATTCATGTAACTGAGAGGGACGAAGTCCAGGTAAATTAAATCAGCAGGCTCGACAGCCTGCAGGCAGGTATGTCGGTGAAAATCTAGTAATACTTTACTTTTTTGAAAAAGTAGGGGCGAAGCATTTGCCCATTTGAGTATGAACGCATTTATGACAATTATAGCAAATGCTTCGCCCCTACACTTCCGCCGACTGGCAGGTATAGAGAATTACAAAAAATCGGGAACGCACACAAGCAATTTGTATTTTACTTTATTCGTGATAATCCCAGTTAAAGATAAAAAGCTGTTTAATCTGTGAAATCTGCGGATATAAGTGCCAGTGTTATTCAAACTGAGAACCATATAAATTATTTGTAACACTTTAGTCTTTTGAAAAAGCAAAATGCTCTTTCCCAAATTCCGCAGACAAGGAAAAATGTTCAATATTCAATTTTCAAATTGTTGCTCATGTGCCTCTATTCTTTTACATTGAATATTGAGCATTGAATATTGAATATTAATTTTCAAAAAGGTGCTAATGGAGCTTTTCGCGGTGTTTTTTCAAAAATCTAAAGTGTTACAAAAAGATAAATCTTGTCGTTATGCCTCAATTATACAAATAAATGTAACAGTTTAGCTTCTTGAAAAATAACTGCCTATAGGGGGTATGATTTGTAGTGGCAAGGCACGCCTTGCCACTACAAGGAAAATGTTTTATTCCTGTTATATAACAGGCACGCGTGAATATTTTTTTCAAGAAACTAAAATGTTACGAAAATTGGAATTTGCCCGTTAGTGTCTTAGTGGCAATATTTACAAGAGTTTATGAAAAATGGGAAGTAACCCCAATTCGTGCGCAAATATTGCACCATAATACAATAGAAAAAAGGGGTTCGTTTATCGTGTGCCACTATAATCCCACAAATCACAATGCTTTCAAGCCATGTTTGATTTTCTGCAAATTTTGCAGAGGAAAACAAATATAAAAAAGGCCTATCCTTTTGTTATTTGCCCGGTTTACCATACTCTGAAAAACCTATTATTCCTAAAGTATCGTTAGATAAACAATTACAATAAATCTGAAATTATTAAACCATATTGGTATATCAATTGATCATTCATGGTTTTTGTAAGTTTCTCTTTGTGCCCTTTGTGTCCTGTATTCTTTGCACTGCTATCCATCAACTTGCTGATTGCCGACTGCCTACTGCTGATTGCTGATTGCTGATTGCTGATTGCTGACTTCTGACTTCTGACTGCCGACTGCCTGATTTATGCTGTATCCGTTAACTGGTTACATAAATTATTCATGTAACTGAGAGGGACGAAGTCCCTGTAAATTAAATCAGCAGGCTCGACAGCCTGCTGGCAGGTATGTCGGTGAATGCATATGATCAATAGAGAAATTATTTGGGATTTGTGAGTTATTTTTTATCTGTATTTATCCTTGCCCGCATTGCACAAACCCGCACTGCACTTTTGACTATATCTTTTGTAATCGCGAGGCTAAAACAAAATAACCTATGGAACTAATCGAAAAGATTAAATCAAAAAAGGCGCATATTGGTATCATCGGCCTTGGCTACGTTGGATTGCCTCTGGTCATTGAATTCTGCAAGGCTGGGTTTCAGGTTACAGGCTTCGACATTGATCCAGAAAAGGTAACATTACTGCACCAGGGCAAAAGCTACATCAAACACATTGATAGTTCACGGATCACGGACGCCGGGTCGCTCTTCACCCCCACCACGGATTTCTCGATGTTGTCCGCTATGGACTGCATCATCATCTGCGTCCCGACGCCGCTGAACAAATACCGGGAGCCTGATATGTCATACGTCTTTAACACGACGAAGGCCATTGCAGGCAATCTTCGCAAGGGACAGCTTATTGTCCTTGAATCCACTACATATCCCGGCACAACAGATGAGGACATGAGACCCATGCTTGAGGAATCGGGGTTAAAAGCTGGTGAGGATTTTTATCTTGCGTTTTCACCGGAGCGGGAAGACCCGAATAATAAGGGTTTTTCAACAGGGACAATCCCTAAAGTGGTGGGCGGTTATACGAATAATTGTCTTACCGTTGCGAAGGCCCTTTATGATTCGGTAGTGGCAAAGACTGTCCCTGTTTCTTCAACAAGAGTTGCAGAGGCAACAAAACTCCTTGAGAATATCTACAGAGCGGTAAATATCGCGCTGGTGAACGAACTAAAGATGCTTTTTGACAGGATGGGAATTGATGTATGGGAAGTCATAGAGGCGGCGAAGACAAAACCCTTTGGATTTCAGGTATTTTATCCAGGCCCTGGTCTTGGTGGACATTGCATACCTATCGACCCATTTTATTTGACCTGGAAGGCGCGGGAATACGAGTTTTCCACCCGGTTTATCGAGCTTGCGGGAGAAATAAATACCAACATGCCCTATTATGTGGTACAGAAAACCATTGAGGCGCTCAATGAGAAAGGGAAAAGCATTAAGGGTGCAAAGATTTTAATCCTTGGGCTTTCATATAAAAAAGATATAGACGACACACGTGAATCCCCTTCGCTGAAGATCATGGAGCTTCTTGGGAAGAAAGATGCCCATGTTGACTACAACGACCCGTATATACCGGTTCTCCCGAAAATGAGGAAATACTCATTTAACAATAGTTCAGTCCCTTTACATGCAGAGACGTTTGCGAAATATGATGCGGTTGTTATCGCAACAGAGCATTCCGATTACGACCCTGATTTTATCCTAAAAAATTCAAAACTTATCGTTGATACGAGAAATTTAATTAAGAATCATACGAATCATTCTGATAAGGTAAAAAGGGCATAAGACAGCAAACTAATGAATGACAGAAATATAGAAATATTGTAACACTTTAATTTTTTGAAAAATTCCAATAATCGCAGTGTAGGGGCGAAGCATTTGCTGTAAATTGTCATAAATGCGTTCATACCCAAACGGGCAAATGCTTCGTCCCTGCTTTTTCAAAAAACTAAAGTGTTACAAAAAATTGGAAAACCATTGTAGAGATCGATGGATCAAATCAGATCTGGCGTAATGAAAGAATTATACGTTTTTTACAATATTATTTATGAGAGGGTTAAAGTCCATTATGAGGAGAAATAAAAAAAACATATGAAACGCACCCTTATTACCGGGATTACTGGTCAGGATGGATCATACCTTGCTGAATTCCTCCTGTCAAAGGGTTATGAAGTACATGGTCTCATTCGCAGGGCAAGTAGTTTCAACACAGGGAGGGTCGACCACCTCTATATAGATCCACACATTTCCGGTGCAAAACTATTTCTCCACTATGGCGACCTTTCAGATTCCGGGCAATTTACAAACCTGATATATAACATCCAGCCAGATGAGATATACCATCTGGGGGCACAGAGCCATGTAAGGGTGAGTTTCGATATGCCGGAATATACCGGAGACGTGTCAGCATTAGGGACGACACGGCTGCTTGAGGCAATCAGGAGGAGCGGAATAAAAACAAAGTTCTATCAGGCCTCTTCATCAGAAATGTTTGGCGCCTCTCCTCCTCCACAAAATGAGAATACCCACTTTTATCCCCGAAGCCCCTATGCGGCGGCAAAAGTCTATGCATACTGGATAACGGTCAATTACCGGGAGGCTTACAATCTCTTCGCGTGTAATGGAATACTCTTTAATCATGAATCACCAAGACGGGGAGAAACCTTCGTAACCAGAAAAATTACAAGAGCAGTTGCGAATATCATTGCAGGAAACCAGAAAAAACTCTATCTGGGAAATCTGAATGCAAAAAGAGATTGGGGATTTGCCCCGGAATACGTGGAAATGATGTGGCTTATGCTCCAACAGGATACACCATGTGATTATGTAGTTGGCACAGGCGATAGTTATTCAGTGAGAGAGTTTGTAGAAAATGCCTTCAACTATGCCGGCGTTGAACTAGAATGGCGAGGCAAGGGCGTAAATGAAAAAGGTATAATCATGTCCTCAGCCTCAACCTTATCTATCGGAGATGTCGTTATAGAAATAGATCCAAAATATTTCAGGCCTACAGAGGTCGAATACCTGAAGGCAGATATTACGAAAGCAAGGATAAAACTTGGTTGGGAACCGAGAACAACGTTCGATGAACTTGTCAAGATAATGGTAGATTACGACATGAAGGTTTTGGGATTAGAACCGCCTGGAGAAGGAATGAAGGTGTCAAGGGACAAAGGATTTAGCTATACAAACCACGATTTTTCTTCATATGAGAAAATTAAAGAAGGGTGTTAGTTTAATTATTTTGAAAATACAGGTGTTGAAAATAAAGATCAAAACGGCGAAATTCATTATATTCCCCTCTGGAAAGAGGGGTAAGGGGTGTTGTGTAACTCCTCTCCGGAAAGAGATGGGTAATTTTGATTACGGCTTTGCTACAAACGGCTTTGCTACATTATGAATGAAACTACAGACATAGAATATGACCTTATAATAGAGCCCGGGCGGGGCGTAAAGCATTACTGGCTGGACGTCTGGAAATATCGTGAACTCTTCGCCTTCCTTGCATGGCGCGATGTGCTGGTGAGATATAAGCAGACGGTCATAGGAATAGCATGGAGTATCATCAGGCCATTCCTGACCATGATCGTATTTACCGTCATATTCGGGAAATTGGCCAAATTCCCGTCAGAAGGCGCCCCGTATGCCATTATGGTTTACGCGGCAATGTTACCCTGGCAGTTATTTGCAAACTCTTTATCGGAAAGCAGCAGTTCTCTTATTGGTAACGCAAATTTAATCTCAAAGGTCTATTTCCCCAGGCTCATTATTCCGGCAAGCGCCGTCATTGTGAGCCTCGTGGATTTTCTCATCTCATTTTCTATTCTGTTTGTCCTGATGATATGGTATCAATTTATCCCGGATTGGCGGATCGTAACCATCCCATTGTTTTTATCCCTTGCGCTGCTTGTCGCACTTGGTTGTGGTTTCTGGATTTCTGCCTTGAATGTAAAGTATAGGGATTTCCGGTATGTCATTCCCTTTTTTGTACAATTTGGCCTGTATATCTCACCGGTTGGTTTTAGCAGCACCCTCATTCCCGAAAAGTGGAAGTTGGTTTATTCCATGAACCCGATGGTAGGTGTCATAGATGGATTCAGGTGGGCTATTTTAGGAACGGGTGTAAAGTTTTATTGGCCGGGTTTTATTTTGTCACTTGCGCTGACTGCAACTATATTAATTTCCGGTTTCTGGTATTTCAGGAAGACGGAGAGAACCTTTGCGGATGTGATATAGCAGGGCGCATGGCGCAAAGGGCATAGCGCGGGGGCGCAAAGAGCATAAAGAGAGATTGCATTCTTTATCAATAATACCTGAGGTTATCGTATCATGAAAACATTCATACTTGCCGGTGGCGGAGGGGAAAGGCTTTGGCCTTTATCCAGAAATAATTTCCCGAAACAATTTTTAAAATTGAACGGGAGTATGTCCCTTTTACAGCAAACCGTTGACCGGCTTCTGGGCGCTGTTTCCCCGGAGGACACTATTGTCATAACAAACAAGAACTACCAATTTCATGTTTCTTCGGCGCTGAATTCTCTGCCAGGTTTGAATGGCTCTGTTTCCGGCGCACGCACGATACTTGAGCCTTTGAGCAGGAATACAGCGCCCGCAATAGCGCTCGGAGTGAAATACTGTAAAGAAAAGCTCAAGTGCACGGAGGACGAAATAATATTTTTATCCCCCTCCGATCACATCATAAAACCGCCGGAAGAATTTGCAGAACGGGTGAGGCATGCAGAAGAGATTGCCCAAAAAGGTTATATTGTAACCTTTGGTATAAAACCGGATAAGCCCGAGACTGGTTACGGGTATTTAAAGTTCAGCGATCAATCTTCAGGGAATTGTGCCAAAAAATTCTTTAAAGTGGAAAGATTTGCGGAGAAGCCTGACAGAGACACGGCAAAGCAATATATCCATGAGGGCAACTATTATTGGAATTCAGGCATGTTCGCCTTTAGTATAAGAACAATAATGAGAGAACTTCAGCGCTATGCGCCGGAAATAACTGAAATGTGCCATCTGAGTTATGAAGAAATGCTCTTGCAATTTCAGCACATGCCCAATATCTCCATCGATTATGCAGTTATGGAAAAATCAGACAAGGTTGTAGCATTGCCATTTGATTTATACTGGAACGACGTAGGTTCGTGGGATTCTTTATTTGATATTCTTGATAAGGATGCGAATGGCAACGTTCTCCAGGGGGATGTTATGGCAATAGACACAAAAGACTCCTTTCTCCTGGGCAAAAAAAGACTCATTACCACCGTAGGCCTTGAAAACTGCCTTGTGGTAGAAACGGACGACGCCATACTGATAGCAAAGAAGGGAGAGGCGCAAAAGGTAAAAGACATCGTAAAGAAACTCAATGAAAATTCAAGACCGGAGGCCGTTGAACATGTTACTACATACAGACCATGGGGAAACTATACCGTGCTTGAAAACGGCCCGCGGTATAAAATAAAGCGGATTGTAGTAAACCCGAATGAAAAGCTCAGCCTGCAAATGCATTATCACCGGTCAGAACACTGGGTGGTTGTAAAAGGAAGTGCAAAGGTGACTACCGGCGATAAGGAGAGTTTTATCCATGAAAACGAATCGGCATATATACCGAAATCAACGATGCACCGGCTTGAAAACCCCGGCAAAATACCCCTTGAAATAATTGAAGTGCAGAATGGTGAATATCTTGGGGAAGACGACATTGTCAGGTGTGACGATGTGTATGGCAGGGCGCAAGGAGCATAGCGCATAGAGCAAAGAGCAAAGAGCAAAGAGCACGGCGCAATATATGCTTTGCGCTCCAGGAGAGTGAGATGGTTAGATTCAGATTTCAGGATATGGAAATATGGCAAATGGCAATAGAGATTGCCGGTAAATTATTTGACATTGCTGATGGACTGGAAAAGAAGCGGCTGTATAGATTTGCAGAGCAACTTCGTGCTGCCGGGATGTCTATGTCTAACAACATCGCCGAAGGAAGCGGTTCAAATTCAGACAAGGAATTTTGTCAGTTCCTTAACATTGCTCACCGATCTACTTTCGAAAATGCAAATATCCTGATATTATTACAAAGAAGAAGTTTTATCGATCAAGCAACTACGGATTTATTATTAGAAGACCTGGATCATTTATGCCGAAAAATCACCAACTTTCAAAAATCCTTAAAATGATTTTTATTTTGCCCTGCGCTCTGCCCTCCGCTCCTGCCTGGGTGTGCGCACAATGTGGAGAAGTATACTTTGATGAGGCAGAAGTAGATACAATCCAGCAGATTATTCGTGCTGTAGACGAAAAAACGGAGAAAATGTCTGTCTCTGTGTAAATATATATGCTCTATTCACCTTTAACTTATTAACCTTAACCTGAAAATGCTCTTTGTTCTGAGTTCAAAGCTCAAAGCTCAAAGCTATGAGCTTTGAGCCATGACCTATAAACTATGAATGTCATTAAAGTCGAAAATCTTTCAAAAAAATACACCATCCGCCACCAGCAAAATGGCAGCTACACTGCCCTGCGTGATGTCCTTGCCGACAAGGCGAGAATGGTGGGCAATAGAATGCTCTCTGCCCTGTGCTCTCTGCGCCCTGCGCCCTGCGCCCTGCCCTCTGCGCATAATCCTTCCCGCGAGGACTTCTGGGCGCTCAAAGACGTCTCCTTAGAGGTTAAGCAAGGCGAGGTGGTTGGCATCATCGGCCGTAACGGCGCTGGCAAATCCACGTTATTGAAGATATTAAGCAGAATTACCGAGCCGACGACGGGTAGCGTCAAGATTAAGGGTAGGATAGCGAGTTTGCTTGAGGTGGGTACGGGTTTTCATTCGGAGTTAACGGGCAGAGAAAACGTCTATCTCAATGGCGCCATTCTCGGCATGACAAAGGCAGAAATAAAAAGAAAGTTTGAAGAGATCGTTGCCTTTGCGGAGATAGAAAAATTCCTGGATACGCCCGTCAAGAGATACTCCTCCGGAATGTACGTCCGCCTTGCTTTTGCTGTGGCGGCACATCTTGAGCCTGAGATATTAGTCATTGATGAAGTGTTGGCAGTAGGAGATGCCTCGTTTCAAAAGAAATGCTTGGGGAAGATGGGAGATGTTGCAAAAAAAGGAAGAACGGTTTTGTTTGTGAGCCATCAAATGGGCGCAATAGCCCAATTGTGCAGCAAGGCTTTTCTCTTGAGCAAAGGCAGTATTGCGAAAACAGGAGATACACAGCATGTAATTGACTATTATCTGAGCGAAGCATCATCGGCAAGCCAAAATGGATTTACCGCCAGTGCGAATTCCAGTAAAGAGATGTTCATTGCCAAAGCTCAAACTCTAAATTCTGAAGGGGGAATAACATCTTATTTTACTCATAAAGAAAAAATTATTATAAGTGTCACTTGTCAAATTAATCAATGGATACCTAATACAGTTATGGGCTTTTTTATAAAAGATCAAAGGGGAAGAAAGGTTTTTACCAGCGAAAATGAGGAATGGGAAAAAATAACTCAACAGCAAAAAGAAGTATATACAATAGTTACTATACCTTCTAATTTTCTTGTTCCAGGACAATACATGATTACATTTGCTATTAGTATTCCTAATGTAAGAATTGTTGATTTGGTGGAAGACGCGTTAATAATAACCATAATCGATGGTGGTTCAATTTTTGCCGCACATGAAGGATATGACTATGGATGTGTTTTTGCCGACTGCAAATGGAGTATCAACAATATTAAAGAAGGCGTGTGTTGATGGCTGAAACACTTGGTTCTTTATGCGATAAATTAACAATCGTCAAGCTCAAACAGTGGCACTCCGAAGATTCAGAGCGCCTCAAAAGTCTTGAAGTTCAGGAAAAACAGCTTCAAACGGAGATTGATGGATTCATTTACGCTGCAATTTCAGGACAGATTCCATTGGAAAGGCTGACATTTTCTGCAAATAAAGTTTACAAACAAGAAAGTAACATCGTCACTGAAGTAATAGGGAGTATTGGAGAAATCTTCTCCAAACTTGCCAATGTCAACAACTCATTATGGCATGAGCAGGAAAAAGTTTATGAATTTGAAAAGGTGCCACTAGAAGAAAAGGATTTGGTCGTTAAAAAACTTGCCCTGCTCAATCTTGAACGTAATAGTTGTATTGATCAGATTGATAAGCAGTTTCGCTCTCTTATCAAACAACGAAATAATGCGTTATAATTTGCTATAGGGAGACAAATATGCATCTTATTCACAGAAAAACTTGTCGTGTCTGTGGTTCAAGAGAGCTTACCAAAGTGATTGACCTTGGTGAACAATATCTTCAGGGATCATTTGTGAAGCCTGGCAAAGAAATGCCCCCCATGCGCAAGATTCCAACATCTCTTCTTCGTTGTGATTCCATGAAAGATGAGCTTGCCTGTGGCCTTCTCCAGATGGAGCACACCGTTCCCCCGGAAATTCTTTATTCAGCCTACTGGTACCGCTCCGGCACAAACAATACGATGCGGCAACATCTGCGCGGCATAGTAGAAGAAGCCTGCAACATTTTCAACAAACCCGCTGCTCGCGTTCTTGACATTGGCTGCAATGACGGAACATTGCTTAGTTATTATCCGGATAAATTTGAAAAGTATGGCGTGGACCCTTCGGATGTTGCACAGGAAATAAAGGGCAATGTTACTGTAGTGCAGGACATTTTCCCGTCAAATGAGCTAATGAGCCTATTACAAGAAAAACGGATTGACATCATCACCTGCATTGCCATGTTTTACGACCTTGAGGACCCCATTGCGTTTACTAAAGGGATTAAAAACATTCTTTCACCAGATGGAATCTGGATCTTTGAGATGTCGTATATGCCAACTATGCTTAAGATGACATCCTATGATACTATTTGTCATGAGCATTTGGAATATTATAGTCTGGCAGTCATTGAGTATATCATGAGGCAAGCGGGAATGAAGATAATGAATGTCTCGCTTAATGCTATTAATGGCGGCAGTATTCGCTGCTGTGCCACTCATGCTGAAAACTTTGCTTACAGAAAGGACGGGTTTATTCAGAATATCAAGGCACTGCATCAAGAAGAGTTTGACCTGGAACTGGATACTGACAAGCCGTACAAGCATTTCCAGGACTGTGTCAATGTCCATAAAGAGGAGCTCAACACTCTATTGAAAAAAATAAAAAAAGAGGGCAAGCGGATTCATATCTATGGCGCATCAACCAAGGGAAACACGATTTTGCAATGGTGCGGTATTGACAATCGTATCATTGATGTTGCTGCAGAACGAAATCCGGACAAATATGGAGCCCTCACTATTGGTACAGATATTCCGATTGTTAGTGAAGCGGAATCACGGGCCATGAATCCCGACTATTACCTCGTCTTGCCCTGGCATTTTAAAGAAGAATTTATTGAGCGTGAGCAAGAGACACTTAACAAAGGTATTGGTTTAATTTTCCCTCTACCAACCATAGAAATTATCAAAAAACAGAAGGCAGGCTGATTATGAGGTTTTTTACGCAAATGTGCCATAGAGCAAAAAGGTTGAAGCAATTAATTGGTATTTCAAATAACCCAGAAAAATTGATAATTCCGACTGAGGATAAATTTCAGCACAGACCTCTGAAATTTTATCAAACACCAATTGGTAACTATTATTTACCAGCCGATACCACTAAGGATTGCATTGCAAACGACATGAAGTCTGGAAAAATATTTGAACCAGAAATTGTTGATGCTGTTAGTGAATATATTAAAAAGGATACAATTGTCCTCGATATAGGCGCAAATTTTGGACAAATGTCTTTGTTATTTTCTCAGCTTACCGGCGAGGACGGACAAGTTTTTTCTTTTGAAGCTGATGATTATATATTTTACGTTCTTCAGCAAAATATCATGGCAAACAATTGTCATAATATTAGAGCATTTCTCGGAGCAGTTTATGACCAAACAGAGAAGGTAATGTTTTATCCAGTTCAAGACTTTAAGAAATTTTCTGCCTATGGTTCTTACGGTTTAGAACCGAAGGCAACTAATGGCAGAAAAATTGAAACTATCGCTATTGACGACCTGAAAATTGACAGAGAAATTAGCTTTATGAAAGTTGACGTGCAAGGTAGCGATTTATTTGCCATGCGGGGTGCAATAGAAACTATCAAAAGGCATAAAATGCCGATAATTTTTGAATTTGAACAGCAGTTTCAAAATGAATTTGACACCAGTTTTCAGGATTATTTAGATTTTATTACATCGATTTCTTACAAGGTTGAGAAAATCATTTACAACATCAACTATTTGCTTGTTCCTGACTCTAGAAAAATATTCAGTATGGCAGCAAATATTACTATAACCAAGAATTCAAACACTATAAAATTGCCACGTTGCCAGTCTTTGTGCAAGTTTTTGCAATCTAGATCAGAAATTGATGAATGTACGGCATTTCTTTATCGCAACGGTTTTGTCTCCCATAACATTAAATGTAAAGATTGGGATTTGGCACATATTATTCCGAAGATAGACGATGGAAATTTTCTAGATATAGGGAGTTCCGACTCATACATTTTGAAAAATCTTGCTCTCAAGAAAATTCGCGGTGAACTGTATGGGATAGATTTGCGAGAACCTAATGTTCCGGTTAAAGGGGTGAAATATTTAATAGGGAATTTGATGGATACCAAACTGCCAGACAAGTTTTTTAAAAATATCACTTGTCTCTCCGTTATCGAGCATGAAATAGATTTTACTAAGTTTGCCCACGAAGTAGCGCGTTTGCTAGAAGACAATGGCAGACTGTTCGTTACCTTCGATTACTGGAATCCAAAAATTACCTCAAATGTAAAGCTCTATGGTTTAAGTTGGCAACCGCTTGATGAGCAATCTGTAAAACAATTTATCGCTGAATGCAAAGCAAACGGTCTATATTTAGTTCAAGATATGGACTGGACAATTAACGAGGCGGTGATTCGTGACGGTTATTACTCTCCCGATCCAACCCTGAATTATACATTTGGTATAGTTGTTTTTGAAAAACAATAACAGCCTGTAATTTGTTAATAATTATTGTGACCTAAGCTAATTTATGTATGAATGCCCTCATCTTCGGCGCGAACGGACAGGACGGATATTATCTCACCGGGCTTTGCAAGATCAAGGGTATTAAGCCCATTGGCGTTTCACGATCCGGTAATTGGGTTAAAGGCGATGTGTCCTGCTATAATGAAGTAGAAAAATTAATTAAAGAATATACTCCGACCTATATCTTTCATATCGCCGCTAATTCTACTACACGGCATGATGCATTATTTGAGAACCATGCTACGATTTCGACTGGCACCCTGAACATTCTTGAAGCCGTAAGGCTATTCAGCCCTTCTTCAAAAGTCTTTTTAACTGGAAGTGGTGTTCAGTTTGAAAATAAAGGGATGCCGATATCCGAAACTGACAATTTTGAGGCTAGCAGCCCGTACTCTGTAGCGCGTATTCACTCAGTATATGCAGCACGATACTATCGTTCGCTTGGATTGCGTGTCTATATAGGCTATTTGTTTCATCATGAAAGTCCACAGAGGAAAGAGCACCATGTGAGCAAAATGATAGCCCTTGCGGTAAAGCGTATTGCTGCAGGTGCAATTGAGATAATAAAATTGGGTGACATTTCCGTGAAAAAGGAATGGACATTTGCCGGTGATGTGGCAAGAGGCATTTTTACACTCATTGAGCAAGATACTGTTTTTGAAGCGGTCATTGGTTCTGGTGTAGCTTATTCGATAGAAGATTGGCTGGAGCAGTGTTTTCATCTGATAGGGAAAGATTGGCAAAAGTATGTTAAGTTTAAAAAAGGGTTTATATCTGAATATAAGTGTTTAATTTCTAACCCGGCAACAATGAATGCATTAGGATGGACTCCAACGGTGGAATTCATCGAATTGGCGAAAATGATGATAAAGGGTTCTTAGCGTTTTGAGAATTTGTGATACAAAAATCCCATGAACATACCTTTAGATGTTTTTTCATATTTTTGTGTGTACCAAGTATGGTTTAGGATTTGGCATGAATTACTCACTAAATGGAGCTTTATTGAAATATATAAGCCGATACACCGCGTAAAGATACTGGCAGAAGGTGGGTTTGACAGGGAAATCCTGCAAGGGCTAACCTATGATAAAGGTAAAAGTGCAAAGAATTGAATAAGTGCAAAAGAATACTATTAGGCCAACTTGCTGCAAGAGGGGATTGCCTATATGCCACAACGATTAGTCATCAGATTAAAGTAGACTACCCGAAATGTCATTTAACCTGGGCGATAGGAACAATGTGTAGTTCAATTTTAATTGGGAACCCTTATGTTGATGAGATTTGGGAAATCCCAATTGTAAATCATGAAGATGTTTACGAAGCTTGGCAGCGTTTTGAAACTGAAGCATCAGAACGAAAGAAAAAAGGTGACTTTGATGAAGTATTTTTAACTCAAATTTTCCCGAATAATTTTCAAAATTTTGATGGTTCTGTTAGATCTTCTCTTTTTCGAGGATACCCTAACCCCATAACAGTACCTATTTCTCCTGTATTAAGACTGTTACCTTCTGAAGTTGAAAAAGTTCGTTATTTTTCTGAATCGAATCATATTCAGGCTTACAAAAATGTAATACTATTTGAATATAGCTCAAAAAGTGGTCAATCATTTGTAACTCCTTACTTTGCTCTGGAAGTTGCTCATAGTCTAATTCGTAAATTTCAAGACATGTGCGTAATACTTTCTTCAGACATACCGATTCAATCAAATAATGAAAGAATTATTGATGGAAGCGTGTTATCTTTTCGTGAAAATGCAGAGTTAACAAAGTATTGTACGTTACTAATTGGCTGTTCGAGTGGAATTTCATGGCTTTCAACTTCTGATTGGGCGAAACCACTTAAAATGGTCCAATTATTGAAAAAAGATAAATCCATTTATGGATCATTTATTTATGATTTTAAGTATTACAATATTTCAACCAAAGAAATTATTGAAATTACAGATTGTCCGGTTGAAAGAGTAGTAAATTGCATTGAAACTATTATTACTAAAGGGTTCTCTGAAGCAAGATTATTATTTAGTGAAAATATTCCGCTCACTTTTGAGTCTTATAAACAAATCCACCTGAACTTTATCTTAGGATATAAAATAAAAAAATCTATCATCTTGTTGCTTAGCAATATTGAAAGACATGGTTTCCATTGGCAAATTATAAAAATTACCTTTCGTAATATTATTGCATTTTCTATACATAAATTATCTAAAATAATAAAATGAAAACTATGAATTACGCACAGCTTAATGAACTTCCTCCTTCACCACCTGGCAAAACCGGTTGGCCTTGGACAGAAAAATATGCTCATTTGCCGCCAAAAATGCCAAATGGTAAGCCATGGGCAAAAATCAGTATTGTCACTCCTTCTTATAATCAGGGACAGTTTATAGAAGAAACCATACGCTCTGTACTCTTGCAAGGTTATCCAAATCTTGAATACATTATCATAGATGGTGGTAGTACAGATAATTCAGTTGAGATTATTAAAAAATACGAGCCATGGCTTGCCTATTGGATTTCAGAAAAGGATTGTGGTCAGAGCCATGCAATAAATAAAGGTTTTAAACGGGCAACAGGAGGCATTATGGCATGGTTAAACACTGATGATATCTATGCTAAGAATACTTTAACTAAGATCGCAACAAAATTTGATATTTCCAGACCTCAAATCCTCTGTGGAGGTATTGGTTTTTATGATTCAGACAGTCGTATTCTTCCTCAAACTATGTTTGGAGCTACTACTTATCAAGAAATACTTAAGATGCCAAGGTTTACGCTTCCTCAGCCCGGTGTTTTCTGGACAAAAATACTTTGGGAACTTGTTGGACCACTTGATGAATCATTATATTTTTCAATGGATTATGAGTTGTGGCTTCGAATATTTTTAAAATTACATGAGCGAGACATTATTACCCTTGAAGATGCACTAGCCTATGCGAGAAGGCATGAATTACAAAAAACCCATACAAGCAATCTCCGCAAAATAAGTTTAGAGTTGAATATCGTGAGATTTAGACATGTTACCAGCTTGGGGAAAAGTCCTCTCATCTTCTTATTCAAGTGCTATTTTGATCGTGCGCTGAGGTATTCTCATGAGTCAAAAGGATTTGTTCGGCGATTCATACTGAACTGGTTGCCAAGAAAGCAGGATATTAACCTTCTTGTAGACTATATACACTTCCTAAAATCTTTAAAAAATGCCGGATGCACTAGTTAGTGTTATCATACCAACTTATAACAGGTCTGTGTTGTTGCAAAGGGCTGTCCAAAGCGTTCTGTCTCAGAGCTATTCCAATCTCGAAGTGTTAATAATTGACGATGCTTCTACTCTTGATTATTCTGACGTGCTTAAAGAATTTGATGACACCAGAATACGCTATATCAGGCATGAACAGAACAAAGGACCGGCTGCTTCGAGGAATACAGGCATACGGCTAGCGCAAGGAGCGTATATTGCTTTTAATGATGATGATGACGTTTGGGATAATGAAAAATTAGAAAAGCAAATGCACCGTATGCAGGCATCTGAAGACAATGTAGGATTAGTATTTTCAAAATACAAGAAAATATTGAAAGACGGGTCAGAAAAAGAAATTCTTCCCGCAAATCAAGACATTTCTCATTGCCATAGATTGCTTTTAGAATATTGTTTTATTGGAACGCCTACGGTATTGATTAAAAGAGAGTGTATTGAAAAATCAGGTGCTTTTGATGAGAACCTGCCATGCCTTGAGGATTGGGATCTATGGATCAGGGTATCCAAATATTATTCATTTGCGTATATACCTGAAAACCTGGTCTTTGCCTACGAATCCATAAATAGTGTAAACATAAATAAAGAAAATAATGCGTTAGCACTAGAAGCAATACTGAACAAATATATTGATGAAATCTCATTGGACAAAAAATTGTTAAGCTTGTATTACTGGAGAATTGGTGTTGCCAAAGGAGAAATACATGATTTTAAGAAGAGCCTGTTGTTTTTGAGTAAATCAGCTCTATATGATTTTAGATTATCTACTACGTTTAGAATTTGTTTAATCGTATTAAAGTTATATAAAATAATGCGGTAAGTTGAAAATAATATTGCTATCTACATTCAAAATAAAGGGAAGAAGATGATTTTTATAAAGAGACTAAGATTAATAATCTTTCGTATATCTACTTCTAAATACATATGGAATATTTTTGAGTACATTTATCTTAAATTGTGCTGCGATGAATTTAAATATCCTCCTAGGCATATCCGACGTATTGTGGGTGGTCCATCCATACGCGAGTATGCATCTGTTGGGATGGAATTTACCATTTATCTTAAATTACTTTGTAGTTTAAAACCGTACCACCATGTTCTTGAAATAGGGTGTGGATGCGGTCGTATTGCACAAAATCTAATTGATCATATTGATGAAGGTTCCTACGAGGGGATTGATGTTAATAAGAAAGTAATACAATATGCAAAAAAAAAGATTGAGCAAGAGCATAGAAAATTTAAGTTCCATCACATAAACGTATATAGTGGGAGTTACAATTCTGAGAGTAATGTTATGCCTTCAGACTTTAGATTTCCATACAGGGACAATAACTTTGACATAGTATTTGCGAGTTCAGTTTTTACCCATATGACTCCGCCTGGTTTAAGAAATTATATTTGTGAAATATATAGAGTACTTAAACCAAATGGAATTTTAATGAGTACATTTCATTTAACAAAAGATTTAACTCAATTAGTAACTAATTATGTTGATGTTAGGCCTGATAGCATGGATTCCAAGTATTACAAAGTTGCGGACGTTAATATACCAGAAATAAATGTAGCGTATGATGAAAACTATATACTCAATTTGTTTAAAAACGATAATTTATCATTAATTGGTGCTCCCTATTTTGGCAAATGGAATAATAGGGAAAACCATCTTTCGTGGCAAGATATTTTACTACTAAAAAAAGTTCCATTGAAGTAGAGATTCGGTTTTATTGTTGATGACATTATTATGCGGTATATTTTTCATGATGCAAATAACGGTAAGGGTTATATATGGATCTATCAATCCTCCTGGTTAACTGGAACACAGGAATATTATTAGTGGAATGTATACGGTCTATCTATAAATTTACAACAGAACTAGCATTTGAAATTATTGTTGTAGATAACGCATCCTCAGATGGTTCTGTGCAAATGCTTGAGGTAGAATTTCCAGAAATCAAATTGATTAAGAATACTCAAAATGTGGGTTTTGCCAAGGCCAATAATCAGGCATATTTAGAGTCTAAAGGTAAGTATATATGCTGCCTTAACCCTGATACCGTATTGTTAAACAATGCCCTGGAAGTGATGTATGAATATCTCTTGAATAACCCTGAATGTGGAATCGTTGGTCCAAAATTGTTGAATCCGGATGGAACCATTCAATATGTATGTGCCAGGCGGCTCCCGAATCTGTATACATCATTTGTCTGGATTACCGGGTTGAACCAACGCTGGCCCAATATTTTTGAGGGATTAAATATTGAAAGCTGGGATCACAAGAATAGTAGAGAGGTAGACTGCCTTGCAGGTGCTTGTATTGTCTTCAGAAGAGATTTTTCAAAGGATAATAAAATATTTAATGAGAGCTACTTTATGTTTGGCGAAGATGTGGAGATTTGTCTTTGGGCGAAAAGATGTGGTTACATTATATACTATCTGAGTAATGCAGAAGTACTGCATTATGGGCAGGCAGCGGTAAAAAAACACGATACGGTAGAATTGCATTATTTTATAAGCTTGGAAATTTATTTTAGAAATAACCATGGCATGTTAAAGGCAACACTATTCCGTTTACTGGTAATTATGGTTATGTTATCAAGGATGATGTTGCTAAGAAGAAAAGGAAAATGTGGAAAAATACTTGCCTGGACAATTGGTTTAAAAGTAAGTTTAACTTAAATTGGCGGATTTTTATCATGTGCGGAATTTGTGGTATTTTTGACACAAAAAACAGGGTTGTGGATGAGAAAATAATTACAAGGATGAGAGATATTATGTTTTCTCGTGGTCCTGATGATGCTGGTATTTATGTCTCGAATCATATCGGATTGGGGCACCGCCGTTTGAAGATTATCGACCTTTCATCCAATGCCAGGCAGCCTATGAGTAATGAAGACGGATCAATTTTGACGGTATTTAACGGAGAAATATATAATTACAGGGAGCTTCACGATGAATTAGTTTCCTCGGGTCATATTTTCAAATCCAAAAGCGATACTGAAGTAATTATCCATGGATATGAGCAGTGGGGTATGGATGTGTTAACCAGGTTAAATGGTATGTTTGCCTTCGCTTTATGGAATTCTAATAAGGAAGAGCTTGTATTAGTTAGGGATCGCATAGGGGTTAAACCGCTTTTCTATTCTACAGTAAATGGGAATGTGTATTTTTCATCCGATATAAAATCGATAAAAGAAGCTTTAAATCAAGGGCTTGCCATTAACAATAAAGCAATTGATTCTTACCTTAGATTCGCCTGGATACCACAGGAATTGACAATTTATAATGAGGTCAAAAAAGTATTACCAGCTCATTATATAGTATTTGATAAATCATCGGTAAAAACTTATCAATATTGGCGTTTAGATTTTAATCGTAAACTTCATTATAAAAATGAGTCAGATTATATTGATCAAACAATTGAGTTGCTTGATCGTGCTGTAAAAAAAAGAATGTTGAGCGATGTTCCGGTAGGTGCTTTTTTAAGCGGTGGAATAGATTCTAGTCTCGTTGTTGCCTTCTTGTCAAAAAATAGTTCCATTCCTGTCAAAACCTTTTCAGTGGCTTTTGATGGCGAGGCTTTTAATGAGGCGCATTATGCATCAAGGGTTTCGAGGATTTTCCACACAGATCATGATGAGTTGCTGGCAAATATGGCAATCCCTGAAATCTTACCAAAGATTGTCCTGGCCTTTGGTGAGCCCTATGCCGACGCATCCCAGATTCCTACATATTATTTATCAAAGAAAGTTCGTGAGCATGTTACTGTGGCTTTAAGCGGGGACGGGGGAGACGAATGTTTTGGTGGTTATGATGATGTAAAGATTGTAAAGGCGGCATCTATTTATCGAAATATATTACCCATAACCCTTCGAAACAAAATGCTTCCTCTTTTTTGTAAATGGCTTATGAATCGTTTTCGTAATAAAGCAGTACTACATAAATTTCATACACTAATCGAGTATGGAAGACAATCTTTTATAGATAGCGTAAGATTAAGTTCTACTTTTAACCTAACTGACTACGCTAAACTTTATACGCCATGGTTTAAAGAGCAAATAGCAGATCATAATCCATACGGTATATATTCAGACTATTTATCCTCAGCAAATACCATCGATGATATTGATAAGGCCCTCTATATAGATATAATGACTCAATTGCCTGACGGTTATCTGGTAAAGGTAGACGTAGCGTCGATGATGAATTCTCTGGAAGTAAGGTCGCCTTTCCTGGACTATAAAATGATGGAATACGCAGCGAGCATACCATCAAACATAAAGGTAAAGTATGGTATGCAAAAACATCTCTTAAAAAAGGTTGCAGCAAGATATTTGCCCAAAGAAGTCATTTACCGACGTAAAATGGGATTTAGTTTCAATCTTGCATTGATGTTAAGAACCAATTTAAAATCATTTGCAAAAGATATTTTACTGAATTCGCGTTTTAAACAGAGAGGTTATTTTAATTATCAATGGATGGAAAGCATGGTAGAAGAGCATTTCAACGGAATAAGAAATCATACAAATGCTATATGGAGTTTGTTGTGTCTTGAATTGTGGCATTTAATATTCCAAGACAAAATAATGAACATAGACGATTCAAATAAAGATCGTAAGGGGGGTTTGGAGTGATACAATGTTTGTGCCCGGAGTGTAAAAAAGAAATTGATTTTCAATCAAAAAGGTCAGCCTTGGAATGTACGAACTGCAAATTGCAATTTAAAAAGATCAAAGGTGTTCTTAAATTCACAGAGAAAGCCCAATATGCAGATTCATTCAGTACGGAGTGGACTCATTTCCGGAAAACACAATTAGATTCATATACGGGCACTCGGATAAGCGAAGGACTTTTTTATGAATATACGGGATGGCAGCCGTCCGATATGAAAGGCAAGAATGTATTGGATGTTGGATGCGGGACAGGTCGTTACCTTGAAGTTGTACTCAAAGCAGAGCCAGAAGCGCTTGTTGGAATTGATTTGAGTGAAGCCGTATATGTTGCTGCTGAAAATTTATTGCCGAATAATAACCGGCTCATGTTACTTCAATGTGACGCAAATCATTTACCATTGCCCGATCAAGTATTTGACTTTGTTTATTCAATAGGTGTCATCCATCATACTCCAGACCCTTACAAAACATGGAAGAACCTTGTTCGTCTGGTAAAGCCAGGGGGAAGATTTGCGATCTGGGTTTATGGAAAAGGTCGTGGTAATCGCTTGCCCTCCTGGATACCTCGTCCCATATATTTATACAAGTTCCTTGCAAACAGGATTATTCCATCAGGCACTATGTTAAAGATAGTATTATCCTATGTGCCGTGGGCGATTAAGTTAAATCGTCTGCCACTGATCGGCCTTGTTACTCGACAATTGTTTCCCGTTATTGATTATAAAGGGAGGTTTTCACTCACGGACGAAATGCTTATTGAATGGGCTTGTCTGGATACTTTTGATTGCTTTACTCCAAAGTATGCCCGTACTTACTCAGTTGATGAAATTATTGGCTGGTACAAGAACAATGGCTTTGTTGATATCAAAGTTGGAAAACATCTGGTATCTGTTTCCGGAAGAAAATTATAAGGATAGATTGTGGCTTTAATGAAAGTATCAGATGTGTTTTATGAAGATTGTACAGACGAAAAGGCGGTAGGTATTGCTATATATATTCGCACTTTTATCAAAAATGCAACAGGAATTGATTTTGACTGTTGGTCATTGATGGAGAAGAAAAAGACGATTACACTGGGTAAAAATGTAGTGCAAACCAATGTCCTGGTCCCCATGAAAAAAAAATACAAATTTATACCCGAAACAATAAGAACGATTTATTATATTTGGTTAAAACTAAAAGAGATATCCTATCAAAAGGATGCAATAATTTATCATTCAACCACCTATTTTTGGCCATATCTCTTTAAAAAGAAAACCACTCCGTTAGTATTGATCATTCACGGTACAAACATGCCAATAACCACTATAGCCGTTGGTAAATGCAAGGCATTATTTGTTGCTAAATCTGATTCCTATGCTATTAAAAAAGCTGATAGAGTAATATTGGTGAGTCAGGAGGGTCTTAATTATTATCAAAATAAATATCCAAATTATGCTGGTAAGATGCGGTTTTATCCTACCTTTGTCGATAGCTCCATCTTCTATTCAGAGGATATGGAGGAATCGAAAGAAGTATTGGGATTGAAGGGTAAAACAGTCCTTTGTTATGTTGGCAGATTGGCAACTCAGAAAAAGGTTGCATTATTAATTAAAATCTTCAAAAGGATTCTTATAAAACGAAGAGATTGTTTCTTGTGTATTGTCGGGGATGGGCCAGATAGGGAAAAGCTATTACACCTGGTTGAGGAACTTAAAATAAAGGATAGTGTTCATTTTCATGGAAATGTTCCCAATCAAATAGTGAGAACCTTTTTTAATGCTTCAGTTGTGTCATTTACGTTGTCGTATTGGGAGGGAACGGCCAAAACAATATTAGAAAGTTTAGCATGTGGTACACCAGCAATTGTTTCAGATGTAGCCGACAATCGACAGATTATTACAAATGGCAAAGATGGTTTTGTACTTGATTCTGATGATGAGGAAAAAGGTGCAGCGTATGCCATTAAGATCATGGATAATTATGATCAGTTCTCCAAAAACGCACTGGATAAAGGGAAAGGATATTACGCTTCTGCGATTGTTCCCAAGATTATTCAGGAAATTAAAAGTGTCATAGAAAAACAGCATCTATAAGTTCCGATATCCGATAGAAATTATTTTGTCAATTATCTTTTGATCTTTCTTTTGAAAATGTTTTATGAAAATCCATGGAATGAGAGAACGGGGTAAGAAAGCATATACCTGGTTGCCAGAATCTAATCATATCCTGTTAGATATAGGGTGTGGGGTAGCTGGGTTTACAGGTTATTTCCGGGGTGATGAAAGAAGAGGCTGCCATGTGTTTAAGCGTGCCTTATAAAGGTTCATTTTGGTTTTTAGATGTTGAAAATTTTCGATACTACATAAATGAACTTATAACCTCCCCTTTATCCCCTCCTTCGCAAGGAGGGGATAAAGGGGAGGCCTTCCGATCAATTAAAAAAAGGTGAAATCCGGGTTGCCTCATAAACATTTTACGTTTGCCGAACTAAAGGAATTAGTCCACAGTTTCACAATTTTAAAATATTCCAGAACTGGTTGCTTCATTTATCCAACTTGTCTGATTGCTTATAGGGTAACCAAAAGGTTAAGAATTACTTTTTTGGATAGATTCGTGAGATTTCTTGCTGATGCTGACTATTCAATAGCATATGGAATTCATGCGTTTAATATAATGTTGTTAGTTAAAAAACCGAAAAAGAAATGATGACCTCGGTATTCAATAGAACCTCTTATATACTTAAGTGATAAATAGTGTTTTACAAAAACAACCTATATAAATTTCAATATTTAATCGTTATTTTTCTACCACTTATCTTTTGGTATCTTTGTGGAGAAATTTTTCTTTACAGGACGCCGTTCATCCTTCCGGTTTTTTTTATTCTTCCGTTTTTAGCTTTCCTGCTTATCAAGAAAAATATATTGGGATTATATATCATTATCGGGGCTATGTGCCTCTCCGGCGGGATTATCAGCATTGGAAGCGGTGGGCAGGTTATCGAATTTTTTTCTGATTTATCACTTCCCCTTAATCTTAATTTATTCGAGCTACTATCCTTGGGGACAATGGCGATATTGTATGCTTCAATTTGTTTAAAAAGAGACCTCAGGCTTTTTGAAGAAACGAGACTCAGTCATAGTATGTACATATTTTCCCTCGCCATAGTAATAAATTGGTTGTTTTCCTCGATCAGGACATATAATTTTGAGGGTTTATATGAGTTAAGAAGATTCATAAGCATGCCGCTCGTTTTTGTACTCATGATTAATCTTATTAAAAATGAAGAACAATTAAAATTTATTATCAAACTATTTATAGTTTGTATTGGTATAAAAAGCATTACTGGATTAATCACCATTTTTATTTCCCGCAGTTTTGTTTTGCTTTATCCAGGATGGTCGGAAACAACGGTTTTTTTAACTGTGATCTTTTTTTATCTTGGTTTTAGAGATAATTGCCCAGGTGATCCTCTTGTTAAAACAATGCGTATTTTTTTAATTCCGATGTGTTTGTGTATTCTTTTTTCTACCCGTCGCACCTTGTGGGGCTCTTTTATAATCACTATCTGTCTGTATTTCTTATTCATGAAGAAGACTGGTAAGATAAAGTTTATTGGATTACTGATTCCCGCAGGGGTGATATTTGTAACTCTAGTATCTTTGAGTGATAGTTCTCCTACTGCATCGAATGGTGAATTTTCATTATCAAGTGAAATTGAGTCCATGAAAAATCCTTTTGAGGCACACACCTTTATTCTTAGACAGTGGGAATGGAAGAATGCCTGGGAATATATTAAATTGAATCCTTTATTTGGAAATGGACTGGGGACTGTGTTGGAACCAATAGTTGATTTCAAGTATGTTAAGAGAAATGCCTTTGCAAGCATGGTCTTTCATAACAACTATTTGTGGATTTGGGCAAAGATGGGATTGGTTGTTTTTGTCCCATTTTTGTTACTTATATATCTTTCTATTAAAAATACTTATCAATTATATGTGGAATTAGAAGACCCATATTATAGAAGTGTATTGTTAGGAATATTCTTAAGCCTCATGAATTTTATTATTGCTGGCTTTATCTCTCCCTCAATGGCTGAAATCAAAATCAATGTGTGGCTTGGGTTTACTTTCGGGCTCATTGTGCTTATCAGGCGGTTTAAGAGATCAGAAATAATTTCACAAATAAATATTTGAAGAATACGGCGCCTTCATGGAGATAATCAAAAATAATGTTTGATTCACATTTTAAAGCAAAGAAATATTTTGATAAAAACGTTGAAAACTATTGGAAGAGATCTGAGGCTCAAGTTAAGAACTTCAGTTCAATGATCTTTCAGAGACGAATAGATATCGTAGAAAACTTTCTTCGTCGTGTTCGAAAAGGAACGGTTTTGGATTTTGGTATGGGACCGGCAGTTTTCGGTTCTTCTTGTATTTCTCAAGGATTGCGCTATATCGGGATTGATATTTCACCTGAAATGGTTCAAAAAGCAAAAAGTCTGAATTTGCAAAATGCTGAATTTATGGTAGGAGATATCGACTTGCTTGGTGTTTTTCGAAATAAAATGGATGCAGTATTATGTATAGGTTTGCTTGATTATCTTGAAGATCCGGAACAAGGGATTTTGGCACTTGCTGATTGTGTCAAACCCGATGGTTACTTAATTCTTTCTTTCAGGAATCGTTTTTCGCTTCCTCGATACTTACGCGATGTGTTAAAAATTTCCTTTAGCGTATTTCATCAATGCAAATTGAGCTGGCAAAAGAAGGCGTTTTTTTCGGAAGTACATGAAAAGGCATTTGATTACTCTACGCAATTATACCCAAAACTTGTCCATCTCGGATTTCGTGATTTCGAGGTTAATTATTTTAATTGTTCGCTTTTTTTCTTTAATTTTCCACTTCCCTCCTGGATTTGGAGGAAATGGCGTTGCTGGGATTCCCAATTGGCAAGTCAACGAACACGATTCTTGTGTTCAGGTGGTGTCATTGTCGCAAAAAGACGGCAAGACGACAGCCCATGAAATCGGTTTGGTTAATGTATCATGATGTTTATCGGGAAGAACCTTTACAAGGCATACCACGATCTGCCTCAATGTATCATGTGTCAGAAAAGATTTTCAAACAACATCTTTCGGTTATTATAGCGTCAGGTCGTAAGGTAATTACGATTACTGAGTTTCTTAAAGGCAATTTTGAAGATTCTGTGGTTTTAACTTTTGATGATGGATGGAGAGGGTCCTTTGAAATAGCAATGCCACTGTTACAGAAGTTTAATTTAAAAGCAACCTTTTTTATTACAAAAGATTTTGTGGGACGTAAAGGTTTTTGCAACCGGGAAAATATTCTCCGTGCTGTAAGCGCTGGTATGGAGATTGGACTGCACGGTACAACACATCGTATGTTGGCTTCATGTTCCAGGGAAGAAATTTTATGGGAATTTTGTACCTGCAAACAGTTTCTTGAATCGCTTTTGGGGCAAAAAATAGACTCTGCTTCTTTGCCCGGAGGTGATTTGAGCAGAATAATTATTGCATGCGCTAAAGAGGCCGGTCTTAAATCGTTATGTGCTTCAAGACCGGGTATTAATAAGATCGGGACATCCCTTTTCAACTTAAAAAGAGTTGCAATCAGAGAAAGTACATCTGCTTCAGAAGTTCAAAGATATTGTAATTATAATCTTAACAAAGAGTTGGTACGATGGGCTATATTCCGAGTTCCTTATTTGTTGATGGGAATGAAAAATTATGCCCATCTTCGCAGATGGCTACTAGGCGAAAGAAGAGGCGAAGGAGATATACTTTTCAAACCTTAATCCTTCCTTCTGTCATGCAACACATAAACCCGATAAATATTAAAGAAATGCCCTTGCTTTTAAATGAAAATGGGTTTGTGATTAACGATATAAAATATAATGTAACAAAAAAATATCAAAAACTATTTCCCAAGGGGTGGTTTGGCTATTGTGTTGCTCTTTTTGCTGTTAAAGGTGAATGATTTTATAGTCAGTGAAACTAATAACGATGAATATATTAATGCTATCACATTCAAGCGTCAATAACGCTTATCAAAAAAGATTAACAACTATTGCTAATCACGATTCTATAAAACTCACAGTGATTGTTCCTAAATCATATTATGAAGGTCGATTGCTTAAATCAAAAAAAGTTTCCGATTATTATAACTTTATAAGATTACATGCTTTTTTTTCAAAGACAGGCAGGCAGCATTTACATTTTTATTCTCCTTTCTCTTTATACAAAATTATTAAAATGACTAAAGCGGAAATAATACACTTGGATGAAGAACCGCAAAGTTTTATTTCATTTCTTACTATATTTCTTGCAAGATTAATTTCGAAAAATACAAAATTTATTTTGTACACAGCAGTTAATATCTTTAAAACACATAAAGAGTGGAGTTATTTTAGTTTGCAAAGATATTTGTATCCATTATGGGAAAAATATTCGTTAGACCATAGTGACGCTATTTTGGCGTGCAATCATGAGGCAATTGACATTTTTAATAAAAAGGGTTTTAAAAGAAAAATATACTATGTGCCATTAACAATAGATGAAAACGTTTTTAAGAAAAAAGATTGTTATTACCTTAAAGCGAAGCTTAAATTAAACTATTTTACCATAGGTTTTGTAGGAAAAATAGAGATAAAGAAAGGTCTTGCTACACTATTTAAAGCTCTTCGTCTAATTTATAAGAAATATACTTTAATAATCATTGGTGAGGGTCCGGATAAAGAACTTCTTGTCAATTTGTCAAAACAGTTGAATATGCAAGAGAATATCTTATGGCTAGGATTTGTTAATATGCCTCAGCTTCCTGATTATTATAGCTGTATGGATGTGTTAATTGTGCCATCTGAAACAACAACTGAATGGAAAGAGCAATTTGGCAGGGTGATAATTGAGGCTATGGCATGTGAAATACCAGTTATTGGTTCTTCGTCAGGAGAAATACCAAATGTAATTGGTGATACAGGTTTAATTTTTGAGGAAGGCAATGAAAAAGATCTTGCCGGGAAAATTTCAATTTTAATGGACAATAGTGAACTTAGGCAAAAACTGAGTGAAGCTGGAAGGAAAAGAGTATTGGAAAATTTTACGAATAAGAGAATCTCTGAAATGTTTTTTTCCGTCTATAATGAAATACTTAGTAATAATGAAAATAAAGTTAATGATTAATAATGTTTTACTTAGAAAATAGAATCTTATGCGACTTTTAACGAATTTGTTGTTAACGGATATTTCCCGGAGGGAGTAATAAAGATGGGATTTAAAAGGTTCTATAATAAAATATTAGGAACTCCCTGGGTGTATGACAATGTTCGACCTTTTGTACTGGGATATTTCAATGAGGCTTATAGGTATGTTTATTCTGTTCCATGCTTCGAAGAGAAAGATATAATTATTGACGTAGGATGCGGAACTGGTAATGCTTTGGATTACATAGAGACTTACAAAGAATACCATGGGTTTGATGTCGATGATAGGGCTTTAAATTCACTAAAAAGTAAACATAGAGATAAATTAGGAACCAAGGTTTTTACTTATATGAAAAATCTTTCACCATCGGATATTCAAAAGATATCTCCCACAAAAGTTCTTTTAATAGGCGTCTTGCACCATCTGTCTTCTGAAGAAATACATAATATTTTTATGGCATTTAAATTAGCTCCGATAGTACGAATCGTTACCTTTGATGTCCTTTACATCAAAGGGCGATTTATTAACAACATTTTAGCTGCCAGAGATAGAGGTCAATATGTCAGACAACGACATGAATACGAAGAAGAGATAATAAATACAGGTTATCGGATAAACGATAGCAGGATTCTGCAGTCAGGGAATGGTCTGGCAAAATATTTGTTAATGGATATTAAACCATGGCGTGTTATTAATAATTTTATTTCTATAATAGGTAGTTCTAAATAAATTGTGAGTCCTTGGACACGGAGGTATCGGTGCAGGAGGCTAATATTAAAAATTATCAACAAAGCAGAGCACTTACAAGTACAACATTCGTAATCATTTTAATAGCCATTTTTTATTTGATTAGCGGTTTATTTCTCACTAAATATCCAACTGCATATATGGATGAGGCCTGGAATGATAGTGTATTTATATCATTATTAAAGAATCGAGAGTTTAAATTTTCTGTATTTAGAGAGTCTCCAGGTTATTATCCTATGGGTCTTTTTTACCTCCTAACGCACTATATATCCTTCAAGTTCTTTGGATATACCCTGTTTGCGGCAAGGCTACCCTCCCTCTTGTGTATAGGGGGATCAACCCTTTTCATTTATCTTATCATCCAAAGGCTCACTTCTGATAACAGATTAGGTTTCTTTGCTGCTCTTCTCTTTTCGGTAACAGAGACGGCTGTTTATGCTTCGCATCTGGCAAGGCAAGAAGCCCTTTTTTTATTATGGTCTTTGTTATGCGTGTATCTATTTTTGAAGATGGTAAAATCGGATCTCCTTTATAAACATTTTCTATTTGGGTTGTTATGTGGTGTTGCATTTGAAATACATCTCAATGCCTTTGTATTATGTTTGTGTTTTACCCTCTTGTATTGTTTTTATGAAAACCGGAACTGGAGTGAAAAAATAAAAAGAGTAATAGCCTGGGGTATTGGTTCAGCCTCTATGTTATTATTATGGTTTCTGGTTAGATATTTAATGGACCCTCTTATTTTTAAAAATGTTTTCTCTTTGGGTGCAAGTCATGGATTATTTTCAGACCTTACTGCACGCATGGAAAAAAATATTATATTCTTTGCCAACAACTTCTGGGAGCCAAGATACCATAGAAAAATGTTGGAATTTACCATTCTCTGTATTTCTGTTATTGGATCGTGCTATTTATTAAAATCAAAGACGTACGACATCCGATACAAATCGGCATTAAAATTATTTCTGATTTGTTTGTTCTCATATAATATCGGTTTTTTGATAATGAATATTTTTGATACGAATTTCATTATTCTTGTCTATCCTTTTTTTATGGTGCTATTTTGCATGGTATTGTTTGGGTTACAAGATCTTTTTAAAAAAGTAAAAGTAAGCGCGCAAAAAATTATTGTTATTTTAATCCTGATTTTTGCAGGGCAAAATATGTATGCATTCTATAAATTCTCTCCCTCTGATTATGAGGCCTATCTGGCACAAGTTAAAGCATTTATACCTCCCGGAAGTATTGTAATTGGAGATGTTCGCTTTGGATATGGGTTCTTTGAGAATTATGATTATATAGCCCTCAGAGATTTATCTTATGCAATAAATGTAAAAAATATGTCTTCTGAAGAATATTTTAAAAAGTTCCAGATCCAATATGTTCTCTATACCGAATACTGGGATTATATGATTAATCATGATACTGATTACGGAAAAATTGATAGAGAAATCGATAAAATCAAATTTAAACAATTTATAGATAACGATACAGAACTAACCGGGGTCGTGCATGATTATGTATACGGTATGGCAAATCAGAAATTTGGTAATTGTTGGACAAAGATTTATAGAATCAAATAAATGTTTTAAATAGTAAGACATGCGGGATGAATGCAGGAGGAAAAAGATGGATGAACCGAAATACTCATTTGTAATACCTATTTACAATGAGGAAGAAACTCTTCCGGAGCTTAAGAAGCGTCTTGGTGCTCTTCTGGAAAGACTTGATGGCAGTTCTGAGGTAATTCTTGTGGATGACGGCAGTGACGATAAAAGTTACTCAATTATGTTCGATATACATCAACAAGATCCTCGTTTTAAGATTGTGCGCTTGTCGAGAAATTTTGGACACCAGATAGCGATTACCACAGGAATGGATTTTTCTATAGGTCAGGCTGTTATCATATTAGATGCTGATCTGCAGGATCCACCAGAAGTAATATTGAAGATGATAGAACGATGGGAAGAGGGTTTTGAGATTGTATATGCAATTCGTGAAAACCGTGAAGGTGAAACATGGTTTAAGCGGATTACAGCAAGCGTTTTCTATCGTTGCTTACGTAAGTTGACGGAAATAGATATACCAACTAATGTCGGTGATTTCCGTCTCGTTGACCGTAAAGCAATAAATGTATTTAAAACTATGCGCGAGTGTAATAGATATGTACGTGGGATGTTTAGTTGGGTAGGCTTTAAGCAGACAGGTATACGTTACATGCGTGAGAAACGTTTCGCTGGTTATACCAAATATTCTCTTAAGAAGATGCTTAAGCTTGCCGTTGATGCTATAATCAATTTTTCAACCATTCCTTTACGATTGGTACTGGGTTTTGGATTTGTTATTGCCGGACTCTCATTTTTTACCGGGATTACCGCTATTTATTTAAGATTATCAGGTGTTTATACGATTAGAGGTTGGACATCCCTCGTGGTTTTGGTTTCTTTTTTTAGTGGTATACAACTTATCGTGGTAGGAATGCTTGGCGAGTATGTTAGCCGAATATACCTGGAAGTTAAAAACCGTCCTCTTTATATAGTGAGCAATTTACATGGGTTTAAAAAGGATGAATAGTGGAAAATGTTTAAGATTGTCCATGAGAATATATTTCCTATAACTAAGTAATTACGATTGCAAATAGTTCAGTGCAGCGAAGCCACAACCAAGTCCCCTTTGAAAAGGGGGACAAAGGGGGCCGTAAAAAACTTGCCAAAAAGAGAAGTTTTGCAAGGCAATACTATATAACATACATAAATAAGACTATGAGTATAGATTTCAATGCCTATAAAGATAATTATCTGGAGGAAGTCCAAAGATCTATCGCCTTCATAGGAAAGAGTGCCGATTATTTTATAAAAATGAAAGCGCAATTTCTTGTAAATCTTGCTCAGAGATATTTAGATGATACTAGCATACTAAATGCTCTCGATGTAGGTTGCGGGATAGGGTTGACGGACAGTTATGTTATCTCTAGTTTTGGTGAACTTCACGCTATTGACATTGCCGAAGATCTTTTAAGAAAAGCTGCGCAGAATAACTCTTCAGCCCATTATCATATCTATAATGGTAATGTATTCCCTTTCCCGGATAATACATTCGACCTTGTATTTACAATAGGTGTTATGCACCATATACCACCTGTTGATTGGGAGAACTTTGTACAAGAGATGTATCGGGTGACAAAAAAAGGTGGAATAGCTATCGTGTTTGAGCATAATCCGTATAATCCGCTGACACGTCTTGCTGTTAAACGGTGTAAGTTTGATGCTGATGCTGTGTTGCTTAGGAAGAATACGGTAAAAAAGTTATTTAACAGGAGATTGCTTTTACTTGAACAGGGTTACCTATTCTTTTTCCCCTTTTGTAATACAATGATCTCTTGCCTTGAGAATAAATTGAAATGGCTTCCTCTAGGCGCTCAGTATTATGTTGCTGGGAAAAAAATGTAGCGATAGGGTGGGTTACGTGGAGCGAACTCACCATATACAAAGGCGGTGAAGGTGAATTTGGCGTAAAAATTAACGCCTTAATCGCTCGACATGCCTAATTTATCAAATACCCGGTCAATATGAATATTGGTATAAATGCATTATCGATAAGAAATCAATATGCGGGAATCGGTGTTTATACCAAATATTTGATTCATGCTCTGTCACAAATAGATCAGAAGAACCGGTATGTTCTGTTCTTAAACCCGGAAAATTATAACGATCTCAAGGTCGGGCAGGATAATTTCGAAAATGTAATTGTGCAGGCACCTCTTCGAAAATACTACCTCTGGGAACAGGTCTATCTGCCGTTCGTGCTCAAGAAGAAACAGATTGATATTTTCCATGGGCCGAGAAATGTTTTACCCTTGCTTTGTAAGGTTAAGTCGGTGGTAACCATCCATGACCTTGCCTTTCTCCTTTTCCCTGAAGTTATGAAGTTCAATCCATTTAATTACTGGTCTGTCTTTGTGAAACGAAGCGCCGTTAAGGCCGACCATATCATCTCTGTTTCTGAAAGTACGAAGAAGGATATTGTTCGATTGTATAATATCTCAGAGGATAAAATAACCGTAACTCATGAGGCCTGTAATAATAGTTTTAAACGGATTGAGGATGAATCTGCGTTGAAAAGGATTTCGCAAAAGTACGAGCTTCCTGAGAGATTTATTCTTTATGTTGGTACGATTGAACCAAGAAAAAATCTAACGGTACTTCTCGAGGCAATGGATATTTTGAAGAAAAAATACAGCCTTACTATTCCATTAATCATGGCGGGGAAGAAGGGCTGGCTTTACGCCGGCTTTTTTGACACCCTTCAGCGACTGGGACTTGAAAATCAGGTGATTTTTACCGGCTATGTTCCTGATGAAGATTTGCCCGGAATTTACAACCTCGCGGAGGTATTTGTTTATCCATCCAAATACGAGGGGTTTGGGTTACCTCTTTTGGAAGCTATGTCGTGCGGAGTGCCGGTGATAGCAAGTAACGTATCTTCGATTCCTGGAGTGTTAGGCGATGCAGGTATGCTCGTAAGACCTGATGAGCCGAAAGAATTTGCACGTAAGATGTATGAATTACTTACGGATAAAGAAATAAGGGTAAAAATGAGTTCTAAAGGATTTGAAAGGACAAAATCGTTTTCATGGGAAAAGGTTGCTCAAAAAACCTTGACGGTTTATGAAAATATTAATACAAAATAATGAAAAACAACTTGAGAAATCTTGAGGTAATCGAGAGGCTAAAAATATAAAGTAATGAAAGTAGCTCTTGTTGATCCGGTAAATAGTACCATTTTTTATAACTACTGCTTAATTGATGAACTCGCAAGGCAAGGGTGTTCTGTAGAATTTTTCACTGCAAATTTTATCTATGAAGAAGTATTTCCACCTGCTAACATTACATTTTGTGATACGTTCTTTCGGTATTCAAATAAGATAAAGATGCTTGCAAAGTATCATAAAGTTCGCCAAATGTTTAGGGCATTAGAATATCCTTTTAACTTATTAACCCTTATAAGATCTCTCGTTAAAGGAAAAGCGAATATTATCCATTTTCTGTGGTTGATAAACCCAACGGTCGAATACCTCATTATCAGGCTTTTGAGGCAGAAAGGTTTCCCGATTGTTTACACAGCACACAATGCCCTACCTCATGAATCAAGCGCTCGCCATGTTAATCAGTATAAAAGAATCTATAATGTTGTAGACCATATTATCTGCCTGACACAGTCGGTAAAGGACGAACTTGTTAATAAACTTCATGTCAGGAAGGAGAAAATGTCTGTCATTGCCCATGGTGATTTTGATTTTATTCTAAATCAGGTTAAATCTAACCAGGTATTTCATGCTGATATATTTAAAAAGAAAAACAGCAATTTTACCGTAACATTCTTTGGGCATATTAGGCCCTATAAGGGATTGGAGTATTTTATCAAGGCAATACCATACGTGATAGAGAAGCATCCTGCATGTAAATTCCTGATAGCGGGAAAAGATTCAGGGGGGAACAAAGAGTATTACCTGAAGATGATCTGTGAAATGAATTTGGAGAGTCATGTCAGTTGTGACTTTCGATATATACCCTTATCAGATTTGATAACTTATCTTAGGCAAACAGATATCGTTGTACTACCGTATATCGCGTCCTCACAAAGCGGGAACATTCCCATGCTTTCCAAGATGGGAATTCCTGTTATTGCGACTCGGGTGGGCGGTTTGCCTGAAATGATTGAAGAAGGCCGGAATGGTTTCCTTGTTCCACCTAAAGATGAAAAGGCTATAGCAGACGCAATATGTAAGCTTTTGAGTAATCCACCTTTATTGGAAAAAATGAAAGAAGACTCTGTAAATTATGCGAAAGAAGCTTTCTCGTGGAATAATATTGTAAAGAAAACAATAGAAGTTTATGAGAAGGTAGCAGGTGTTTCTTAACCATGAATACACATTTGTCGGATAACACTATATTCGATAATGCTTTCGTTACTATTATAATGCCAATCCGCAACGAAGCCTCATTCATTAATCGAAGCTTGGGGTCGGTATTGGCACAAGACTATCCACATAATCTGGTAGAAGTAATTATCGTTGATGGTATGTCAGATGACGGGACAATGGAAATTGTGCAAAGTATCATCAACAATTATTCACAAACAAAGGACAACAATGTGCCATCTCCCATTCATTCGCCAATTACCTTGCTTGACAACCCAAGTCGGATTGTACCCACGGGCTTAAATTCCGCCATCCGACATGCCAGGGGCGATATCATTATACGGGTGGATGGGCATGCAATAATAGAAACAGATTATGTGCAGCAATGTGTAAAGGTGCTTAAGGATACCGATGCGGAATGTGTAGGTGGAACTATGGTAACAGTAGGCGAAACCTGGTTGGCTCGTGCCATTTCACTGGCACAAAGTTCGTTTTTCGGTGTGGGGGGGGTTGCCTTCCGCACTGGGCGCAGACAGGGATGTTATGTGGATACGGTAGCCTTTGGCGCATACCGACGCAATGTGTTTAATCGTATCGGTGGTTTTGATGAGGAATTGGTGCGCAACCAGGACGATGAGTTCAATTTTCGTCTCACACAGTCTGGTGGTAAAATCTGGATGGATCCCTCTATTCGGTCTGTATATTACAGTCGGTCCAGCCTGCGTGGTCTTTGGAAACAGTATTTCCAGTACGGATTTTACAAGGTGCGTGTCATTCAAAAGCGGGGTGCTGTGCCATCCTGGCGTCACCTGATACCCGCGGTATTTGTATTGAGCTTGTTTTTGACCATTTTCATGGCGTTGTTTACCTTCAAACCTTTATGGGGAATTGTAGTAATCGGACCTTATACAGGTGCTAATCTTATCGCATGTTTGTGGGTAGGACGGAGGAATTTGCGAGTCTTAACTATATTGCCCGTGGCATTCCTCATTCTGCATCTATCTTACGGTCTGGGTTTCCTGTGGGGAATTTGGTATTGGCGGCGTAGGAGGGTTGGGGAGAGTAGAGTAAGCAGAGTAAGCAGAGTAAGTTAAGTATGTTAAATATGTTGGGGAGAGTAGAGTAAGATGAGTGAGTTAAATGAGACAAAATCGACATTTGAAACTTTGGAGGTCTGGAAGAAAGCAAGAGAGTTAAGAAAGGAAATTTCAAAACTAACGAAGGCATTGCCATCTGATGAAAGGTTTCGGTTAGCTGACCAAATGATAAGGGCTTCAAGGTCTGTAACAGCCAATATTGCTGAAGGACATGGGAGGTACCATTTTCAAGAAAATATTCAATTTTGCCGTCAGGCCAGAGGTTCTCTTTATGAAGTGCTGGATCATCTGACAGTCGCTTTAGATGAAAATTACATTTCTGAAGAGGAATTCAATATATTGAAGACAAAAATATTTGTTGTTATTAAGATATTAAATGGCTATATCAGCTATCTGAAGAAACGGAAGGGAATGGAGTAAGTTGGGTAAGTTGAGTGGGTAGAGTGAGTTAAGTAGGTTGCGCTAGTTGCGCGATGTATAAGAAAAACCATCTTTACTTACTTACTTACTTACTTACTTACTTACTTAACAAACTTAACTCACTCTACCTTTATTCTGATGAATAAGACTATGATAAGAAGACTAATTATTGGTACATTGTTTATAATGAATTTCATAGTACTGGGTTGCCATGGGTCTCTTCAAAAGACCAACCCATCAACACCGTCGATCGAGTTCAATGAAAACAATATTCCACAGAAGGTTAACGCCCCTGACGATCAGTCCACAGGGAACGAGCAGGAAAGATTTCGAAAGGATAATCCGTGGACGGGTAAGGTAACAATACGAAAGGACAAGGCAATTCTTGTGGATGGTGAACCGTTTTTCCCTTTTGGTTTTTATGCCGCTGACGAGCTTGGCAAACTGGAGATGATGAGCAGGTATGGGTTCAATAGTGCCATATGTGCAGGGGACGTATACGCAGAGCCGGCAAAAATGGAACGCTATCTCAATGCTGGGCATTCTCTTGATATGAAGGCAATGCCTGGTGCTTATGACAGGGATATGCACCATAAAACAAAAAGCACTTCCCCTGGGGCTGAGGAACTAATAAGGGAAAGGATTACAACACTGAAAAATAATCCAGGAATATTCTCCTGGTACATTGCAGATGAACCGGATGGTAATCAAATACCATTTACGACGATTGATCGGCTGGCAAATATCGTCCGAAGCTGCGATGCGAACCATCCTGTATCTCTGGTTACCCTTTCCTCAAGCTGTGATCCATACGCAAAAGCAAGCGATATTCACATGAATGATCCGTATTATCCCATGTGGCGTCCCAACCTCTCTACGGTGAGGGCATATATTGATTCCGGCATTGGATCGGCAGATGGCAGGAAACCGTATATCGCTGTGTTGCTCGGCGCCTTTCATGATGAAAAAGGCAAAGATCTCCGATGCCAATCCTACCTTGCCATAGTCCGGGGGGCAAAAGGAATTCTCTTTTTCTCGCTCCAATACGTTTTGAATCATCCGGATGTTTGGAGGGAATTTCGACATTTGGGGAGGGAGATTGATGATTTTAGTCCTGTTATATTCTCCCCTGATGCCGCCGAGAGGATAACGGTGGATGCCGATCCGATTAATCCTGATATAGTACTAAAAAAATATCAGGGGAGATATTACCTTATTGCAGTGAATTACCAGCGTGCCGGGCTTACGGCAAAATTTGACCTTTCAGGTCTTTCTGTGAAGCCGGAGATCGAGGTACTTTATGAGGATAGAAAAATAACCCTTGAGAATAACCAATTTTCAGACACCTTTGCCGGCTACGATGTGCATATATATCGTATTTACCCTGCTATAGAAGACCATGGAAAAACAGGAAGTAAACCGCCGGAAATTGCTGGTCTCAGGCCCAGACCAGGCGAAACAATCACCCTTGCTGCCCCAATGATCAAGGCCTTATTTCGTGAGGGAGATGACGGGACTGGTATTGACCCGGATTCGGTTACGGTAGAGGTTGACGGCAAAGTAGTTGGACCTGACAACGGACTTGTGATCAACATGAAAGGTGTTAAGAATGGGATCTCCTATATTCCCAAAGTCGATCTGGCCAGGGGTCGTCATACCGTTGTGGTCAGGGGAAAAGACCTTTCCGGAAGGGTCGCCTCCAGAAGCTGGTCTTTTACTACTACGAACTACCCTATCCCCTTTATTGAAAAATTTGACAAGCCGAGTCGTGCCTGGTCTCCTGCAAGTGGGGACTGGGAAGTAAAAGATGGCGCTTATATGGTTGATGCTACAGGCACAGAGGCTTTGTCTTATGTACATGATATCAATCTCATAGGAAACTATTCATTGTCCTTTTCTGCAAAAGCCTCTTCATTTAACGAAGATTCGGCAATCCTCCTATGGTTGAACGAGTGTTTCTATCCGGCGCTCTTTAAGATATGGTTTGACCGGATGAATGGATACCTGTCAAGAATAAATGATAACCCGCATGCCAGCGGATCTGTTGGTTCTCTGCAATCCGGAAGCTGGTACCAGTTTACCGTGTTAAGAAAAGGGAGAAACATCAACTGCCTTGTCGATGGAAAACACGTCTTCAGCTACTATGTACCATACTCTGGTAACGGTGGTGGGTTTGCCATTGGTGCACGAAATGCCCGGGTTGCTTTTCGTGATGTCGTGGTGAAAAGATTAATAGATCCCATTGCCGAAGAGGATGAGTCTGCGATGCCGGTACAGAAAGCGAGCAGCCAGAAGGAAGACAGTTATACCATAGTGCAAAATGAAACTTATCTGGAAGAAGATAAGGATACTGCACTGCACCTTGTTTTTACCAGTCCTGAAGTGGTGGAAAGGGCTGGCGGCATGATAAGGGGGAAGGGGGCGTTTGTTACAACCAGAGCAGGCAAGGCGTATCAGCCACTGGAACAAAATGCCTGTCTTATGTTTCCTGACAAACATGGTTTCCCAATTGAAAAGGGGACGCTGGAGCTTATTGTCAGTGATGCAGGTATTGCCGCTTCTTGCGATGCAGATCCTATCCTTGTCCATTTCTTTCAGGAAGAAAACAGACAGGTATTCTTACGCATAAACGGAGGGAGGCTTCAGTTTATTGTCTATGCCTGGGCAGGATCCTGGATTTGCACGAAGCAACGAATACCCGTTTGGCCGTTGAGGTCAATGCATCATATTACTATCACCTGGGAAGGAACCAGGGCCAGGGCCTTTATCGATGGTAAAGAGATGGAGGTGGAAAGCCGTGAAAGGCCCGGAATAATTGCAGCTATCCCTTTGACGGGTAAATCGACTATTTTTCTCGGCAATAATGAGAAAGGGAATGCCCCTTCTCCTCTCGCAGTGCTTGAAATGCGGCTATCCCGCGGAGTTCGTTACGAAAAACCTGAAGATTTTAAGGATTTGGGGTTTTTACAATAAGAGAGAACCCATATTTATTACTGATGCAGATCGTATCCTGTTTCTCGATATATTAAAAAAGACACTCGAAGACTTTGAAAAAATGGGGGATGAATTTTGTTGAATTTGAAAGGAATTTAAATACAGGAACACTTGAAAAGGAGGATGGATAAAGGTGGTAAATAAAAATGGAATGAATTATATGCGGCGGAAGCCTACATTCAGAAATTTAAGTTTGTACTGGTATAAAGTCAATGGTGATGTATGGAAAATTTAATCTCTGACGTCCTCTTTTTCTTTAAAGGACGTGTTGCTCTTTATGCTTTGTTAAAAGCAATAGGGATAAAGATTGGGGATGAAGTTATACTTCCTGGTTTTACCTGCGTTGTTGTCCCCAATGTTATTATTTATCTTGGAGCAAAACCTGTTTATGTTGATATTGATCCGAAGACTTTTAATATTGACACATCAAAAATCGAGAGCAAAATTACCGATAAAACGACTGCAATTATCGCACAAAATACCTTTGGCTTATCTTCAGATTTATATCCAATACTTGATATCGCAAAAAGATATAATCTTAAAGTGATTGAAGATTGTGCTCATGGTTACGGTGGAAGCTATAAAGGTAAAGCAAATGGAACGGTTGCAGATGCAGCATTCTTCAGTACTCAATGGTCAAAGCCATTTTCTACTGGTTTGGGGGTATTGCAGCCACTAACAACCCTGAAATTGCCTCAAAATTAAGAATAGAATCCGATCTTACTCTTACCCAGATATAAAGGAAAAACTTGAAAAGCCATACAAGCCAGAATATGCCCTTCATACTTTTTTGAGGTATTCATTTAAAAAAGAAATCGTTAATAGAAGGAAGGAGAAAGGAAGATGGGTAAAGATCAAGTAAAGGTAAGGTACGACCAAGAAGGTGATATACTTTATATCCTTGTTAGAGGAGGCAGAGTAAAGGATACTTTAGAGGTAGGAGAAGATTTTTTTGTTGAGGTTGATGAAGTGGGTAAGATTATTGGTTTCGAAGTATGGAGGGCACGGACTAATATTTTTAGTGAACTTCTTAAGTATATGGACAGTCTCAAAGAGGAAAGAGTTGGTATTTAATATGAAAGTCCTGACGTAAGAGGTGTAAAGAAACATGAAATCTTCGAACTCTTTCCGCATTGCAAAATCGATCTCAAATGCATCGCCCTTGCCCCGCCGGTTACAAGGCTCATAGCTCATAGGTCATGGCTTGTATGTTATTTGCTGGAAAAATCAAGAGTTTTTAATACGCATTATCTGGGGATAATTAAAAAGTTGTAAGTCATACGTCGTATGTCATAGTACTGTAAGGCACATTGAGTTATCGAAAAGATGATAGAAGTTTATAAGGTATTGCTAATCTCTTCCGACCTGCTTGCCGGTAGACAGGTACGTTTGGGCTGGGATGTTTCTTGTTTGTTTCGTTGTGTTTCAATAAAAAGCTTCTTGTACTTCCAAAACGATAAACATCGTCGATTAAAAACAAAGATATTCATAGATTCAATGTAAAAGATTAGATTGAGAGGAGTTGTTTTCATGACTGATTTTTTGCCTTTTGCCCTGCCTGATATTGGTGAAGATGAGATCACTGAAGTGGTCGACTCACTTCGCTCCGGATGGCTCACGACCGGACCTAAAACGAAACGCTTTGAAGAGGATTTTGCTGCTTTTATTGGTGATGGGGTTGAGGCAATTGCCGTAAATTCTGCTACGGCAGGGTTGCACTTAGCATTAGAGGCATTGGGAATTGGCGCCGGAGATGAGGTAATTACAACCCCACACACCTTTACGGCAACAGCAGAGGTGATCCGCTATTTAGGCGCCCACCCAGTCTTTGTTGATATTGACCAAAATACCCTTAACATTGATTCATTAAGAATAGAGAGCGCGATTACGCCACGTACTAAAGCGATTATTCCGGTACATTTTGCCGGACTGGCTTGCGATATGGATCCGATTATGGCAATTGCCAAAAAATACGGATTGAAGATAGTTGAAGACGCTGCGCATTCGTTGCCGACTACGTATCATGGGAAATTGGTTGGTACGCTTGAAACTGATGCTACGGTGTATAGTTTTTATGTGACTAAGACTATTGCAACTGGTGAAGGGGGAATGATTGTAATTCGTAATGCTGATATTGCAAAACGGTGTCGTGTAATGCGATTGCACGGAATTAATCGTGATGTGTTTAATAGATACACTACAACAAAACCTTCCTGGCATTATGAGGTGGTTGCCCCTGGCTTTAAATATAACATGACCGATGTTGCCGCAAGTCTGGGGATTCATCAACTGAAAAAGGCACGGGCATTTCAAAAACGACGCACTGAGATGGCAGCTTATTATGATGAAGCATTTAGTGATTTGCCTGTTACCTTACCTCCTAAGGCGCCGGAGTATGATCTGCACGCATGGCATTTGTATATAGTGCGTTTAAAACCAGAGGTCTCTATTTCGCGCGACCGGTTTATTGAGTTGATGGCAGAAAGGGGTATTGGTTGTAGTGTTCATTTTATCCCACTCCATTTACATCCTTATTGGCGCGATACGTATAATCTTAAACCGCAGGATTTCCCTAATGCCTTAGCTGTGTATGAAAGGGCAGTTAGTTTGCCTCTGTATACAAAAATGACTGAGAAAGACCAGGTCAGGGTTGTGGTAGCAGTGAGAGAGATAGTTTTGGGCGGCGGAAGTTAGGTGCGGCGTGTTGGGTTAAAGGTGTTAGGTGGTAGGTGATAGGCGGAAAATTGAAAGTTATGAGGATTTGGAGGTATATCAAAAACTGTGTGATTTGCATATAGAGGTGAATGATCTCACGTTTACATTTCCAAAGTTTGATCTGTTTGAACTTGGGTCACAAGTAAGACGCTCTTCTAATTCCGCTCCTGCAAATGTTGCATAAGGTTGGAATAATAAGCATGTGAATATGTATCTTGAAGGAAGAAACAGGGCTTTGGGAGAAACCAGAGAAACCAAACACTGTCTTAAAATGGCTTTTGAAAAGGCTATGTTGAAGAGATAAAACTTACAGATTTGATATATAGATATGATGAATGCAGTCGAATGTTAAAATCCCTAATCTCTTGGAAAACAAAAAATAAATAAAAATGAACTACATTCACCCATAACCCATAACCCATAACCTACTACCTAACACCTACTACATAAATCTATATTCCAGCAAAAGAATGAAGCGTCTATTCGATATTTTTTCTTCCCTTTTCATTCTGCTTATCCTTCTTCCGCTTTTCCTTCTGATTGCAATCCTTATTAGACTTGACAGCGCCGGTCCTGTTTTTTTTATACAAAAAAGGGTTGGACAAAATTTTATGCCGTTTGATTTATATAAATTCAGGACAATGGTTGTTGACGCATCACAACGCGGTCCGCAGATTACCTCTGCCGGCGACTCACGTATAACGAAGATAGGAAGGTTTTTAAGAAAAACAAAGATTGATGAACTTCCGCAAATTATTAATGTGCTCAAGGGTGATATGAGCGTTGTAGGCCCCAGGCCTGAGGTATTAAAATATGTTGAGATGTTTAAAGATGATTACAAAAATATATTGAAAGTAAAGCCAGGTATAACAGATTATGCTGCTATTGAGTTCAGAGACGAGGAGTGTGTATTGAAAAAATTCAAAGACCCTGAAGGCGGTTATATAAAAGAAGTCCTTCCGTTAAAGATAAAACTGTATAACAAATATGTTAAGGAAAGAAGCCTTTCCACAGATATGAAATTGATTTTTCTAACATTATGGAAGATTGTTAAAGGTTGAAGGTCTCTGGCGAATGCAAGACTGAAACCTTTTTAGAAGGAGAAGTGGGGGGAATTGGGGTCACCTTGAGTATAGAATGCTTTTATAAAAGAGAGTACACGTGGAACGATTGAGGAAGTATGAGGGTGATGTGCAGAGGTTTATGGACAATAAAAATGTCCCCTTTACGAACAATTTGGCAGAAAACGATATCAGGATGACGAAGGTTCTGCAGAAGATATCGGGCTGTTTTCGTTCTTTGGATGGAGCGAAAATTTTCTGCCGCATTCGGAGTTATCTCTCGACCTGTCGAAAACAAGGGGTAAATTTGAGCCGGGCATTACAGATGCTATTCCGTGGTGAATTGCCTGCTTTTGCCAGCTCGTAACGACAGTGGGTGAAAATACGCTGAATAGATACACAGCAAGTATTGTTCAAACTGCCTCGCATTTAGCCGTCTGAGTTTAGTGCTTTGTTCGGTCTTTGCTTATCAACGAGACTACCATGGACATAGCGATGAAGGATACTTGTCATTAAAGTTTGGTATGGGATACCATTTTCTACTGCAAGTACCTGAATCTCCTCTAAGTCTTTTGATGAAATTCTAATATTTACTCTTTTATCCTTTTTTAAGGTATTTTTAGCGTATTTCTGATGTTTCTTAAGTTCATCCTTAAAATTTTTAACTCGTTTCCACTCACCGCGCTCGAATGACTCAAGAATATCTTTTTCTTCTTTGTCAAGTTTTATCTTGCTCATTTTTTCCTCCTAAATAATCCCGTGTGACCTTCCGACTTGGGATAATTGTCTTTAAAAATTTGCCTTCTGAAGATTCTACAAAAGGAACAAGATAAGCATATTCATTTATTTCAACGACAATAATCTGCTGACCAGGATATTTTTCCTGGTTAGGATGAGCTACTAAATCCAATACATCACCTTGCTCAATATGTATCACAATTTGTTCAGGATTTTCTTGAGAAAAAATAAACTCCTCTATACCTGAACGCCATTGTGACCAGTCACGAACTTCTTTAGCATGGCTTTCAAGAGATTCAACGGTTGCACCAACAGCAATAGCCTCTTTTAGTAACTGCAATGCCATGTTCTCATTACAGTAACTTAACCGATTCCTTAATATGCCACGTATATAGTAAATTCGGGATAATGCAGGATTGTCCTTTTCTTGTCTTTTTGTGCTACATATCCCCCCGACGCATTTCCACGCCAACTCAACCGATTCATGAGTTGGTTTTCCATTTCATATTCCACGTACTGCTCGGCCGCAACCTTCATCGCTTCCATAATCTCGCCGATCTCAAAGCGACGTTTAAGGCTCTTAAGTCCCTTTAAACCACTATCGTTTAAGCTAAATCCGGGGATTTGTTCTGCCCAATATTCAGCTAATTGTGTCGTTACGTCATCATCAAGATCCAGTAAGCCTTTTTGCCACTGGAACATTAATTCGATTTGCTCTTTTCGTTCTTGAAGGTCTTCCAGTTGTTGGCGTTGTTTATCAATAACCGTACTGTCTGATAGCTGGCGATCCGATTTTCCTGAATTGCAGTCAACACACGATGTAATCAGGTTCAATAAATCGTTTGTACCACCTTTTGCTACCGGCTCAATATGATCAATATGCAGCAATACGTCCGGCGCCTTTCTGCCGCAGTACTGACACGTAAACGAGTTACGTTTGAATACTTCAAAACGTACTTTCTTTTGATTTTTCTTCGAAAAACAGATAGCTTTTTATAGATAATTCATTATTTTTGTGTATTATCTGTAACAAGTTGAAAAAATAACATTTTTGTTGATATTCCGCAAGGGGGTTTTTGCATATTCCACAAAATATTACGATTAAGTTTGATCCTATGCTCATTCGTAAGGGAATTCCAAGGAGCGAGCATCATAACTTTAGAAAATGGCTTTGTTATTACCTGGACTTATGTAAAAAATATGGTTTTCCTGAATCGAAAAAGGAGAGTCTTCCGCAGTTTATAAAAAAATTGCAGGAAAAACACCAGTCTTCTCAACAACAGAAACAGGCAGCCTTTGCCATATCTTTTTACTACTCCATAGTCAGGTCCTATCCTGAAGACAATCTTTTAGAGAGTGAAAATGCGCAGGAAAAGTTGCAGCCTTCGCATAAGCAAAAACAAACCGCCCAACCTTTTTCTCGCCACGATTCCATAAGGCAGCCCGAAACTCATGATTTCATTAATGATGGTAAGAAAAGCTATCCGGATTTTCATAAAGAATTGCAGGGGGAAGATCAACCGGTAAGTCTGCAAAAACAAAGCACTCAATCCGTCCCCAACAATCATTTTATTGTGCCTCCTGTTTCTGTTAATTCAAAAAAGGCGATTGCTTTTGAAAATGCCAAAGGATGGACGGAGGCAATACATGATAGAATTCCGGTTGTTCCACGTAATTCTGGCAAAAAGAAAAAAGGCTTGACGGACTGTACCTTGTGGGGTACACTTTGTTTTGTGAGGTGAATATGGAAAAAGGTCTTAAACGGGTTGTGGCCAGGTTCTATCGCACAGATTCAGGGAATGAACCTGTACGGAAATGGCTCAAAAGCCTTCCGCCTGAAGACCGTAAAGATATTGGCGCCGATTTACAAACCCTTGAGTTTGGCTGGCCTGTCGGTATGCCTCTATGTCGTCTTTTAAGCTCTCACAAAGGATTGTGGGAAATAAGGTGCAATTTAACCGATGGCAGAATCGCAAGGGTTTTGTTCTGGGTCAGAAAAAAAAGAGTTAATTTTATTGCATGGATTTATCAGGAAAACGCAGAAAACACCGGAACCGGAACATGAAATTTCTATAGCTGTTAAACGCAAGAAAGGAGAAGATCGTGGTTAAAGGGAAAAATATTGGGCCTACTCTTGAAAGTTTTCTTAAGGAAGAAGGAAATTATGAGAAGTCGCAGGCAATAGCAATAAAACGTGTTATCTCATGGCAACTTCAGGAAACTATGAAAAAACAACATATCAGCAAATCAGAAATGGCGCGCAGGATGAATACCAGCCGTGCCCATCTTGACCGATTGCTTGACCCTGAAAATGAAAAAGTACAGCTCGACACGCTCTACAAAGCTGCTACTGCTGTTGGAAAACAACTCCATCTGGAACTGGTATAATTTTAAGGGAAAACAGGGACTTCCATTTTTAAAAGGCGATGTTACTATTCAGCGTAAACATTAGACGATTCCAGGCAGGCGGGGTGTATATTACATGCTGAATAGTTACTATTAATCAGGAATAAGGGTCTGATACACTGGCGTCCTGAAAGGTTGCCATTTCATTTAATAATTTTACGCCGGCTTCTACAAGATTAATCCCTAGCGCAGCGCCGGTTCCTTCTCCCAGGCGCATATTTAAATTCAATATTGGTTCTTTTCCTAAAAACTTTAACATGTGTTTGTGGCCTTGTTCCCCGGAAACATGGGATGCGATAAAATAATTGCCTGTCTTTGGTTCTAAGGCATGAGCAATTATTGCACCTGCCGTGGAGATAAATCCGTCGAGAACGATGGGGATGCGATGGCGGGCAGCGCCAAGACATAAACCGGCAATACCGCCTATTTCGTAACCTCCCACTTTTGCCAGGACATCAATCGGGTCGTTAGGGTCTGGCCGGTTAATGGCGATTGCTTTTTCTATGACGGCGATTTTTTTCTGTACCGCTTGATCATTTAGTCCGGTTCCGCGTCCGGTTGCCACGGAAACATCAACATTCCCTAAAATGGAAAAGATGGCGCTGCTGGGAGTCGTGTTGGCAATGCCCATATCGCCCAGTCCAATAATGTCCAATCCGTCCTGAAGTTCTTCTTCGATGAGTTCTATGCCCATTTCAATGGATTTAACAGCGTCTTGCCTTGACATTGCCGGCCCAGACGCCATATTATTTGTGCCGTGTTTCAGTTTTTTTATTTTGAGACCCGGAGAGGGGGGAATGTTTGAGGCGACGCCGCAATCCACCACAATTACCTTTGCGTCTATGTGTCTTGCCAGGACGTTGATAGCCGCCCCTTCACGAATAAAATTTTGCACCATTTCGCGGGTAACTTGTTGAGGGAATGCGCTTACTCCTTCCGCAACAACACCATGATCCCCTGCAAGTGTAAATATCTTTTTATGCCTTATTCCGCAAGAGAGGCTTCCTTTTATTGAGTAATATATGGTTGCCAGTTCTTCCAGCCTTCCCAAACTGCCCCTTGGTATGGCAAGGGTATCAAATTTGGCCTTAATATGCCCCTGTGGGTCAATTAGGACGGTTTCTATGTTTTCGATAGTTTGTTTTAGATATGGCATTTGCGGGTATATATGTTGCATTCGGTTGTAAGTTTTTTTATAGTAGCGGCAAGTCATGCCTTGCCGCTACTTGGGAACGAGAACGAAAAATTCATGTAGTGCGACGAGGTTCGTCGTACTATTTGAGTAGACCCTATTCCTTCTCACACAATTTTTTTTGGTGCGACGAACCTCGTCGCACTACAAATGACAATTTCCAGTTTCAAAAGACTAAAGTGTTACAAAAATATTGAAATTCCTGAACGTTACATTATGCTGCCTGCAGCGGAGGCTTTTATCATATACTTGTTCTCAAACCATTTGCTGAATAGTTACGGTTTTTCTTCGTTTACCCGGTGTGCTTTGTGTTTAAAATCTTATCTGATGCGGCATTGCTGAGCTATGTTAATATATATCAATAAATAAATTCAAGTCATATTTGCCATGAAGAATTCTACCCATTTGATAGAGCAGGTCTTACTCAACAAGATAATAGATAAAGACCAGTTAAAAAAGGCGAAAGAAATACAGGCTAAAAAACTAATTGGGCTGGAAGATGCACTGGTGGAACTTGGCTATACCACCCATCAGGAGATAATTGAATGTTTATCAGGGCATTATGATTTGCCGGTGCTTGATCTTGTGAATCTGGAGATACCTGACGAAATAATTAATTTACTGCCCATGCACATTATTAAAAAAAACGGTATTTTGCCCATATCAAAAAAAAGCGGCGTGATAACCATAGCAACGAGCCGGCCTCCCGACCTTGGATTTATGGATAATTTGCGGTTTATGTTGGGTTCGGATATTAAATTTATCCTTGCCACCGCTGAACAGATTGCATATGCCTTTCGCAAAAACTGTCATAATGAATCAACTGAAATGGTAGGTTCGTTGCTGAAAGAAATAAGGATGGGCGACGTCACCATAGTTCAAACGGAGAGTGAATCTGACGGGGCATATCGTAGTGAAGCCAAGTCCGCAGAAGACGATAGCCCTATTATACAATTGGTTTCGCTTATAATAAATAAAGCCATTGTTGCCCGTGCGAGCGATATTCATGTTGAGCCGCTTTTAAGCAAGCTGCGTATCCGATACCGCATTGACGGCGTATGCCAGGAGGCAGACGTCTTACCAAAAAATCTTCAGGATTCAATTCTTTCCCGCTTAAAAATACTTGCCAATATGGATATTTCTGAAAAAAGGAGGCCGCAGGACGGAAGGATAAGCCTTCATTTTTCAGGGAAGGATATGGATATCCGGGTATCGTGTCTGCCTTCCATTTACGGTGAAAGCATTGTTATGCGTTTACTCGAAAAATCACAAATGCTGATGTGCATTAAAAATCTTGGACTTTGCACAAGTGATTTTCAGCGTTTTCAATCGATTATTAAAATGCCAAACGGTATATTTCTCATTACAGGCCCGACAGGTAGCGGGAAAACGACAACGCTCTACGCAATTATTAACGAACTTAACCAGACAGGCGTAAAAATTGTTACGGCGGAAGACCCCGTTGAATACACAATAAAAGGCGTTAATCAAAGCGAGGTGCATGATAAAATTGGTTTTTCTTTCCCAAAGATTTTAAGGACCATGCTTCGCCAGGACCCGAATGTTATACTTGTCGGGGAAATCCGTGATACAGAAACTGCGGATATTGCAATTGCTTCCGCCCTGACAGGACACCTTGTCCTCAGCACCCTTCATACGAACGATGCGCCCTCCGCCATTACCAGGCTCATCGATATGAACATTAAACCGTTTCTTGTTTCGACCTCTTTGCAGGGAATCATGGCGCAACGGCTGGTGAGGGCTATATGCAACGATTGCAGAGAACAGACGCATTATACGCCGGAGCAAATTATGCAAATGGGTTTCGATCCAGGCATGTTTACGGAATATTATTTCTACAAGGGAAAAGGGTGCAAGAAGTGCAATAATATTGGTTTTAAAGGCAGGATCGGCATATACGAACTTCTGGAGATGAATGAGACCATGCGCGATATGGCTTACAACGCAGCTTCTACCGATGAAATGAGAAATGCGGCAAAAGCAGCGGGAATGACAACACTGAAAGAGGACGGCATCAGGAAGGCAAAAGAAGGCAAGACTACCCTGGAAGAGATATTCAGGGTGACCGGAACGGAAGAGTGAAAACGATGCAGGCAAAAGGTAAATCAAAACCGGATGTAAAAAGCGATGCACGAAGAAGACTCTTTGGGCAGTTGCTGAAAGAAAAGGGGTTTGTCACTGAAGATCAAATCCAGGAAGCCCTGGCAGTGCAAAAGCAGAAGGGAGGGCTGCTGGGAGATATTTTTATCAGCATGAACTATGTGACGGATCAGCAAATAATGCAGGTGTTGAGCGAATACCTGGGAGTGGAAATTGTAAATATAGAAGAGAGAGAAGTGCCGGGAGATGTGATTAATTTAGTGCCCGCTGCCATTGCGCAATTGTATAGAATTATCCCTATAAGTTATGAACAGGAGAAACAGGTTATTACGATTGCCCAGGCGGACGCCCTTGCAATTGAAACATTGGATGACTTACGATTGGTGCTGAAACTCAACGTGAAGCCGGTGCTTTGCCACAAAGATTCCGTAGCCCGCGCCCTGGAAAAGTATTATCCCAAAAAACACGAATCTGTGGAGCAGTTGCTACTGGAGTTTAAGGAGGATAAGTCTTATGCACAATCTGTTTCAGGGAATTATATAGATATTGAAGAACTAAAGAAAATGGCGTCTACTGCGCCGGTGAAGAAATGGGTAGGCCTTATGTTTTTATATGCTGTTATGGACAAAGCAAGCGATATTCATTATGAGGCTTTTGAGGACGGCTTCCGGGTGCGGTACCGTATAGACGGCGTATTGTATGAAAGGGTGTCTCCCCCCAGAGAGCTTGGCATTCCTATTAATTCCAGGATAAAGGTAATGGCGGGAATGGATATCTCGGAAAGAAGACTGCCGCAGGATGGAAGGATAAAACTGAATGTTGGCGGTGCGTCTATAGATTTGCGTGTTTCTACGCTTCCGACAAAATTCGGGGAAAGCATTGTAATGCGCCTGCTCGATAAGTCGGCGGTATCGCTTAGTCTGGACAAGCTGGGGTTCAGGGCTGAAGAATTGAAAAATATCTATCAATTGCTGAATATCCCGAATGGCATAATCCTGGTTACAGGCCCTACAGGGTCCGGCAAGACGACTACATTATACGCCGCATTAAACTATTTGAACGAAATAACCACTAAGATAATAACCACTGAAGACCCTGTAGAATATGATGTTGACGGGCTTATTCAGGTGCAGGTAAATCCATCAATAGGCGTTGACTTTGCAAGTTGCCTGCGGTCTATTTTGCGCCAGGATCCTGACATTATACTTATTGGTGAAATCAGGGATGAGGAAACTGCCAGGATTGCCATACAGGCTTCATTGACGGGACATTTGGTTTTTAGTACATTACACACAAACGACGCCCCGCTTACGATAACGCGTTTAATTGATATCGGTGTTAAACCTTATTTGATTGCTTCAACACTGGAATGTGTAATCAGCCAGCGGTTGGTAAGGAAAATATGTGCATCCTGCAAAGAAGAATATGAGCCTTCCGATGAATCGTTAAATGAGTTGAATCTTACAAAAACCGGAAGAGAGGGAAAAAGATTTTTCCGGGGGAGGGGGTGTAGTGATTGCAGAAAAATCGGATACAGGGGACGTATGGGCATCTATGAAATAATGCCTGTCAATGAAGAAATAAGGGGTTTAATTACCGGACAGGCAAGTACGAATGTAATAAGGAATGTTGCTAGAAAAAACGGCATGAATACCTTGCGCGAAAGCGGACTAAAAGCAATTTTTGAGGGACAAACAACTGTTGAAGAGGTTGTACGGGAAACAATTTCCACATAAGCGCTAAGGGACTTGGAATTTTCTATTATACCGGAGCCGGTTGGCAGTCTACAGTCGGCAAATTGCAAACTGCCGATTGCCGATTGTTGATTGCAGACTGTCGGGTTGTTTTTTTAAATTAAATTGAGAGATTATGTCATGTCCATTTTTCAATATTATGCGGTAAACAGTACGGGAAAGAAGATAAAGGAGCGAATAGAGGCTGCATCATCGGAGGAAGCGATTTCTAAAATCCGCGGATTAGGCTATTTCCCTACCGGCATAAAAGAATTACCTGTACGCGGAAAATCAGCGGAACAGCATGCCGCGACAACGCAGAAGAAAAAATTTGGCGAGATAAATATATCCATTGGAGGAGTAAAGTCTAAGCATTTGACGCTGTTTACGCGTCAGTTATCCACATTACAGGATGCGGGTTTGCCAATAATCAGGAGTTTGCAGATACTTGCCGCACAGCTTAAAAAAGGCATGTTGAAAAAAACGGTGCTGAAGGTCATTGAAAATATTGAAGGCGGAAGCACATTGTCGGGAGCGCTTGCAAGACATCCGCGGGTATTCGACAAGCTATACGTAAATATTGTCAAAGCCGGAGAAGTAAGTGGTTCACTGGATATTATTTTGAGGAGACTGGCTGATTTTAGGGAAAAGATGGAACGGCTTATCCGAAAAATAATAACCGCTATGATTTATCCTTCTGTTGTGGTAGTGGTTGCAGCGGCAATCCTCATAGGCCTTATGATCTTTGTCGTACCCAATTTTGCGAAAATATTTGACGAGCTGGGATTAGACCTGCCTGCCCCAACCAGGATGCTGATTCAGTTCAGCACTGCTCTTAAGACAAATTGGATGTATTTGCCTGCCGTACCGGTTGGAACCTTTATTTTTTACAAACTCGTAAGAATGATTAAGAAGGTGAGGCTGCTCATTGACCGGGCTAAATTTAAGATACCGGTTTTTGGGGCAATAATAAATAAATCTACAGTATCCCGGTTTACCCGTACCCTAGCGACGTTAACATCAAGCGGTGTGCCTATTTTAGATTCGCTCATGAATTCGAAAGATACCACCGGAAATGCTGCCGTTGCCCAGGCGATACAAAATATTCATGATAGTATCCGTAGTGGTGAAACTATCGCAAAACCGTTGCGTGAATCAAAGATTTGCAATGAAATAGTCGTCAATATGGTTGAAGTAGGAGAAGAGACTGGCGAGCTGGAAAAAATGCTAACAAAGGTTGCCGACAACTATGACGATGAAGTGGACAGGGCTGTTGAAGGGCTTGTAAGCCTGATAGAACCGATTATGATTGTGTTTTTGGGAGGTTCGGTTGGGTTTATTGTAATCGCAATGTTTCTGCCTTTGGTAAAATTGATGCAGAGTATCGGCGGGTAATATTTGTGGTAAATCAGAGACTTTAAACTACAGTCGGCAGTCGGCAATCGGCAGTCGGCAAATTGCAGATTGGGGATTGAAAACTGAGGACTGAATTACGAAGGACGAGAGACGAGAGACGAGAGACGAGAGACGAAGGACGAGAGACGAAGGACGAGGGAAACTACCTCAGGGTTATTTTGCCCCGATCCCATGAACGGTTACGAAAAATCGGGAATGCTCCGGCTTTGGGCAGGACAAAAACGAAATTTAACGAGATTTAACGTGTTTTATTAAAGGTGCTATAATGATAGTTTACCCCGGAATAAGAATAAGTATAAGGAAGGATGAGGTTGCCCTTGATGACGGAAGAAAGGTGATGCGGGAGGTAGTTGACCATCCAGGCTCTGCCGCCATCATTCCTTTTATTGCAAACGATGAGATTCTGTTAATTAAACAATACCGGTATGCGGTAAACGAAACGATATATGAAATACCAGCCGGAACCCTTGATAAAGGTGAGACTTTTTTTGAATGTGCAAGCCGGGAACTGGAAGAAGAAACAGGGTATAAAGCAGGCATTCTTACCCCTTTGGCAGTCATTTATCCGTCCCCCGGTATTTTGAACGAAACCATGCATCTTTATAAGGCAACAAACCTGATCAAAACGAAAACGAATCATCAGGCAGATGAATCAATCAAAGGGATTGTTACGATTAAAGTAAAAGAGGCGTCTGAAATGATAAAAAGGGGTGAGATCAAAGACGCAAAAACGGTGTGCTGTATTTTAATGATGATGTAAAAAAAGAAAGAAGAAGGTGGCAGTCTGGTGGAAATAATGAAAGGGATCAACCCGCCTTACGCACAATACTGCAAATACAAATACAAACATACAGGCCATTTACTGAAATGCTATGATAAGGGGCTTCTTGATTCAGGGGCTGGTAAGTGATTTGGCAAAATCATATCCGAAGATTGAACACTTTTTCAAAATTTCTTCTGTGGGGATAAAATTAGCTTTTAGGGAAGGTTGCACCACATTTAACTTTAGGCCTCTTAAACGGTCTTCCATTAGTTTAACTGCTTCTCCGCTCCATCCATACGTGCCAAATGTTGCACATTTCTTGCCTTTAATGTTAAGACTAAATAAAATATTCATCATATCCCAAATGGGTTTTACTGCATCTCCATTCATTGTGGGCGAACCAAACAGCAACCCATCGGCAGATTCTATTTCGAACCGTGCATGTTCCGGAGAAATAGCGGCAACATCCAACAGCTTTGCTTCACTGCTTACCGTACAAGCGCCTTTTGCTATCGCCTCCGCCATTTTTTTCGTATTCCCATAGACAGATACATATAAAATTACGATGAGTTTTTTGCTTCGGGGGGGGAGTGGCGTGCTCCACTCTTTATATGCCTTTATGTATTTTTGCGGGTCTGTTCTTAATATAGGGCCATGGCTGGGAGCAATCATTTGTATGTCGAGTTGATTTATTTTGTCTAACGCTTCAAGTATTTTTTTCCTGAAGGGACCCATTATGTGCTCAAAATAATACCTGAAATCTTCAAAAAAGTCATCCACCCTGTCATCAAAAAGTCTTTCATCGCAAAAATGGGTGGCAAATCCATCACAGGGAAACAGTATCGCATCGTCATGCAAATAAGTAAACATGGTATCCGGCCAATGCCAGAATGGGGCATGAATAAACTGTAATTGTCTGTTTCCCAGAGAAATGCATTCGCCGTCCTCAACCGTTTTTCCGTTAAACTCAGAGTTAAGAATGTTTTTCAGAAACATTGAGGAGGTCTTTGTCGATAAGACCTGGGCATTTCTGGCTAGTTTTAATAGCTGTCCTAACGATCCGGTATGGTCCATTTCCGTGTGATTTACCACAATATAGCAAATGTCTTTAAGGGGTATTAACGATTGCAGTTTATTGAGATATTCAGGGGTAAATTTTTCATGAACGCCATCAATGATTGTTGGTTTATCCGCCATGATAAGATAGGAATTATACGTGCTGCCAAACCGGGTTTCAAAAACAACGTCGAAAGTCCTGAGGGTGGCATGTAAGACGCCTGTCCAATAAACGTTATTTGTAAGTTGCAATGTCTGCATTGTTTATAAGAGATTAGCTGTTAACCCTTACAGGGTTGTTTCTTTTTGAAATAAAAATGCCGTGGTAGTGATAAATACTTTTTGCGGGTTGCAAAACCTGAACCCACCGGGAATGAAGTTTACGTAAAGTTTGGAGCATTGGGTTTTTTGTCATTTGAATTTGTTTCGTATTTCGATATTCGTATTTCGAATTTGGTTGCAGATAAAGACTGTGCTAAGGATTGTTTGTGTTATTGCCCTATTTTATTTTTCACAAAATTCATCAACCCGCCCGATTGAATAATTTCCTGCATTTCGTGTGGAAATGGTTCAAAGGTAAAACGCCTGTTCAAGGTATAGTCAAAAATTTCGCTCTTTGCCAAATCCACCTCTATTTCATCTCCTTCTTTGATGTGATCCGCAGCTTCAGGACACTCGAAAATAAGCAGGCCAATGTTTATAGCATTTCTGAAAAATATTCTGGCAAATGATTTTGCGATGACGCAGGAAATGCCTGCTGCTTTGATAGCGATCGGGGCATGTTCACGTGAAGACCCGCAACCAAAATTCTCTCCCGCTACAATAACGTCTCCTTGTTTTATCTTTTTTATGAAATCAGGGTCGGCATCTTCCATGCAATGCTTTGCCAATTCATTTGGGTCTGTCGTATTCAAATACCGGGCCGGGATGATTTCATCGGTGTTAATATTATTGCTAAACTTCCAACATTTACTTTTCATTTATTTTTTTATTCTCATTCAGAAAAAAGTTACTGATGCCATTTACCATTCATCTCCATTTTTTCATCCTGCCTTTGCATACGACTCCGAAACGGTTTTTGATGCAGGCGGATATTTTTTTATCTCTTGTTTTTTTTGATTCAACCGGCACTCCATTCTTTGATAGGCCTGGTGCATAAAGGCTTCCAGTCGTGTTTCTTCGTTTGTTTGCTCCTGACCGTCAAAGGATAATTTCAGGCAGGGAATACCGGCATTCTCCCTTTGAAATCGCTCAAGTATCCCGTTTACTATTGTCCCCGGCATACAATGGAAAGGAATAATATTTACAATACCATCGAATCCCTCTTCGGCATATTCAACTGCTTTCCCCATACTCAGCACAGGGTCTCCTTTATAGGAGTCGTCGATGTATTTTTTCCCTCTCCTTATAAGCTCTTTGATTGTTGCGTCCTTATAGAAATGCCTTATTTTGCCTTTAAAGACGTTTGTGAGTTTATATGCATCATATCTCTGTACAATCGCGGATATGAATTCCCCCAAATATCCCTTATAATCTTTTTCGTTAAGACATGATTCCCTGCGGCAATGTGCAATATAGTTAATCCATTCTGCGAATGGAGGATTAAAGGCCTCTCCATTGAGCCGTTCTATATTTTTGATGAGAAAATTGTTTGCAAAATCATTGAGCCGCACATAATTTTCTCCAATAATGCCGATCAACGGTCTCGGCTTACTCCTGTCTACCTTTATATTTGTAAAATCGTGCCTTGCTTCTCTTGCAATATCAAGCAGATTCATGCCTTTGTCCAGGGCCGATTCTGCTTTTTTAAGGTACTTTTCATATACGGCGTCAGCTTCTCCCTTATTTATCTCATAAGGTCTTATTTCCCTTTGCAATTTCTGCATGAGATCTGTAAAAACAATGCCATTCCATGCAAGTTTTCTGAATCCTGTCCCCAGCCCTTTTGTATCTTCCTCATAATTTTCTCCCTGATCCAGGGTATATAAAGGGACATTCGTAAGACCTAGATCGTCCAGTACCATGCGTTGAAATTTATTGTACTGGCCGAATCTGCAAGGGCCTGAAGCCGTTGCCATCAGGAAGGCGCTTGCTTCCGGATCAAAATCGGGCGACATTGATTTTTTAACAATATCCCCTGTGGTAAGTATTGCGGGGTAGCACTCTTTTCCTGAAGTATACTTTCTTCCGATATCGACTGAATTTTCGTCTGCCATGGGCATCGCTTCTGCCGGTACCCCGTTAGCCCTCATAGCGGCAGCGATCATTCTGCCATGATCACACATATGGGGGACATAAAGTGTTCTCTTTTTTCCACCGGTAATTTGGCGTGTGGCGATATCTTCCTGCCGCCTCCTGGTTTTTGTTGCAGGTTTAACGTTTTTAAGGCTGTCAATAAACGCCTCGCAACGGGTTATAGCGCCAACATCAGCGCTGTGTTCATCTATTTCTATGGTAAGGCAGGGTTTTCCCGCCAGCTCCTTATAGAAAAATTTGGAGATAAATGAATCAGGGCCGCAGCCAAAGTTTGTGATATATAAAGGATAGAGCCTCTTGTCTTTTGCAATCAACCTTGCGGCGGCAATAAACCTTTGCCCTGTTTTCCAGTACATATTAGGGTAATCGTGCGAAACTTCTTCAATGTCCAGCGTCAAATAGTCAAGAGGTATTACCAGTATTCCCAGGTCGCGTAATTTTTCCGGAAGACCAAGATTCATTCCCGTATCGCACCCATTGTATGATCTGCTAATCAGTATAAAAGCCTTTTCATCATCCGCAATAGTGTCTAAAATTTCTTTTCCGCGTTCTTCTAATTTTTTAGTGAAAGCGCTCTGTGCCTCAAGTGCCACTTCGATTGCCTTATCTGCAACGACTCCGGTTACCCCAACGCTTTTCGCAATTTTATGGAGGGTTTTTACCAGGAATTCTTTTCCATATTCAAAATGAATAACTGGCGATAGCGTTTTAAACCCACGGTTATCCAAATCGATACCTGAGCGCACGAGGTATGGTATACATTGCACGTAAGGACAGGCATATGAATGGGTAAGTTTCTTACTGGAGTGTGTCAAATTTATAACGCTGGGCAAAAATAAATAATCAATTTCCCTTTCCAGCATATCAATGACATGTCCATGGGCGACCTTTATGGGAAAGCATGTTTCTGCCGTAATAACCTCAACGCCATTATAAATAATGTCCTTGTTTGTATCACGGGAAGTAATCACCTCGAGACCCATTTCGGTAAAAAACGCTTTCCACATGGGAAACAAATCATAAAAAGTGGATACCTGCGGTATCCCTATTTTCTTCCCCAAGGGGTTTTGGGGTTTATTTTTTGGATAAGTATTATATAGCGCCTGTTTTCTTTCACTGAAAAGCCTTGGCAAATGCTTCCCTTTTTTTAACGTCCTCTCGTCGTCGAATTTTCCGCACCGGCTTCCGTAATGAAGCGGGTCTTCTCCTTCTATACTGACCTTTCTTATTTCGCAAATATTTGAACAATCCTTGCAAACAAAAGAGGAGAGTTCATATCGTTTGTGCCTGATATCAAATCCCCTAAACCGTGATTTATCCCATGTTTTCTCTTCCATTGCAATAATGGCGGAACCGATTGCCCCCATAATATCATGGTGTGGAGGCACAATTACCTTTTTACCCGTTACTTTTTCAAATGCAGATTTTACTCCACGGTTTGCTGCTACCCCTCCCTGGAAGAAAATGGTGTTTCCAATAGGGCGGTCTTCAACAACCCTGTTTATGAAATTTAGTACAACGGAATAGCTCAAACCGGCAAGCAGGTCTTCCTTCGAGGTGCCTCCCTGCTGATGATGATTTAAATCAGATTCCATAAATACCGTACATCTCTCGCCAAGATGCGACGGGCAGCATGATGAAAGGGCGCGGTCGTTAAATTCTTTCTTTATATTTACATTCAGTTTTTCCGCCTGTTCTTCCAGGAATGAACCGGTACCCGCCGCACATACCTTGTTCATGGCAAAATCCACAACAGCGCCATTTTCCAGCCGGACAAATTTTGAATCCTGTCCGCCGATTTCGAAGATCGTATCGACTTCCTTATTTACACTTGCGGCAGCAGTGGCATGGGCGGTAATTTCGTTTTTGGCGATATCGGCGCCGATAAAATCCCCCGTTAAGTAACGTCCCGAACCTGTCGTTCCGGCACCGTTGATAACAACCCTGTCGCCAATCTCCAGTCCCACCTCATAAAGGCCCTGTTTTACCGCTTCAAGCGGCCTTCCGGCGGTCATAAGATAACGCCTTGCCAAAATGTTTTTGTGCTTGTCGATAACCACAACATTCGTACTGATGGAACCTACATCGATACCTACATATGCTTCGACTTTCCCGTTTTCATCAAGATGATGCGTCTGGTCAACAATTTTATAATTATCCGAACGAAGAGGCTCTAGATTTGATGCTTTTGAACTGCGGTTTTTAAAATATTCCTCTATTGCCTTCAGGCCACGGAATGGCGACTTTATTTCCTTATCTATCAGAGTAAATACCGAACCAATCGCCCCCATTACCTTGTAATACTGCGGAATAACCAGTTCTCCGGATTTTAATTCCAATATATCTTCAAATGCCTTCACCATGCCGGCATTTGCAACAACACCTCCCTGGAAAATAATGGGTTTTACAAATTCCTTGCCCTTGCCGATGTTGCTTTTAAAATTCCTTGCCATTGCATAACAAAGCCCTGCGACGATGTCGTAAACCGGCGTGCCTTCCTGTTGTAAGTGTATCATATCTGTTTTGGCAAACACACTGCAACGACCGGCAATGCGCGGGGGGTTTTTTGATTTTAAGGCAAGTTCACCAAATTCTTTTTCTATGGAGACCCCAAGCCTTGCCGCCTGTTGGTCCAGAAATGAACCGGTGCCGGCTGCACACATTGTATTCATTGAAAAATCAGAGACTTTCGTCTGGCCGGTTGATTTGTCCCGTTCAATAAGCATAAGCTTGGAATCTTCTCCGCCAATTTCAATAATGGTGCGAACATCAGGATGCAACGTTGTAGCGGCCTTACTATGCGCAACAACTTCATTTATAAAGGCAATATCCATTAATCCGGCTATTAACTTCCCGCCAGTCCCGGTTATTGCAATGCCGTCAATATCGTCCATATGTGTCCTGTTGAGCATATCTCTTATTACCAGGAGGAACGTTTCGACCGGCTGCCCGTGTGAACGAACGTAATGATCTTCTAATATCTCTTTTCTTTCATTAATTAAAACTGCTTTTATACTGACAGAACCAATGTCCACGCCTATATATTTTTTTTGATACATACGTTTATCTGTTCCCTTCATCAATTTATTACCTTAATCCTGCACCAAAAATGATATTTTTCGTGCAAATAATTTCTTGTACTCATCTTAACACACACAATTGCAGTTATTTATACCTTACAGGTTCACAAATTACGAAATGTAGAGCGAAGAGTCTCTTCGCTCTACAACAGCAACTTTCAAGAAATCACAATTTGTGAATCCGTAAGGTATACAAATATTTAAAATCCGGCAATCGCTAGAAACCCTCACGAATACCGGCTAAGGCAGATGCTTTGTTTTATGCTGCTTCTATAGGGCAGTCGAAAATCATAGAGAGAAGTATCACTAATGCTGGATATTAAACGGTTTTGCAAGCCTATGGTCAAATAGAAGGTATTTTTGCGCAAGATTCAGGCTGCATTTCACTTGGTGGTGTTATTTTGCCGGTAATAGCAGACGCAGCAGCCACTGCAGGACTACAAAGATATATTTCGCTCTTTGGATGTCCCATGCGGCCAACGAAATTACGGTTTGTAGTGGTAAGTGCCCTTTCCCCTTCTGCCAGTATTCCCATGTGACCGCCAAGGCACGGGCCGCAGGTAGGTGTTGAGACAACTGCTTCTGCGTCAATGAATATTTCAATAAGCCCTTCTTTTAACGCCTGTTTATATATCTCCTGAGTAGCTGGAATAATAATCAGCCGGATAGAAGGATGTGCCTTTTTCCCTTTTAATATTTTTGCCGCTGTCCGCAAATCTGATATCCTGCCGTTAGTGCATGAACCAATAACTACCTGGTCTATTTTAATTCCACAGACATCATAAACGGATTTTGTGTTTTCAGGAAGACTGGGTAGGGCGACTTGCGGAACGATTTCCTCAGCGTTGAATTCATATACCTTTGAATAATAGCTGTCAGGGTCGCTATTATATGCCACATATTCCCTTTTAACTCTCCCGGCGACATAATTTTCCGTAATTTTATCGGGAGCAATAATTCCGCTTTTTGCCCCGGCTTCAATTGCCATGTTGCATATGGTAAAGCGGTCATCCATTGGTAAATCGGATATGGCGGTCCCTGTAAACTCCATTGCTTTATATAGCGCCCCGTCAACGCCAATTTTCCCGATGGTATATAGTATGAAATCCTTTCCCGACGTCCAGTTTCTTGCCTTGCCATGAAAAACGAACTTAATCGATTCCGGCACTTTAAGCCATACCTTTCCTGTTGCAAAACATGCGGCCAGGTCTGTACTGCCTATCCCGGTTGAAAATGCACCCAGTGCTCCATAGGTACAGGTATGAGAGTCTGCCCCAATTACTAATTCTCCCGGGGCGACAATGCCCTGCTCCGGGAGTAAGGCATGTTCGATTCCCATGCGTCCAATCTCAAAGTAATGTTTTAAATGGTGTTTTTCCGCAAATACACGGAGTGATTTTGATTGTTGGGCGGATTGAATATCCTTATTCGGCGTGAAATGATCCGGTACTAAAACAATTTTTTCGGGGTCAAAAACTTTTTTAATGCCCGCCTTTTCGAATTCCTCAATGGCAATTGGGGCGGTTATATCGTTTCCGAGGCAAACATCTACATTTGCATAAACGAATTGTCCCGGATGTACTTCCCTCTCGCCACAATGCGCAGCGATAATCTTCTCTGTTATTGTCATTTCCATAAATTGTACTCTGCATGGCAATACTTCCGTCTTTTCTCACTAAAGGAAGTGGTTGTTTTTGTAAATAAAGTATAAAAAAACTAATTTTCTGAAAATCGTGTTCTATTCCATGATTTTAAAAACAAGGGGTCTTGTAAATATTTTTTATGACATTTATGACACAAATCAAAGCGGAATGTTTTGTACTCTTCTTCCTCTCTATCATCACCAATTTCTTCCCCATCCACCCGGTCATTTTCATCGTCGTCGTCATCATCGTCATCTTCCATTTCCCAAAGTTCTTCATCAAGGTCATCTTCTGTATCCATTGAGTCGCAAGTAGCGTATACTTCAATTTTTACAACATAACGTATGTCCTCACCCGCAAGTAACGGTTTCCCACACATATCACATGTATAGTGCACCATCAATGTTCCTCCAAAGAAAAAAAATCATTTTACTAAAGTTAAGTTGTTTTGACACAATTCAATACGGTGAATAAGTGATTTAGTATGTATTATTTCTCAAAAACCAAATCTGACATCACCTTCCCTTAGGCTGGCATACCAAATCATGTCACGGATAATTATACTGCAATAATTATCCCCCTTGGATAAACCCAATTTACGCCATTGATCGAAGCCTTTTTACTCTCTCCTCAATTGGCGGATGCGTACTAAAAAGCGAAGCAAATGAACGGCCGCTTAATGGATTTACTATAAACAGATGTGCGGATGACGTTCCCGCATCTAACGGCCTGACCCTCGCGGCCTGGTGCAGTTTTTCAAGGGCGCTTGCCAATCCTGCCGGATTACGTGCCATAAGCGCTCCGCCTTTATCAGCGGCATATTCTCTTGAACGTGATATAGCCATTTGTATCAGCAAAGCAGCAATAGGAGCTACTATGGCGAGAGCTATGAGACCGACTACACCTCCTCCCCCGCTATCGTCATCATCATGCCTTCCAAAGCCTCCAAACATGGCAGTCCATTGTGCCATATTCGCCAGCATGGTAATTGCGCCGGCTATCGTCGCAACAATAGTACATATTAAAATATCTCTGTTTTTAACGTGAGAAAGCTCATGTGCCAAAACGCCTTTTAACTCTTCATGCGTTAAAGAGTTTAACAACCCTTCTGTGACTGCTACGGCGGCGTGATTAGGGTTTCTGCCGGTGGCAAAGGCATTCATCGCCTGAGAGGGGATAATATATAAATTTGGCATGGGCAATGCGGCATTTGCGGTGAGTTCTTTCACCAGCGCAAAATACTTCGGTGAATCTTGTCCTGTAATCTGGCGTGCACGGTATATTCTCAGGACGATTTTATCACTGTACCAATAACTGAAAAAATTCATCCCCATTGCGATCGCAAAAGCAAAAACCGCCCCCTGCCTGCCGCCAAAAATACTTCCAGCCCAAACGAGTATCAGTGTTAATGCTACGAGTAGAACCGCTGTTTTGAAATAATTCATATCTGCTACTCCAAAACAATTATGGAGGAAAAATTACTTTATCATTACAAAGGCCTGCGCAAAAACTTATTATTTTTGAATATTTTCAGACCTCAAAGACCTCAAAAGTCATTATAAATGTCACCTATTTTTTGTCAAGCAATTAAATAGGCAGGCCAATGCGGCATTGTTTGTCTTTATAAAGACAATGCCGCATGTGGTATATAACTACTTACATACACGCAATATGCGACTTATTTACTTCTACGCTTCTTCGCCAGGGCATTTTTTCTCTAAGGGTTGTTTCTCATCGGAAAACAAAAAGTTAATTTGCGTATAGTATTACTATTGGCTAACTTATATGAATATTTTGCCGTCTGCTTATCTCCTGTTCGATACATTGGGCTATTTCCTTGTTTTAATTCTTTACAGAAGATGGCAAAACATTCTATTAAAAAATTTCTTCTGTAAGAATTTGTGAGGAAAACAAACCTTTTTGTTTCGGGGTATCTTCAAAATGTTTTCCCCAATTTATACCACATAATGGTTCTTCCGTGATATCGGGATTCTTGCAACCGCAAACATAAGCGCTTATTTTATAAAGACCTGCCAGTTCAGCAATAGCATGGTAACTATTTTTTCTATAGTATATATCCAGTGCCTGTACACGTGATTTTTCAGCCAGCAGGTTGATGGAACTGCCATTTTGGTAATGTGCAATTATCTCTTCCCATAAAGAGGTTTTCCTGAGAGATTTATAGAGATTTTTCTTAATAAATGGCCTTAAAAAGAGATAATTAATGCCCATAGCGTTTACTCCATATTTCTGCAAAACCCTGAATAACGCGGTTAAGTTGGTTTTTGTGTCGGTTATTCCCGGTATAAGGGGATCTAATTTCACCTCCGGCACAATCCCCACGGTGCACAATTGTTCAATGTTCCGTATTCTTTCGCTTGGAGTGGCGGCGTAAGGTTCTATAATTCTTTGTATATTCCGGTTTAATGTGGTAATACCCATCTGAATATGTACTAATTTTTTATATCTTTTAAACAGGTCAAGAAATTTTATTGGTATCCGTCCTTTTGTAAGGAGATTTATACCAATATTATATTCTAACAGGGTCTGCATTAATTCATATGACAAATTTATTACCTGCGGAATTGGCTGAAGGGCGTCACTCGAAGAACTGAAAAAGACATATTTTGGCAGTTTTCTGCGTCGTGGTAATTCTTTTTTTAACTTTTTAGCCATATTTTCATACACAAGCACCTTGCCATCTCCAGGATAGATTGAATATCCCCTTGCATAACAATATGCGCATTGATGGCTGCACCCTATTGTAGGGTTAATTGTTGCGACCTGGCTCAAACATTTCAGAGTCGGTCTTGCCAAAACAGCCGTTTTACGTTCAATAGATTCTATGTGCATTTTACGATAAGAGATATCTATACATGGATTATTTAACAATGTTCCTGAATAGCGCTGCTTGCCGCATAGTGTAGGGGCAAAGCATTTGTTATAAACGGTTGATGTTCCTTCCTCACTTGATATATAAGCCCACTAAATTCATACAAATTCATGTAGTGCGACGAGGTTCGTCGCACTACAAATGACAATTTCCAGTTTCAAAAGACTAGAGTGTTATCAAAATCAAGTGTGGTTTTATCAATAAATTCAGAAGCCTCGGCTCTTTTAAAATGAGTGTTTTGTGGATTTAATAAGCAGGGTCATCTGTACGCTATTTTTCGAAGTAATTGGGGTCGTTGGACTGAATTATTTTCAGTAGTTCATTGTGGATTATCTTAGAACCGGCAATGATGTCGCCGGTTTTAAGATAGTTGTTTTTGCCATTGAAATCAGTGGTTATTCCACCGGCTTCCTGAACTAAAAGGGCGCCAGCGGCAATATCCCATGGTGATAATGCATATTCAAAAAAACCACCGAAAATCCCATCCGCGGTATATGCAAGATCCAGGCTTGCAGAACCGCATCTTCTCATGTCAGAGGCATGGTTAAGCAATTCCCTGAATATCTTTACATAGGCGTCAACAATGTTTTTCTTTCTGAATGGAAAACCGGTTGCGATAAGAGAGTCATTCAGATTTTTCGGGAGAGAAACATGTATGGGTTTGTCATTTTTAAATGCACCTTGTCCCTTTACTGCGGAAAAGATATCGTCTTTTATAGGATCATATACAATCCCCACGCAGAGTTCTCCCTCTATTTCCAAAGCGATTGAGATCGCAAAAGCCGGCACACCGTGGATGTAGTTTGCAGTGCCGTCTAATGGGTCGATGATCCATAAAAAGGGAGAGGTATTTGTTTGTGTTTCAGACTCTTCCGCCAATATGGCATGATCGCTGAAATGCGTAGTGATGTGATTTTTGATGATTTGTTCAGACCGTCTGTCTACATCCGTGACAAAATCATTTGCGGCTTTTTCTTCAATCATCGAAGCATCTAACTTTCTGAAATATTTTTTCAGGACGTCGCCTGCTTCCCTGGCTGCTTGTTTGGCTACTTCAAGATATGCCGCCAACGTATTTGGGTGTACCTTCATCATTGGTTAGTAAGCAGTTAAATAAGACTCTTGCCAGTCAACGTTTTATATGCATTCAGATACTTTTCAGATGTTTTCTGGATTATGTCGGGCGGAAGTGCTGGTGCAGGTGGATTTTTATCCCAATGTATGCTTTCTAAATAGTCGCGTATGAATTGCTTGTCGTATGACGGTTGTGGTTTTCCGGGTTTATAGAATTCAAGCGGCCAAAATCTCGAAGAATCAGGGGTAAGTACCTCGTCAATAAGCATCGTTTTATTATCATTCGTTATGCCCCACTCAAATTTTGTGTCACAAATAATGATTCCTCTGCTTTTTGCATATTCACTTGCCTTCGAATAGATTTTGAGACTTTTCTCCTTTAATTCATCGGTGAGCGTTTTTCCGATCAGATTGATTACTTCAGAAACCGGGATGTTTTTATCATGGCCGGTATGTGCTTTTGTTGAAGGAGTAAATATTGGTTCAGGGAGTTTATCCGATTCTTTTAACCCGGCAGGCAGCTTTATTCCGCAAATTGATTGGAATTTTTGGTATTCTTTCCAGCCTGAACCTGCCAGGTATCCACGGATAATACATTCTACCGGAATAACGTTTACTTTTTTCACAAGCATAGACCGGCCATGAAGGATGTCTTTATGGAGTTTGACAAATGTATTATCAATAGAATCGATATCAGTGGTTATGAGGTGGTTCTCAGTGACGTCGGCAGTATAATGAAACCAATATTCTGACAATCCTGTAAGCACCTGTCCTTTATAGGGAATCCCGTTTGGGAGAACCACGTCAAATGCGGAAATACGGTCTGTGGTGACGATAAGCAGATCATTATTAACTTCGTAAATATCACGAACTTTTCCGCGGTTGTGTAATTTAAGCTGTGAAATGTTGGTGGTCAGTAACGGTTGTGTTGTTCTCGTCATTTTGTTTTATATAAAGCAATTCTGCAGGTATTGGTTAAGATTTATTCTCAGTTTATTTAATCCCTGAAGTTTTGGTTTCAGGGATAATGCAACATGAAGATACTTTAGAGCGTTTTCATAGTCCTGTAATTTAAGAGAACATTCGGCCATTTTCTTGTAAACAAACGCCTGTTCGTTTTTGCATAAATCCAATTTGAGTAAATTTTGATAATGTAAAAGTGCTTTATCCGGGGAGGATTTTTTTGCTAATTTACGGCAATAGATATTTCTGATTCTTTCTTTTGTCTCCTCCAACAGATGTTGCCGGTAAGCGGCCTGTTTTCCTTTTTCCAGTATGTACTCGTAAAGTTTTATTGAAATTTCATATTTGCCGGATTTTTCATAAGCCTCCGCCAGCAAAAATTTGCAATCGATAAAATCCCGATGGTTAAGGTGTAGGAAGAAGTCCGTATCAGGGGAAGCATTTAGCAAATGCTCATATTTCTCAATAGCGCTACTTGTGTGCCCATTGAGAAGGTCGGAAAATATAATACGAATTTCCAAGCTGATTTTTTCTGATTTAGTGGCGGATGTTTTGGGCTTTGCGTCCCGAACGGTGGTCTGTTTGTTTTGGGAATGTCTGTGAAGCGTGTCATATTGTTTGCGGGAATGAGAATCGGAAAGAGTTTTATACGCCTGAATAATAATTTTTGTTTTTGATTCCGCCCATTTTTTGTTTAAGCCATTTATATCGGGATGGAATTTTTTAATCAGGGTTCGGAATGATCGTTTTATTTCTTCGGCGCTTACTTCTTCATGCACCTCCAGGATATTGTAATAATTTACCATGACAAAACTGCGAATTTTTAAAAATAAAATAAAATCATATGTCGTTTAAACGAATCTTGAGATGTTCGCGTAATTAAATATGATCGGAGAGATACTTTAAATATACATTAATAAAATTTTCTCTTCTAAAATATCAGGAAATGCTAACAGCAATTTTATCAGTTGTCAACAAATTTGATTTGTTTTGGGGAAGTTATTCATACCTCAGGGTTTCAACGGGATCAAGCCTTGCAGCCCTTATAGCGGGATAGATGCTAAAAATCACACTGCTGAGTATTGCGATGAATATAGTAATCATAATGCTTGCCGGTTTGATGACCGTAGGTATCTGGTCAAAGTAATATACTTCAGGGGGGAATGGCCTCCAGCCTGTCATATTATATAATATGCTTTCCAGCCAATTAATACGCAAGACAACGGAAAATCCTATAGCAGCTCCCACGCAGGATCCAATGCTGCCAATGAATAGTCCGTTCAATAGAAAAATGGACATAATGCCTTGTGTGGTAGCTCCTAATGCTTTTAGTATGCCAATGTCTTTGGATTTTTCCAATACAATCATCGTCAGAATTGCCAATATGTTAAAGCCTGCAACAACGATGATAAAAAAGAGTATAAATGCCATTACACGCCTTTCTAGCATTACGGCGGTCAAAAATGTCCTCCTGGCATCCTCCCAAGTTTGCACATAATATTCAAAACCCAATGAAGATTGCAGCTTGTCACGCACTTCATTTGCATAGCGGTAATCATGAAGTTTTACGCTTATTCCGGATACGGCGTCCCTTTCTTTTATACCCGTCAATTCCTGTGCAGCAGCAAGAGGAATATACACATAATTCTTGTCATAATCATACATTCCCGATTTAAATGTTCCTTCAATAACAAATGCCTTTACACTGATTTTGTCCCAGTTTTTTAACGTAACCAGCACTATTTGCTCGCCTTCCTGCACAAAACTTATTGGGTCTGTTTCCGGGTCACCCGGACTAATTCTCAATAGTTCTATACCACAAAATGCGCTAGCAGTTTGGTTTTCTCCATGAGTTTTTTGTAAATCTTCAGGTTCTTTCCTGAAAGGGGATAAAAAAGCCTTAAAATCGCCAACAGTTGCCTCATCAACGGGATTAATTCCTTTAAAATATACAAATTCCTTTCTTCCACGTATTTTTATAAGAGCAGGCCCCTCGACAAAGGGAGCACAGGAAGATACATGTTCGGTTGCTTTTACTTTTTCCATCACCTGTGTATAATTTTCAAGGCCATACATGCCTCCTTTTGTAATGATAATGTGTGTTAACGTTCCTCTAATTCTGCTACGTAATTCCTGATCGAACCCATTCATAACAGAAAGGACAACGATCAATGTCATAACGCCTACTGCAACACCGGCTACTGCAAAAAAAGAAATTTTCCTGCTGCGTAAATAACGGAGGGTGATAAAGAGTTTGTACATTATAACTTTGAATTCGAATTGTTATTTAAAATGATTATGTATATAATCCTAGAATTCTAGCACAACTAAATTGCATTAAGCAATTAATAATTTATCGTTACCGGAGGCGTTGAATGTTATATTTTAAAACAGCAGGAGAATCTCATGGAAAATGCCTGGTTTCTGTTTTGGAAGGTTTCCCGGCGGGTATTTTTCTTGATAAAGAATTGATAGATAGGGAATTAAGGCGCAGGCAAGGAGGTGTTGGCAGAGGTGGAAGAATGAAAATAGAAGCAGATTGTGTAGAAATTCTTTCAGGGGTAAGAAATAATATCACTTTGGGCAGCCCTATTTGTTTAATGATAAAAAACAGCGATTATAAGATTGATGCGCTTCCTGTTGTTACACGACCGCGCCCTGGTCATGCGGATTTGGCAGGCGTAATAAAATATGGACATAAAGATGCAAGGAATATATTGGAGCGTGCAAGCGCAAGGGAAACTGCCGCAAGGGTAGCAGTTGGTGCTGTGTGTAAAATATTGCTTTCGCATTTTGGGATAAAGGTTTTTGGTTATGTCAAAGGTATCGGAGGAATCAATGCTGAAAAACAATTAGAAGATACTATAGAGACGGCGGTCAAAATCCGTGATGATAGCGCAATATATTGCATTGATCGTGAAATCGAAAATAAAATTGTTGAAAAGATAAAACGGGCGGTTGAAATGGGTGATTCACTTGGCGGAATAATAGAGGTGGTGGCAAATGGTTTACCTATCGGGATTGGGAATCATACGCAGTGGGATTTGAAATTGGATGCAAGGCTTGCTTTTGCAATTATGTCTGTTCAGGCGATTAAAGCGGTTGAAATCGGTACTGGCTTTGACATTGCAAACAAACTTGGATCGGAAGCGCATGATGAGATATTTTATGAGTATCCGAAGCGAAAAAAGACATTAACCGGAGGTTTTAAAAGGCTGACAAATAATGCGGGGGGGATAGAAGGTGGGATAAGCAACGGAGAGCCTATTGTTGTAAGAGCGTATATGAAACCTATCCCAACATTAAAAAAGTCTTTAAGATCTGTTGATTTACTGACAAAGGAACCGGTAGCCGCTTCGTATGAGAGATCAGATATTTGTGCGGTTCCTGCCGCATCTGTTGTTTGTGAAGCAATGATAGCTTTTGAAATAGCCAAGGCTTTTATGGAGAAGTTTGGAGGCGATAGCATTGGTGAAATGAAAAGAAATTATGAGGGCTATATTGAAAATATCTTACAATGACATATTTTCTTAAAGACCTTTGGAGTTAACTTTAGAATAGTTATTTGCGAGTTCTCGTTGAAACCTGGAGGCATGAAAAGCTTTGACGGTGAAACGAAGGAATCGCTGGCGCTGACATTACAGACGTTTTATTGCAAAAGTGCATTTTTACTCCTTGGTATTTTTGCAAAGGGCTCAGGGTCGCTTGTCTTTCGTGGGTGCAAAAATATGGAAAAGTTTTAAGTTTATGCCCTGCCTGGTGTCCGATTTTAAAATATTTTTTTGCTGCGTTTTTTTACAAAGCAATTTTACATATAGATATCTGCCCTCATTTAGTAAGAAACTATTAAAAACTTTAAAACAAATTGGCATAAGTACAAATTTTGCTTGAATAATGTTAATGTTTTGATATCATCGAAATTTCGCTGTGCTAGCGTAGCTCAATGGCGGAGCAGCGGTTTTGTAAACCGCAGGTTGTGGGTTCGAGTCCCACCGCTAGCTTTGTAATTTATTATTTCTTAATAACTAAAAGATTTTATTGTAATTAAAGTTATTGGACGTATAATCTGTGCCAAATGTATTTTGTTTAGAAAAACATTAAATTAAGATTTTTAGTAGTAAATGGGTGGATACCCGAGTGGCCAAAGGGGACAGACTGTAAATCTGTTGGCATAGCCTTCGGAGGTTCGAATCCTCCTCCACCCACCATACATGTTATATTTATGTTTGAAGAAAACTAAAACAATGCAACTTACCAGAACAAAAACAGTAAAACAGTTACGAGGCCTCTCTGAAACGGAAAAAAAATCTTGCTGTTTGCATTTCTTTCTTCGGTATTGAAATTTTAAATAGTGACGTAGTTTGTATGCTATTTTAAGGTGTAGCAATAGATGATTTCTGAATGACCTTCCAAAAGTTAAAAATTTTAGTCAGCAAAGTAATCACGCAATATCCATTTTGAGTTTATACATAGTCTCAATAAATTGTCTGCGAACCTTTTTTTTGACGGACAGACAGTTTTCTTGGGGTTGCTGGACGGGGGAAAACTAAAAAGGGGTTATTCCGGAACATACTTGCCATATTGGCTTGACAGCAAAACATTCGTTTTTTTTGAATAATATTTAGGCATCTCAACTTTCTCATGAAACCTCCTGGTTTTTGATGTCTTTTGAAAAAATGTCATAAATGTTGATTTGTTTGCGGGCGTAGCTCAATGGTAGAGCCCTAGCCTTCCAAGCTAGTCATGTGGGTTCGATTCCCATCGCCCGCTTTAGAAAAATTTATATACAATTTATCTTTAACGGGTAAGTCTTATTTTCAACATATTACTTATTAATATCGTATACGTTGCATCGTGAATGTATCTTGTAATTCTTCATCGGCATTGGGTTTAATCTTGCCATGCTTAAGTATGCAAGGGTTTAAAATGTAAAAAATTTTTCTTTTGCAATATTTTCAAATCAATATAAACCATTCCAGACGGAAGTTTTTTTTTGCCGGGCAATTTGGATGCAATTGGTGTTCTGAGATTTCTTGATTTTAGACTGATTAGATAATTTATGGATTCCGGCTTATTTTGTTTGACATTTGTATTTTTTTTGTTATATTTGATAAATTCTGGCTTTTTTGAAAAAACAAGTGTAGCTTAAATATAACGATATCTGTGTTTTGTTGAAGAATGAGCAATTGCTGCTGTAGCTCAGTGGTGGAGCACGTCCTTGGTAAGGACGAGGTCATGGGTTCAAATCCCATCAGCAGCTCCAGATAAAATACAGGCAGCGCTTGCGTTTGCTATGCAGTGTGTTGTGATCTTTGCTAAATTTGTGAATATGTGTAGTGGGGATTTTTAAGGAAATATATTTTGGGCAATTATATAAGGGTGAAAATATTAAGATAAAAGGGGTAGCTCATGGCTAAAGAAGTATTTCAGCGAACTAAGCCGCATTTAAACATAGGTACGATAGGGCATGTGGATCATGGTAAGACAACGCTGACGTCTGTAATAACGCATGTATTGTCGAAGCAGGGGTTGGCGAAGGATAGGCCGTTTGATTCGATAGACAAGGCTCCTGAAGAGCGGGAGCGGGGTATCACGATAGCGATATCGCATGTGGAGTATGAGACGAAGAAGAGGCATTACGCGCATGTGGACTGTCCTGGGCATGCAGATTATGTAAAGAATATGATAACGGGCGCGGCGCAGATGGATGGAGCGATATTGGTTGTAAGTGCGCCGGATGGTCCGATGCCACAGACCCGCGAGCATATATTGTTATCAAGGCAGGTGGGAGTTCCCAAGATTGTGGTGTTCCTGAATAAGGTGGACATGTTAGAGGATCAGGAGCTGATGGAGCTGGTAGAGATGGAAATAAGGGAGCTATTGAGTAAATATGATTTTCCGGGGGATGAGATACCTGTGGTGAAGGGTTCTGCGCTGAAGGCGGCACAGTGTGGGTGCGGAGGTGCGGAATGTGCGAACTGTGGTCCGATATTGAAACTAATGGATGCGGTGGATACTTATCTTCCTGATCCTGTAAGGGAAATAGATAAGCCGTTTTTGATGTCCGTGGAAGATGTGTTTAGCATAAAAGGGCGTGGGACAGTTGGAACAGGTAGGGTTGAGAAGGGTAGGGTGAAGGTAGGAGACGAGGTAGATGTCGTAGGGATTAAGCCGGATATAAAGAAATCTGTGGTTACTGGTGTGGAAATGTTTAATAAGACGTTGGATGAGGGTCAGGCGGGGGATAACTTGGGGTTGTTGCTGCGGGGGGTAGAGAAGAATGATCTGGAGCGTGGTCAGGTATTAGCGAAACCTGGCAGTATAACGCCGCACACTAAATACGAAGCGGAGGTGTATATATTGACCAAGGAAGAAGGGGGAAGACATACGCCCTTTTTTAATGGATATAGACCGCAGTTTTATTTTAGGACGACGGATGTTACCGGCGTTGTTACATTGACAGGTGGTGCTGAGATGGTAATGCCAGGAGATAATGTGAAGATTAATGTAGAGTTGGTGACGCCGATAGCGATGGATGAGGGGCTGCGGTTTGCAATTCGGGAAGGTGGGAAGACAGTGGGTGCAGGTGTTGTTACAAAAATTGTTGCATAAATTATAATGTGGTTTTGAGGGTTTGTTGATGCGAGAGTATATTACCCTGGTTTGTCGTGAATGTTCCAACAGGAACTATAGAACGCCTAAAAAGGCAAAGCAGGCGGAAAAGTTGGAACTGAAGAAATTTTGTAAGAACTGTGGAAGGCATGTGTTCCACAAGGAATATAAAAAGTAGTTTTCTGTGTTTGGGTGTAACTAAAGGTCTGTAGCTCTAATTGGTAGAGCACTGGACTCCAAATCCGGGTGTTGGGGGTTCGAATCCCTCCAGACCTGCCATTTAATTATTTTCAATCTTAGATCAAGAGTAATAAGATAAGCTAATGTCATTGTTTGCTATTCATAAGAAGGGTCAAGGATCTTATAGCAGGATAGTTGTTGGTATTGCGTTAGGGTTGCTAGCGTTGTTTGCTTCCATTTCGTTGTACAATGTCTTGATAGGATTGCCAAATATATCTGAAAATGCGAGAGTTCCCCTTGTAGATATTGAGCTCACATGGGGATTAATTTGTTCGGTCGCGCTTTTTGTTTTTCTGGGGTATTTGATTTGTATCTTGGTTGCTGGCTTTAAAACTGGGTTGAGGCCTATTGATGAAGGCGGAAAAAAAGCAGTAGAATTTTTGGTTGAAACTCAAAACGAGCTTCAGAAAGTATCATGGCCTACAAGATATGAGTTGGTTGGCTCCACGATCGTTGTGATTATATCGGTGGTAATCATAGGATTTTTTATATTAGGCGTAGACTGGGTCGTATCCTTCTTTATGGAGTATATTGGAGTGCTATAAAGCCTGCATAGCGTAAGTGTGCCGATTGACGACTTTTGATAGGTTTTTCGCCGCGTTTTACTCATTCCTTGATTATACGTGATGCAACCGAATTGAATTTTAGACGTGGAATTTTTAGGTTTTTATAGGTTTATAAATAGATGCCAAAGGAATGGTTTGTTTTGCGTGTGCAAAGCAATAGAGAAGATAAAGTCAGGGACAATTTAGTAGAGCGTATAAGAGCGCAGGGCTTGGAGAACCTGATTACAAACATACTGGTGCCGAGTGAGAAAATTTCTGAGGTTAAGGGTGGTAAGAAGAGGGTATCTGACCGCAAAATATATCCAGGATACATAATGGTAGAGATTGAGGTAGACGAAAAAGGTCAAATTCCAAAGGAAGTTTGGTTTATGATTCGCGAAACTTCAGGCACAGGGGAATTTATTGGCGGCCAGAGTAAGCCTGTGCCTATGACCAAATATGAGGTTGAAAAACTTCTTTCTGATCTGGAGCAGAAAGAAGAAAGGCCTCGTGCAAAGATCGAATTTAATGAAGGCGAGAAGGTACGAATAAAAGAAGGACCGTTTGAGAATTATGATGGAATAGTTGAAGAGGTTTTGCCTGCGAGTGGCCGCGTTAAGGTTATGCTTACCGTGTTCGGAAGGGCAACGCCAGTTGAATTAGAATATTGGCAGGTAGAGTCAATTTAAAGGTAGGAGAATGTAATGGCAAAGGAGATTTTGGCTAAAATCAAATTGCAGTGTCCGGCAGGGCAGGCAACCCCTGCACCTCCGGTTGGTCCGGCACTTGGGCAGCATGGAGTAAATATCGGGCAATTTGTGAAGCAGTTTAACGATAAAACGAAAGATTTGCAGGGGATTTTAACTCCTGCAGAGATTACTGTTTTTAAAGATAAAACGTTTACATTTATAATTAAGTCTCCGCCGGCTTCTGTGCTATTAAAACAATCCGCAGGTATTGTTAAAGGTTCGCCAGAGCCAAATCGGCAGAAGGTTGGGCAAGTTAGCAAACAACAAATTAAGGAAATAGCTGCTAGAAAGTTGGCAGATTTAAATGTTAGTAATTTAGAAAGTGCAATGAAGATAATAGAGGGAACTGCTCATACTATGGGGCTTAAAATTGTGGATTAGTGTATAAAAATGGGGGAAGTTGTGTTTAATCAGAAGGATTTATAAAATGCCAAAAAGAAGTAAAAGATATTTAGAATCTTTAAAACATATAGATATAAACAAAAAATACGAATTAGAGGATGCCTTAAAACATCTTAAATCTTTTAAGACTGCAAAGTTCGATGAAAGTGTCGAAGTCGTAATTAAGTTGGGTATCGATGCAAAGCAATCAGACCAGCTTGTTAGAGGTGCGATATCTCTGCCAAGGGGTATTGGCAAAAGTTTAAAGGTGATAGTTTTTGCCGTTGGAGAAAAAGCAACTATTGCGAAAGATGCAGGAGCGGAAGAGGTTGGTGCTGAAGATTTGGTGAAAAAGGTTGAGGGGGGATGGGGGGATTTTGATGTTGCAATTTCTACTCCAGATATGATGAGAATAGTCGGTAAATTAGGTAAAGTGTTAGGCCCTCAGGGTAAAATGCCTTCTCCCAAATCGGGAACTGTAACTGACGATGTAGAAACAGCTGTTAGGGAATTTAAAGCAGGTAAAATTGAGTTTAGAAATGATGCTGGTGGAAATGTTCATGCAATTGTTGGAAAGCTGTCGTTTTCAGTTGCAGATCTTGCCGACAATATAAACACATTTATTAAACATATATTGAACTTGCGTCCATCGGCTGCAAAAGGGGTGTATATAGAGAAGATTTCGCTTTCTTCAACGATGAGTCCTGGCGTAATGTTGCAAATTTAATTTTAAAATGTGTAGCTAAGGGAATAGACAGAACAATGCCAAATGAATTAAAAGAACTTACAATAAAAGAACTGATTTCTCGTTATGATGATAAGAGTAGCTATCTGGTAGTCGGTTATAGAGGTATAACTGCTTTGCAGTTTAATCAGTTGCGAAATGAATTATGGCAGAAGAAGATACTTATGGAGGTTGTTAAAAATTCTCTTGCAGCGGTTGCGTTTAAGAAAATAGGCAAGACGGAAATAGTTGGTTTGCTAAATGGTCCTTCTGCTATCATAAGTGGCGGGGACGATCCAGTATTAATGGCAAAAGAAACAGTTAAATACTCTGAAGATTTGCCATTTTTTACGTTGCAAGGTGGATTTTTTGAGGGAGAGGCACTATCAATTGATTCTATTAAGAGCTTGGCGAAGCTTCCTTCCTTGCCAGTGCTTAGATCCCAAATAGTGTTGAGTATAAATGCTCCAATAGTCGGGGTGGCAACCGCTTTTAACAGTATATTGCGCGGTTTGGCAACTATACTTCAAGAGATAAAAACACAAAAAGAAAAAAGTAATGGGTAATTTGTATATGATTTCTGAAAGTTAGGGGGTGTAAAATGACTCAAATAATGGAAGAAAAAGAAGTCGATGTAACGGGGAAAATAGCACAAGTACTAGATATAGTATCGGGGATGACACTGTTGGAGGCATCTGAATTAGTAAAAGCATTCGAAAAGAAATTTGGTGTTTCCGCATCTGCAGTAGCCGCAATGCCTGTTGGTATGCCAATAGCAGGAGTCGGGGCAGCCGTAGAAGAAGAGAAGACATCTTTTGATGTAATTCTAAAAGAGGTCGGAGCTAACAAAATTCAAGTAATTAAGGCGGTTAGAGCAGAAACAAATTTAGGCCTCAAAGAGGCGAAAGATCTTGTAGAAGGTGCGCCTAAGGCTGTTAAAGAAGGAGTGACGAAGGAAGACGCAGACAAGATTAGAAAAACATTAGAAGAAGCTGGTGCCAAAGTAGAAATAAAATAAACAGTTTTTTTGCCAACTTTTAAAGTTCTGAAAATTTATGGAAATACGAAACTACAGTAAAGTAGACGAAGTAATAGAGCTTCAAAGTCTTACACAGATTCAAACGAAAGCATATATGGACTTTTTGCAGTTGGATATTCCAGCATCGAAAAGGAAAAATGTTGGTATTGAGGCTATATTGAGAGAGATATTTCCTGTTAGTAACTACGATGGCAACATAACATTAAATTATGTTAAATATGAGTTAGGAAAACCTCGCTATTCACAAGACGAATGTCGCCAGTTGCGATTGACATACGGGCGGCCTTTTCGCGTCTGGTTGCGTTTGGATAAAGATGAACCTATAGAAGAAGAGGTTTATCTGGGTGAGATTCCTGTTGTTATAGGTGGCGGAGAATTTATTATTAATGGTACAGAGCGGGTGATTGTTGCACAGTTGCATCGTTCGCCAGGGGTAGATTTTATAGAAGAATTTTACGCAGAAAAAAGATTACATTCTTGCCGAATAATTCCTGAGCGAGGAAGTTGGATTGAGTTGGAGGTAGGTAAAAAGGATGTACTTACTGTCAGGATTGATCAGAGTGGAAAATTACCCGCTACTTGTTTTCTCAGGGCGTTATCCGCAGAATACGCAAATGATGAGGATATTATTCGGTTGTTTCATGAAGTAGAAACGGTGAAAATCGCTGATTATGATGTGGCTGCAAAGTTGAGAGGTAGGTTTACTGCAGAGCAGGTTGTTAATCCTGAAACTGGGGAAATTTTGCTGGACGCGGGTCGTCAGTTTTCTGATTCAACGGTTAAGGCAATCACAGACCTGGAAATAAAGAAAGTAAATGTGATAAAAAAAGTAGAAGACAACTTAATATTAAATTCTCTGGAGTCAGACTTTACAAAGTCCCATGAAGATGCATTGTTGAAAATTTATGCAAGATTCAGACCAGGCAACCCGCAGCAAGTGGAAAAAGCAAGGCAGTTATTTTATGATAAATTTTTTGATGAAAAAAGATATAGGTTGGGGCCTGTAGGCAGATTTAGGTTAAATAGGAAAATGGGTCATGATATCGATTCATCTAAAATGACTTTGCAAAAAGAGGATTTTGTAGAGGCTATTAGGTATTTGATGAAGTTGCGGAAAGGTACCCCGGGGGCATCAATTGACGATATAGATAATTTAGGCAACAGGAGACTTCGGACGATAGACGAGCTTGTTGGTGAAGAGTTGAGAAAGGGGTTTTTGAAACTAAGAAGAACCATACAGGAAAGGTTAAGTGTAAAAGAGACAGAACAATTAACACCGCGTTCTTTGGTAAATTCGAAAACCATATTTTCGGCGATCGATTATTTTTTCAGCCGAAGCGAGCTTTCGCAGGTTTTAGACCAAACAAATCCGTTGGCACAGTTAACTCATGAACGAAGGTTAAGTGCGTTGGGACCTGGAGGCTTGAATAGGAAGAGGGCTGGATTTGAGGTGAGGGATGTGCATGTTTCTCACTATGGAAGGGTGTGTCCGATAGAAACGCCAGAAGGTACAAACATTGGTTTGATAGCTTCTTTAAGTATATACGCAACAATCGATGAGTACGGTTTTTTGATTACACCATATCGTTTAATTGAAAAAGGAAAACCTTCTAAAAATATAATATATTTACGGGCAGACGAGGAAGAGGGTCGTTTGATAGCACCGGCTGATGTTTTAATCAGTGCTAAAGATACGTTGGGCAAGACGGATGTGCTGTGTAGACACGATGGCGACTTTAAGCACACGGCCTTCAAAGATGTAAATTATATGGATGTTTCTCCTAAACAAATGGTCGGTGTTTCCGCAAGTTTAATACCATTTTTGGAACATAGTGATGCGAATAGAGCTCTAATGGGGTCGAATATGCAGAGGCAAGCTGTCCCTCTGCTGAAGACAGAACCTCCTATTATTGCAACGGGCATGGAACGGGTTGTCGCCAAAAACTCAAGCATGACTGTTCAATCGGAAAAGAACGGAACTGTTACAAAGGTATCATCAAATGAAATTGTAATTGATAACAATGAAATTTATAAACTAAGAAAGTTTGTTGGGTTAAACGAAGGTACTTGCCTAAATCAGAAACCTATAGTCACTGAAGGGCAAAAAGTCAAAAAAGGAGAGGTCATCGCTGACGGGGCGGCTACACATAATGGTGAACTTAGTTTAGGTAAAAATGTATTAGTAGCGTTTATGACATGGGATGGATACAATTTTGAAGATGCTATGGTGATAAGTGAAGCCTTGTTAAAAGATGATAGATTTACCTCTATACACAGAGATGAATTTGAAGTAGAAATACGTGAAACAAAGCTGGGTAGGGAAGAATTTACTCGCGATATTCCGAATGTTTCAGAGAAAGCACTAAGAAATTTGGATGAAAATGGGATAATTCGGGTTGGAACAAAGGTGAAACCCGGAGATATCTTGGTAGGGAAGATAGCGCCCAAAAGCAGGAGTGAACTTTCGCCCGAAGAAAAACTGTTACATGCAATATTTGGACGTGCTGGTGAAGATGTTAAAAATGAATCGCTGGAAGTCCCATCCGGTATGGAAGGCATTATTATAAATACGCAAGTATTTTCAAGAAAGTCGTATATTTCAGAAGAAAAAAGACAGAAAATATTGGGTGAGGTAAGTGAGATAGAGTCAAAGTATAACGAGGTTATTGCTAAAGAATTTGCAAAGATGTTAAAAGCTATAAATGCAGAGATTGAAGAAGCTCTTGTAGATGTTCAAACCGGTCAGGTTTACAAAACAGAGAGGGCTATGTCTGAAAAAACGATACTTGCAATGGAAGATCATTTTAATATTGAAAATATCGCATTTAGTAGTAAAAAGAAAAAGGAACTGGCATTAGAAGTTTCACTGGAATACAAAAGAAAAATGGAGGAGTTAAAAGAAGAGAGAGATGGGAAAATAAACCAGTTGAAGCGCGGAGATGAATTGCCTACAGGGGTTTTGGAACTAGCGAAGGTCTCCATTGCAACGAAGAGAAAGCTTTCCGTTGGTGATAAAATGGCCGGCAGGCATGGTAACAAAGGAGTTATTTCCAAGATACTTCCTGAAGAAGATATGCCTTTTTTGGCAGATGGAACCAGGGTAGAGATGCTGCTGAACCCATTAGGCGTGCCGTCCAGGATGAATGTAGGGCAAATTCTGGAAACTCATCTAGGATGGGCAGCTAAAAAGTTAGGTTTTAGGGCAGTTACTCCTATTTTTGAAGGTGCTTTAGAGGAAGAGATACGGGAGACACTGAAAGAAGCAAAGTTGCCGGAAGATGGAAAGGCAGTGTTGTATGATGGACGTACTGGAGAATCTTTCGGGCAAAAAGTTGCTGTGGGTTATATGTATATGTTAAAGCTTCACCATCTGGTTGATGAAAAAGTACATGCAAGAGCGACAGGTCCATATTCGCTGATTACTCAACAACCTCTGGGAGGAAAGGCTAGGTTTGGCGGGCAGAGATTTGGTGAAATGGAAGTATGGGCGTTGGAGGCTTATGGTGCTGCACATAATTTGCAAGAGTTGCTTACTGTGAAAAGTGACGATGTAGAAGGAAGGACGAAGATTTACGAATCAATGGTTAAGGGTGAAAACACATTGGAGGCTGGCACCCCAGCATCCTTTGAGGTGCTTTCAAATGAAATAGCGGGGTTGGGATTAAATCTAAAATTAGAAAAGAAAAAGATGGATGTTTTAAAAGTATAGCATTTTATGATGAATATTTGGATATTAGTTTGAAAGCTGTGGGTTTATATAAGTAATATTAAAGGATCGAGATATTACATTAAAAATTTTATAAAAAAGAGCTTGAAGTACTGCGCTTAATATTTAGATTTGTGCGTACTATTTGAGATTATCATATGACAGAAATAATTTACGAAAGAATAAATGAGTATAGTTCGGTTAAAATATCGCTGGCTTCGCCGGAAGATATCCGCGGTTGGTCTTATGGCGAAGTTAAGAAACCTGAAACTATAAATTACCGTACATATAGGGCAGAGAAAGATGGTTTATTTTGCGAGCGTATTTTTGGCCCTGAACGTAATTGGGAGTGTTTTTGCGGTAAATATAAGGGCATTAAACATAAGGGAATTGTTTGTGATAGATGTGGTGTGAAATTGACCCATTCGCGTGTGAGAAGAAGGAGGATGGGCCATATAAATTTAGCAGCACCTATCGTTCATATTTGGTTTTTTAAGGCAATGCCCTCACGTTTGGGTACTCTTTTGGGAATGAAAACTACGTCGCTGGAAAGAATCATTTATTTTCAGGGTTATGTGGTTATAGACCCAGGCAGTACAACACTCAAAGAATATCAGGTGCTTAGTGAAGAGGAATATAAAACAACTAAAGAGAAATTTGGTGAAGAGTCTTTTGTGGCGGCAATGGGTGCCGAGGCAATACGCATGTTATTGCAAAAAATTGATTTAGTTGTGCTGTCAAATGAACTGCGCGAGGAGCTTGGCCGCACCCGTTCAAAGCAACGTGCTAAAGAAATAATAAAGAGGTTAGAAATTGTAGAAGCTTTTCGGGATTCGGATAACAAACCCGAATGGATGGTTTTGAGTGCGATTCCTGTTATTCCGCCAGACCTGAGACCATTGGTGTTGTTGGAAAGCGGCAATTTCGCTTCATCAGACCTGAATGATTTATATAGAAGAATTATTAACAGAAATAATCGACTTAAGAAGCTGATAGATCTTAATGCACCCGAAGTTATTATAAGAAACGAAAAAAGAATGCTTCAACAAGCGGTTGATGCTTTATTTGATAATACGAGGGGGAAACGTCCAGTTCTCGGAAGCAACAATAGGCCATTGAAGTCTCTTACTGATATGATAAAGGGGAAACAAGGTCGATTTAGAGAAAATTTACTTGGTAAACGCGTGGATTATTCTGCACGTTCTGTGATTGTTGTGGGACCTGAGCTGAAATTGCATCAGTGTGGATTACCAAAGAAAATAGCGTTAGAACTATTTCAACCATTCATAATAAGAAGATTAAGAGAATTTGGATATGCGGATACAATCAAAAGTGCAAAAAAGATGCTGAGTCGGAAGGACAAAGAAGTTTGGGATATTCTCGAAGAAGTGGTGAAGCGGAGACCGGTGTTGCTTAATAGAGCTCCCACACTTCATAGAATGGGTATACAAGCGTTTGAGCCTATACTTGTGGAAGGTAATGCAATAAAGCTTCATCCGCTGGTTTGTCGGGGGTTTAATGCCGATTTCGATGGTGACCAAATGGCGGTTCATTTGCCGTTGTCTATTGAAGCACAGACGGAAGCAATTACTCTTATGTTGTCTACAAATAACATCTTTTCTCCAGCTTCAGGAGAGCCAATTATTGTGCCATCACAGGATATTGTATTAGGATGTTATTATTTAACTGCCAGCATACAGAATGAGGCGGTGGAAAAACTAAAAAGATTTAGTGGTAATGAAGAGGTAATATATGCCCTGTCTGTAAATAAATTACACCTACACGACAAGATTGAGATAAAACTAAAACAGGTCACTGTTGTTAACGATCGCTTGGGAAAAGAAGAACCAGTTTGCGGGTTGTGCGAAACGACTGCTGGGCGTGTTGTATTTAATAGTGTATTACCTGAAGGAATTCCTTTTTACAATTATCCTTTAGATCAAAAGGGAATAAGCAGGATAATTCAGGATTGTTATAAAATGATCGGAAGAGAGAAGACCATTACTTTATTGGATGATGTAAAAGAGATTGGATTTAAAGAATGCACGAAGGCGGGGTTATCATTTTCAATAAGTGATGTTAAAATGCCTGAAAAAAAAGGTGAAATAATTGATAAAACGCAGTTGGAAATAGAAAAGATACAGAAGTTATACAGAAAAGGTGTTATTACGGAAGGAGAGCGCTACAATCAAATCATAGATGCTTGGACATACGCTGGCGAAAAAATAGCCGAAGAAATGATGGGTGCTCTTAAAAATGATACAAGAGGAGGTAAACCTTATTTGAACCCTGTCTATCTGATGTCTGCTTCAGGGGCAAGAGGAAGTTCACAGCAGTTGAGACAGCTTGCTGGAATGCGTGGTTTAATGGCGAAGCCCTCTGGAAAAATCATAGAAACCCCAATAAAGGCAAATTTTAGAGAGGGTTTAGGTGTGTTGGAGTATTTTAGTTCTACTCACGGTGCTAGAAAAGGGTTAGCGGATACAGCGCTAAAAACTGCGGATTCTGGATACTTAACAAGGAAACTGGCGGATGTTGCTCAGAATGTAGTGATTACTTCTTTAGATTGTGGTACCAAGAACGGCATTACAAAAAGTATAGTTTACAGGGGGGAAAAAGTGGAGGTTCCCCTAAGTAAGACTATAACTGGAAGGGTTGCAAGAAACAATATTGTAGATTTAGTTAAAGACGAGGTAATTATCAGAGAAAACGATTTAATTACCGAAGAAAAAGCTAAAAAGATCGAGGCTTTGGGATACGAAAAAATAAGGGTAAGGTCTCCATTTACGTGTGAAATGTCCCTGGGGCTTTGTTCGAAATGTTATGGAATGGATCTATCAAGGGGAGGACTAGTTGAGGAAGGTATGGCCGTGGGGATAATTGCAGCTCAGTCAATTGGTGAGCCTGGTACCCAGCTAACAATGAAAACTTTCCATATCGGTGGTACCGCCACTCGCTCGGTAGAAGCTTCTGAGACAAAAGCAAAACGTTCTGGCAAAATTAAGTACCATAATTTGAATGTTGTTAAAAATCCACAGGAAAAAAATGTTGCTATTAATTCAAAAGGTGAATTATTAATTATAGATGCAAAAGAGAGACAAATCGAAAAGCATTCTGTAGTGCTTGGTGCGGAAGTTTTAGTTAAAGAAGGCGATAGTGTTGCTGTTCGCCAAACACTGACCCGCTGGGACCCCCACATGGTTCCTATATTAGCGGAAATGTCAGGGTCTGTTCGTTTTGAAGATATTGAAATAGGCAAAACTGTCAGAGAAGAATCCGATGCGTCCACCGGATTTAAACGTAAAGTAATTATGGAACATAAGGGTGATTTGCACCCGCAAATAATTATAGAGGATGAGAATGGTAAGATTTCAGGGTTGTATCCAATACCTGAAAAGGCTCATCTGGAGGTTGAGGAGGGAGAGAAGGTTACGCCGGGTACATTGCTTGCGAAAACACCGAGAGAGATTTCCAGGACGGAAGATATAACAGGTGGGTTACCGCGAGTCGCTGAAATTTGCGAGGCACGAAAGCCAAAAGACCCTGCAGTTATGAGTGAAATAGAAGGGGTCGTGGAGTTGGGGGAAAAAAGGCGCGGTAAGCGAACTATTATTGTCAGAGGAGAAGGTGGTATGGAGAGCGAACACCTTGTTCCAAGAGGTAAGCATTTAAAGGTACATAGGGGTGATCATGTTAAAGCTGGAGACCCACTTGTGGAAGGCCCGTTGGTTTTGCAGGACATTTTAAGAATATGTGGCGAGGAAGAATTGCAGACTTACATGTTAAAAGAGGTTCAAAATGTTTATCGGTCTCAAAACGTACCGATTGATGATAAACATATAGAAATAATAATTGGTCAAATGCTTAGGAAAGTAAAAATAGAGGATGCGGGGGATACGAATCTCCTTCCGGGACAAATTATGGATAAATTTAAATTCAGAGAAGAAAATAAGAAAATAAAAGATATGGGCGGAAAACCTTCAACCGCAAAACCTTTATTGTTGGGTATTACGAGAGCATCTCTGCAGGCGGATAGTTTTATTTCTGCAGCTTCTTTTCAGGAGACAACAAAAGTATTGACTAGAGCTGCGCTTGAAGGAAAAGTTGATAATTTGGTAGGATTAAAGGAAAACGTAATTCTTGGTCATTTGGTGCCCGCGGGTACCGGATATAAGTCGTACAATACACTTTGTGCAATTGCTACAAGTGAGGTGGCAATCAAGGAAGCAAGCAAGCAAAAAGAAGAGTTATTAGAACCAACATTATAAATAGCGGGGGAGATATGCCTACAATAAATCAATTAATAAGAAAAGGTCGAAAGAAAACAAAAAATAAAAGTAAAAGCCCCGATTTAGAAAAATGTTCTCAAAAAAAGGGTGTCTGCCTTCAAGTAATGACGAGAACTCCGAAGAAACCAAATTCAGCCTTGAGAAAAGCTGCGAGGGTGAGGTTGTCAAATGGCAGGGAAATAAGTGCTTACATTCCAGGCGAAGGTCATAATTTACAAGAACATTCAATCGTATTGGTGAGGGGGGGGAGGGTTAGAGACCTACCAGGTATTAAATATCACATAGTCCGTGGAACATTGGATTGTGCCGGTGTAAATGGCCGAAAACGATCCAGGTCTAAATATGGCGCTAAAACCCCTAAATAGGTCTTAATTTTGGAGAATTTAATAGATGGCTCTTGCGTATAGAAGTACTGAGAAATTTTTACAACCGGATGCAAAATATAAGAGTAAGTTGATAACAAAATTTATTAACTGCCTTATGAAAAAAGGAAAGAAGAGTACGGCAGAAAAGATATTCTATGGTGCTATGGATCTGATAGAAAAAAAAGTATCTGATGTCGCTCCTATTGAGCTTTTTGAAACCGCAGTAAATAATGTTAAGCCTTTGGTCGAGGTTCGGTCGAAGCGTGTGGGAGGTGCCACATATCAAGTACCTGTTGAAGTCCCGAGACAAAGACAGGTCGCCTTGACGATACGCTGGATAATAGAAGCCGCTAAAAGCAAAAAAGGACGCCCTATGTTTCAGCGCTTGGCAGATGAGTTGATGGATGCATATAAAAAACAAGGTATATCAATAACAAAAAGAGAAAACACGCATAAAATGGCAGAGGCAAATAAGGCATTTGCACATTTTGCATGGTCGAAGTTTTAATTGAGGGTAGATTAAAAAAAGATGAAGTTCGAAAAATTAAGAAATATTGGAATTGCTGCGCATATTGATGCGGGGAAAACAACTACATCCGAACGTATACTATATTACACAGGAAAGTCTCATAAGATGGGTGAGGTTCATGAAGGCACCGCTACCATGGACTGGATGGAAGAAGAACAAAAACGAGGCATTACTATTACTGCAGCTGCTACTACGTGTAGTTGGAAGGATTATCAGATTAACCTGATTGATACTCCTGGTCACGTCGACTTTACTATGGAAGTGGAACGATCTCTTAGGGTTTTAGACGGCGCAGTATGCGTTTTTTGCGGTGTTGGTGGGGTAGAGGCGCAGTCGGAGACCGTATGGCGGCAAGCGGACAGATATAAAGTGCCAAGGATTTGTTTTGTAAACAAAATGGATCGAGTAGGTGCAGATTATTATAAGGTTGTTGACGAAATTAACGAAAGGCTTGGATTCGCGGCAGTTCCCATACAAATACCAATTGGCAATGAGTCGAATTTTAGAGGATTAATTGATATAGTTCGTATGAAAGCCAGGATATATTCAGACGAAGAAGATAAAATGGGTATGAATTTCTCTGACGAAGAAATTCCTGCAGAATACCAAAAAAAGGCAGAAGAAGAGCGGGAGAAGCTGATTGAAACCTTGGCAGAACACACTGATTGGCTTACAGAAAAGTTTTTAGATGGGAAAGAAATCACAACAGAAGAAATAAAGAAGGCTATTCGTGAAGGGACGATAAATTTAAAGTTTGTTCCGGTATTGTGTGGATCGGCATTTAAGAAAAAAGGCGTGCAGCTTTTACTTGATGCGGTATGCGATTATTTGCCATCGCCAGTGGATAAAGAGGCCATTGTAGGTATTGATCCAAAAACTAATAAAGAAATTTCCAGAAAACCGTTTGTGGAAGAACCGTTTTGTGCGTTGGCTTTTAAAATTGCTTCTGATAAACATGGCGATTTGACTTTTATACGGGTTTATTCTGGAAAGTTAACCTCCGGAACGAGGGTGTTAAATTCGGGAAAAGATAAAAAAGAGCTGGTTAGCCGTATATATAAAATGCATGCGGCAAATAGAGAGCAAGTTAGCGAGGTAATAGCCGGTGAAATTTGCGCCGTGATTGGCCTCAAAGATACAGTTACCGGCGATACGCTTTGTGATCTGGACAATCCTATAATTTTAGAAAAGATGGAATTTCCAGATACGGTGATTTCAATGGCGATCGAGCCGAAGTCGGACAAAGAAAAAGAAAAACTGGGGATGGTGCTAGCGAGGCTGGCGAAAGAAGACCCTACCTTCAGGATGCACTTGGACAAGGAAACCGGTCAGATGATTATTTCCGGGATGGGAGAGTTGCATTTGGAAGTAATTAAAAACAGGATGTTGAGCGAGTATAATGTGGACGCAAATGTTGGTGCGCCAAAGGTATCATATCGTGAAACGATTAGGAAAAAAGTTGAGGTGGAAGGAAAGTTCGTTCAACAGACTGGCGGACATGGACAATATGGTCATGTATGGATAACTGTGGAGCCATTTAAAGAAGGTGATGAACCGGTCACTTTTGTTGATGCTATAGTCGGTGGTAAAATCCCACGGCAATATGTGAGATCTGTAGAAAAAGGTATTTGTGATACTGCGATAACTGGTGTTGCCGGCGGTCCGCCATTGATTGATATCAAAGTAACTTTGATAGATGGTTCTACGCATCCTGTAGATTCTTCTGATCTTGCTTTTTACACTGCGGCATGTATTGCTTTTAGAAAAGGTGTTGAAATGGCGAATTCCATATTGTTGGAACCAATAATGTCTATTGAAATAACTGTTCCGGAACAATACATGGGTGATGTGATAGGAGAAGTTCATAGTCGCAGAGCAAATATCTTGGAAATGATAACCAAGGGAAATATAAGGATTATTAAAGGTGAAGTCCCCCTTGCTGAAATGTTTGGTTATTCGACGACATTACGTTCCATTACCCAAGGAAGAGGCACTTTTACTATGGAGCCTTTAGAGTACAGACCGGCGCCTGCAAAATCTGTTGGCAATGTTACATAACGTATTCATAAATCAAAATATTGGAGGTTTAAATTAATGGCTAAAGAAGTATTTCAGCGAACTAAGCCGCATTTAAACATAGGTACGATAGGGCATGTGGATCATGGTAAGACAACGCTGACGTCTGTAATAACGCATGTATTGTCGAAGCAGGGGTTGGCGAAGGATAGGCCGTTTGATTCGATAGACAAGGCTCCTGAAGAGCGGGAGCGGGGTATCACGATAGCGATATCGCATGTGGAGTATGAGACGAAGAAGAGGCATTACGCGCATGTGGACTGTCCTGGGCATGCAGATTATGTAAAGAATATGATAACGGGCGCGGCGCAGATGGATGGAGCGATATTGGTTGTAAGTGCGCCGGATGGTCCGATGCCACAGACCCGCGAGCATATATTGTTATCAAGGCAGGTGGGAGTTCCCAAGATTGTGGTGTTCCTGAATAAGGTGGACATGTTAGAGGATCAGGAGCTGATGGAGCTGGTAGAGATGGAAATAAGGGAGCTATTGAGTAAATATGATTTTCCGGGGGATGAGATACCTGTGGTGAAGGGTTCTGCGCTGAAGGCGGCACAGTGTGGGTGCGGAGGTGCGGAATGTGCGAACTGTGGTCCGATATTGAAACTAATGGATGCGGTGGATACTTATCTTCCTGATCCTGTAAGGGAAATAGATAAGCCGTTTTTGATGTCCGTGGAAGATGTGTTTAGCATAAAAGGGCGTGGGACAGTTGGAACAGGTAGGGTTGAGAAGGGTAGGGTGAAGGTAGGAGACGAGGTAGATGTCGTAGGGATTAAGCCGGATATAAAGAAATCTGTGGTTACTGGTGTGGAAATGTTTAATAAGACGTTGGATGAGGGTCAGGCGGGGGATAACTTGGGGTTGTTGCTGCGGGGGGTAGAGAAGAATGATCTGGAGCGTGGTCAGGTATTAGCGAAACCTGGCAGTATAACGCCGCACACTAAATACGAAGCGGAGGTGTATATATTGACCAAGGAAGAAGGGGGAAGACATACGCCCTTTTTTAATGGATATAGACCGCAGTTTTATTTTAGGACGACGGATGTTACCGGCGTTGTTACATTGACAGGTGGTGCTGAGATGGTAATGCCAGGAGATAATGTGAAGATTAATGTAGAGTTGGTGACGCCGATAGCGATGGATGAGGGGCTGCGGTTTGCAATTCGGGAAGGTGGGAAGACAGTGGGTGCAGGTGTTGTTACAAAAATTGTTGCATAAATTATAATTATTGAGTTGATTTTTTGTAAATATGTGATAGCCTTAGTAACTTGAGTTTTTTGGAGGTTTAGGCCTTTATGGGAGCGTAGAAGTGTTGGATCAGAAAATTAGAATACGAATGGAAGCATACGACTATAGAATATTAGACCAATCGGCGCTGGAAATTGTTGAAACGGCAAAGCGTACTGGTGCAAAGGTATTTGGTCCTGTTCCCTTGCCGACTCGCATAGAAAGATACACCGTCTTAAGATCTCCACATATTGACAAGAGGTCTAGGGAGCAGTTTGAGGTAAGGACTCATAAGAGATTGATTGATATTTTGGAGCCTACAGCGAAAACGATGGATGCGTTGAATCGGATTAACATGCCTGCTGGTATAGAGATCAAGATAAAAGCATAACTTTTATAGAAATTTAATAGCGTAAGGTTTGATTGAAATGTTAAATAGTTTATTAGGTGAGAAGGTAGGAATGACCCAAATTTATACTGACAATGGGGTGCTGGTTCCTGTTACGTTGATAAAGACGGGACCTTGTAATGTTTTGCAAATAAAAACGTTGGGAAATGATGGGTATTCTGCAGTGCAGCTTGGGTACAAAGAAAAAAAAATTAAAAGAGCGAAGAAGCCGGAAATTGGACATGCAGCTAAAGCGTCTTTGCTTCCAGGCAGGTTTGTTAAAGAGGTGAAACTGGAGGATACTGTTGCTGATATCAATCTTGGGCAGGCGGTCACATTGGATATATTCGAAGATGTCAAATTGGTTGATGTTATAGGTATATCAAAGGGAAAAGGTTTTGCCGGTGTTATGAAAAGGTGGGGTATGAAGGGAGGCCCGCAAACGCATGGGTCTACGAGGCATCGTTCTGTTGGCTCTGTTGGTGCAGGGACTGATCCTGGAAGAGTCATACGTGGGAAAAAGATGCCGGGACAGCTTGGTAGAGGGCGTGTTACAATTAAGAATCTTGATGTTGTCAAGGTTGATAAGGAAAAAAATATGCTTTTTGTTAAGGGAGCTGTTCCTGGGCATAAAGGTAGTTATCTAATAATAAAAAAAATTGTATAATTTTAGGGTAAGAGGAAGTATGGAAATAATAGTATACAATGATGATGGAAAAGAAATAGAAAATATGCGGGTTCCTGATAGCATATCCGATTCTCCTGTACGTTATAAACTTTTAAGGGATGTGGTAAAGATGTATGAGGCAAATAAAAGGCAGGGGACGGTTTCAACGAAAACAAGGGCGGAGGTTTCTGGGGGAGGGAAAAAACCGTGGGCGCAAAAGCATACGGGTAAGGCAAGGGCTGGAAGTAGTAGGTCTCCTATCTGGAGGGGTGGTGGTGTTGCATTTGGGCCAAAACCAAGGGATTACTCTTATTCTATTCCGAAAATGGCAAAAAAGCAGGCACTTTTTTCCGCACTGTCGTCTAAGATTAAAGATAACGAAGTGGTGGTGGTGGATAAATTAGATTTTGCTTCGCCGAAAACAAAACAAATGGTTTCGTTACTAAAATCTTTTGGAATGGCAGGAATAAGTAGTTTGATTGTGATATCAAAAGCCACGGAATCTCTTTTGAAATCTTCAAGAAATATCCCTTATGTAAGAATGATGGAGTGTCATGATTTAAATGCATATGAGATTCTTAAGCCAAAGAAAATATTAATAACCAAACAAGCATTGAATAGTTTGAGTTAGGTAGGGGTACTAAATTATATGGACAAATACGATGTTATTAAGGGGCCTCTAAGAACTGAAAAGAGCGTTTCAGATGGTGAGAAAACGAATTCCTATCATTTCGAGGTAGATTTAAAAGCGAACAAAATTCAAATAAAAAATGCTATAGAGGGCATTTTTGCTGTTAAAGTAAACAGTGTAAGGACCTTGATAAAAAAGAGCAAGAAAAGAAGAGTTAAATTTATAAAGGGTAAAACAAAAGAATTAAAAAAGGCTATTGTTGCTTTAAAAGAAGGGCATACAATTGATTTCGGCTATTAAAGTTTTAACTTTGAGGTAAAAAGTTCTTATGGGTATTATATATTACAAACCCGTAACTCCGGGAAGAAGATTTGCCAGTGTTTCAGATTTTTCAGAAATAACGAAAACAAAGCCGGAAAGATCTTTGATTCGGCCTCTTAAAAAAACCGGCGGTAGAAATTCTGAAGGGAAAATTACGGCTGGGAATGTTGGTGGAGGCGGTAAGCGACAATATAGAAATATTGATTTTAAGCGGAGAAAGGATGATATTCCAGCAAAGGTTGCCAGTATTGAGTATGATCCTAATAGATCCGCTCGTATTGCTTTACTTAATTATGTTGATGGAGAAAAAAGATACATTTTGGCTCCCGAGAAATTGAAGGTCGGTCAGTTTGTTAAATCGGGTGAAAAGGTAGATCCTGACATTGGCAATACTATGCCTCTTAATAATATACCTTTGGGTATGGATCTGCACAATATTGAGTTGCGTGCAGGGCAAGGAGGTAAGATAGTTCGGTCTGCAGGTAGTGTTGCAAGATTGCTGGCAAAAGAAGGCGGATATGCTCACATAACACTCCCCTCTGGTGAAGTTCGGAAAATTCACGGTAGTTGCAGGGCAACAATTGGACAACTGGGTAATACTGATCATAGTAATATACGTTTAGGAAAAGCAGGGAGAAATAGATGGAAAGGGAGAAGGCCTCACGTAAGAGGAGTGGCAAAAAATCCCGTAGCACATCCGATGGGAGGTGGTGAAGGAAGAAGTGGTGGTGGTAGGCACCCTTGCTCAAAGACTGGTTTGCTTGCTAAGGGTGGAAAAACGAGGAAGAGGAGAGCTGTAAGTAGCAGATTTATAATTAGAAGAAGGAGAGTTGGGGCTAGGGGTAATTTGTAAATTTTGAAAGATATTAGGAGATTTGATGAGTCGCTCTATAAAAAAAGGACCATATGTTGATAAGAAGTTGTTAGAAAAGGTAATGAAGCAAAAAGAATCGGGTGTGCATGAATCGTTACGTACTTGGGCAAGAAGCTGCACCATAATACCTGAATTTGTGTCACACACCTTTATGATTCACAATGGTAAAGTATTTAATAAGCTATTTGTTACCGATGATATGGTAGGACATAAGCTAGGTGAGTTTTCTCTTACAAGAACTTTTCGGTCTCATGGTGGCAAAAAGAAATAGTAGGCAGTGCATAAGCCAATGTTGATATAAAGCTTTGCAAGAAATTAAATTTTGTATCGAAAGGTAACGATTGATGGATTATAGATCATGTCATAAATACGCAAAAATCTCACCAAGAAAGGCACGTTATGTTATTGATCTTATTAGAGGCAAATCAGTTAATGACGCTTTGAGAACTTTGAGACTGACGCATAAGCGTGCATCTTACATGATAGATAAAGTCATCAGGGCTGCGTTAGCTGCAGCAAACGAGAATGTCTCTGCGGATGTAGAAACACTGTATGTTAAACATGCCTTAGTTGATGGTGGCCCAAGCAGGAAGTGGTTTCGTCCAAGGCCTCGAGGGATGTCCTCGAGAATTTTAAAACGTACAAGTCATATTACAATCGTTTTGGCTGAAAAGGCTAAAAGATAAAAAGATAAGGAGAAAAAATGGGACAGAAGGTTTGTCCAATCGGTTTTCGGCTGGGAATAACGCAAGGGTGGAAATCTGTCTGGTATGCAGACAAGAAATCTTTTGGTACTTTGCTTGTTGAAGATTTCAAGATACGCAAGCTAATCAAGAAAAATTATAGTTTTGGCGGGATACCATTTGTTGAAATAGAGAGAACACGGCACGAGGCTAAGATAACTCTTCATACCGCGCGCCCTGGACTAATAATAGGCAGGAAGGGCGCGGAAGTCGATAAGCTTAAAGATGAAATACAGAAATATATTGGACGTGTTGTTGTTGTAAAGATAAAAGAAATAACTAAACCCGAAACTTATGCGCAGTTAGTAAGCGAAAATGTCGCAGAGCAATTGGAAAGACGCGCTTCTTTTAGAAGGGCTATGAAAAAAGCGATGGAGGCATCACTTAATGCAGGTGTTAAAGGTATGAGAATTCAGGTTTCGGGAAGGTTAGGTGGCGCAGAGATTGCAAGGACAGAGAAGATTACTCACGGAAGCGTTCCGTTACACACCCTTCGGGCGGACATAGATTATGGTTTCGCTGAGGCTAAAACCACTTACGGTGTAATTGGCGTTAAGGTATGGTTGTATAGAGGTCTTACAAGTTCAAAGGGGGAGGATACAAATGAGGTTAATGCCTAAGAGGGTGAAGTTCAGGAAATCTCAACGTGGAAAAATTAAAGGAAATGCCACGCGAGGAAACGCTGTATCTTTTGGAGAATTTGGCTTACAAACTTTGGAGCCTGGGTGGATTACGGCTCAACAAATTGAAGCGGGAAGGATTTCTGCCGCACATAGTATGCCAAAAGAAAGCAAGCTTACGATAAGGATATTTCCTCATAAGTCAGTGACGTCAACACCAATTGAAACTCGTATGGGTAAAGGTAAGGGGGAACCAGAGTTTTGGGTTGCTGTTGTGAGACCAGGAACGATTTTGTATGAGATAGGCGGTATAAATGAAGAGGGAGCTCGTGAAACTTTTTGCAGAATAGCGCATAAAATGCCTGTAAAAGTTAGGCTTGTGCGAAGGAGACGTACGTTTTGAAGATTACTGAGATAAGAGTTAAATCGCGCTTGGAAATTGCAGAAGAAGCAGAGTCAACAAGAAGAGAACTTTTGAATATCAAATTTCAATGGCAATCGGGGGAAACGGGTAATACTGCACAACGAAAATTTATCAAAAAGAAAATTGCCCGATTAAAAACCGTATTGCGGGAGATTGATTTGGGAATTAATAAAAATCTAGTTTCAGGAGGGTAGTTATAAAAATGCAAACCGCAACTGAAAAAAGAAGTAGGCGGAGAAAGTATGTTGGGAATGTCATAAAGACAAAAATGAATAAGACTATAACTGTAGAAATAATGCGCCTTGTAAAACATCCCAAGTATGGAAAGTATGTAAAAAAATCTACTGTTTACAAAGTTCATGATGAAGAAAAAAGCGCAAAAGTTGGAGACAAGGTAGAGATAGCGGAATGTCGACCCATTAGTAAAACAAAATTTACAAGATTTGTTCGTATTGTTGAGAAGGCAAAAGATTAATCATTAGTTGGGGTGTGTTTAGATGATAATGGAACAAACAAGTTTAGACGTTGCGGACAACAGCGGGGCGAAAAAGGCAAAATGTATAAAAGTACTCGGTGGTTCTCGGCGGAAATATGCAACGGTAGGCGATGTAATCGTAGTAGCTGTAAAAAAATCTATTCATGGTGGGGTAGTTAAAAAAGGCGACGTTTGCAAAGGCGTTATTGTTAGGACACGGAATAATGTACGCCGGGAAGATGGGTCCTATTTGAAATTTGATAAGAACGCAATTGTTATAATCGACAACGATGGTAACCCAAGAGGGACTAGAATATTTGGTGCAGTGGCAAGAGAATTAAGGCAAAAAAACTTTATGAAAATAATTTCTTTGGCTGCAGAAGTAGTTTAATTAGTTGAGAATGAGGTTTTAGAGAAGGAAAGCAGTGGTTATATGCATATTCGCAAGAATGATTTAGTGGCAGTGGTTGCTGGAAATGAGGCGGGAAAAACTGGGAAAATAATGAAGGCATTACCTGAAAAAAATCGTGTGGTAATAAAAGGGGTAAAGGTAATACATAAGCATGTTAAGCCCAGCCAGAAAAATCCCCAAGGCGGTAGGATTCAGAAAGAGACTTCAATATCAGCCGCAAATGTTTTGCCTGTTTGTCAGAATAGAAGTTGCAAGAAAAACGGATTAGGGGTAAGAATAAAAAAGAAGGTTTTGGAAAATGGCGCTAAATTGCGTACGTGTGTTTATTGTGGTGTAGAAATATCATCAGATGAATGATAGTTTGGGATTAATTATGGTAAGGTTATTAAAAAAATATAAAGAAGAAACTGTTCCTTATTTAATAGAGAAGTTTTCATTAAGAAACAAGTATTCCGTGCCCAAAATACAAAAAGTAGTAATCAATATGGGTGTTGGAAAGGCTATTGACAATAAAAATTTTCTTGAAGAAGCTATAGGGCATCTGACAACAATAAGTGGACAAAAGCCAGCTGTTACTGTCGCAAGAAAATCAGTTGCTGGTTTTAAACTAAGAGAAGGCCAGGCGATTGGTTGTAAAGTTACCCTACGCGGGAAAAGAATGTTTGAATTTATTGATCGTTTCATCAGCATCGTTTTACCGCGAATAAAAGATTTTCGTGGAATATCTGTGAAATCTTTTGATGGAAGAGGAAATTATACATTAGGTCTCACAGAACAGACAGTTTTTCCTGAAGTGAATATTGATAAAATTACAACTATACAGGGTATGGATGTTACATTCGTTATTAGTGGTAAGTCAGATGAATATTCTCATGAATTGCTAAAGTCATTGGGAATGCCTTTTAGGTCTGAATAAGGAGTTTTAAATGGCAAGGAAGTGTTTAATAGAAAAAGCTAATGGGGATCCTAAATACAAAACTAGAAAATATAATAGGTGTAAATTATGCGGGAGAAGGCGAGCCTATTATCGTAAATTTCAGATATGCAGGATATGTTTTAGGATGCTATCGTTAAAAGGTGAGATACCTGGGGTTAAAAAAGCAAGTTGGTAAAATTAAAATTGATTTATTGAAAAGGGATAAAATATGTGCATGACAGATCCAATTTCAGACATGCTTACACGAATAAGAAATGCTAATATGATTCGTAGAGATAGCGTTGATATTCCTGCTTCTAAAATTAAGCAGGAGATATTAAAAATTATGAAAAGTGAGGGTTATATTGAAGAATATAAAGAAATTCCTGATAATAAACAAGGTACCATCAGGGTTTATTTAAAATATGGTGCGTTGAAGCAGAAGGTTATTAACACTCTCGTAAGAGAGAGTAAGTCAAGCAGAAGGGTTTACAAAAGTGCCAAAGATGTAGGAAAGGTTTGCGGAGGTTTCGGATCTGCGATATATTCTACATCAAAAGGGATATTGTGCGACAAGGAGTGTCGAAGGTTAAAAATTGGCGGTGAACTTATTTGTACAGTGTCTTAATAGGTTTTTTTATTTAAGGGGTTAGGATGTCAAGAATAGGGAAGCAACCTGTTAAGGTTCCGAGTGATGTAAAAGTAGCAATAAACAATAAAGCTATTGAGATAAAAGGGCCTAAGGGTACCTTAAATTTAAATGTTCATCTGAGCATTGATGTTGAATACGCACTAGGTAGTCAACAGATTATTGTGAAAAGAAGCTCGGATGAAAAGCGATTTAAAGCATTGCACGGTTTAACTAGGGCATTGCTCGCAAATATGATGATAGGTATTGTGCGTGGGTTTTCTAAAGATATTGAGATTGTTGGATTAGGATATAATGCTAAAATACAAGGCAATGCGCTAATTTTATCGCTGGGTTTTTCGCATCCTGTACATATGGAGATACCAAAAGATATTAAGGTTGAGGTTAAAAATCCAACAAACCCCGCTAAATTAACGGTTTCTGGTACTGACAAACAATTGGTTGGTCAGTTTTCTGCAATGATAAAAGCTAAAAAGCCTTCTGAGCCTTATAAGGGCATGGGTGTGAAGTATGCCGGAGAAGTGATAAGAAGAAAAGCCGGTAAGGCCATGTCTTCCGGTGGGTAATATTTTGGTTAAGGGTATAGATTATGGATCCGATTAAAGAAAAAAGAAGAAAAAGAGCAAGACGACATAAAAGAATCAGAAAGAAAGTGATAGGTAGTTGCGAAAGACCACGTTTGAGTGTTTATCGAAGTCTGAAGAATATTTATTGTCAGATTATTGATGATAATGAGGGGAAGACACTAGTTGCAATTTCTACTTTAACGCCAGATGTTAGAGCAAGTATCGTATATGGTGGCAACATAAAGGCGGCAGAGATCGTTGGTGAAAAACTGGCAGAAGAGGCTATAAAGAAAGGTATTACAAAAGTAGTTTTCGATAAAGGTGGATATGCTTATCATGGAAGGATTAAAGCTTTGGCGGAAAGTGCCAGAAAGAATAGTTTAAATTTTTAATTATTTGATAAGTCGAACAAGGAGATACAGTTGGCGCAACCAGAACAACCGATTAATCTAGAAGAAACAGTTGTAAAAATTAACCGATGTACGACTGTAACCAAGGGTGGAAAGTCGATGAGCTTTAGTTCTCTTGTTGTTGTTGGAAATAAGGCGGGGAGTGTCGGTATCGGCTTTGGTAAAGCGCGTGAGGTACCAAATGCGGTAAATAAGGCCGTCAAGGAAGCGAAAAAACAGCTATTTAAAATAAATTTAAAGGGCGACACGATACCACACGAGATAATGGGACGTTACAAGGCTGCCAGAGTATTCATGAAGCCCGCTTCACCAGGTACAGGTATTAAAGCTGGTGCGCCTGCAAGGGCAGTTCTAGAATATGTAGGGGTAAGAAATATCTTGACTAAATGTTATGGCAAAAGGAATCCACTTAATGTTGTTAAGGCGACATTAAACGGTTTGAGAGCCCTAAAAACAAAAGAAGAAGTTGAAGAATTACGGGGAGTAAGGATAGAATGAATCTTTTTGATTTAAATGCGGTACCAATAAAGAGGAAACGTAAGAAGAGGGTAGGGCGAGGAATTGGTTCAGGTTGGGGAAAAACTGCAGGTCGCGGAGCAAAAGGAGCTTCTTCGAGATCTGGCTTCAGCATGAAAAAATTGTTTGAGGGTGGACAAACACCTCTTTTCCGCCGATTACCAAAACGTGGATTCAACAACATATTTAAAAAAGAATATAACATTGTAAATTTAAAGGACATTGCACATTTTGGCAGTGGTGATATAGTAACGATTGCTACACTGAAGGAATCTGGGGTAATTAAAAAAATAGGTGCAGGAGTGAAGGTGTTGGGAGAGGGCGAGTTGAAAAATTCAATTACAGTTGAAGCGCACAAATTTAGCAAAGTCGCAATGGAAAAAATTAAAGCAGCAGGCGGAGAGGCTAAAATAATTTCATGATTGAACAATTTGGAAATGTTTTTCGCATACCTGAGTTACGGAAAAAGGTTTTAATCACTCTTGGTTTAATAGCATTGTGTCGTGTAGGCGTTTATTTACCCATACCAGGAATTGATACCAGTGTATTAAAGTCGTATTTTAATCAGTTTTCACAGTCCGGAATTGGACAATTATTAGGAATGGTAGACATGTTTGCGGGCGGTGCCATGTCTTCCGGAGCTATTTTTGGGCTAGGAGTGATGCCTTACATAAGTGCGTCTATCATTTTTCAGTTGTTAGTAGGTGTGGTACCTTATTTAGAAAGACTACAGAAAGAGGGTGAAGTAGGCAGGAAGAAAATTAATCAATATACGCGGATTGCAACCGTAGGTTTGTGTCTTTTCCAAGCTTTTGTGATGACGAGAACTCTTTATACTGTTGAGTTTAATGGAGTACCGGTCATACCAGTATACCTACAAGGCGTTAGTTTTCAGTTAATGGCGGCAATTTTGCTAACAACTGGCACTATGATCTTGATGTGGATCGGGGAACAGATAGAAGAGCACGGGATAGGGAGCGGTATATCGATAGTTATTATGGTTGGGATTATTGAGCGCTTGCCGTGGGCTTTTAACCAGATAGTACAAAACTTTACATTTTCTGTAGCCCCGGCAGAACATCAGATTGGAATCGTTAAACTTTTAATATTGTTGGGTATGTTTTTCGCCATTGTAGGTGGTGTTGTCTATATAACGCAAGGGCAAAGGCGTATTCCTATACAACAAGCTAAGCATACGCGTGGTAGGAGGGTGTACGGTGGACAAAGACACTTCTTGCCTCTAAGAGTGAATCAAGCAGGCGTGATGCCGATAATATTTGCGCAATCATTGTTGATTTTCCCTGCTGCAATCATGCAAGGTATACAGATAAGGTTTGAACCCGGGAGCGTTGGTTATTGGATAACATCACGCTTATCGGGTATTTTACAAGAAGGTGTTTTATACGTTATGTTGTATATTTTGCTAATTACTTTTTTTTGTTATTTTTGGACGGCTATCCAATTTAACCCAAGAGAAATGTCAAATAATATGAAAGATTACGGCAGCTTTATTCCCGGGATTAGGCCAGGGCATAGAACTGCAGAATATCTTGAGAGTATTATGGGAAAGATAACACTTGCGGGTGCTGCCTTTTTATCTTTAATTGCTATTCTTCCGAAGTTGGTAGCAGGAGGCTTTGAACTTAACAGAGCTATTGCTGGCTTTTATGGAGGCACTGGATTACTGATAATTGTTGGTGTTGCATTGGATATGGTGCAGAGAATCGAATCGCATATGATAATGAGGCAATATAGTGGCTTTCTTAGCGGTGGTACACGAATTAGAGGTAGGATGGGATGAGGATCGTATTTCTAGGTCCTCCGGGTGCAGGTAAAGGAACACAAGCGGAAACAATTAGTAAGATTGAGAATATTCCGCATATTTCTTCGGGGAATTTATTGCGCGAAGCTATAGAGGCCGGAACTGAGACCGGTATGAAGGCTCGTTTTTATATAGAGAAAGGCATATTAGTACCAGATCAAGTTGTTGTGGGGATTGTTGTAGATAGAATTTTAAAGAATGATTGTGGAAATGGTTTTGTTTTGGATGGTTTTCCAAGGACACTTTCTCAAGCAAAAGTACTTGACGAAATGTTAAAAACACTTGGAGATAGTCTTGATATTGTTTTTTATTTTATTGTCTCTGAGCAGACGGTTATTGATAGATTGTCCGGTAGGATGATTTGTAGTGTGTGCGGTGCGAATTATCACATAAAATTAGTGCCGCCGCTAAAAGATGGCATTTGTGATAAGTGTAGTGGGAAATTACTTCAAAGGGCCGATGATAAACCAGAGACAATTATAGAAAGACTTAAAGTTTATCGTGAACAAACGGCAGGTCTAGTTGAATATTATAAGAAAAATAAGATATTAAAGGAAATAATTAGTGACTTGAGAATAGAGGTGATCTCAAAGGCTATCGCTGATATCATTAATCAAGAGTGCAAGAAGCAAAAAAAGACAATGGCCGGGTGACAAAAGTGATAGTACGCAAATCTCCACGTGAAATAGAAATAATGCGAAGTGCTGGAAAGATAACGGCAGAAGCATTAAGACTGGCAAGAGAACTCACTAAAAAAGGGGTAACAACAGATTATTTGAATGAAGAAATAGAGAAATTCATTATAAGCAAGAATGCGATACCTGTTTTTAAAGGTTATAGAGGGTTTCCTAAGAGTATATGCACTTCAATAAATGAAGAGGTTGTTCATGGTATACCTAGTCAAAGAAGATTAGACGAAGGTGATATTCTAAGCATTGATGTTGGTGTCCGTTATCGTAAATATGTTGCAGATGCAGCATTGACAATACCCGTTGGAATTGTCTCTGAGGAAGCAGAAAGACTTTTAGGTGTGTGTGAAAAATCACTATATTTGGCCATAAGTGTGATCAAGTCACGCGAAAAGTTGTCACTGATTTCGCGAACAATACAAGAGTTTGTAGAGGAAAACGGTTATTCGGTTGTAAGAGACTATACTGGTCACGGCATTGGCAGGAGCATGCATGAAGACCCACAAGTACCTAATTTTGTTAGTAAGTCGCTTTTAGAATCTGATGAAATATTAATGCCTGGCGTGACTATTGCAATAGAGCCTATGATTTGTGTTGGAAAACCAGATACGAAGGTGTTGGATAATAGGTGGGTCGTAGTGACAAAAGATGGGGAATTATCAGCACATTTTGAACATACGGTGGTAGTTACGGAGAATGGGGCTGAAATTCTAACGTTATAAAATTTTTTATTAACATAATATGGCAAAAGAAGAACCAATTCGCGTGGAAGCTGTTGTAAAGGAGTCTCTACCCAATGCAATGTTTCGGGTGGAGTTACAAAATGGACATAAGATACTTGCGCATGTTTCTGGCAAAATGCGCATGCACTTTATTAAAATATTGCCTGGTGATAAAGTGACTGTTGAGATGTCGCCATATGATCTTGATAAAGGTAGGATAATTTATAGGCAAGTTTAAAAGAGTAGGTATATTTTAGTTATTATTTAGAGAATGCCACCATGAAAGTTAGAACTTCGGTGAAGAGAATTTGCGAAAACTGTAAAATAATAAGAAGAAAAAATGTAGTTCGTGTAATTTGTTCGAATCCTCGGCACAAGCAGCGGCAAGGATAGTTTTGTGATTTCTAGAAAGGAATCTATTAATGCCTAGAATTGCAGGTACAGATATTCCCGCAGACAAAAGAATAGTTGTTGCGCTAACATATTTTTACGGTATTGGGAGTGCTTTATCTAAGAAAATATTAAAAGAACTTAGCATAGATGAAAATGTGCGTGCTAAGGACCTTCATGAAGATCAGCTTAGTATTTTAGGCGCTCACATCGGGAAAAATTATAACGTAGAAGGACAATTACGCAGACAAGAATTGCAGAATATTTCACGTTTAAGAAGTATAAGTTGTTACCGTGGAATGCGTCATCGAATGGGATTGCCGGTGAGAGGTCAAAGGACAAAAACTAACGCTCGAACTCGAAAGGGGCGAAAGAAAACTGTAGCGGGCAAAAAAGGAGTTAAAGAAATGAGGTAAACCTTTTTGCATTCTAAGTAAATTAACTAATTTTTGATACGTGATTAAGAATCTCAAAAGGTTAAGATGGAAAAGAAAGAAATAATTGCAGCATTAATGAAAGCCAATGTAAATTTTTTAAATGCTCTCGAATTGAATATAGATGTTTCAATTAGGAGAGAAAACAAGAAGTTTAATGAAGTCGTAGGGTTCTGTGAACAAGTTATAACCATAATTGAAACCTTCTATAAAGAAAAAAAGGAAATTGTATTTCTTGATTGTTCCTGTGGTAAATCTTATTTGTCGTTTGTCTTAAATTATGTGCTATCAAATACCTTTGCTTTAAATACATATTTCTATGCGGTCGATAAGAATCCGGCAATAATAGAAAAATGCGAGAGGATCAATAGCCTTCTCGGATTTAAAAATATGTGTTTTATAAATACTAAAACAATTGATGTTTTACCAGAAAAATCTGTCGATTTTGTTATTGCACTTCACGCTTGTGATGTCGCTACGGATGAAACTATTGCAAAAGCAATTAAAATCAAATCTAGGCACATTCTGGTAGTACCCTGTTGTGAAAATAATATTAGGAATCGGCTTAAAGAAGGGCATCCGTTGGTGGATATAACGGATTTTGGCCTATTGAGATATCGGTTTGCTAGTATCCTTACCGAAGCATTAAGAGCACAGTTTTTAGCTGGAGCAGGTTACAGTGTTAAGCTCGTTGAGATCGTATCTCCAAAATATACGCCAAAGAACCTGATGATCATAGCGAAAAGAAAGAAAAGAAATAGAAAATACAATATGAATAAATTTCAGAAATTAGATGAGATGTTTAATACCGACTTTGTGTTGCAAAGTTTTTTTGCCGATACGGGTTCAAGTCGAAGTGAATGTTATAAGGCAATATGTGGGTGATACAATTATTGTAATAGTTAATTTGTTCGCTTTGCGGTATACTGATAACCTCATAACAAATATGATAGTTTTAAAAAAACGTTTGTATGACGTTACAAGCGGTAATTAAAGTTAAAAAAAGTGTTACTATGTTTTTTGTGTATTAAACACAATAACCAGGATGATTTTGATTGATGAGGTGAAATATGTCTAAAACTAGCAAAAAAATTAGGCGCAACGTTACAAGAGCTATCGCAAATATCAAAGCTACATTTAATAATACTTATGTGACAATAGCAGATGTTAATGGAGAGACAATTTGCTGGGCAAGTGCTGGCACCGCAGGTTATAAAGGATCCCGTAAAAGCACCCCTTTCGCAGCTCAAAAAGCAGCGACAAGTGCTGCTGAAAAGGCACAGAAATATGGAATACAAGAAGTAGAAATAAGGGTTAAAGGGCCTGGGCCTGGCAGAGAATCAGCTATCACGGCTCTTCAAGCAGCGGGATTGAGTGTAAAAGCGATAGAAGATGTCACGCCTCTTCCACATAATGGTTGCAGACCCCGTAAAAAGCGCAGGGTGTAAAATAAATACAGGTGTAGTTCTGGAAAGGAAAGATATGGCAAGATATGTAGGACCACAATGTAGGTTGTGTCGAAGAGAAGGTGAAAAACTGTTTTTAAAAGGATTCCGTTGTGAAACGGTTAAGTGTGCGATAACAAAGCGAAAATACCCTCCGGGGCAATTTTCATGGGGAAGAGGAAAGCTTTCGAAGTATGGTATTCAGTTCCGGGAAAAACAAAAAGTGAAACGTTTTTATGGTATTTTAGAAAGACAGTTCCGGAATTGCTTTAGAAAAGCGGAAAAACAAAAAGGGAATACTGGTGATAACCTATTAGTAATGCTGGAACGAAGGTTAGATAATGTCGTACATTTGCTTACATTTGCTCATTCAAGAAAAAGTGCCAGACAGCTTATTTTACATGGCAATGTAACGGTCAATGATAAAAAAGTAAATATCGCCTCTTTTTTAGTAAAAGTTGGTGATGTGATAAAGCCTAAAAATAGCGAGAGAAGTCGGAAGCTTGTTCAGGATAACGCGGAAGCTTTAAAATCCAGAAAAATACCCTCTTGGTTAGAATTCCGGCAGGATGCATTGGAAGGTGTGGTGACACAACTTCCAAACAGGGATGATATTTCTGTTTCCGTGCAGGAACAGTTAATAATCGAACTTTGCTCAAAATAATTTTTTTAGCCGGAACATTCCACAATGATAAGAGTTATCATTGTAGTCATCAATTGAAGTTGTAATCCCGCAAACATTCGTAAGAAAATTACTTGCGTCAAATTTATTTTTATAAATTCCCTTATAAATAGATTAGGGAGGAAAATATGCGAATAAGGTGGAGAGGTCTTGAACTGCCAGTACGAGTAGATGTTGAAAATGAAACTTTGACCGACAGGTATGGTAAGTTCATAGCGGCCCCTTTCGAACGTGGTTTTGGTCACACAATAGGAAATAGTCTACGGAGAATTTTATTGTCTTCTTTAGAAGGTTGCGCTGTTGTTTCCGTTAAAATTGAAGGGGTGGCGCATGAATTTACCAATGTACCAGGTGTAATAGAAGATGTTGCTGATATTATCCTGAATATCAAAAATTTGGTTGTCAAAATGCATTCCGATCAGCCGAAGATTATAAAAATTGAGGCTAGTAAAAAAGGTAAAGTTACCGGCAAAGATATTATTACTGACGAAAGCGTGGAAGTTGTTAATGATGATTTACATATAGCAACACTTTCAGAGGATGTGGCTTTTAATGTTGAAATGGAAGTGAGAAAAGGCCGCGGATATGTAACTGCTGATGAAAATGAATCTGAGGATCAAGATATTGGTTTGATATCTGTAGATTCTTTTTTTTCTCCTGTCAGAAATGTACGGTATTTCACGGAGGAAACACGTGTTGGAAGACGAACAAATTATGACAGACTTATTTTAGAGATTTGGACGAATGGTACTGTTACTCCCGAGATGGCTTTGGTTGAAGCCGCAATGATTACCAGAAAGCATTTAAATCCGTTTATACAATACTTCGAAATAGGCAGAGAATTACAACAAATCGAAAAAAATATGAGTGCGGAGTGCATATCTGACATGTCTGTTGAAGAATTTAATAGGACGTTGAGCATGCCGATTGCGGAATTAGATTTATCGGTGCGAGCTTCTAACTGTTTAGAGACTGCTAATATTGTAACGGTAGGTGATCTTGTTGTTAAAACAGAGGACGATCTTTTACAAATTAAGAATTTCGGGAAAACTACGATGAAGGAATTAAAGAAAAAACTAAGTCAGTTAAATTTAGCTATTGGGATGCCATTGGAAATAAAACGAATGGAAAAGGGAAAAGGTTGATACAATGAGACATGGAAAGAGAGGCAGACATTTATCTAGAACTTCCGCTCACAGAAAGGCATTGAGGCAGAATATCGCAAATAGCCTTTTTACTCACGGAAGAATAGTTACAACTGTTGAAAAAGCAAAGGAGACAAGATCTTTTGTTGAAAAAATAATCACCATAGCTAAAAAAGGATTGGACAAAAAAGAGAGCGACAGGCCAGGCTATGTACACTGTTATCGACAGGTTCTTTCTAGATTGAAGAATGTTGATATTGTAAAAAAGATTTTTGGAGAAGGAGATTGGCGCGAGAGCGAAGGTATTGCAAAAAGATTTATAAACAGGAACGGTGGATATACACGTATATTGAAATTGTCAGGCACACGCTTAGGAGTACTTTCTGGGAGCAGTGTTGGTAAGATACCAGCGCTTGAGTATTCTATGGGTGGAATACGTAGAAAATTAAGGTTGTTGGGAAGAAGGCTTAATGATAATGCCTCCCTTGCTATTTTTGAATTGGTAGAAACTGAAACTGATGTAAAATACTCAGAAGAGATTAAACCCAAAGTTGCCACATCTTCGCTTAAAAGCCTCTGATTTTTTCTGATATGCTTTTGTTTATGTGGGTAGAAAGCTCAACACCAGGAGAGATTTTTTCCGGGAAGCGTTTTGTCCTTGCTTCAATTTCGCCGCAAAGGATTAAATTGTTAAAATTGGCGGGGTTGTCTTTCGATGTAGTACCTCATGGAGTCGACGAAAGCTTTTATAAAAAACGATTACCGCCGGACGTACTTGTTCAATATCTTGCATCGTTAAAGGCATGTAGTGTCGCTAAAGGGCTGAAAGATGTGTTTATCATCGGAGCAGATACGGTTGTTTTGCATAACAATAAGGTTTATGGCAAACCAAAAGATGAAGATGATGCACGAAGAATGCTTTTTTTATTAAATAATTCGGTTCATGAGGTATTTTCCGGACTCTGTATTAAAGAAATGCCGTCTGAAAAGGAATCTGTAGGTGTTGCACTGACCAAGATAAAAATGAAGAACGTTTCGGTATATGAACTTGAAAATTACGTGCAATCAGGAGAGCCAATGGGAAAAGCCGGTGCTTATGCTATCCAGGGAGCAGGTAGAAGGTTTATTGATAGAATAGATGGAAGTTATTCAAATGTTGTTGGTTTACCGCTAGAGTTATTGAATAAAATGCTTAATGATTTTATAAATAATGAATATTCCTAGAAATTTTAGCTGGCTCTTAAAAGGTGAAATTGCTGGTATGGCTAGGCCCATATCTGTAGTATCTGATTTTGAATTTCTTCGGGAAAATGGTATTGATGTTATAGTTACTTTGTCAGAGTGGCCGCTTCATAAAATATTATTAGAGGAATTTGGTTTTGCCAACAAACATATCCCCATTGCAGACCTTACCCCACCGACGCAAGAACAGATAGAAGAATTTATTTTTTTTGTAAATGAGGCTGTGTCTTTTGGTAGAAAAGTGGTTGTACATTGTGATGCAGGAATTGGGAGGACAGGTACTATGCTGGCATGTTACCTTGTAAATAAAGGATTTAGTGCAAAAGATGCTATTGTAGAAGTTCGTAAAAAGAGACCGGGTTCTGTTGAGACTGCTGCACAGGAAGAAACTGTATTAAAATACGAGAAAAGACTTTCTAAAAAGATTAAAAAATAGCGTGTAGTATAGCATGTTAAGCAAGTAAGAAATATCTTGTATTTTATTGAAGTGATATTAACAATTATGTATTGTCTAAATCTAGGTCGCTTATTTTTTTTACTGTAAAAAGTATACTTGTAACAATTTCCTTATCCGCAATCATTCAATTCTCCTTAGGTTTTCCTGTTGTTCCTTCAATACAAATCAAGTAAGCAGCGCAATTTTTTTGCATGTGTAGCAGTGCAGTTTAATTTCCACCTTATAAACAGAAAATCTTCCTTAAAAAAGAAAATATATGACTCCGTTGATTTTTCTGTTTTTGGAAAATATGCAAGATTTCAATCTAACAATGACTTGGAATTACGATAACCATTTTTCAGAAAATGGTTAAAAGTTGGGTAAACTAACAAAGACAGATATGCAAAAAGATTTTAAATAGGCTGCTCTGTTTTACAGATTTTGTGTGGAATTGTTACGGAGAAGCTATTTTATTAAATCTCTCAGAAAAAATATTAGTATTTTAAGCGCGTAATACTTTGCAGAGATAAATGATGTTAAATCCAATTACAATTACTGCATTCTTTTGTAGAATGTTTTAGGTTTGTTCTTAAATAACTTGTTTATGCAAGGTGATTTATTGCAACTAAAGGATTATTTTCCTGCCTTGAAATTTTCTTGCCAGTTAAATTTGTTTATGATAGTATTCACGAAAATCAGTGTCTTTTATATACGAAGATGTTATGGTTACAGTTTTTATAGAAGAAATAGCGGTATAATTTATGTGGTTTGTATTTGTTTTGCGCGATTGTTTTTAAATGAAATAAATCCCCACAAATTAAACATTTGCTCTTTTTATGGGCTTTATGGGACTAAAATATTTATATTAATTACTTGATTTTGATAGAATTTGATTAAAATTTATACCGTCCAAAATATTTTTAAGCGTTCGGGATTATAAAAGTACTTTCATTGTTTAAAGGAAAACGCTTAAGAACAACATTTCACCGCTGAAAATATGTCATCCCAGCGTTCGGTTCTTTTCTTAGAAAATAATTTTATTGCTTTAGTCAGGTGGATTTATTGGCGCAATTTTTCTCACAAAGATAATAGTCTTGTGACTATGCTGTTAAAGAAAATTTGCCAAAAAGGTTGATAGTTTGTGATCAAAATAAGATTGTACATTTTGTTTGATTTTTGGTGGTGTAATTTATTGCAAAAGTTGAATTTCTTTTTGTGTTAGAAATATATTCATTGAAAGGAGCATTCTGAATGGCGCCCAAGTATGTCTATTTCTTTGGAGATGGTAAGGCTGATGGGAAAGCAGATATGAAGCATCTGCTTGGTGGTAAAGGGGCAAATTTGGCGGAAATGACTAATATTGGCATCCCTGTTCCTCCTGGTTTTACTATTACAACGGAGGTTTGTGATGCATATTATAAGAATAAACAACAGTATCCCAAGGGACTTGACAAAGAGATAGCGCAAAATCTTTCCATGTTGGAAAAATTAATGGGAGCAAAGTTAGGCGATTCAAATAATCCTCTGTTGGTTTCTGTTCGAAGTGGCGCTGCGGCATCTATGCCGGGAATGATGGATACGGTATTGAACCTTGGTTTAAATCCAGATACGGTAATAGGGTTGATAAAAAAAACGGGAAATGAGCGGTTTGCCTGGGACGCATACCGCAGGTTTATTTCCATGTTCGGTGATGTCGTTATGGGGATTGAACGACATTATTTCGAAGAAATCCTGGACAAATATAAGAAAAAATCACGGGTCAAAAATGATACAGATTTAACAACAGAACAATTGAAAAATATTGTAGAAGAGTATAAGGCAATTTATAAAAAAAATGCGAGGGAACCATTTCCGAATAATCCTGCAGAACAACTTCATAGAGCGATTGAGGCCGTTTTTGCATCATGGAACAACCCTCGCGCAGTAAAATACAGGCAGCTTTACGAAATTAAGGGGCTTATTGGTACGGCAGTAAATGTTCAGGCGATGGTATTTGGAAATATGGGAGACCATTCTGCCACTGGGGTCTGTTTTACCAGAAATCCCTCAACAGGAGAAAACAAATTTTACGGGGAATTTCTTATTAATGCACAGGGCGAAGATGTTGTTGCGGGTATTCGTACACCAGAGCCGATTGCAAATCTTGAAAAAGAAATGCCAGCGGTCTATAAACAGCTTTTTAAATATAAAAACATATTAGAGAAGCATTTTAAAGATGTTCAAGATATAGAATTTACTATTCAAGAGAATCGCTTGTTCATGCTGCAAACAAGAAATGGCAAAAGAACTGCTCGTGCGGCAATAAAAATTGCAGTAGATATGGTAAGGGAAAAATTAATAGATAAGAAGACGGCTATTTCCAGAATTGATCCTAATCAACTCGACCAGTTATTGCACCCGACTTTTGATCCTAAGGCAAAAAGAGAAGTAATAGCAGAAGGTCTGCCTGCTTCTCCCGGAGCGGCCACTGGCAAGGTCGTTTTTAGCGCTGAACATGCAGAAAGACTGGCCGAGAAAAATGAACAGGTAATTCTCGTCAGGAAAGAAACTTCTCCGGAAGATATTGGAGGGATGCATGTTTCTCAAGGAATTCTTACTACCAGCGGTGGTATGACTTCCCACGCTGCTGTGGTTGCGCGGGGAATGGGTAAATGTTGTATCGCTGGTTGTAGTGCTATACATGTGGATTATAAAAAGCAGCTTTTTAAGGTAAATGGCAAAGTGATAAGGGAAGGGACGTTCATTTCATTAGATGGCAGCAGCGGTGAGGTAATGATGGGGAATGTGGCAACTCTTGTACCCAAACTTAGCGATGATTTTGCCACACTCATGACTTGGGCGGATGAGATAAGAAAGTTGAAAGTGAGAACTAACGCAGACACTCAGATAGATGCGCGGAAGGCGCGCGAGTTTGGCGCTGAAGGCATAGGACTCTGCAGAACAGAACACATGTTTTTTGGCGAGAATAGAATCGATTTTGTCCGGCAAATGATTCTTTCCGCCCCGGATGTGAAAAATTTGAAAATCAAAATTGATTGTATACAAAAAGAAATAAGTAATGCACAAAACAACAAAATAAATGTTCTTAAAAAAGATTTAGCAAAGGCGCAGAATGAAATTAAATATCCAATGGCGGCATATATGTCTGCATTGAAGAAATTGCTTCCTATGCAACGCAGAGACTTTGAACAGATTTTTAAAGAGATGGATGGGCTTCCTGTGACTATCCGTCTTCTGGACCCTCCCCTTCATGAATTTTTGCCTCAAGAGGAAAATAATCAAAGAGAAATAGCAAAGCGGATGAAAATTAGTTTTCAGGAAATACAGGAAAAAGTTTCGGCGCTTCACGAACTAAATCCTATGCTTGGCCATAGAGGATGCAGGCTTGGTATTACCTATCCCGAAATATATGAGATGCAGGTACAGGCAATTATCGAGGCTGCATGTAACATGAAAAAAAAGGGTATCGTCATTTATCCGGAAATAATGTTGCCCCTTATTAGTACTGAAAAAGAATTAATTATCTTAAAAGAGTTGATTCAAAAAAATGCAAAAGAAATAATGGAGAAAAAAGGTGTAAAGGTAAATTACCTTATAGGAACAATGATCGAATTGCCACGGGCAGCTTTAATAGCAGATAATATTGCCAGACATGCTGAGTTCTTTTCCTTTGGGACGAATGACTTAACTCAGATGACCTTTGGTTTTAGCCGTGATGATGTTGGATCTTTCGTTCCGGAGTATATTGATAATGAAATATTAGAGAAAGATCCTTTTCAGGTTTTGGATCAGGATGGTGTTGGGAAGTTGATTCAAATAGGTATTAATGGCGGGAGAAGCACGAGAAAAGAATTAAAGATTGGAATTTGCGGTGAACACGGGGGAAATCCTCAAACAGTTTCCTTTTGCCATGCGATAGGTATGGATTATGTAAGTTGCTCTCCCTTCAGGGTACCTATAGCCCGTCTTGCCGCTGCACAGGCAGCACTAGAACAACCTTTATCACGTGCAACAATTTAATCAGAAAGATTAATTTTAGAATAATCGTGACACAAAAGGCATCCTTATTTTAAAAAGGATGCCTTTTGTGTTATGATGGAAAAAATACCTGTTAATGCATGAAATCCGGTTCTTTCTGTATATATTGAATACAACAGTATGATTGAAATATATAAAAAACTGCCAAAGACAAATTGTGGTGAATGTGGAGATGCAACTTGTACCGCGTTTGCACTTAAAGTAATGAACTCTCAACGTAGAATACAAGATTGCCCATATGTTGCAAACAAAGACAGTAAGCTGAAGTTAAATAAACCCGTAGCTACCATGGACGATAATTACAGTCGTGTAAGTTATGAGTTAGAAGCTGTGGCGAAACGTGTGAATTTTAAGGATGCAAGCGCTGCAATTGGCGGCGGGTATGAGTTTAAGGATGGCGAAGAGAGAATAACGCTTAAAATGATAAATAAACCATATGAGATTCGCAGAAAAGGTTTATATGAAAAGGATACATATTGTCTTGATTCGTGGTCCAAAATTATCATTTATGATTATGTACGCAGGAAGGGCGGCAGACCTTTAACCGGTGAATGGGTCACATTGGGATATTTTCCAAATACCGCTTCACACGTTAAAGCATTTCAGCGGAACGCTGAAGAGAAAATTGCCATAAAATTCAATGGCAATAAACAAGGATTGATAATTAGATGTAAGGAATTGGGTGGGGTTGCTGCACAAGGGCAAATGAAGGCCGATTATATTTATCAATTTGGTTTATTGCCAAGGATACCATTGTATATGTGTTTTTGGGAAGCAGACGATGAATTTCCGGCTAGTTGTAAGTTGTTTCTTGATAGTAGTGCAGAAGATTATATCGATATAGAATATCTGGCTTATCTCGTTGAAAGATTTGTGGAAATTTTTGTTCACTAACAAGACAACTTTTTCCACTGCAGGAAGAAAAAGGTAAAATACAATCTTGTAACAGTTTAGTTTTTTGAAAAAGTAGGGACGAAGCATTTTCTATAAATTCAGAACTCCAGATCTGGTGGAATTTGATTTGATATCAAATTAAATGTTTGTGGGTAACAGCACGAACGTAACGGCTGCTCAATCTTTACCCAACTTCGATAGACAGAAATCGTATCGCTTTTAATTTTAATATGTTATGGCTTTAGTCCTTCATTTTTCGGCACTACATATTTGAGTTTTCATGTGTGATTTTATATTTTTTCTGCCTAATGGTGTATGTTTAATATGGAGTTTATTGTAAATCGTGTGCTGCTTTTCCATTATTTTACCAGTCGAGTAACGTGCCGCAAGCATAAGCAATTGTATTCAGGCACTACATTGAACGCCAAAAGCAACATCAACCATACCAATAGGTTACGACTATTACTTGCTCAATTTCTTGCCTTTTTCATGATAAATTTGTCGAAGTTGGGTTAAGAGAAAGAATACGGGAGGCAAGGTTTGGTACGTGTATCTGAGGAATGATCGGGAAACGGGAGTGGTTTGCTATGAGTTTCAGTCGTTGTGATTTTAAAAATGGCGGCCATCCAATCCACTTATCCCGAACGGTACTTTTTAATGCTGCGGCAACCCAGCCGGGCAAGGTAAGCCATTGTCCTTGAGATTCTGCTACGTAACGGATTGATTCTCCCACGAGAGAACGAAATCCAAGATAATGATGCTGGCGCATCAGTGTGTCCCGATTTGCCTGGTCATTTGTGAAACAGGACGAACTGTAATTGAACGGAGTAGTTCGTTCGGCAGTCTCTGGACATGCTCTCCCCTCACGGGGAATACGCTATCTTTCTAACGCATACGGATTACTCCATTGTATGCGCATAGACACAAACTTCTTTATGAGGAATTAGGTTCGCAGAGGTGGTATTTGCAACCACTCTGGTATTCCATACTTCAAGGCATGCCAATCCCCTAATTTTACAAAATCAAAAACAGGACTATTCTTGGTATTTGAGGATATTGTTCCTGGTCGGCGTTTAATTCACATATTATGAACCTGTTGAGTATAATAAGCTTTTTTACAATAAATCGGGAATGTCCCTTTGAGAATGCACATATCACGGATGTTGTTCTTTGGAAATAGATAGTGTCTTGCTCCAATTCTTATTTGCGTCTATTTCAGAAGCATCTCTTCCATAAAATGTCTGTCCACGCTGATACACGGAATTATCCAGAAGGAAAGACACTTCTGTTTCCTTTTCCTTTATTTCATCCAGAATAATCTTACAGATAATCCCGGAACGGCCAAATTCCAAATCATGGGACATATCCTTGGGATTGGGAAAATTTAACTGGTACCAGCCATCCTCCGCCTTGATTATGTTCCAGCCTTTACAAATTCCACCATCGCTTTCAGGTACTAATGAAATGGTATACGGCGTATCTGTCTTCAAAAAAAAACGGAAGGTACTAACGTATCTTGGCATATGTTCGCACCACATAAAAATTTCGGCGCTTTCACCCTTTATAAAAGGGGAGATTTCGAATGAAATAACCCCCTGATTTGTCTTTCCGAATATGAGAGATGGATCAACCGGGTCTTCCAGGGGAGGAGTACCGGTAACTCCCTTATAGGTAAGTTCGCCTTTTACCGTAAAAATTCCGTCTTCTGGTCTTTTTGGAGTTATGTAACTTATCTTATACTGCCCGCCCAGATCATCAATAGTTTGTTTAAACCGTTTCAGAAAAACACCCATGTTTTCCGCACGGATGTAAGTGCCACCTGTCTTGGTTGAGATATTTTCGAGGATACTCTCATTTCGAATATCCCCAAGACCAATGTTATAAATATGAATATCTTCTTTATTTGCAAGTAATATTAAATCCTCCGGCTGCTTCAGACTCGAATTGTCAAAACCATCTGAAATAAAGACTAACGCTCTGAAAATTTTATGGTCTGGTCCGGCGGGAAATTGTTTTAACCCATGGTAAGCGGCATCCCAGCAAATTGAGAAATCGCTGTAGATATTTTTTGTGGAAAAATTTTCGATTGATTCTTTTGCATGTTGTTTGTTCGTGGTAAATGGTTGAATAATGGAAGGTGCTTCATCCGGCCTGTGAAATTCAACAATGCCTATTTGATGAGTTTCCTTAAGATTGTCTATCAAAGAGTTTGCACCCGCAAGCATTGTTTCAACACCATTTGGCTGCTTTTGCATTGAAGCAGAAAAATCCAGCACCAACATAACCTGCATCTGGAAATCGTCCTGTGTGTAGAGAAAAGGATAGCTTTCATGGTAATCAATTTCCTCATTGTTTTCCCAAATCTTCAGATTTCTTAAATCAAATGCAGAAGGATTTATCGAGACCGCACGGTTGTTTTGATCCCGAAGAGAAAAGATAAACTGAATAGTACTGGGCTTTTGATGTGCAGTGGTAATATTTTTCAGGAAAAGCTTTGTAATGGGAGAGACAATTTGAATAAGAGGGACATCTGCGAAAACGTTTTTATCCGAAGAGTCAACAATTCTTATTGTATACTTCTCTTCCCCGGGACGAAGCGGACTTTTCGGCGTCCATTTATAATTTCCATCGCTTGTGTCATCGTTTCTGTAATTGTAAGATTTTACAATAGTTTCTATTATGGAATCATTTAGTAAAAGAAGAATATCCACATAATTACCTATGTTTGCGGTTGCTATCCACTGAATAGTGACTTCATTGTCTATTAACAATGACGTTCTGGCATGGGGACGCATTATTTTTATAATTTTTTCTTCTTTTATCCTCTCCGCCACAATATTAATAGTTTTATTGCCGCCATTTGATTTTGCTTCGATTGTTCCCAGGTTCTTCCCTACGGAAAGTTTATCTCTGTTAATAACAACAGTGACGGTTTTTTCTTCTTGTTTTTCGCACATCCCGGATTTTAACGGAATCGAAATCCATTCAATGTCTTTAGGGGTATCAATTTCATACTGAAGTGTCTTTACATTAGAGAGAATTTTCCACTTTTCTTTTCCTTTATTCAGTAAGGTAAATGACTTTTTGGTTTCCATATCTCCAAAATTTAATTCCGTTGGAACGATTTCAAGAACCGGTTCTACTCTTCCCAGATATTTGAGCACAACAATCGCAATTATAATGATACCCATTAAGGTAATGATTTTTTTTACGGGTGATTTTTTCCCCATTTTGACGCCTCCTGTAAAATCCGATTTAACGTTTTATCCAATGAATAAATTCATAAAAGAGATTAATTGCCGGTTGGGATAACGAACGTCTTTATAACGTTCTGAAAGTATTGTCGTTATCATGCGATATTATGCGATTGCCCAGGTCAAATATCCTTGTTTGACACAAAAAGCATCTCCCGATGCCCTACGGAATCCCTGGCAATTACAAAGATGGGTATATCCTGTGACTCTGATACCTTTTTAAAATCCTTGTCTCTGATAAAAAGAAAGACCCGTTCATTTGAATGCATATATTTTTTCAGGGCTTCAGAATCGTTTATAACCGTTAGGTGATTTCTATTCGTATAAAACAGGTATGAGTCTCTGAGAAAATTATACATTGCCAGTTGATCGCCGGGTTTCATTGCAGCATTTGCCTTGTCGCAAATTTCCTTGGCCGATTTGTACTGATTTAATAAGGGGATCACCTCCAGCGTGCTCAGGGTAAATAGAGAGAAAACAAGCAGGATGAGGGCAAAGAGGAATGGCAATATTCTTGCGTGTTTTATGAAACGCAGCATAATTACGCCGCCGGCAAAAAGAAACAGTACAAATGGTATGGTTAGACGAATGTGCTCGGGCAGAAATTTGTATACACCTATTGGCAAAAGAAACCCTAGAAATATGGTTAGTCCGCTTATGAAATAACAAGGGATGTAGCCTGTTTTCCTGAAACGGATATCCCTGAATTGTTCTATAAACTCATTCAGAAACCATGCGATTATTAAAGAGGCGGCAGGATAGAGGGGAAGGACGTAGATGTCCCTTTTCCCCGAAACGATGGAAAAGAAAAAGAAGATAACGACAAACCAGACCGCAGGGAATACCACTTCCTGAAACCTCTTTCTCCCTTCACGTGAAAACAGATACACGACAACGCCTGGGATAAAGATTGTCCACGGAAAATAATTCAGGGGAAAATGGATAAAATAGTAATAAAGAGGCCGTTTATGGGCAAAGGAATCAGCGAACCGCCCGATATTTTGCTTGAATAATATTTGTTGTATATATTCCTTACCGCCGTATATGCCTGCCAGATATACCCACGAGAATACCATAATTGCAAAAAGAACTCCCCCTATCCAGGGTTTTGTTTCCTTCAAAACCTTTATATCTCTCTTCAGAGAAAGATATGCCACGACTACGAGGAATGGAAGAAGAAATCCTACAGGGCCTTTTGTAAGCGTTCCAAGGGCCATGAAGATATAAAAGAGGGTGTAATAACGGCCTTTATTTCCCGCTTCCTTATAGCCTTTATAGAAACTGAACAAGGCTGCCATAACGAAAAAGGTAAGCAGTACGTCAAAGGCAGCGCGGTGCGTCATCCAGAGGAATTTTATGCTGGTGGCGAGAATAAGGGCAGAAAGCAAGCCTATTCTGGTGTTATGGAAAACATTTCTTGCAAAATTAAACAGTATCAGGCAGCATCCCACACCTGCGAGGGCAGAAGGCAAACGCGCGGACAGGTGCGTTATTTTGCCGAATGGGACGGAAAACAGATTAATCATCCAGAATAAAAGGGGGGGTTTGTGGGGGTATGGTTCGCCATTTAACTGTGGAAGTATAAAATTGCCGCTATCCCGCATTTCTTTGGAGACCTGTGCGTAACGGGGCTCATCCGGCGCCCAGAAATCCCTTTTTCCTGTATTGAAGAGAAAGAGGAATGAAAGGAAAAGTACCAGAATGACGGTCAATAAGCGTATATTTATCGTAGTTTTGTTCATTTAAATAACGATATTTGTACGATGCTATGTGATAATTATGACGATACTCCCTTCATGTGAAAAGGAATACGTTGGACGGAATTTTAGCACAGTTAACAAATTCCGTCAACGATTATAGCAAAATGGTAGTGGGATTTGGCCAGTAAATGGCTTTGTATTAAACTGTAAACCTTTTGAGTATATCTGTAATTGGCTTGACAATGTTTAACCCTCTCAGTATCCTAAGCTGGCAAAGCCGGAACCAAACAAGCAATCAAGAAATAAAAAATACGAAATCCGAAGTACGAAATCCGAAACAAATTCCAAAATCCACCCCCTTACACCCTCCAAAGGGAGAGAATGTCCCCCGCTGGCGGGGGTGCAGGGGGTGGATGAGTATTTCGTGTTTCTGATTTCACCATTAAATATTTTGCCAAAAAAATACAAAGAACTTACATATAAGGTTCTAAACCTTTTCGTAGCCAGTGCTGCGAAAAGGAAATCTGAAATACTAAGCACGAAATACGAAACAGGCAGGTTTTATGGTCACAGCAAACGGACACGTCTCATGGTCTTGGTTTTGAACATTTGAATTTTGAGTTTCGGTATTGTTTCGAATTTCGATATTCGAATTTCGTATTTAGACGCTTTGGCATATAGACAAAATTTTGTCGATGTTGAGGCGCTAAACGCTTATTTGTCAGGCCTGCCTGCCTGGTAGCAGACCGGTGAAAAATTAAGGTCTTTCCATGTAAAAGAGGGTAATTCAAAATTGTCTCATATTTATATTTTCGAAGACGCCAACTATTCACGCCTTACGCCCCTCGTATACACCAGGGCAACGTTTGAGCTTCGGTGTGGTTTGTATACGCAATGGGAAAGGATATCTAAACTTTATCCCGGTGCTACCATTACCCTTTTCTGCAGAGATGCCCTTGCGGATATAGTAAAGGAACGTTATCCCCTGGAGGTGAATGCCCCCCGGAAACAGAATGATAGCTGTCTTTTTATAAACGGCCGCGCGATTCTTTCGCGTCCTGTTTCTTTGGAAGGCCCTGAGGAAATTGGCATGCAAGGCGATACGGTTGTTTACCTTCGTCTCAAAAAAAATTCCCCGGAAAAAATATCGTACAACACATTTCTTGAAGAAAATTATCATGAAAAATGGAAAAACACCTTACCCAAGGTTGATATTCAGGCGCCGGTATTCAGTTATTATTGGGACATTATAAAACGTAATACGCATCAAATAGCGGAAGACTTTTCCTTATTTGTCAAAGAGGGACGGAATGCGGGGAAAGTGTATGAAGGAGCTTATCTCATCAATAAAGACAAAATATACATTGGAAAGGGCAGCAGGATCAAACCTTGCTGTGTACTCGACGCAGAGAACGGGCCGGTGTATATTGGCAATAATGTAACCATTTCCCCTAATACCTCCATTGAGGGGCCGGTTTACATTGGAGATAATTCTGTAATCCTGCCCAATTCGCGGTTACGGGGAGGCACAAATATCGGAGAAGTATGCAAAATAGGGGGAGAAATCGTAAATACAATATTTCACAGCTTTACCAACAAACAACATGACGGATTTTTGGGCGACTCATATCTTGGTTCATGGGTCAACATCGGGGCGGATACAACGAACAGTAATTTACTGAATACCTATGGCCTCATAAAAGTTCAAATGGGAAATACCCTCATAAACACAAACCACAATTCCCTTGGCATGGCGATGGGAGATCATACGAAAACCGCCATAAATACGACGATCATGACAGGGAGTGTCATTGGCTTTGCCTGCAATATTGTCACCAGTCTCTATCCTCCGAAATATCTGCCTTCGTTTTCATGGTGTTCCGTCAATGGGATAAGGGTTTACGAGTGGGATAAGGCATTATGTGTGGCAAGGCTTGTTATGGAAAGACGGGAGAAAAAAATGTCCACTGCCGAAGAGGAGCTTTTTAAAAAGGTATTTCAGCTTACTGAAAATGAAAGAACTATATGCAAAAAGACATAAAACATGAACAAATCATCAACGAAAAGATAATTATCGATACCAGTATCTTTACCAATCCGGACGTTTATCAGACCTTTGGCAATGACCCGACAGACGCCCTGCGTTCTTTTCTTGAAATTATCAGCAAACTGAAAGGGCCTACTTTTTATATGCCGCAGACGATTTATGAGGAGCTTTTAAACTTTGTCGAGATAAAAGATATACAAGTTGATTTGCAAATGTTATTGCAGCAGAAATCCCCGAAACGTTACGAGTTGACCGTTCCTGCGTTTTTGCTCTATGAACTTATTGAAGATGTACGGCAGAGGATTGACAAGGGCTTGAGGGTGGCGGAAGCCGCCGTCAGGGAAACCTCGCCCGATACCGAACCTGAAGCGATAGCAAATCTCAGGAAAAAATATCGCATGGCGCTGCGTGAGGGAATTATTGACAGCAAAGAAGACGTTGATTTAATCCTGCTTGCAAAAGAAATGGACGGCATAATGATGACCGCGGATACCGGCATTGTCAAATGGGCGGATAAGCTGGGCATACGGTACATCGACCCGCGCATGTTACGGAGTATTTTGGATAAGCTGGCGGAGGCATCCTGATAGGAGAGGAAAATAATGCGAAAGGAATATGATTTTTCTAAGGCTGAGCAGGGTAAGTTTTATAGACCTGTAGAGGAGTTGGAAATACCAATATATTTAGATAAAAGGGTGAAAGAATTTTTTAGTAAGAAAGCATTAGACAAAAATATTGAACTTGATAAAGTAATTAACATTATATTAAGTAAAGAAATGGAAATATTAAAGGAGATTGAAGCTTAGGTTGATAAAGGTTGTTTTTTTAAAAACTTATCCGTTTCTTCATACTATTCATCATACTTCGTTATTAATTGATCATTACTCCTTAGTTTACGTCTCTATCATGTGTCCGAGTTTTTCTTTTTTAGTACGCAGATATTTCTGATTTTCTGCTTTTGGTTCAACAATGATGGGTACGCGTTCAACTATTTCCAGTCCATATCCTGCAAGCGCGGCAAATTTTTTGGGATTGTTCGACAGCAAACGCATTTTAGTAATGCCCAGGTCTCTTAAAATTTGCGCGCCAATACCATAATCCCTCTTATCTACGGGAAGTCCGAGTTTCTCATTTGCCTCTACCGTATCAAATCCTTTATCTTGTAAGTGATACGCATGCAATTTGTTTTCTAAGCCAATCCCTCGACCTTCCTGCCTCATATAAAGCAAAACACCTGCACCGTTTTCCTTTATAATTTTAAGTGCGTTATGAAGCTGTTCTCCGCAGTCGCATCGCAAAGAGCCGAAAACATCGCCCGTCAGACATTCATCGTGTACCCTTACCAGTACCGGTTCATTTTGCATTGGGGACGGGGTGTTTATGTCTTTGCTGCCAACTCCAAGGCATAAAGCAAGGTGTAGGTATTCATCAACAAAAGAACGATAGAGATGGAGGATGAATTCTCCATACATTGTGGGGAGTTTTACGGTTACGCGTTTCTCAATTAACCGCTCCTGTTCATGGCGGTATTTTATGATATCCGCAATTGTACAGATTTTGAGATTGTTTTTTTCGGCAAATTTTTTAAGGTCAGGAAGTTTTGCCATGTTTCCGTCTTCCCTCATAATTTCGCAAATTACTGCGGCATTTTTGAGACCGGCAATGCGGGTTAGATCAACGGCGCCTTCTGTATGGCCGGCTCTGACAAGAACTCCGCCGTTATGCGCCTTTAAAGGAAATATATGGCCTGGCCTGACAAAGTCTTCCGCAGTGGCATTATCATCAATAGCGGTTAATATGGTTGCCGCCCTGTCTTTGGAAGATACGCCGGTGGAGATTCCTCTTGCGGCGTCAACGGAAACGGTAAAAGGCGTCTGAAAGCTTGATGTGTTATTGGAAACCATTGGATAAAAGTCCAGTTCTTCAGCCCTTTTGTCATTTATTGCAAGGCAAAGAATGCCTCTTGCATGTGTTAGTATAAAGTTAATAGCTTCGGGAGTAACCTTTTCCGCTGCAAGAATTAAATCCCCCTCATTTTCCCGACTCTCGTCGTCTATTAATATTGTCATTTTCCCATTTCTCAGGTCTTCTATTACTTCTTGTATTGAATTGAATTGCATTGAATACACCTCACAATTGATTTGTCTATGAAATACTGCCCGTTTTGTAAAAGGACAAGTATGAACTGTTATTTAAACATAATAATATTACATTAATATGCGCTAATTTCGTAACATTTTAGTTTTTTTAAAAAAAATGGGCGAAACATTTGCCCTTTTGGGTATGAATGCATTTATGACAATTTTACAGCAAATGCTTCGCCCCTACACTATGCGGCAAAACACCGCTATTATTGGAATTTTTCAAAAAACTAAAGTGTTACAAAATAACACATTATTTCTTATAACTATAACAGAGGCAAAGTCTTAATCAAGCAAAAAGCTAACAAGGCAAACTTTTTTAATTTGCCTTGACACATTTATTTTTTAGTTGTACGATTTGAAATCCTAAAGCTGTTAAAATGTCTGCGGTAAATATATCGTAAGGCCTTGTATTAAAATAAATTAGGCTGCCTTTGGCAGCGACTTTATGCTGTTGTTGATATTTAATGTATAGACGCGTTGCATGCGTCTATGAACTGCTGCACGTAATGAAAATGAATGAAAAAAAGGCAATATTGGTGCTGGAAGACGGAACGTGTTTCAATGGATGCTCTTTAGGGGCTGCCGGCGAGACAAGTGGAGAACTCGTCTTCAATACGAGTATGATGGGATATCAGGAAATCCTGACAGATCCATCATATGCAGGTCAGATTGTTGCTTTAACATATCCGTTAATAGGCAATTATGGCATTAATGAAGAGGACGTTGAATCATACAGACTTTTTCTGGAAGGATTTATCGTTAAAGAATGCTCTCCATTCTCCAGTAATTGGCGGTCAAAAATAGATTTATCCGAATATCTTACCAAAAATGGGATAGTTGGTATTCAAGGTATTGATACCAGGTCACTTACATGCCATATCCGTGATTTTGGATCGCAGCAGGGCATTATTTCAACCGTGGATTTTGATATGATACGGTTGCAGGAAAAAGCAAAATCAGCGCCTGGTCTTACCGGAAGAGATTTGGTTGCAAAGGTGACCTGTGAAAAACCGTATGACTGGGTAAATAAAGAAGGCGCACCTCACTTATCCCCTAGATACAAGGTTATTGTTTATGATTGTGGCGTAAAATACTCTATTTTAAGAAAATTGGCGCATGCCGGTTGTTCTGTGCATGTCGTTCCTGCAAAAACCTCATTTGAAACGGTATTGGAGATGAATCCTGACGGCATTGTTCTTTCCAACGGACCTGGAGACCCTTCGGTCGTTTCATATATGATTAAGAACATTAAAGGGCTGTTAGGGAAAAGGCCAATATTTGGGATATGCCTGGGACATCAGTTGCTGGCGCTCGCATTGGGGCTGAAAACGTCCAAACTCAAGTTTGGGCATCATGGCGGAAACCAACCCGTCATGGATTTATCGACTAAAAAGGTGGAAATCACTGCCCAGAATCACTGTTTTGCCGTGGAAATACCATCGCAGGGCATGTTGCATAAAAGCAGTTATGGCGATGTGGAAATTACACATCTGAACTTAAATGATAAATCCGTAGAGGGGTTGAAATGCCATTCTGTGCCTGCCTTTTCCGTGCAATACCACCCGGAAGCCTCCCCAGGACCTCACGATGCAGATTATTTGTTTGATAGATTTTTGCAGACGATGAAAAGTTGATGCTTTGGAGAAATATGAGCAAAAAGGAAACCACAGATTGCACAGATTAAAAAGAGGGTGGTAGTACCCAGTCGGCAATCTACAGTTGGCAGTCGGCAAATTGCAGATTGAGGACTGCCGACTGTGGACTATTTTCGTGAAATTTTTCGGGGAATAGATACTTTTAGCTATATATAAAATGCCCAAACGAAATGATATTGAGAAAATACTGATCATTGGCTCCGGCCCTATTGTAATTGGCCAGGCGTGCGAATTTGATTATTCCGGCACCCAGGCATGCCACGCCTTGAGGGAAGAGGGATATACGGTTATCCTGGTAAACAGCAACCCGGCGACGATTATGACGGACCCGGAGGTGGCGGACAAAACGTATATTGAACCCATTACAACGGAAATAATTACAAAAATTATTGAAAAGGAACGCCCGCAGGCGATATTGCCGACGCTTGGGGGGCAGACAGGGCTAAACGCCGCTGTGTCCCTTGCGGAAAAAGGCGTATTGGATAAGTTTAATGTAGAGCTTATAGGCGCAAAACTAAAAGCCATAAAAATGGCTGAAGACCGTTCGCAATTTAAGGCGGCGATGGGGCGTATTGGCGTACAAGTGCCAGAAAGTGTGTATGTCAATTCTTTAGACACCGCGCTGAAGATTATAGACGCCATCGGTTTCCCTGCCATTATCCGTGCATCTTTCACGCTTGGAGGGTCGGGAGGCAGCACGGCGTATAACATTGAAGAATATAAAGAGTATATAACTACAGGGCTGGAGACAAGCCCCATTCATGAAGTTTTAGTAGAACGTTCAGTTCTTGGGTGGAAAGAGTATGAACTGGAAGTTATGCGCGACTTAAAAGACAATGTCGTCATCATATGCTCTATTGAAAATTTTGACCCAATGGGAGTCCATACGGGCGACAGCATTACTGTGGCGCCTGCGCAGACGCTTACTGACATGGAGTATCAGAAAATGCGTGATGCCGCGGTCAGAATCATCAGGGAAATAGGCGTTGAAACCGGCGGTTCAAATATTCAGTTTTCCATCAACCCTGAAAATGGCGAGATGCTGGCGATTGAAATGAATCCAAGGGTCTCAAGGAGTTCTGCATTGGCGTCAAAAGCCACAGGATTCCCTATCGCAAAGATCGCCGCAAAACTTGCAATCGGGTACACGCTCGATGAAATCCCTAATGACATTACCCGCTATACCCCCGCATGCTTTGAACCGGCCATAGATTATTGTGTGGTCAAAATTCCGAGGTTCAATTTTGACAAATTCCCGGATACTACCCAGGAGCTTACTATTCATATGAAATCAGTCGGCGAGGTTATGGCGATTGGCCGCACCTTTAAAGAAGCGGTAGGCAAGGCGATTCGTTCGCTCGAAACCGGGCGAAGCGGTTTTGACCCCCTTCTGCCTTCTGGAATCGATGCCTGGACGGCTGAACAAAAATCGGAATATTTACAAACGAAACTGATTACGCCAACCCCCGACAGGTTATGGCATATTGCGGACGCTTTTCGTCTGGGCATGAGCCTTGACGAGATTTATAACTATTCCCGCATTGACAAATGGTTTCTTTATAACATTAAACAAATAACAGACCTGGAAAATGAGATTAAACAAAGACATTTAAAGGGCAATGACGCATCACAAAAAAACAGGGATTTTGCTATGGATGCTGAATTGCTTGCAAAAGCAAAACAATATGGGTTTTCTGATATATTTTTAGCCAGGTTATGCGGTTCCGATGAGAAGACAATAAGGGAATACCGGTACCGGAGATCTGTGAGGCCGGTATTTAAACATGTTGATACATGTGCCGCAGAGTTTAAAGCATTTACCCCTTATTTATATTCAACGTACGAAACTTCGTGTGAAGCGGATCCCACGACAAAGAGAAAGATTATTATTTTGGGAAGTGGCCCGAATCGGATAGGACAAGGAATTGAGTTCGATTACTGCTGTGTGCATGGCGTTTACGCCTTAAAAGAGCTGGGGTATGAAACCATTATGGTGAATTGTAATCCGGAAACGGTAAGCACGGATTACGACACTTCTGACAGGCTCTACTTTGAACCTCTCACCATGGAAGATGTTCTGGAAATCATTCACAAGGAGAAACCCGAGGGAGTAATTGTTCAATTTGGAGGGCAGACCCCGCTGAAGCTTGCAGTTCCCCTGGAAAAAGAAGGGGTGAAGATTCTGGGCACTTCTCCTGAGAATATTGATGTTGCCGAAGACCGTGAACGGTTTGCGTTGCTTATGAACCGGTTAGGACTAAAGCAGCCGGAAAATGGCTGTGCAAACTCTGCGGAAGATGCGAAGAAGATAGCAAAAAGGATAGGATATCCGGTGTTATTACGCCCATCGTATGTTTTGGGCGGAAGCGCAATGCGTATTGTTTACGATGAACAGGGCCTGGAGCATTATATTTCCCATGCGGTGGAAGTATCGCCGGAACATCCTGTTTTAATTGACAGCTTTTTGCAGGACGCAATAGAAATTGATGTTGATGCAATCAGTGACGGAGAAGAAGTATTTATCGGGGGAGTAATGGAACATATAGAGGAAGCAGGGGTGCATTCCGGAGACAGTGCCTGCTCGCTCCCGCCCTATTCAGTGAATAATGAAATTATAGAAGAATTAAAGAAGGAAACACGGATCATAGCGCTTGCACTGAATGTCATAGGCCTTATTAACATTCAATATGCGGTAAAAGATAAGGTGATATATGTACTGGAGGTGAATCCGCGCGCTTCAAGGACAATACCCTTTGTAAGCAAGGCGATAGGCGTGCCGATGGCTAAGATTGCGGCAAAAGTAATTGCAGGGGAAAAGCTTCGAGGGTTAAATATGCCCGAAAATATCACGATGAGACACACTGCCGTAAAAGAGGCGGTTTTCCCCTTTTTAAAGTTTAAAGGGGTTGATACATTGCTGGGGCCTGAAATGAAATCGACGGGAGAAGTTATGGGACTGGATAAAGATTTCGGGCGCGCATACGCAAAGGCGCAAATGTCTGCCAATTACTGCCTCCCCTTAGTCGGCTCCGTTTTTATAAGTGTAAGGGATAAGGATAAGAAACCTATCGTGCAAATAGCAAAAAAGCTGCTCCAAATGGGATTTAAAATCACGGCGACTAAGGGCACTGCCGCGGCGCTCTCAGAAGAAAATATTTCTGTTACGCCCGTTTTAAAAGTAATAGAAGGACGCCCGAATATTGTTGACCATATAAAGAATAATGAAGTGCAACTCGTCATCAACACGGCAGAGGGAAAGGCTGCGCAGGAGGCGTCTTTTTCCATCAGAAGAACTGCTCTTACCTATCAAATTCCTTATTTTACCACCGTTGCAGGCGCTGTAGCAGCCGTAAGAGCGATAGAGGCATTAAAAAGCGGGACTCTTGATGTACGGTCGATTCAGGAGTGTCATCAACGGTAATTATTTCTTGTAGCAGAGAAAATACCATTCCATATTTCAATTCCACCCCATGCACCCCCGCCAGCGGGGGGACATTCTCCTCCTTTGGAGGAGGTAAGGGGGAGGTTTTGGTGCTGGCGTGTCAAAAGGGTTAAAAACTAAAGTGTTACCCACAATCTGCAATTTGCCGACTGTACATCATTCCCCATTAATAAAGGTGGCAAGGGGATTGTTTATCTCAACTTATTGAGAAGTTACATTCCATACGGTTATATTTCAATGTAAAACAGACGGCTGAATCGGTCATTTTTGTTTGTTGAGGCAGTATGTATGGATTATATTCCAAATACAGAATCCGATAAAAAAAAGATGCTTGAAGATATTGGCATATCCTCTCTTGAGGCGCTTCTTGGTGAAATCCCCGAAGCATTAAGAAACTTTTCCCTGTCACTCCCACCCGGTTTAGCAGAACCGGAGGTGCTGCATGCCATAAAAAAATTAAGCAAAAAGAATAAAACAACGGATGATTATTCTTCGTTTTTAGGCGCAGGCGCCTATGACCATTTTATTCCTTCTGTTGTTAACCATCTGGCGTCACGCAGTGAATTTTATACCTGCTACACGCCTTACCAACCGGAAGTCAGCCAGGGCACGCTTCAGGTAATGTATGAATTCCAGACCCTCATGTGCGAATTGACCGCAATGGACGTAGCAAACGCATCTATGTATGATGGCTCTACCGCATTGGCGGAGGCGGCATTGCTTTCTATACGGCATAAGGAAAAAAATAAAATTGTTTGTTCCCGTGCAATTCATCCTGAATATCGTCAGGTAATGAAAACCTATTTAAAAGGTTTTAATACAGAAATTGTTGAAATAGATTGTCCTGAAGGAACGACCGATATGCAGCAATTAGAGGCGTCGCTGTCAGATAATACAGCCGCCGTTTTAGTGCAAAGCCCGAATTTTTTTGGCTGCGTTGAAGATATGCAGGAGATTTCTGCTATAGCGCATAAACACGACGCACTTTTTGTTGCATGCGTAAATCCCATATCTTTAGGCATTCTTATGCCTCCCGGAGAATATAATGCCGATATTACCGTAGGAGAGGGACAGGTTTTGGGGAACTATTTAAATTACGGGGGGCCTTACCTGGGATTTTTTACCGTAAAAAATGAGCTGCTGAGAAAAGCGCCGGGGAGGATAGCCGGAGAGACTATTGATAAGGCAGGGAGACGGTGTTTTGTGCTGACGTTGCAGCCAAGAGAACAACATATCCGGCGGGAAAAGGCGACCTCTAACATTTGTACAAATCAGGCGTTGCTTGCACTCAGGGCATGTATTTACCTTTGTGCGCTGGGGAAAAAGGGGATCGCAGAAATTGGTAATTTGAATATTCAGAAAAGCCATTATGCATTTGAACGACTCTGTAATCTAAATATTTTTGAACCTGTTTTTCACAACCCTTTTTTTAATGAATTTGTTTTAAAAGCGAAGAACGACTTCCGCATTGCTTCAATTATCAGGCGTATGCAGGAAAAAGGCATTCATTGTGGAATAGATATTTCTCAATACTATCCGGAAATGACGAATTGTATCCTTTTGTGTGTAACAGAGACAAAAACGAAAGAATCTATTGATCACTTGGTGAATGAATTCACAAAATGCATCTGATGTAAGCCCCCGCAGTCCTCAGTCCTCAATCTGCCGACTGCCTACTGTAGATTGCCGACTGCAGAAGGTACTATTCATGCCTCGGAAATTATTTTGCCTTCTCTTTGACCGTATAAATGATTCCCAGGGCAAAATGCGCCTTCGAGTCTTGCGGGTTGATTTCCAAAGCTTTTTTAAGCAGTTGAATTGCCTCATCAAACTGATTCTTTTTTGAATAAGCAACCCCCAGATTATAGTATGCGTCAGGGTATTTAGGATTCAGTTCTATTACCCGTTTAAATGCGGCAATAGATTCATCTGTGGCATTAATCGCCGCGTAAGCGACTCCCAAATTATAAAACCCCATATCAAACCTTGTATTTAGTTTTACGGCGTCTGTAAAAGCCTTTATCGCTTCATTGTATTGTATTTTCTCATAATAATAAATTCCAAGGTTATAGAGCGCTTCTGAATACTTTGGCGATATGGCAATGGCCTTTTTTATGGTTTCAATCGCCTTGTCCGTCTGCTTCTGTTTGTAATAAATTACACTAAGATTATTATACGCCTTCACAAAATTCGCATCTGTTTCGATTGTTTTAATATATGCACCAATAGCTTCTTCGGTCATGCCCTTTTCATCATAAAGCACTCCAAGGTTATAATGCGCCTCAACAAATTCCGGATTTGCTGCAATTGCCTGTTTAAAGGCATTGATGGAAGCATCTGTAGGGTCTTCCTGTTCCTTGTTCTGGCAATAACTGATTGTTGTTAAAGCAAAAACAAAAATAATTGTCATAATTGTAATAATAGTTGTTTTCATGGCTTGTTCCTTTCTGTCTGTCTGTATAATTTAATCGATTGGCACACGGTTTTCCCTTATAGGGTTGCATAGTTTTATTTCATGAGTTTCACCGACGCCTATAGATATTGGCAGTTGAATGATACGCATGTCTGATGCAGTAAGGAGTTTTTCCTTCTTACATGCAGAAAAAGAGAAAGAGACGAAATCACCCTTGTCAATAGGTTCATACATAGGGGGGGCGCTTTCTGTTGTAGCGGCCAGAATGCCGGAAATGCCTGGCAGAGTGTATTTGCTGTCAATATCTCCCTTATATGATTCCTTTAAAAATAGTGTTCCTTCTTTCATAGCGGGCGAAAGGGCAACGCTGTATTTTGACGTAAACTTCGAGGATATCGGATTGGATAATGTCATTTTTAGTTGATCAAGGGATGGTATTGCTAATGGGACGCTATCCGTTTGTGCAGAAACTTGTTCTGGTACTTCGCCTTTTAACGCAAGCGAGACTGGTTCTTTCCTGAATGTTTTCATGATTTTATTTACGAATAAATCCCCCACCAATAGTTCCTCAATGGACGCATCCTTTTTTTCCACTTTTAAAAAATGATAGTTTATACAGACTAGCGAGACGGCAAATCCAATTATCAGCAGTGAGGTAATAATCTTAGATATTAGCGGGAAGAACTTCATGACGAGATGGAACAATACGCAAAAGAGAAAAGCGGAAACACCCATTTCTAAAAGGCCGGCTTGCGGCTTGCCGGTGTAGCTGAAATAAAGCATGACTAAGGATATTACCAGAAAAAAAATGCAGAAATTTGCAACCATCCGATGCCATGATTTTGTACGGGTATGAAGAGCAGGGTATTTTGATGGTTCTAACAATTGGTTATTTTTTCCGGTCATTTGTTTTTCGTCCTAAAATAAATTTTAGCTCTCGCATTTCGCGCTTCATATTGTTGTATATTTTGGATTTGTTTTGAATTTTATGCTTTGTTATTCGAATTTGTTTCGCATTTCGTACCTTGGAATTTCGTATTTTCTATTTTTTGCTTGTTTGGTTCCGGTTGCATGCGTCTCTACATTAAATCTGTCATCTCCCCAGGGGTCGGAACGTCATTTTCATTCCCCGTTGTGACTCCGTGTTTAAGCATTGTTTTATCATTTCAGAACAGATAGATAATACAATCTGTTTCTCATTTAAACAACTACTAAACGATAAGGGTTTGTAATTAAATAGCATTTACACTATTCCTTCAAATGCTATCTATAGACCCAAAAGGGTATATCCAAATGGAGCTATCCTTTTTGGGGTATTTACTTGTTGAAATAAGTCTATAGAATGCAGGTTGTCTACGGTTATTTATTTTTTTCCGCCTTCTGCCTTACACACTACTTTTAGGCGTATCCGCAGGGATGTACTCTTTTTAGGGTATTTGCATAACTTCAAAATTGTATAAATTAACCGTATGAAGTGCAAAACATTAGAAAAGCGGAAAAGTAAGCGTAGTTATTTGTCATGGCTGGTAAAAGTCCGTGATTATTCAAGGACATTGCTTCATGAGGTGGAAATTATAGATGTGAGCCGTGAGGGAATGAAAATCAGGACTAGAGCAGAAGCGCCACAACAGGGTTTTGCTATTGTTGTTCGTATTCCGGTTGTGGACTCACATGAAGAAAGCATGCCTGTCCTGACAATGGTTAAATGGATTCAAAAATAAAATGACGGCATATATCTTCTCGGGCGAAAGTATATGAAGTAGCAAGGCCGATGTATGGAATTATTTACAAGATTAATTATAGGTTTTTATACCAGGGAAAGGGCTAGATAATTATGGGAAAGAAAACGCTTCTTATACAACTTAAATCTACTGTGGCGATGGTAATTTTGGTTTTATTTGCATGTGGAGGTGTGGTATATGCCGGATATGAAAGCGGCGGGAATGGATTTGTTCAATCGGATATTGCAAAATGTTTGTATTTTCTCATTGTGGGGACGGCAATTGTCATTGTGCGCCGGCTAAGAAAGAAAAAGAGCCACATCGGGAACAAGGCGCTTTTTTAAAAGCGGGGATAATTTTTTGATAACAATTTAGTCTTTTGAGAAATTCCAATAATATCGATGTCTGCCGCATAGTATAGGGGCGAAGCATTTGCCAGTTTGGGCATGAACGTATTTATGCCAATTTATAGCAAATGCTTCGCCCTTACTTTTGCAAAAAACTAAATTATTACGGAAATTGTTATTTAGACATTTCAATCTTTTTGTAGAGACGCATTGCATGCGTCTCTCTGTTGTGTCAATATTTTTATTACTTGCAGCACAGTTTCCAGGCGCATGCAATGCGTCTCTACATTAGCATCAGCATCAACAACAGAATAAAGTCGCTGGGCACATTATTTGAGAACCGATACTGCCATGAAGATACTTATCGTTAATTATTCAGAAGATGACGTGCGCTTTCTGGAACGTATGCTGGAAAAGCACGGCGGAGAAGTCACCTCTGCTAAAAATGGATTGGCGGCGTTTGAGACGTTGCAAAATAACCGGTTTGATTTAATAATTTGTGATATTCTTATGCCGCGGATGGATGGTTTTCAATTCTGCCGGAAATGTAAAGCAAATAAATATTTGAGAAATATCCCTTTTATCTTTTACACTACGGTATTTACCGGGAGAAAGGCCAGGGAATATGCCATGAGTTTAGGGGCGGATAGATTATTAATGAAACCGATGCCTGCTGATATTTTTGTTGATGCAGTAATGAGCACATTAAACGGGTATAAAAAATATCTTCCACACCCTATCAGTGCATTTTCCGGAAAAGATGAAACGGAATTTTGCCGGAATTATAACGAATATTTAATAAGGAAACTTGAAAGGCAGTTGTTAGATTCTGAGGAAGAAAACATCAGACTAGGGGAAAATGAGTTAAAATTTGCAAATTTGGCGTCTGTGATAAATGATGGAATTGTTGTATTAAATGAAAACTGGCATGTTACGCATTGGAATCCTGCTGCCGAAAAAATATTTGGATATTCGGAAAAAGAAATGAAAGGGGAAAATATCCTCAACGTTATCGGCGGTGCAGAACACACAGAACAAGAGATGCGCTTTTTTAACAACATTAAAGCGGGGCGCATAATTAATGAAACAATTGAGATTACAGGCATTAAAAAAAACAAGAGTGAATTCCCTCTGGAGGCTTCATTTTCAACACTACAAATAGGGGGACAAATACATATCATTGCTATTTTTCGCGATATTAGTGAACGGAGAAAAAAAGACGATGAGAAAAGAAAAAAACAGGCCATTCTGCAATTAATTAACGAAGTGTTTGATACTACGCATGATTTGTTGACCGTTGACAGTACTATGAGATTATATCTTAAGAAAATGTGCAGATATTTAGGATGGCCTGTAGGTCATATTTGTAAGGTAATATATACGGTAAATGGTGCAATAAGGCTGGAATCTACAAGGCTATGGTATTTTGAAAACACCAAAGAGTTTAGTCTGTTGAGAAAGATAGGTGAGAATACTATTTTAAAACCAGGAGAAGATTTGCCGGGGAAGGTTTTTAGTAACAGGGAAATGGAATGGATTCCGGATGTTACCAAAGATAGTAATTGTATCAGAGCGCAACACGCCATTGTAAAAAGTGCTGATATTGGGGTACGGGGCGCATTTGCGTTTCCCATAAAAGAAGGCGATAAGATACTGTATATATTTGAGTTTTTCTCACGAAGAGAAGAAAAACCACAGGCAATGTTTTTTGAAGTAGTGGACAATCTTGCCCTACAGCTCGGGCGTTTGATTGAGCGGAAAAGAGCGGACGAAAGGATTCGCAAATTGTCCCGGGTAGTAGAACAAAGTCGTGCATCAATTATTATTACCGACAAGGAGGGGATTATTGAGTACGTTAACCCAAAGTTTGCCGAACTAACAGGATATACCAGAGAGGAAATTATTGGGCGAACCCCGCGGATGTTAAAATCGGGGAAAACATCATATGAAATATACAGGAATTTATGGAACACCATTATTTCGGGTAAGGAATGGCAAGGCGAGCTGTTGAATAAAAAGAAGACGGGAGAGTTGTACTGGGAACACTTGCATATTTCCCCCATAAGAAATCACAAGAGTCATGTGACTCATTATCTTGCGATTAAAGAAGATATTACAGAACACAAGAAATTCGAGACCCAACTTTTGAACATGGCAACCCGGGATCCCCTGACAAATCTCTTTAATCGCAGGCGCTTTCAGGAGGAATTGCAATATTGGATTGCCCAGACCTTACGGTATGGGGCAACCGGGGCGCTCTTGTTTCTGGATCTGGATAATTTTAAATACGTAAACGATACTCTCGGGCACCAGGCGGGAGACGAACTTCTGATTCGCCTGGCAGAAATGCTTCGTTCCCGTTTACGTGATACCGATATTTTTGCCCGATTTGGCGGAGATGAATTCGCCATACTATTGCCTTATACTGACAGGGAGAAAGCCGGATTAATTGCAGGCGAAATTCTTGAATTGACCAGAGAACATACCTTTGAACATTCTAAAGTGACGTTTAGCATTGGCATTGTGATATTCCCCGAACATGGACGTGATGCCGAAACATTGCTTGTTAATGCTGATTTAGCAATGTATCGCGCAAAAGAGAGCGGGCGTAACCGGTTTTGCGTGTTTTCCCAGGAACAAAAAACACATATTGAAGCCCAAATAAACTGGGAAAAGAGAATCAGGAATGCATTGGACAATGACCGTTTTGTATTACATTTACAACCCGTGATTGATCTGTCAAATAAAAATATTATCGGATATGAGGCATTACTACGCATGCTTGGAGAGAAAGATGAATTAATATTCCCCGCAGAATTTCTTGGCATTGCAGAACGTTTTGGGCTTATCCGGGAGATCGACCGCTGGGTCGTTCGCAGCGCTATTCGCCTTGCTGCGGAGAGGCAATTTTTTGACAGAGGTATATTCCTTGATATTAATCTTTCCAGCAAGGCATTTGCCGATACCGAATTGTTAGGGATCATAAGGCATCAGTTTAATACCAGTGGCACTAACCCGGGAAGTATTGTTTTCGAGATGACCGAAACAGCTATGATGGAAAATATGATTGCAGCGCAGGACTTTCTTGCAGCGCTTAAGCATATGGATTGTCGCTTTTCTCTTGATGATTTTGGCAGCGGATTTTCTTCTTTTAATTATCTCAGGCATTTAACGGTTGATTATTTAAAGATTGATGGCAGCTTTATTAATGACTTGCCAAACAATCCGGTGGAGCAGCACATGGTAAAGGCAATGGTAGAGATGGCGCATGGTTTAAAAAAAAGAACTGTTGCGGAATTTGCAGACTCCGGGGATACACTGCAATTGCTGCGTAAATTAGGGGTAAATTACGCACAGGGAAATTACATCGGTAAACCACGGTCAGTTAGTGAAGTATTTAATTAGCGCCACAATCCACAGTCCACAATCTGCAATCTGCCGATTGCCGATTGCCGACTGTTGATTGCAGATTGCAGGGGGCATTTGCCTGTTTTCTCAAAAGATAAAATCATTACAACAACTTCTCTGCAATCTGAATTGCGTTGAGGGCGGCGCCCTTGCGGATATTATCACTTACAATCCACATATCGATGCCATTGTCAATGGATATGTCTTCGCGAATACGCCCCACAAAGACTTCGTCCCTTCCTGCCGCTTCTGAGGCTAATGGATAGAGCTGATTGGCGGGGTCGTCGATTACCTTAACCCCAGGCGCTGTGGAAAGGAGTTTTTTCACCTCCGCTGCCGTTATTTTTTTCACCGTTTCTATATTTACCGACTCGCTATGGCCGCGAATAACCGGCACCCGCACCGTTGTCGCAGTTATCCGAATCGAATGGTCTCCCATGATCTTTTTGGTCTCATTCACCATCTTCATTTCTTCCGAAGTATATCCATTGGGTAAAAACGCTTTACTCTGGGGAATTTGAGGGAGCACGTTAAATGCTATTTGATGAGGAAATAATTTTCTCTGAAAACCCTCTTTGCCCTCTAAAATACTCTTTGCTTCCTTTTCAAGCTCATCAACCGCCTTCAGACCCGCGCCTGATACCGCCTGATAGGTAGAGACCACCACTCTTTTGATTTTTACGGCGTCATGGATAGGTTTTAACGCAACCACCATTTGAATTGTTGAACAATTGGGATTCGCAATTACCCCATGATGTTTCGGAATATCGTATGGGTTTACTTCCGGCACTACCAGAGGAACGTCGTCATCCATTCGAAACGCGCTGGAATTATCCACACAGACAGCGCCGCTTTCAATGGCATAAGGCGCATATTCCCTGCTGATATCCGCGCCGGCGCTGAAAAGGGCAATCTTAATGCCTTTAAATGAATTTTTTGTTAATTCCTGCACGATGTAATCTTTTCCGCAAAACCGCATCTTCTTTCCCGCCGAGCGCCCTGACGCCAACAATCTCAGTTCATTCAACGGAAATTTCCTGCTTTCCAGAATGCTTAAAAATTCCTCGCCAACCGCGCCGGTAGCCCCGACTATTGCAATGTTAACAGACATCTTTGCTTCTAACTCCTTTCCCGATTCCCGCAAACGTTCATTTCCCGTTTGGTAAAATGTAAAACACGCTCCCTATTTGTAATTACCCAATATCTTGTAAAAAATAAAGAATTCCTTCCCAGATTCCCCCTTAATAAAGAGGGATTGAGGGGGGTTGTTACCACAAGATATTGGGTAATTACCATTATTTTATTCTTATAAGAATGTCATCGCAAATGCCTTTTTCTTGTCTCATCGGTGCTATTTGCGATAAATACCTTTGTGCGTCCGTGTAATATCCAGCCGTTGGCTTCAGGCCCGGCAGCAATTGAAGCCAATACTGATTTTCTAAAACCATAAACAACTCCCTGATGTATTTGCTGAATATCGAAGCGAGGGCAGCCGCAAGGCTTACGGTTTCCCCTTTCTCCGCAAAAGATATTTTTATACTCCGTTTTTTTCCGCTTATTACATACGAAGAAACTTCACTGCTCTCCACCAAAATCTTTATCTCTTTTCCCGGAAAATATTTCTGCAGTAAATGCGAATACGTATTTCGCCCGCCTTGTTTATCGATGAGTAATTCTACATTGCCATTGCTTTCTTTCAGCAACTTTGCCACATGTTTGATACTATTATTGAATAAAACAGTAGATTTGTTCCCGCATGACCGCACTTGTTCATTGAACTCGCGAACGGCAACAACACAGCTTGCCGCATGAGAAAATCTGATACCGTGCTTTCCAAGGCTGTGTTGCAGCAAATCAATATAATTTACAAAAACAGCCTCGCTTGTGGCGAAAGGCAATGCATAATCTTTTTGAGTGTACCATGGATAACCATCTATTACTTCCCTGTCGAAACATGCTAAGGAATTCAATAAATGATAAAAAGAGGCAATTTTAACCCCCTTTAACCCCAAAAAGGACAGAACCGCATCTTCCAACGGTTTAATGCCGTTTCGTGTACTATACAGTTTTTTGCTGTCACATACCGCCAGCCGTTGTTTTCTGCCGTGAAGTCCATCAGAAATAGCATCTTTTAACAAATCCCATAATGAACAATTAGCTTTGTCATCAGGTACGTCAAATGCCACAACACTGATTACCAGGGGGCCAAGCACTGGTCCGTACCCCGCTTCATCAATACCGGCAATTATTGTCATTTTAAAAAACCCTCAATTTTTGGAGTATTATATCGCTTCACAAACGAAAGTCAAAAAGGAAACAAATACTCTCAGTTGTTTTCCAGGTAACTTCTCAGTAAGTTGAGGTTTTTATGATATTCTACCTTAGCTCTTTTTTTAGTTTTTCAATGGCTGTTCGCATAGCTTTGCCGGCCAATTCAATCTCATCTTCGTAAGCGGCGCTTTCATTTGCCTCAATAGTCCAAAGAACGTTGCCATTCTTTGTATCAATGCACTCGGCTACGAAAGAAACCGTACCCCGCTCATAGATTACGGAGCTTGATAGTTTAAATTCTAGAATTTTTCCGATGACCACTGAGTCCACGCCTAGCAGTTTTCCCAAACGGTCATAATCTCTGCGCTCTACAAGCTCTTTTTCATTGACCTTTGATTTGTTGATGATTTTGGCAATGTCTGTACGGGAGAGAACCTCGTATATGCCCAACCCTGATAGTTCCCGTGACATTACAGAGGCAAGCATCTCGCCTGCATTTGCAGTGCTGATCGTTTTTACCAATGTGCCTGTTACTCCCTCTTTTGGCAGTAATTGGTCGTTAAAATGCATAACGGCAATGGTGTTTATACTGCGGGAAGCATCATTGCTATCGACAATAATATTTGTTTTAGAAATTGTTTTACAGCCAAAACACAGAAGACAAATGATAAAGGCAATAATTACGGTCAATTTGTTCACAAAACCTCCTCGTATGAATCGATTTGATTGAAAAATGAAAAGCGCTTTTGCCGGTAGTAAAATATACAATGTTTACAATAAACACGGCAATATATATTTAAAAGTATAGGGATTTCAATATTTTTAGTTAACCAATGAACAAACCCACCCCTGCCCCTCCCAAGAGGGGACTTGTCTAATTCCCCTCTTGGGAGGGGATTAAGGGGTGGGTAGAAATGAATGCCGTTGGGTTTTTGTCTTTTTAAAACCCAACCTAATGTAGACTGCCAGAGGCCTCTATGCTTTATTCGTAATGGTTTACAATTAGTAACAGTTCACGATACATTCGATGGTTCATGTTGCAGGCCCGCCGGGATTTTCGGGGAATAAAGCCGGCCTACTAAAGCATCTCCTAAGAGTTGATGGGTGTTCCATTTCATCCTTGCTATGGTTTAGAGGAAGGGGCGGAACCATTCCCTTTATTATATTGACAACCTCCGGTTTATTTATAGAATTAATTTTCGTCGGCAGTGCAATAGTATTTTGGGAAATGAGTATAATTTATAGAGAAAATAGGAGAGTGATATATAATGAAGCAAAAAAATAATGTATTAATGTATATTGTTTTTGGTATTACTTTTTTAATTGGCATTATATTCTTTGCCGTTCCATCGATGATGAAAAAACCTGGTTTTACCAAAGAAATTCCTGATAGCGCATTGGGGTTTATAAAACGGGATGATTTTCACAGGGAAAAGTATTCTCCCAGCCATGACCTTACTTTGCAGGACCTGAAAAAAGGATTTGACAAAAGGATATACATCGGCTTATCGGGAGTAATCATATTGCTTGGCGTTTCTGTGTATACCACTTATCGGATTAAAAAGAAAAATAAAAGGCGGTGATTATTATACTTTTCCGTGGTTTTCCTATCATGGTCAATGGTTAGTATGAGAACATAATAAATTTCAAATATGGTTCATTTACATAAATTCCATCAACAGGAAAATCAAGTCCCTGCGATGAAACATTAATGACTTTAAATAACTTCTTCGTATGGGGCTTAATTTTTGGCAATGACTGAAATAGCCTCGATAGAGTCATTTTGGCAATATTTGTTGAAAATACAAGGATTCCGTTTTCTCTAAGGATGTTGAGTCCCAAACCAACCAGTTCAGGAAAGTCTTTTTCCACAGTAAATGTCCTCAACTTGCTTGTAGAGAAGCTGGGCGGATCCAGAATTATCACATCAAATTCTCTTCCCTTTTTTTGGAATATTTTAAAATATTCCCACACGTCTCCGGCAATAAAATCATGGTTATTGACGTCAATTTGATTCAATACGTAATTATTTTTGCTCCACGCTATTGCCTTTCCGGATAAATCTATATTTGTTGTCTTTGATGCACCTCCTGCACATGCATAAACGGAAAATGACGATGTATAACAAAAACAGTTCAAAACCTCTTTGCCGCAAGCAAAAGATTGCACCTTTTTCCTGTTATCCCGCTGGTCTAAATATAGCCCCGTTCCGCCTCCATCATTAAAAGAAGTGTAAAACTGTATTCCATTTTCAATGACAACATAATCATCTGGAATTTCTTTCCCTGATATTAAGCGGGTGACAACGTCTCTTCCCTTTAATCTTTCCTTTTCTATGATACATTCGGGAGATATTAGTTTTTGTACCGCTTCATAGATTTCCTTCTTTTGGCGGTCTTCGTGTGTTTTAAAATATTGCACAAGGGCAGTGTTGCCATAGATATCAATCGTTGCCTCCGGCAGATTGTCGCCATAAGAATTTACTAAACGATACACATTGGTATGAGCGTTGTTTATGTAACCTTTTCTGAAAGACAATGCCTTTTCGATTGTTTTATATATGTGTGTTATTGTCATTTTGTAAAAGAAATATTGAAAAAGTAAAAATGCCCGTTCCCAAGCCCTGCAGACTGGGTCAAATGGGCAATTTTACCCTATTTCTCGATATGCATTCCCCACTTTAATGGAAAAATAGTAATAAATAGGGTATAAAACAGGCAAGATGTGAGGTGTTATCCCCACTTTTGAGAAAACAAAGTTCCTTTGACCCAGTCTGTCCGGCTTGGGAACGTAATTGCATTGGAAGCGCTCGCTTCCATTTAGCAAGTAAGCGAAGCTTCGTGTATCAGGTCGGGTCGAGTGCGTTTTCCTTGTAAATAGCATCTCCTCAATAAAGGGAATATTTGAAGTCATGATGTCCGCTTTCTGTCCCTTTGTCAAAATGAATTATTCTTTTAGATGTGGTATTGCTCTAACACCGCTCTTCAGCAGGCGCGGTTTTTTGCGATCCGCTGCAAGAGCATGGTTAGGAGCTGGAACCTGCCGATGCAACGGTCTCAATTTCAGATAGCTCGTCTTTCATCCTTTGTTGCGCATACCACAAATCATATGCTTGCTGCATGCGCAACCAAAGCCCAGGACCGTTGCCGGCAAACTTTCCGATCCTAAGCGCCATCTCTGTTGTGATGGGATGAGTGCAGGATAGGACACGGTGCAACTGTTGTCTGGAAATACCTAATTTCCGTGCGGCTTCGCTTACAGAAATTCCAAGCGCTGGAAGCACATCTTCACGCAGAATTTCACCGGGATGAATCGGTGGGCGATTTAAAGGACGTTTAGTGTAATATTCGGCCATGATTTACCTCAATGATATTGTTCGAAATCGACCCGCAGCACTTCACCATCTTTCCACTCAAAGGTGATACACCATGGGCCGTTAACATGGATACTGTAACGTTTCGGTACTCTATGAAGGCCGTGGAAATTGAATCCCGGCACATTCAGATCGTTTAAAACCTCCGCTTGATCCAAAGCTTCCAGGCGTCGCAAGCAACGTGACTGTAAATCCTGCCGGACTCGGCGAGTTCGTCCGGCTTCAAACAGCTCAGCAAGACCCTTGTGTTTAAAGCTTTTGATCATGTCCAATATAGTAACAGCTTCTGTTACAGTGTCAACTATTTTGTTACAACTTATATTCGGATTTTGGGTAAAATTTTCTGTGGATGGCTAAACCTAACGCCATGCTAATCGGCGTGTTTTTAAAGCCCGTTTGAGCTATTTGTTAAGCCTTTATGCGTAATTATTGCGATAAGGCTGGACATGTAAATCAGACTTATTTTGGCGAGATTGCCAAAGGTCATATGCGTTTTGAAGGCGAAGCCAATGGTCTGCAGATGGTTTTTTAAATGCCAACTCTAAACGTAGCGCCATCTCTGGTGTTATTGCACCTCGACCATTTAATACTTTTGAAAGTGTTTTACGACTGACATTTAAATGTTCAGACGCATCAGTAATAGTGAGTTCTAAAGGATTGATTACCAACTCTTTTAGAATCTCACCCGGATGTGCAGGATTGTGCATGCTCATTAGTGATAATCCTCATAATTGACTATTTCTGCATCTCGACCCATGAATCGAAATGGTACTCTCCAATTGCCACTTACAGAAACTGACCAAATGTTTTTACGACTGCCTTTTAGCTCGTGTAGGCGTAAGCCAGGTAAATCCATATCATTTGGGCTTTCTGCCTGATCAAGGCTGGTGAGTATTAACCTTAATCGCTTAGCATGTTTAGGTTGAATGCCAGACGATTTACCAGTTTTGTAGAAACGTTCTAATCCCTTATGTATAAAACTGGTTATCATGCGGTTAATTGTAACCCATAAGGTTACGTTGTCAAGGGGTTTTTTTGGGGCTTAACGACAAGTTAAGCAGCGTGGCCGGAGAAGCACCTTTGTTTGAAAAACCATCGTTTCTACCCAGCAAATCTGAACCTGTTACGGGGACGGCACGGGCCACGTCTGTCTTGAACGCCGTGTTATACCGCGTTTTTATTGCGAAAAACGTGAATTACTGTTTACAATTTTATCGTATTGCCACCGCAAATAAATTATAGCTAAGATTTTGGGCTAGCGACCAAATTAAACTTATTTAGCAACCAATTGAGTAAAACTCTTTGGTCATTAATTGTTGCACGACGTGCTTGGGAGAGCAAATGAATTTGGTCGGGTTTTGGTAGTGCTGTATTTTGTAAACCTTCATTACAGTTAGTACAAATAGCACGAAGATTTTGCGGTGTATCGTCGCCACCTTTTGATTTATCCAAAATATGGCCAATTGTTAAACGAACAGTGCGAGGGCCGCCTAGAGGATCTGGATCACCTGCTGCAACGCCGCACATTTGGCAAGTAAAACCATTGCGTTCTAAAACCTGAGCACGCGTTTCTTTTGAGATGCCACGTTTAAAAGCAGGGACACGAGCAATTGTTTCAAGAAGATATTGGCCTGGCTTTAAATCAGAACGGTCTTTGTGAGATAGAATTTGATATCCTTCTTCATCACGTAGCTCGCGAACCCGACGTGCCCATTCAACAGCGCCGCCACTCGCACGCTGTATTTGCTTTGAATCTAAAACTTTACCAATATTTGCTAAAAAGTAATTTAGAATTAATTCTTTAGATCCGGAAGGCTTTTTGGCAGCCATGGCTTATGCGTTCCTTTGAAAAAGTGGAATATTTTGGATTTAATTCAATAAGAATAGCACTCCGATCTAATTCTTGAGCAACTACTCCTGTGGTTCCAGATCCACCAAATGGGTCTAATATAGAATCGCCGACTTGGCTACCAAGAAGTACGCAACGGCGTACTAATTCACGTGGAAAGGTTGCTGGATGGCCATTACTACTGCTGTCAGGGCCAAGAAGCCAGTAGTTTCTCAAATTAGCACCAGACGCTTCTCTCACGGCGGCTGCATTGTAATAATAAGTTGGCGATTTTGACATTAGAAAAATATCTTCGGTTGCATTTGTTGGCCTGTTTTTTACGCTTTCCGGCATGGCTGTTTTTTTAACCCAAGTTATTCTTGACCTAAATATCCAACCATCTTCTTGTAATGCAAAGGCGACACGCCAAGGGATACCCATTAAATCTCTATCTTTCAAGCCCCAACAATCTGGAACTTTGCAATTTCGTTTTTGAATAAGCTTTTTTGTATTACCAACTACTGCGTTTGGGCCGCAACTACCAGTTCCACCATTTCGTGCATAACCATCGCCGATGTTTAACCAAAGAGTACCATCTTTGCGTAAAACACGCCAAACTTCACTAAAAACCTCAACAAGGCTTTTTACATATTGAACCGGTGACGGCTCCGCACCAATTTGGGAGGAATGATTATAATCGCGAAGACCCCAATATGGTGGAGAAGTGACGCAACACTGAACTGATTCTGCGGGGAGAGTAGGAAGGATTTTGCGGCAATCCCCTGTAAATATTTGTAAATCATTTATCTTAAAATCTGGTATCATTTCTCTCTCATTTTTTTTCATGGTATAGTTTGGCATCGGCGTTTGGGTTTTAATGTATCAAATATACCGTTTGCCATTGTCTTTATTGCGGTATAACGTTCCCGGTAACCGGCGTGCGCCCGTAAACCTGTCCGTTGCACGGAGTGTCCGCGCGCGTCTGCGTTGACCGGGGGGTTAGGTGTCATCTTCCAGTTGCGTCCCATGGCTCACTCCGCGCTCGTCCACCACTGGATTAGCCCGGAAATCGCACCAACGAAGGCAAATATGCCAACAAGCGAGAGAAATCCGATACGGTCGAATTTCTCGGCGTCAAAAATTGCGACCAAGCCTGCTATGAGAGCGCCAAAGAACGCGCCCCCGATGGCACCGATACCACTACCCAGTGCGACTCGAAGCAGGCGTACTTTGCTTCCGCCCCGCATCTGATGACACCCAAACGCCGCCAGCACGCGCGGCTTTGTAGTGGAGGCGAAGCCGCAACGAAAAAGCCGTCGCCGTGCCTGGCCTTGTTAAGCGCGCTGCTACAGACCACTTTCTATAGCTCGCTTGATTATTGGAGCCACGGTAGCGGGCGTAATGCTACGCTCCTTGCAATAATTTGTTTGCAGCCAAACCGAAAGCTGTTTCTGGCCTTTGCTTGCGTTGCAACCGCAGCAACAAAGGGCAATATTTTCCCTCGTTATGATGCTGGCATCATTGATGATGTGCTCCCAGCTTGCCGCAGACTTCCTTGAGACTTTCACGGAAGTAAACTCATTGCCGCAATAGACACACGCTTTATCTCTTTCACGGACTTCCCTTTCTAGCCAGTCGGGAATATTCCAATTATTCGCCATCGCGTGGATCTACCTCTTGCCGCTTAACCATTGATTATCACAATCATTTGCCCTGATAACTTGGGAAAAGTACTATTATCAGGTAAAATTATTGTGTAGTATTTTAAAAATTAGCTTATAATTTTATTTTTTGATCATTATAGGATAGGAGAAAAAGATGTCAATCAAAAAGGGGAAAAGGTTGCTCGATGAAGTGAAAGATATAATGAGGCTTAAGCATACATACATACATACATACATACATACATACATACAGAACGATCATACTGTGATTGGATCAAACGATATATTCAATACCACCGAATGACCAGTCGAGAGGATTTAAAGGACGGTGAAGAAAAAATAGAACAATTCTTGACCCACCTTGCAGTGAAATCTGGCGTTGCCCCTTCTACCCAGAACCAGGCTATGAACGCACTTGTATTTTTGTACAAGAAAGTTTTAAACATATCATTAAAAGAAGAGATTAACGCTATACGTGCTCAGAAGAAGACGAATATTCCAGTAGTCATGATTCGTGAAGAGGTTCGCCAAACAATAAATTATATTGAAGGCGCTCCTCAACTTATTGTCAAATTGTTGTACGGCAGTGGGATTCGCATTATGGAGGCAGTAAGACTTCGAATTAAGGATATCGATTACCAGATGAAGCAATTAACGGTACGTTCAGGAAAGGGTGCTAATGACCGCGTGACGACTTTTCCTGGTTCCATGGTTCCCACTATTAGAAAATCATTTAGCAAAAGTAAAAATTTTACACCAGCAGGATTTAGCGCAAGGATACGGCGAAGTATATTTACCTTATGCGCTCGAACGTAAATATCGAAATGCAAATAAAGAATGGGGATGGCAATATCTTTTTCCTTCGCGGGAACTATCGACAGATCCAAGAAGCGGCAAAGTTCGTCGACATCATGTTGATCCTATTAAAAGATTGCACCAATCATAAGTTTGCTAAAGGTGTTAAATCAAGAGGCTGGCAGCTTGTCCAGAATACAGCACGTCTCTGTACAATGGTGGGGAATTAGGGACAGACAATATTTATTCTTACGTCCTGCACAAAAATAGGGCATGTTCCCTTTGATAGATTACGCTGAATAGTTTTACTCTATTTACCCAAGCGGGATTCAATTGCGCGTAAGATGGGTTCTATTTCGTGCGATAATGACTGAAAACCGAAAGAAGTGGTAATTGAATAGGCTTCTTCAGCAAGAGGTAGCGCTTCATCTGCCCGTCCCAGATTTTGCGCAAGGATCTCTGCCTGATTCGCCAATGAAATTGCAAGCCCGCTCTTTATCCCAAGATCTCTGCAAATAGCTTCCTGTTCCTTTAATAGTCCAATCGCCTCATCCGGATTCCCCAGATCCTTCACAACGAGCGCCTGGTTTCCAAGGCAGGCTGAAAGTTCGCTCTTGTTTCCAAGTTTTCTGCATAGACGCTCTTCTTCTTTATGGAGGGCGAACGCCTCATGCAAATGACCCTTGCTATACAATATACTTGCCTGGTTGCCCAAAGATCGTTGCAATCCTTCCATATTGTTCAGTTTCCTGCAAATGCGCTCTTCTTCTTTATGCAATTCCATTGCTTTATCAGGATCGCCTTTTTCCGCAAGAATGATCGCCTGATTACCGAGCGCGTAGGATAATCCGTCCTCATTTTCCAGTTCCCTGCACAAACGTTCCTGTTCTGCATATAAAGACATCGCTTCATCTGAATTTCCTAATGAATAATGAATATTTGCCTGATTGCCCAGATTGTATGATAGTCCGTGTTTGTTTAGTGTCTTTTTAAATAGTGCGAATTGTTCTTTATATAATTCCAGTGCCTCTGCCAGATTACCGCGTATCGAAAGAATATTTGCCCTGTTCCCGATGTTATAGGATAGCCCATGTTCGTTGCGCATGTTTCTGCATAGAGATTCCTCTTCTATAAGCAAGGCGAATGCGCCATCAAGGTCTCCAAGGGTTGTAAGAATAAGCGACTGATTTCCAAGGCAGACTGAGAGTTCCTTGCTATTTCCCAACGTGCGGCAAAGATGCTCCTGTTCTTTCAGAAAGGCCATCGCCTCTTCCGGGTTTCCGGAACCTTTTTTTATGCGGGCTTTGTTGCCTAAACACACGGATAATCCTGTCATATCACCTATGCTGCGGCTGATAGATTCCGCTTCCGTAAGCAGTTCTGCGGCAAGGGCGGCTTCGTGCCGGATAGACAGTATTTCCGCCTGTTTGTTAAGATTATACGACAGCCGGTAATTATCCTTCAGTTTACGGCAGAGTTGTTCTTCCTGCCTGAAGAGATATATGGAGTTCTCCAAATCTTCATTGGCAAGGGCAATGACTGCCTGACGTGATAAGGAGCGCATTAATCCGTAATTATTTCCAACGCTCCGGTAAATGTGTTCTTCATCCTTGTGTAATTGCATGGATTCTTCCATGCCGCCCCTTTCGTATAGGATATCTGCAAGTATGCCGACGGCTATGGGCAAATTTTCGTAGTCATTGTTTTGTTCATAATAACAGACAAGATGTTCAAACATCTTCAACGCCTCTGTAAGGAGGTTTTTCTCCTTTAAAAAAAAGGAAAGGTTTTTAATGCGGTCAATATAATTCTCCGGCGACTCTAAAATGGTGCAATATGCGTATGGAATGCGCATTTGAGAGTTTTCTTCCGTTTGCGACCAATAATACGTTGCCGCATAAGCGCTTGTTTCATACAAGGCATTGAAAAAGGATATATCAGAGAGAAGTCCAAATAACTGATTCCATGACCTTGCCTGAGTCAATTGCCACGGAAATTCTTCAATTGCTCGCTGACTCAAATAGTTTTTCCCGAAATAATCGGCAAGACGTAAATGAAACCGCTTTTTCTCATTTTCTTCTGATAGATACCTGCTTTTTACCGCATCATGAAAGGCATTGTGTTTATAAAGAAGGAGATTTGAATGTTGTATCAGGATATGTTTCATATTTGATAGCAAGGTTTGTAATGGCATATTTGGCGGTGACGGTGTTTCCCCACGGAGCAGTTCGTTTATTTCATTTTCCATGAGTCCATTCCCTGCGCTTGACAACAATGACGTCATATTACGGAAAAATAACGAATCCGCGCCGTTCAGTGTATCATCACGTTCGCATCGTACAATAACCCTGAGAATGAGTTCCTCAACATTTTGTGCGGAGAGATACCGGCTTATTTTTTGTCCGTCAGCCAAGGGGGCGTCGTCAATACATAATTCCCCCATGAGTATATCAAGGTAGAGCGGGTTGGATGTTTGGACGGCATGGGCGATTGTATTTATATGGTTTTCGCTTAATGCTGTTGAATGGGTATTTTGGAGATATGCGTGGATAAATTGTTTTCGCTCAACAATTTCTAAAGGTGCTACTTCAAGAACAGGCCAATTACGTTTTGCAACAGCATCGAATACGGTTCCCGGCGATACGGACAAAATAAACCTTATGTTCGCAGGCGCTTCAATTGGAAGCCATGATAAGACTCGTTCGGGGTCTCTTCCATCCAATCGTTCGATACCATCCAGCATAATAACCGCTTTGCCTTTTGCAGCGGACATGAAAAGGGCATTGACAAATGCAACGTTAAGGTCGTTCTGATTAGTGGGAATATCCGGAGGAAGGTTAAATCCATAGGTTAATTCATGGATAATGCGAAGCTGCATGGAGGCTAAACTGCTTGTGCAGGGTGAAATGCCAATGAAATGTATTATGGGTTTGTTGGCAGGATTCAAGGAGATATAGCGTTTCCTCCAATTTGCAAGAAGCGCCGATTTTCCCATCCCCGGTTTGCCGGTTACAATGAGCGGGGGAGTATCCCCATGTATGTGTTCATCCAGTCGGTCAAAATATCTTTGCCTGCCCACAAACAGTTCCGTTCTGCTTGAGGAAAAGGCATCATGTACCATTGATTCCCTTTCCAATTGTTTTTCTAACCGGATTTTTAAAGTGGATTGACTTCCCACTCCATTTCCATTCGTTGGAAAACGACCATCCATTGGCAGATTGTCCTTTCAAAATAGCGGGTATAAAAAGGTACATGGCGATTATTACGTTAATAGTATATGAATTTTTATAAGTATTGCCATGCATGAAATAAAGTAGGGGCGAAGCATTTGCCCGTTTGGGTATTAACACATTTATGACAATTTATAGCAAATGCTTCGCCCCTACCTGGAATTTTTCAAAAAACTAAATTGTTACGATTTTGTTTACCGGTTGTTTTTAATACATCTTTTTGTCTTAAGGTTTAATATATGAACTGCCGATAGATGTTACAGGAATAATTTTCTCATCAAATAGGAAGCGTTTCCCCCCTTTGTTTTTAAAAAAATGAATGATTTGTGAAATAATAAAAACCAAATAATTGTATAAGTTATTTAATAAAAGTCAGATAGATAAGCATAGTATGTACGGTGTTTTACAAAATTGGCGATTATGGTATTACCTTTGCTCGTTGCTATAGACAGATCGAAAAAGCATTTACTGTTTTTCAGAAAAAAAGTGTACTCCAAAAAGCGGACAAGCATGTTTGTCAGTGTTCGGTTTGTAACCTGTTAAAGTTAGGAGTGTATTAAATGGAAACCAGTTTAGATATCAACCCGTTTTTGCAAATTGACCCTGTTCATTCAAACAGCATTAGTAACTTAAATAGTCTCGCCGGTCAAAAGAAAATTACCAATGATGATGCGTCTCTCAGGAAGATAGCGCAGGATTTCGAGGCTGTTTTGTTGAATTTTGTGGTAAAAGCAATGTGGAAAACGATACCAAAGGGCGGTTTGTTTGACGGTGGGGGGAGTATGCAAGGTTATACGGAAATAATGCAGAATGCCCTTGCTGAAGATTTAGCGGCAAAAGGCGGCTTTGGCGTCGCGCCTGTTATATACAATCAATTAAAACCTAAAAATGTCATGACGGAAGCGTTCAGTAAAAATGCGCCATCTTCACCGGAAAATGGGGTAAAAAAAGGAAACGGTGAAGATGTGGGTATAAATAAAGAAAAGCCTTCTGTTAATTTTAAAGGGTAAAGACAATGAAAATTAAAGAGAACAACGTTATCGACGCCTTGCTTACGGAACTAACCGGCACGCTGAAAAGATTGTCGGTTGTTTACGGTGAATTAGTTGAAATTGCAAAGACAAAGCACGCCTGTCTTATATCCTGTGATATTGAAGAGCTGGAGACGCTTATCTACGCAGAGAGAAACAAGGCGGAACTGGCGCAACTTCTTGAGGAAAAACGCCAGAGGATAATACGTCTGTATTGCGAAAAGCAAGACTTAAAGGTAAGGGAAATATCCATGAGTAAAATGATGGATAAAGGGGAAGAACTTCATGGCAATACCTGGAGAATGCTGGTTGACACATTAACAAAGTCAATGGTGGAATTACAAAGGCTAAATGATATGAATATGGCTCTTACCCATCATTCACTTGAAATTACAGAGGATATTATTGATATATTTTGTCCGCCTGTATTTAAGCACTCCGTATATAAGAATACAGGGAAAATGAAGGAAAAAGAAGTATCAAGGGTTTTGGTTGACACTAAAATTTAGAGGGAATAGCGTATGGCCTCTTCAGATATACAAATTGGTATGAGCGGAGTTCTTGCGGCGCAGCGTGCAATGATGGTTTCCGCGCATAACATATCGAATGCAAATACGAAAGGATATACGAAACAAACGGTCAGTCTTGCAACAAGACTGCCTTTGCAGACGAGTTTAGGTTCCATCGGGCAGGGTGTTGACCTGGTGAAAATAATGCGGCAGAAGGATGACTATCTTAACAGCCGGATCAGGTTTGTCACCTCATCACTTGGCGCCGCCTCTATAAAAAGTCAGCAATTGAGAGAACTTGAAACGGTATTTAACGAATTAAGCGACGCCAGTATAAGCAATTCTTTGACAAGCTTCTTTAAATTTGTGAACGACCTTTCACAGGATGAAAGCACTAGTTCACGTTCTGTGCTTGTGGAAAAGGCGATTACCATGACAGAATCCATACGTGCGATAGTTGACGAGCTGGACATGATGAAGGAGTTTGTAGAACAATCCGTGGAATCCAAACTGAATGAAGTAAACGGGCTGGCGAAAGATATCGTTGACCTTAATAAGGAAATCCACTCGCTGCAAACAACAGGCGGAGAGCCAAATGACCTGTTGGACAAAAGAGAGACGCTGCTAGGCGAAATCAGCAAGTTTCTGGACGTCACCACAAGGACGCAGAAAAACGGCATGATAGATGTGATGATTGCAGGCGGAGTTCTGGTGAGCGGTTCAAATGCGTTAACCCTTGCATCCAGCGTTGATGCGTCCGGTACGCTCAATATTACCAGCTATGGAAGTTCGAAACACAAACCTACTGGCGGTGAATTGAGCGGTTTATTGGAGATGTATAATACCACACTGCCTGCATACGATGCTAAACTGGATACTTTTGCAACCGCGCTCATAAAGAAATTTAATGCCATACATAGTGAAGGCGTGGGCACAGACGGCGGGTTTACAACGGTACTTGGGACAAATAAGGTGACGGACACAACTAAGGCATTGAATACTGCGGGACTGGGGCTGCCTTTTGCGCCATCGAGCGGAGATTTGTACGTTACTGTGATAGATACCAGCAGTGGGGAAGAAGTCAAAACCAAGATTACTGTAAATGTAGCAAATGACTCGCTCGAAGATTTAAGAGATAATATAAATACTAATGTATTAAATATTACCGCTGCTATTTCAGACGGTAAATTGCAGATTACCGCAGCGTCCGGGTATAAATTTAATTTTTCTTATGCATTGGACCCGAATCCTCAAACCACTGGAATTACAGGAACAACAACGCCTTCAATTTCGGGTATATACAATGGAAGTACAAATGATGTATATACATTCACAGCGTTAGGGGCAGGCACAATAGGAACTACGTCAGGTCTTCAGGTTGAAGTCAGGGATAGCGGTTCAAATCTTATTGCTACACTTGATGTAGGCGAAGGTTACACTCCTGACAATACACTTGAGGTTGCAAATAGTGTTTCCGTTTCATTTTCTAGCGGCACTATTAATACAAGTGATGCATTTTCTATAGATGTTATAAATGATTCTGATGAAACTGACTTACTGGCTGCTTTGGGAATTAATACTTTTTTTAGCGGTAAAGATGCTTCGGATATTAATATTGAAAAGAGGATACAGGATGATGTAACACTCATTGCAACATCTATAGGTGAATCAGGGGATAATACAAATGCCCTGCGTTTATCCGCATTACAAAATGATAACAGTGTTGTGGAAAATACTACCTTGTCCGATTATTTACATCAAATTGCCGCGGCACTAGGAGAAGAGGCGAATAATGCATATAAGTCTGAGGAGAAGTATACGGCGTTGGACAGGAGTCTTCAGAACAGAAGAGAAGAGGTTTCCGGGGTAAATGTCGATGAAGAATTGGTTACCCTGATACGATTTCAACAGGCGTATCAGGCGTCGGCAAAATATATTTCAATCGTGGACAGATTAATAAATACCTTATTAAGTTCATTATAACGGCAGTTCAGTTGATCTTTCGTGCTAAAAAGCGCATTAGCGACGCACGGCTGTGCGTCTCTACGTATAAAAATAATTTTAATGAGTTGTGGAGGATGACGCCATGTCTTTTCGAGTTACGCAGGCGAGTTTAAGTAATACGACGCTTTCTAACATCCAGCTAAATTACAAGAAGATGCAGGGGATACAGGAAAAGCTCTCCAGCGGTAAGCAGATAAACCGCGCATCAGATGATCCTGTAAGCACGAGAAAATTACTTGGATTTAAATCAGGGGAAAGTGAATTACAGCAATATTTAGACGCTATTAAACATGCGAGAGATAAAATAAACTTCATCTTCGATGCATTGGAAAACATACAGGACATTATGGTGAAGATTCAGACCAAAACAGTGCAGGCAGCGGATGGTACGCTTGGGGATAATGAAAGGGGAATTATTGCAAGCGAGATAGATGAGTTAATGGAGACAATTATTCAATTCTCAAACATAACGGATAGCAATGGACGGTATCTTTTTTCTGGAACAAAAACCTTAACTGCTCCCTTTAGCGCTACAAGAGATTCAAGCGGTGAGATAACAGCAGTAAATTATGATGGCAATAATGAAACAATACAATATCAGATAGGGAGCAATACATTTATACAAGTGAACCAGCCTGGCGGAAAGCTGTTTATGGAAAACGGCATATTTGCAAATCTTATAAATTTACGCGATGAATTGAAAAAAAGCGATTTTGATACAGACGCTTTTTTATCGCAGAAGAAAAATTTTGAAGCGGCAAATAACAACGTACTGACAGAGATTACAAAGTTTGGCGCAAAGGTAGATAGATTGGCAATAACGGAAAATAGAATCGAAAACTCGAAAACCGCATTGAAAGAATTAATCTCTTATACCGAAGATGCTGATTTAGCATCCTTAATCACAGAATTAAAAAATCAGGAAAATGTGCTGCAAGCAGCATTGCAGACCGGCGCCAGGATTATTCAGCCGTCATTGCTAGATTTTATTGGCGGATAAGTAACTCCTCAATTATCAGTTCACCCACCCCTTAATCCCCTCCCAAGAGGGGACTTTTTGTATTCCCCTCTTGAGAGGGGCTAGGGGTGTGTCCTTTTCAAATACTGGGACAATCCAGAATGGTTGAACTGTTACCTCCTCAATAAGTTGAGGTTTTAATAATAATTTCTATCTTATTCCTCCTTAATCAATGAGGTAAGGGGGGGTTGTTTGCCTCAACTTATTGAGTAGTTACGTGTGCAGACTGTCTGATTTTTAAACATCATGGGTAAATAATTTCAACGTTACTGCCCGTGCTCTCTCCAAAGTATAAAATCTCGTCCCTTGCTGCTACAGACCATTCCGTTATTTGAAAGTTTTATAACTCCCATTTTATCAATTACATAAGCGGTTTTGTGTGGTTGTTGATTTTATTTGTTTACAAATGGTATTGTGTTTGCGAATTAACCGCCACGTAGCATCCAAATCTCTTTAACCTTATTTTATAGGAGGTAAAAACAAAAATGGAGCAGAAGAAAATGGAGACATTAAAAACGGAAAAGTTGGGTGAGTTAGGTTATAACAAAGAAGATGTTATCAGGTTTGAAGACGGTATTGTAGGGTATGAGGAACTTAAACAATTTATTCTTGTTAATTTTCCTGACTGCCGGCCTTTTGAATGGTTGGTTTCGGTTGATAACCCCCTTGTTGCGTTACCCGTCATAAACCCGGTTCCTCTTTTCACAGACTATGACCCATTGAAAAAGATTGATGATGTCGCGGCATTGGAGATGGGCAACAAGGAAAAGGTTGAAATATTTTGTATAGTAAATATTGGAGATGATGCTTCCAATGTAACCATAAACCTGAAAGGGCCTATACTTGTAAATATGATAAACAACAAGGGGAAGCAATTCGTATTAACAGATGATTATTACGCATTACATTATCCGCTTGTGCAGAAAAATGCTTAATTGAATATAACCCTGCCTGGTTCGGGTGCGCAACCATAATGAATATTATTATGAGATGCAGACGCATTGCTACGTGCCTCGGCCCCGACGTTGACAGACAGTTGAATACGAATAGTATTCTATTATTTACTGCACGGTACGTTATTTTTATACACTTTCAATAGAGGAGAAGCGATGCTTATACTAACAAGGAAGTTAGGAGAAAGCATAACCATAGGTGACGAGATAAAAATTACTGTTTTAGAATTTCAGGGAAGACAGGTGAAATTGGGAATTATTGCTCCAAAGGACATTGGGATTCACAGGGAAGAAGTTTATGAAAAGATCCAAGCCCAGAATAGAAAGGCTTCAAAAGTATCCAAAAATGAGTTGGTAGAAGTTGCGCAAAAATGGAGGCATAATGAAGCAGGAGAGGATTTTCGCTTTCAGGTAAAATTTACAACAAAAAGAGAGGCAATTGAAGAAGCAGATTAATTGCGCATTGCGGTACAGTTTGAAGTAATTATTTTGCATATTTTACAGGAATATCTCTTATTAAAGGAAACTAACCATGTTTATTGTTGAAGAAAGCGGCGCTCAAAATGACAATACAGATTTTGAAACAAATGTTTCGCGCGCGAAGGATCTAATAGAAAAAGATGATTGGGGAATGGCGTTTAAATATTTAAAAGCGGCAGTGGATGCAGATCCCAATTACGCAGAGGGTTTTAATCTCCTCGGTATTTATCACACAAGAAACCATAACTATTCCGAAGCAATTGAAAATTTCAGGCAAGCATTACAAATTGATTTTGATTTAATAGACGTTCATTATAACCTTGCTTCTCTGTATATGGAACGGGAAGAATACAGTATGGCTCTTTCGCATTTTAAGGAGGTAGTAGTGGCGAATCCGGAAGATGCGGATACGTATAATCTTATGGGAATATGTTGCGCTAAAAACGGTAATGAAGAGGATGCTAAAGCGTTTTTTACAGAATCATTGAGATTGCAGCCGGATAGTATTTCTTCCGCGGTGAATATTTCAAAATTGCTGATAAAAAATAATGAAATTTTAAAAGCGAAGGGGATTTTGCTCTACTTTATGAAAAAAGAGGTTGCCAATTACGAGGTGCATTACTTGCTTGGCATTGTATACAAGGGAGAAGAAGATTATCCTCGGGCAATGCGCCATCTCAGGGAAGCGGTGCTGGAAGACACGAATAATGCAGAGGCCTATAATCTGCTTGGCGAGTGTTGCGTAAAAATGGATTTTGATAAACAGGCCGAATCATTTTTTGTAATGGCAATCCGGTTGGATACAGCATATTTAGACGCATATTATAACCTTGGAAGTCTTTATTATAAACAACAGAAGTATGACGATGCGGTTCACGTTTTAGAAGAGTATGTGAGAACAAAGGAAGCGACAGATTTTGTTGATTCTCTTTGGTCGGAGAACAAAGTCAGGGATGAAGCCGTGCCGCTGTATAATTTACTGGGGAATTGTTACAAAGTGACGAATAATCCTGCAAAGGCGCGGAAAATGTGGGAAAAGTCATTGTCCATACAGCCGGATCAACAGGATATAAAAGAAAACGTTTCCGGTCTCTCGCAAACTGCTCAAATGCACAAGCGCATTAGTCTGGTTATTGATTAATTATCCCTTTTTAGTATCTTACCAGGTATTTCTTTGCACTTTTTTCCAAAATTTTTAGTGGTGAAATCCGAAGTCCTCAATACTCAATCTCCAGTCTGCAATCTTGTACGACTGCCTACTGGCGATTGCCGATTTTAAACTGGTTTACTTTTAAGGCGCTATAATTACTTTCACGGATTCCTTTGCTTCGGCTACCAGTTTAAATCCCTTTGCAGCGCCATTTAGCGGTAGTTTATGGGTTATCAGATCATTTACGGCAATTCTACCTGTCCGTATTAATTCAATTGCAACCGCCATTTCGCTCGGGGGGCCTGCGTAGGACATAACAATCGAATTACAATTACGCCAAAGATTCCATAGGTCAATAGGGATTTTTACCCCGGGTTCCGTTGGCGCAAAAAAGAGGATTGTTCCCCCTCTTTCTATGGAATGAAAGGCCTGTTCTATTGCGGATATTGCTCCTGTACACACAATCGCCAAATCTGCCAATCTTCCATTATTGTCTTTGCGGATAATGGAAGGCACATCTTCTTTTGCGTTAATTGCGATATCTGCCCCTATTTTTTTTGCAAATTTCAGGCGATATTCGTTTATGTCTGTTGCAAATATTTTGCCTGCGCCAAGCGCTCTCGCCAATTGAATATGTAATAATCCCGATATGCCGCTGCCGATAACGAGCAGACTTTGTCCGGGTTTGAAATTGGACAGTCGTTGCCCGCGAATTGAACATGCCAAAGGTTCTACAAAGGTTCCCTCATCATAAGACATCTCTTGGGGAAGAATAAAAGTACCACGGTCAACATTGATTTGTGGAACATGCAGGAATTCTGCAAAACCGCCGGGATAAAAATTTGTTGTTCTTAAAGTATCGCACACAGAATGATGCCCATTCAGACAGTAATGGCAGGTGTTGCATGGAACATGGTGTGCAACGGTAACCTTGTCGCCAACTTTAAATTGTTTAACGGCATCGCCAATGGCAATTATTTTTCCGGCAATTTCGTGACCCAAAACCAAAGGAGCCTTTTTAATGCGGTACCATTCCATTACATCGCTGCCACATATACCGCTTGCGAATATTTTTACCAATAACTCGCCAGGCCCTATTTGTGGAGTTGGCATTTCTTCTATTCTGACGTCATTGTTGTTGTAATACATTGCTACTCGCATATAATGCCCCTTTTCTTCCGGAATCCTCAGTTCCCAATCCTCAATCCTCAATCTGCAATTTGCCGATTGCCGACTGTATAGTAAAAAATACCAGACTCCTAAAATGTCTTATTATTATTTGGTTTCGTTAAATATTGCGTCAGCTTCATCTACGGTGGCATTTTCATGAATGATGGCCCGTAAAGCCTTGATCATAGGAACGGGGCGTTTATTTTGCCAGATGTTTCTGCCTAAATTTACCCCTATTGAGCCTTTTTGCATACCATCATGAACGAACTCAAAAACCTCACGGTCAGAACCTACCTTTGGGCCTCCTGCCATGACGACCGGGACGGGACAACCATTCGTGACTTTATCAAAATTTTCGCACCAGTAAGTTTTTACAACCTTTGCACCCAATTCGGCGCATATGCGGCAACACAGCGCAAGATAACGTGCATCCCGTTTTTCCAGCTCTTTTCCAACCGCAGTTACCGCCATTACCGGCATGCCGTATCTTTCCGCTTCATTGACAACTTTTGCTAAATTTAATAACGTTTGTTTCTCATAATCGCTGCCAATAAATACTGAAAGCCCCACGCCTGAAACATTAAGGCGAAGCGCCTCTTCCATTGAAGTAGTGATTTCCTCGTTGGCAAGGTCTTTGCCTACCATGCTGGTGCCACCCGATATCCTTAAGATAATAGGTTTACTGTTTTGCGGGTCTACGCAGGCGCGTAATACCCCGCGGGTGCAAAAAAGGGCGTCACTGTATTCGAGAATTGGTTTGATGGTTTCTCCCGGTCGTTCTAACTTTGTTGTAGGTCCTTGAAAATAACCGTGGTCAATCGGCAGGTACATGCAGCGGCCATTTGGTTTAATCAGTTGAGACAAACGATTCTTCATTCCCCAATCCATAATAGTTAATTCCTCCTTTTAAAAAAAACGGGATAAAAAATTCAAAAGAGATATGCTATTCTATATTCCTGCAGTAGTTGCATAAAGAATACAAGTGTATATTAAATCCCCTCGCCATTATGGTAATTTTTCATAAATGCTGTCATGATTATTGATTCTGTGTTAGATTCCTGGGCATTGTCATTGCTTACAATATTTAAACTTTCTTCTAATTTTTTGATACGCGTTAGAAGTTTATTGTTTTCTTTAATTAGCGCTCTAAATGCCTCTGCAATAGGATCGGGTAATTGTCCATGGTCTAACATTACCTTGTGATCCTTGTTTTTGCTTCTTTCAATAATTCTTCCAGGCACACCTACCACAGTGGCATTAGCTGGGACGTCTTTTATTACTACCGAACCGGAACCTATGCGGACATTGTCTCCTATGGAAATATTGCCTAATACACAGGCGTTTGAGCCTACAATGACCTTTTTCCCTAACGTTGGATGTCTCTTTTTCTTTTCAAAAGACGTCCCTCCAAGCACCACCCCTTTGTAAATAAGACAACCATCGCCGACAGTTGCAGTTTCTCCGATAACGACTCCCATGCCGTGGTCTATAAAAACCCCTCGTCCGATTTGTGCGGCTGGATGGATTTCTATCCCTGTTAAAAAACGATTAATGTGGGAAAGAAAACGGGCGGTGAAATACCATTGTCTCTTCCAGAAAAATGAAGATATCCTGAATAGCCATAAAGCATGTAATCCGGGATAGCAGAAAACTATTTCAAATTTGCTTTTTGCGGCGGGGTCATTTTGGAAAACGGCATCAATGTCCTCTCTTAAGCGGCCAAACATTAAAATTCCTTAAACAATACGGTGGATAGATATCTTTCTCCGGTGTCGGGGAATACGACTACCAATAGCTTTCCCTTGTTTTCAGGCCTTGCTGCGACCTGCAATGCGGCATATGCTGCGGCGCCGGAAGAAATACCCACTAAAATACCTTCATCACGCGCAAGTTGACGCGACAAGGCAAACGCCTGCTCGTTTTCCACCTTAACAATTTCATCGATTATTTTTGTATTAAGAATTTCAGGTACAAAGCCTGCACCAATTCCCTGTATTTTGTGGGGACCTGGTTTTCCGCCGGAAAGTACGGCAGAATCTGATGGTTCTACTGCGATTACTTTTAATGAAGGTTTTCTTTTTTTAATGACCTCACCAACCCCCGTAATGGTGCCGCCCGTGCCAATACCACTAACAAAGATATCTATCTGTCCATCGGTATCATTCCAAATTTCTTCAGCAGTCGTTTTGCGGTGTATTTCCGGATTTGCAGCATTTTTAAATTGTTGCGGCATGAAAGAATTGGGAATATTTTTAAGCATTTCTTCTGCCTTATTAATTGCTCCCCGCATACCTTCCGATCCTGGCGTTAATACGATTTCGGCTCCAAAAGCCTTCAATAGCTCCCGGCGTTCCAGGCTCATCGTATCGGGCATTGTTAAAATTAATTTATAATCTCTGGCGGCAGCGACAAAAGCTAAGGCAATTCCGGTGTTACCAGAGGTCGGTTCTATCAGAACGGTGTCTTTTTTTATCAACCCTGCCTTTTCTCCAGCTTCAATCATGGCGATTCCTATGCGGTCTTTTACACTAGCCATAGGGTTAAAAGATTCCATCTTAGCAGTGATAATGCAGTCCAGCCCTTTTGATATCTTATTCAATCTAACTAATGGCGTATTGCCAATTGTTGCAGTGATGTCGTCGTATATCTTTGTCATAGTCGCCCCCTTAGTTAATTATCAGGAAGAATGTATAAACGAGAGAAAATATACTATGTTGTTCATTATTTCTCAAGATATTTTTAAAAGCCTTAATTTTTCTTGACAAAAAAGACTTTAAGTATAACATTTACTCCTTTGCCGTATCTTATTTAAATACATACAGTTCTCAAAATTTTCATTTTTATGAAAATCCTGGAACATATTCTTTTTTAAGGATGTTTATATGAATTACAAAAGTCTGGATACGTTAATAAATCAAGTAGGCGGTCCATTACGGTTAACATCTTTAATTATTAGCAGGGCAAGACAGCTAACAAAAAAGGCGGCGCCTTATATTGAAACGGAAATCGATGATCCAGTTGAAATTGCTTTTACGGAATTGATGCAGAATAAAATAATGTTAAATGACGAAGCGAAAAAATAGAGGTATGACGGTTTTTTTGTCTTAGAGAGTAAGTAACCCAACAGCGTAAAAAATTTTTTTTAAATTGGTGAGTTGTGTTTATCTGAAATGGTTTTAGAGCAGATAACGAAAGTTTTTTCGATTTAATGCAATGTGCTGCCCGCCTAAAATGATTTAACATATCCACGGCCTCGCATCCCGGCTAACCCAAAATATACGGCAAAATTGCTAAAACTGTTTTTTTGTAATCCAATCAGGCATGTATCAATGGCCGGGTTGTCCTTATTAAAACAACTGAATGAGTAGTTGGTAAGTATTTGTAAACAACTAAATCTACTATGACGAAGCTTGTTTTGCTGTAGCGACAATGATGATAACAATGTAGACATTTAAATGAAATGTTACTAGCCATGAATTTTATGTAACTTTTCGGTACGTTTTCTGCTGTTTGGTATAAATATGAGGGGGTGAAAATAATGATAAAGGTTGAACATTTGGCGAAGCGGTATGCAGATGTTTATGCGGTTGATGACATTTCTTTTGAGGTTAATCAGGGTGAAATATTAGGGCTTTTAGGTCCTAATGGCGCAGGCAAAACTACTACCATGCGTATCCTGACCTGTTATATGCCGGCGACTTCCGGCACTGCCATAGTGGATGGATACGATGTTTTTCGGGATTCAATAAACGTGCGTAGATTAATCGGGTATTTGCCGGAAAATGTACCCCTGTACCCGGAAATGCGGGTTAACGAATACCTTACGTTTCGTGCGAAATTAAAAAAAGTGCCATATCGTGAACGTAAAACAAAAATTGCGGAATGTATAGAAAAATGTAGAATTCAGGATGTAAAAAAACAAATTATCGGCACTCTTTCAAAGGGGTACCGGCAAAGGGTAGGATTGGCCGATACCCTGGTACACGACCCTAAAATCCTTATTCTTGACGAACCAACAATCGGGCTTGATCCAAATCAAATAAGACAGGTCAGGCAGCTTATCAGGGAATTGGGTGAAAAACATACCATCCTGCTGTCTACCCATATACTTCCGGAAGTAGAGATGATTTGCGGCCGGGTGATTATTATAAACAAGGGAAAGATCGTTGCTATGGATACGCCGTCAAATTTAGGGGACCAACTTAAAGGCGGAAACCATATTGAACTCGAAGTGCGTGGAAATGGTGGAAAGGTCAAGGATGCTTTATCATGTATAAAAGGCGTAAAAAAGATCACCTGGCGCGACAATGGCGAAATTAATAAATATTCAATTGAAACGGAAAGAGATTCCGATATTCGGGAAGAAGTGTTTTTAAGCATAGTGAAAAATAATGGAATTATCAGGGATATGAGGCAAGATGCAATAACACTTGAAGAAATATTCCATCAGATTACTACGAAAGAAAAGGAGGTGGTGTTGTAAATGACAAGCACAGGTACTATCTTTGAAAGGGAAATCAATGCATATTTTCTTTCCCCAATCGCCTACGTTATTATCGCAGTATTTATGGTGTTTTCGGGTTATTTTTTCTCAATTATGTTGGGTATAACGCAGGAAACAACATTGAGATACAGCCTGGCATATACACAATTCATTCTCTCCATCCTCACCCCCGTCATTACGATGCGATTGCTGGCAGAAGAAAATAAAACCGGAACGGTTGAACCGCTCATGACAGCGCCGATTACCGATTTTGCAGTGGTTTTTGGAAAATTCCTGGCAGCATGGGCATTATATAATATCATGATTGCTCCAACGGCATTTTATATTATTTTTCTGGCATGGGTGGGTTCTCCCGATTATGGCGCAATAATTGCCAGTTATATTGGATTGGTGTTAATGGGGGGGCTGTTTGTCTCTGTCGGTATGCTTGTTTCTGCAGTAACAAAAAATCAGATTGTTGCGGCTGTTACCGGTATTGTAGCGTTACTTATATTGCTGGTAATTGGATTGGCAAGCGCTGAAAGCGAAGGGTGGCTTTATAGTACTTTACGGTATATAGGCACATATGATCACTGGGAAACATTTACTAAAGGGATTGTGGATACAAGAGATATAGTCTATTACTTTAGTTTTTCGGCGTTACTTTTATTCATTGTCGTACGCATTGTTGAAAGCAGGAGATGGAGATGAGTGCTGTGAGTGATAAAAAGAAAGATTGGATTGATTTGTACAGTGGTTATATCATATTAGCCGGAATTATTGCAGCGATCTCCGGTTTTGGATTATCCAGGATATTAGATGGCTGGAGTGTGTCTTCGGTAGCGCCCACGGGTATTGGTTGTGCTATCATTATTGGGTTTAGTATTTTAAAAGCGATGAGAAACAAGTGGTTTTCTACGGAAGCATCCAAGAGAAAAGCCCTTGTCGGAACAAATGTAGCGGTCATGTCGATTTTTGCCGCAAGTATTTTTGCAATTGTTGGCTTCCTTAATCATAGGCACTATGTAAGGTTTGATCTTACACTTACCGGTAAATACACCCTCTCCCAAAAAACAAAAAATATACTTAAGAATCTTGATAAGCCCATCGTGATCACCACCCTCTTCAACCAGGGTGAAATGTTTTTTGAGCAAATTGTAGATATTTTAAAAGAATACGCGCATAACAACACAGAAAAAATAAAGATTGAAAATATTGATCCTCTGAGAAGTCGCAGCAAGGTTGAAGAGTTAGCAATGCGTCTGAAAATAAGTGACCTTCAATTAAATTCTGTAGTGTTTGAATGCGGGGAATATAGCAAACATGTACAACAGAGTGACGTGATGGAACGGCAATATCCTTTTAAGTTTAAAGGAGAAGAGGCTTTCACTGGGGCAATCCTCAATGTTACACAGGAAAAACAAACAACGATTTATTTTGTTCAGGGGCACGGTGAACGCCAATTTGACGACTATGACAGGGTCGGTATTTCCAGCATCGCAAATGCCCTAAAACGTGACAACTGTCGGATAGCGCCTCTGAATATCATGGATAAAAAGAAAATTCCTGATGACTGCGACGTGTTGATTGTTGCCGGACCTTCAAAGGCATATTTGACAGAAGAGCTGAATATTATAAGAAATTATCTGGAAAACAGAGGGAATCTGCTGCTTATGCTGGAGCCCGCAGTTCCGCCCAATATCACTACCGGTTTCGGAACTCTTTTGGGAGAATATGGCATGGTAGTTCGCGATGACATTGTAATTTATAATACTGTGAAGATGCCGCTGTTTGGTATACAAACGGTTGCAGAGATTTATGTAAAAAATGAAGAATATGGCGACCACAGAATTACCAATGATTTGAAAAATTACAATACGATACTTTATGGCGCATGTTCCATAGACGCCGCCCCTTTGAATGACCAAATGCCGTATGAGGCTAAGGTATTGATGTACGCACCCGATAGCGCCTGGGGAGAAACCGATATTGCGGATTTGAAATATAAAAAGCCAGAGAAAAACATGGAAACAGATGTATTAAGTCCTATTTCTTTGGCGGCGGCGTCCCAGGTGAAAGAATTGCCAAAAAGCGTCACACAGGCGCACCCTGCAATGGCGAACGATCCGAATGCAAAACCAACAGGTGCACGGCTGGTTGTTTTTGGAGATGTGGACTTTGCCACAAACGAGTTTGGGGATAATCCAGGCAATCATGATTTAGTGCGTAATTCAATTAATTGGCTGGCAAAGAAGGAGACACAATTAGGTATTTCCGCCAAAGATGCTGATTTCCGCAAGGCGGTGATCCACCCGAAACAAATGAAGGTTATTTTTTGGGGTTCAATTGCGGGTATTCCTGTTATCCCGATAATTATTGGCGGTATCGTGTGGTGGAAGAGACGTCGTTAGGAATGAACGGCAATTCCCCGGTGATTGGTGTTTATCCATGTTGTCTGGATTTTTAATAATGTGTGTCCTTTGTATTTCATACATTAATTATGAGGCAAAATTATTTATGTGGCAGTCGCTTCTGATTAGAGTTTATTCTTCGTGGGAGGAAATAGTTAAGCAATGAAATTTAAAACTACCATAATTCTCTTAATAATTGCAATTATAGGCATAACGTATATATTTGTTTATGAAAAAAAGCAACTGCCCCATGAGGAGTGGGAGCGGTTACAAAAAAAGGTGCTGCCATATTTCAAAGCGTCACTGGTGAATAAGATAGAATTGAAGAATGAAACCGGCAAAATAGTCCTGGAAAAAGCTGAAAATGATTTTTGGTTTATAGTGGAACCTTACAGGCTGCGTGCAAATAATTCTGAGGTCTCAAGTATTCTCTCCGAGTTTGAGTTTATGTCGAAAGTAGGCTCATTTGAAAAAGAGGGAGACAAACCATTTGACTTAAAACATTATGGTTTTGATAAACAAGAGAACTATATCACTATGCACACAAGTGTTAAAACCAGTCCGGACAAAATACAGGTAACAGGACCAAGTGATAAATACACCGTATTCATCGGAGAAAGACTCGCGGCGGGTGATAATGTATATATTAAACTTGACACAAATGATGAAGTTTTTGTTGTACCGGGTAGCTTGCTGGAAAAAATCAATAAAAGCATTCTTGATTTAAGAAGCAAGTGGGTATTTACCTTTGACAAAGAAGCGGTTACGCAACTTCAAATAAAAACAAAAGAACATAACATTGTTTGTGAAAAAGACAGGGAGTTTTGGAGAATTAAGGAGCCTCTTGATGACCTGGCTGATTTGGAAAAGGTAAGAGATATCATCGCAAAACTTAAAAACCTCGGAATCGATCGGGAGGATTTTCTTCCGGAAGGAGAGGTGGAGATGTCCAAGTTCGGGCTGGATAATCCGGCATATATGGTTACAGTTACCGAACGGGGACATGATCAATCGGTCATTTTCGGATACTCACTCGATAACAAAGTGTACGCTAAGCGTGTAGATGAGAAAAGTATTTTTTTGCTAAAGGATAATATTCTTGCTGAAATAAAAAAGAAACCAAACGATCTAAGAGACAGGGCTTTAGTGAGGTTTGATTCTTACGGTTCGTATGGAGTGAACAAGCTGGAATTTAAAACAAAAAAAGATACGATATCCATCGAAAAATCACTGGAGCTTGACTGGGTTATCAGAAAACCAATTGATATTTATGCGGATCAGGACAGTGCCAGAAATTTTATTGAGAAAATTAAAACCCTTGAAATAGTAGACTTTGTTTCTGACAAGCCGGAAGATTTATCAGTATATGGGTTAAAAGAGCCTGTATTTGAGGTTTCCGTGATAAAAGAAGAAGATAAAGAATTGTCAAGATTTTATGTGGGAAATAAATTGCCCGAAGGTAATAAATGTTATGTAAAGCGGGTAGGCGAAGACCCCGTCTATACCGTTCCAACGGTTGAATTTTATGACAAGCTTGAAAATGCGCTGATTGCTTTCAGGGACAGATTGGTCTGCGATTTTGATAAAGAACTGGTTAAGAAGATTGTAATTGAAAAAACAGACCGCACTTTTTTATGTGAAAAAACGAATAAAACAGACGAAGAAGGTAATGCTATTTGGGAACTAAGCAAACCGATTCAGGCGCGTGCTGATGCAGACAAGGTGAATCAAATCGTATGGAATCTCTCTTTCTTAAAAGCGGAAAATCATGTTGCTGAAAACCCATCGGATCTTAACGTTTTCGGTTTGGATAGCCCCAGAATGAAAATTCACGTGACATACGAAAAAATTATTAATCAAAAATCTGAAAAACAAAATATAGCAACGGATGTAAAGGACGCTATTAACAAAATCATTGAGACAAAAACATTGTTGATAGGGAATACCGTTGGAGGGGGAGATATGGACAATTCGTATGCTATGATTGACGACGTTAATTTGGTATTCGAGTTGTCCTGGCCAAAAATAAGGGATTTTAATGCTGAATTAGCCCCGACAAAGATTTTAGATTTTGAAAGGATGAATGTAAGAAAACTTACTCTCGTCTATCCTGACAGAGAAATACAGATAGAAAAGGCTGATAATTTCTGGGAGTTAAAAAATTACGATATAAAAGACTTTCAAAGCCGGGAAGTGGAATATTATATCCATAGCCTTGAAAGACTGTCGGGTGAATATATAGAACAGTACAAAGCAACAAACCTGACGCAGTTTGCATTAGATGAACCTCAACTGTCTATTATCATTGGCCTGGGTGAACGTGATGAAGCCCTCTATATCGGAAAAAAGAAGGATGAAAATAACTATTATGCAAAGAGTAAAAATTCTGAATGTATCTACGTTATCGGCAAAGATGCGGTAGCGAAGCTTATGAGGAAAGAAGATGATTTTACCTTGCAGGCAGTCGAGAGGAATTTAAGGGAAGCAATGGATGTGCTAAATACAACAAAAGACCAGATTCCCGGTGAATACGGCGGAGGAGGTATGCACGGCAAGCCGCCGGGCAGCAGCCCGCACGGCGGTTTTCACTGAGTAGCATAACAAATGGTTTTCAATTTATAAGAAGATATTTGGATGAAGCATCAACTGTTTCCTCTTTTCTATTTTATTGTCGTCATATGTGCAAATGCCGCATTATTGTCAAATAATGCGGCATTTGCTTTAAATGAGCATTCTAACCGCAGGACGCCTGTAGTTGTTGCTGTGGAAAAGACAAGCGCTGCAGTTGCTAATATCAGTACGGAAAGATTTATTAAACAACGGCACGGGGATCCTTTTTTTGGATTCCGGAGCGAATTGTTTGAGCAATTTTTTAATGACTATTTTAATAAGAGTCAACGGAAGGTAGTAGAAAGGCCTTTGGGTTCAGGGGTAATTATTGACGAAGATGGTTATATCGTAACAAACGAACATGTTGTAAGCCGGGCTTCAAAGCTTAATGTAAGACTGGCAGATGGCAAAAACTACGAGGCTACTATGATTAGTTCAGATCCTGCAACCGATCTTGCCGTGTTAAAAATAGAATCAGAAGGCCCGCTTCCTTATGTTAAAATGGGCACATCTAAAGACCTCATGATAGGCGAAACGGTGATTGCCCTCGGTAACCCCTTTGGTTTGGAAAATTCGGTAACTATCGGTGTTCTAAGCGCAAAGAACCGTACTTTTACTTTTAGCAGTGACTACGGCAGCATCGAATATAACGGGCTTATTCAAACAGACGCCTTGATAAATCCGGGAAACAGCGGAGGGCCTTTGATTAATATTGACGGAGAACTTATCGGGATAAACACGGCAATCGTAAATCATGCACAAGGTATAGGGTTTGCCATTCCTGTGGATAAGGTTCGTGAAACACTTGTCAAGCTATTTAACTTCAGGGAGATTAATAAAATATGGTTTGGCGCACAAGTAGAGGAGCAGGGCGATGTTTCAAAGGGTATACTGGTCACTTCCGTTGAAAAGGAAAGCCCGGCACATAAGGCAAAAATAAAAACCGGAGATTGTATTATAAAAATTGATTCGAAAAGAATTTTTGATGTGCTTGATTTTGAAAAATATATACTGAAAAAGAATGCAGGTGATAAATTAATTATTACCATTAATCGCAATGACCAGGAAATGGAGTTGTCGGTCAGCCTTGAAAAGTCTCCAATGCCTTCGGCGGAAAAGCTTGCCCTGGAGAAACTTGGGCTTTACGTCCAGGACCTAACGCCGCAGCTTGCGCAACAATTGAATTTGTGGTGGGTTAAGGGGGGCGTGCTAATCTCTGAAGTCCAAAAGAAAAGTCCTGCGGAGAATGTTGGAATTAAGGCAGGCCATGTACTTGTTTATGTAGGGCAGTACCGGGTGAATAACATTGAAGAATTTGGAGCATTGCTTAACCTGATGAAAAAGGGAGAACTGTGGGACGTTGGTATCGTCTGGTCTGATATTTATGGCGAGCATCAGGGATACACACGGTTAAAAGTTCGCTAACGTGAGTTTATTACGAAAATGGAAATAATATCGCCTAAGCAATGTTATGACAGTATGTGTGTAAGTTATCAACTGTATACACCGAGTCCTTGAATTTTGTACTTTTACTGTGTATGCCCTCAATTTCTAACGCTTCCACCGATTACCTTTTAATATCCAACCCACAACTCTTCCATACGGTTTTTTACTCTTTCCGGAGCTGTACAAAAAAAAGCCGTATCTGCCATATTTCCCTTAATAAAGTTAATCCCAATGAAAATTTTAATCATAGAAGATGAAAAAAAAATTGCAAAGTATTTAAAACAAGGCCTTGAGGAAAATTCCTATACTGTTGACATCGCACATAATGGTATTGATGGCTTACATTTGGCGACACATGAGAATTATGACCTCATGGTAGTAGATATAATGCTTCCGGGAATCAATGGAAAGGAAGTGCTGAAACAAATAAGAAACACCGGAATTCACACACCGGCAATATTTCTCACGGCAATAGATTCCGTAAACGATAAAGTAAACGGCCTGGATATTGGAGCTGACGATTATATAGTCAAGCCTTTTTCTTTTTCCGAACTGTTAGCACGTATTCGCGCTTGCATGAGGAGAAGAACAGACAATTATGTATCAATTTTAAAAACAGGCAATGTAACACTTGATCCAAAAACCAGAAAAGTTTTCCGGGATAAACAAAAGATTGAGTTGACGCCCATTGAATTCTCTATTCTTGAATATTTCATGAGAAACCCCGGGCAGATTTTAACCAGAACGATGATTTCTGAGCACATATGGGATTACAATTATGAAAGCTTTAGCAACGTAATCGATGTTCACATTAGTCGTTTAAGAAATAAACTGGAGAAAGATTTTGATAAAGGCATTATACATACGGTAAGAAGGGTAGGCTATGTTCTCGAAGAAAGAGATTAAATTTTTCAGAACAATTGGTTTTAAAATAACACTGTGGTATGCAACTTCAGTATTGCTAATAGTAGTCATTTTAGGAATATACTTATACTATCGTTTATACTCTGTACTTAATAAAGAAATGTGTGCAATCCTTTTAGATGAAAGTGAAGATATTTTACAACCTTTTACGGAAATGAATTTAAATTTGGATGCCCTGAAAACTGAAATCGAAAAAGAAGCTTCCGGCGGGAAATTCTTTAAAATATCAGCATTGTTATATGATATAGAAAATAATTCAATCATTACATCGGTAAATTCCATTGAGTTCCCTTTAAAAATTTTTGAAAAAGCAATTAACAATGCAAAAAATGGAAATGAAACATTCGATACCGCCAAATCAAAAGATTCAACCGATAGCTTCCTTCTTTTAACAATACCCGTATTCCAGGATAACAGACCGAAATATGTTTTGCAGATGGCTACCTCTCTGAAGCCATCATACAAAACATTAAAAAATTTCAGGGATGATATAATAGTGATAATGCCGGGAATTGTTATTATCACTATCATAGGAGGCTGGTTTATCGCCAAAAAAAGCCTTGATCCTGTCGGATATATTACAAACGCAGCCAAAACAATAACGGCGTACAATTTACATACAAGACTTAAATCCGCACATGCAGGAAGTGAGTTAGAAGAATTGACGGACACAATTAATCTTATGTTAGACCGTCTTGAAGATGCCTTCCGAAAAATTATTCAATTTACCTCTGATGTTTCCCATGAATTAAGAACGCCGCTTGCCGCGCTAAAAGCCGGAACAGAAGTAATGCTTGCAAAACAAAGAACCCCGGAAGAATATCGCGAACTGCTTGAAAATAATTTAATTGAGCATGAAAAAATAATTAACATGATAAATGATTTACTGGTTTTGCTGAAAACAGACGCCGCAAAACAAGAGTTCAATGGTGTTAATCTTAAAAAAATGTTGTGTGAACTTTACATAGCGTTTCAATTAATTACAGAAACTAAAAAAATAGATTGCACAATAAGTAAGATGGAAAATATTACGATAGACGGAGATCAAAAATTACTATACCGTCTATTTTCCAATCTTTTGGACAATGCTATTAAATATACTTCTCCGGGCGGCAATATTTGCATTTCTCTGAAAGATTTGGAAAATGAAGTTATTGTTTCAATCAGGGACACCGGAATAGGAATTTCCGAAAATGACCATGACAAGATTTTTGACAGGTTTTTTCGTGTAGATGCTTCAAGGTCAAGGGATACCGGCGGGGTAGGCCTTGGATTAAGTATTTGCAAAAACATAGCAGACCTTCATAAAGGAAAAATAGAAGTAAAGAGCACGATAGGAAAAGGCAGCACTTTTTTTGTTACCCTTCCAAAAAGTCATTTCAATCGCTAACCTGCTTTTTAGTTACACGTATCTCAGGCGGTACCAACGCTTCCCTTGATTGATATATTAATCGCTTTGTACATTAAGCTTTCTTAATGTATTCTTCATCAATCCTTAATGTTTACTTGGTATAAGAATTTACATTTATTGTGACATATTTTTTTCAACGAGTAATTAAAGGAAAAGATGGAAAAGCAATATACCTCTGTTTTAAAAGATGAATCTGATCTCGCCTTATTTGGGAAACATTTCAAACGTTCAAGCTTTCTGCGCTGCCTGAAACTCAGTATTCGCCGTATTATTTTACTTTTCCTTTCACGTATGATGCATGTTGGCGTTGAATCTTTGCCAAACCTGTATGCAATGAAGAAGATTCTGCTTGTTTCCGTAAACCAACGTTTAGGGAATACTATCCTGGTTACCCCCGCAGTATCTGCGCTTATTAAAGCCCTGCCAAATGTGCAATTCAGTTTTGTTGGGGGGATGCATGCAAAGTCCATACTGGATGGATATGCCATAAAACAAATTCATACTATCAAACGAATAGACACTGTGCTTCCGCAACGATTATGGCGTCTTATTACAATACTTCGAAAAGAAAAGTACGATGCAGCCATTCATTTAAGCACGGCGACTAATTCACTGGGCGCCTATATCACATATGCATCTGGAACCAGGCATCGCATCGGGTGTCGGCGAAACGACGGCAATATATTGTTTACCTCTGTTTTTAAACATCCACAATCGCGTCACAAGGTAGATCAAATCCGGGAATGTATGCAACAAATAGGGATACCGGCTTTTGATGAACTAAAAATTATACTCAAACCGGAAGAACATCTCAGGGCAGAAGATTTCTTCCGAGCACATTTTGGAGATTCATTTAAGAAACCGATAGGCATATTTACCGGTGGCAGACAAAAAAAAGGAAAGGCATGGAATCTGGAAAGTTTTGGTATTATTGCAGAGAACCTGAGAACACGGCATATCCCCATGGTAATATTTATAGGGCCAGAAGAGTTGGGAAATGAAAAATATATTCGATCGGTAATCGGGCCTGCCTTATACATAAAAAATGCCACATTGCGTGAAGTAGCCGCCTTAGTATCAAAGTGTAAGGTCATAGTAACTCCTGATTCTGGCCCAATGCATCTTGCAGTTGCAGTAGGGGTGAAAACTATCGCTCTTTTTTCCAAGCCAAACTTTGACAGGTGGGGGCCAAGAGAGCCTTATGGGAAAGTAATATTTGATAAAAGCAAAACAAATACAAAAGAGATACTAAATGTTCTGCTTGAATATTATGCATAAGGAATAATCAAGAGGTTTACGATTTTGCAACACCTTACTCTTTTGAAAAAATTTGCCGTGCATATGATAGTACAGTATACATAGTAAAATGTTTGCTTCCTTAAAATAATTCTTATCCTCTGTGGAAATCGTGGTAATTTGTGGATTATTTATTTACCTCCCGTTTGTGAACCAAAGGTTCATGGATGTTTCATTTTGCCTTTTTGCTCTTGAATATTTTCTCCTTCTTTTTTCTTCCAAGCCTGTTATCTTCGTCTTCAAGTGCCTGTTCCAAATAAATATGCCATTTGTCGCCATAATGCTTTTCCAGCCATGTCTCAATATGTCCGGTCCAGCGATTGTATGCCTGCCGTATAGTTTTTATTACGGGGTGTACTTCTGAAGTGCAGAGAATAGAGGGAACCTTTGGCGCTTCTATGAGAAAATATTCTGAGGGCTTTTCATTCCAGATGGCGCTTATTTTTACAACATCTTTACACTGATCCAGTCTTTTCCGTGTATCATCCGCAGAAAAATGGGGAGAGATTTTGCGCAAAAGAGTCTGGTCGTCTTTGATGGCATAAAACAAACGGAAAACGTGTGTGTGTTTCAATCTGACATATTCTTCAGAGGCAATATACTCGTTGTAAATACAAGGTGCTGGGACGTCGTGCATAAAACTATCTTTCCTGTCGGGAAATGCTTTGCATACATACGGCCTACGCTTTTTACCATACGCAGCGCATCGCAATAGTATCTGCATATCATCGGATGCGTCATCTTTCCATGTTAAATAAAAATCCAGGCACTTGCATGGATTATAAACAATATCCTTTGCGTGAAGGGCGGTATAAAGCAATTTTATGCCATACGCAGCGCTTCTTTTCCTGAAGATATGTTTCCATATGCCCAAATGATTCTGCTTCCTGGGAATGCTCATAAAACAACATATGCCGTCAGCACAAATGTCTTCTGTGTAACAAACGCGTCCTTTATTAGAATTTATTTCCATGTCAGAATTCTTCCTTTAATATCCGGCGAGGCGACGCCTCATGTTGAAAAAGAGAGATTGTAACCCGCAGGTTGCGAAGATAAAAATACCGGTAATCTTTAGCTTTTTGAAGTAATCACATCTGTAAATTTTGCCATAAATGTGAGTGTGATATTTTAATGTTTCCTATTTTATAAATTACTCCGGAAACGATGCATACCAGCATGATGATTACGCCTATCATAAACAAAAAATCCCTATATGAAAACCGCAAAGGCGCCGTGTTGTACATTTTTCCGTCAGCACAAATACATAATACACGACAGTCTTTTCCGGGAGAATCAGGTCTTTTGTCAAATAATGTCAATAGGGCGGGGATATATTTCCTCAATTTTTTCCGGTGTTTAAAGCCTATAAAACGGTACATTTCAAACCGCAACAGCCTCTTACTGTTATTGATTAATTGAAGGATATGATACAAAGCAGATACCATGCGTAATACACGTGCCTGCGGTATATATAATTTTTCCACTCCTCTCAAAAAATCTGTATAGGACATAGTTACTGATACAACAACAATGAATACTATAGATAAATCAAGTTTGATTATAAAGCACAAAAGAGTCCATATTTCTTCTTTCACAATACTTACTACCGAACAGTCCCCTTTGATAAAATAACAAATAAATGCTCTTCTTAAAAAAAGAATGAACAGTAGCAGGAAAGGCAATACGGTTATGGGAAAGAGGGCAAAACGAAATTTTCTCGATAACCGGGCTGGTGAAATATCGGAAAATAAAAAGATTGCAAGTATTAACAAAAGATATACTCCAAAATCCTTCGCCCTGCTCATCGGCGTTAAGGCCATGCAGGAAATAATAAAAAAAAGGGATATGATCTTTGTCCTTGGGTCTAATGTTTCCAAAAAATGCTTAGTACATTTCATAATTTAATGTATAGGAATTTCAATATTTTTGTAGAGACGCATTGCATGCGTCTCTACCTTTACTCAGAGAACGGATTATTATACTCCCGGCGGGTTCAGGTTTGTAACCTGAACCCGCTAATGGGTTTTTGATTTCTGCTGGAATTTATCCTTCTGAAGCGGGGGGGACAGGAACGGCATTTTCATGTCACCTCGAATGCTGCGTCGTTGCCAAAACCCGGACCATAACGATGAAACTTAATCCGCTTATCAAAAACAATACGGACGTGACAAACATCAGCCTTAACGCCATTTCCAGAGAATCTAATGTTAGCTGTTTTTTATTATCGCCAATAGAGGGTTTATCCACAACTTCACCCCCATAGATGCTTGGCCCGCCCAGTTGAACCCCTAAGGCTCCAGCAAAAGCTGCTTCGGGTATTCCGCTATTAAGGCTCTCATGTTTTCTTCCTTCCCGAAAAGCCGTCCTTAAAGAGGATTGAAAGCCATGCCCGCATAAAAAAGAAGCCACAGGAATAAACAAGGCAGATAATCTTGCCGGAATGTAGTTTGCCATATCATCCAATCTCGCCGATGCCCATCCAATCTTTATATATTTTTCGCTTTTATATCCAACCATAGAATCCAGCGTGTTTACTGCCCGATAGGTCATTGCTGCGACCGGTCCTCCAATGAAACAATAAAATAATGGCGCTAAAATGCCGTCAACACAACTCTCTGCCACCGTTTCTATGGCCGCGCGTATTATTTGTTCTCTGTTTAAATCTGCGGTATCGCGTCCCACAATGCGGGATAACATACTTCTGGCATTTTTTAAATCATTTATACGAAGCATGTTGATCACCTTTTTTGCTTCATCTGCCAGATTTTTTATGGAAATCGCAAAATAAACAATAATACCTCCCGTTATTGCCTCACACACCGGGTGCCATTGTTTCGAAAGGGACATAATTTCGTAGGTGATTATACACACGCCTGACACAATACCGCCGGTTAAAAACAACCCCATCAACCTTTCCGGCAGAGGCAATCTACGCACGATATATTCCATACAATGAATAGATTTCCCTATCAATCTTACGGGATGAAAACGCCATTGTGGATCACCAATAGTTATATCAAGTATGAATGCGGCAATTATCTGGAAATGGATCAAAGAGAAGGAATCATACATTATTAATAGAAATCATTAATTAATAAAAGAGAAACCACAGATTTCACAGAATGCGTAAGACGCACCCCCCTTGCCCCCCAGTGGGGGGAGATTATCATAAATCGTAAATCTAAAAGGAATTTATTCTGGCATGTTAACCATTAAGTATAGAAACACAAAATCCCCAACTACCATTTCTTCAAATAAGAATAAAAATAGTAGTTGGGGATTTGATTTTTCAAAAGCAATCGTTAAAACGGGTATTTCTTTGCAAACCTTTAACGCGGGCAGCGTATTTTTATAAAATACCGCCGTCATTATTTTTCGAAGAATCTCACCGGCAAAGGAATAGTATCATCAATTTTTTACTTCATAATCGGCGTCAATGATATCATCTTCGCCCCCTTTGCCTTTTTCCCTGCCCTTTTCTTCTTGTTCACCGCCGCCTTGAGACGTCTGTGGGCCTTCCTTCTTTGCAGCTTCCTGATAAATCTTTGTACTGATTTCCTGCAGGATATTTGTTAATTCATCCATCTTTTGCTGAATGTCTTTTTCGTCTTCCAATTTGATTGCTTCTCTCAGATTTTTGATTGCATTTTCTACCTGCTGTTTTTGTGCACTCTCTACTTTATCGCCCAGGTCCTTTAATGTTTTTTCTGCGCTATACGCCAGATTATCCGCCTTGTTTTTTGTTTCTATCTTTTCTTTCACCCGTTTATCCTGGTCGGCGTAATTCTGTGCATCTTTGACCATCTTATCAATTTCTTCCTGGCTCAGTTTTGTTGAAGCGGTTATCGTAATTTTCTGCTCATTTCCTGTGCCAAGATCTTTCGCATGTACGTTAATTATGCCGTTTGCATCGAGATCAAAAGATACTTCTACCTGAGGAACCCCTCTTGGCGCCGGGGGTATCCCGGTAAGATGAAACTTTCCAAGGGTTACATTGTCCCGCGCCATGGAACGTTCGCCCTGAAGAACGTGTATTTCGACACTGCTCTGATTATCTTCTGCAGTGGTAAAAATCTGGCTCTTCTTTGTGGGAATAGTGGTATTTCTTTCTATTAAATGCGTGGTAACGCCGCCAAGTGTTTCAATGCCCAAAGAGAGCGGAGTTACATCCAGCAATACAAGGTCCTTTACCTCTCCGGATAAAACACCCGCCTGTATGGCAGCGCCCATAGCAACGCATTCCATAGGATCAATTCCGCGTTCAATTTTCCTTCCCACGTAATCTTCCACATATTTCTGGACACACGGCATACGGGTAGGGCCTCCTACGAGGATGATTTTGCAGATGTCGTTCGCCGTCATTTTCGCATCCTTCAATGCTTGTTCTATAGAAGCGCCGCACCGGTTAACTATTGGAGAAACCAGTTGTTCTATTTTTGCCCGCGTCATGGAATGTGTAAAATGTTTTGGGCCGGAAGCATCTGCCGTAAGGAACGGAAGGTTAATATCTGTGGAAAGTGTTGTGGAGAGTTCTATTTTCGCCTTTTCTGCCGCCTCTCTCAATCTCTGCATTGCCATCTTGTCATTTTTCAGGTCGATGCCAAATTCCTTTTTAAACTCCTCTGCCAGATAATCAACAATATGATTATCCATGTCCGTGCCGCCTAGTTGGGTATCGCCGCTGGTAGAAACAACCTCAAATACGCCTTGACCAAAGTCCATGATGGTGCAATCCAAAGTACCACCGCCCAGATCAAAAACAAGAATCTTTTGAGACTCTTCCGTCTTGTCTAATCCATATGCCAATGACGCCGCAGTCGGTTCATTGATAATCCTAACCACGTCGAGTCCTGCAATAGTACCGGCATCTTTTGTTGCCTGCCGCTGGTTGTCATTAAAATATGCAGGAACCGTTATAACCGCCTTTTCAACACGTTCCCCTAAATACGCTTCAGCATCATGTTTGATTTTTTGCAGAATAAATGCGGAAATTTGTTGAGGAGTAAAACTCTTTCCCCTCACCTCGACCTTATAGTCAGTCCCCATTTTTCTCTTTATCGCATATATTGTGCCCTCTGTATTGCTAACGGCCTGCCTCCTTGCCGGTTCGCCTACCAGTTTTTCCCCGTCTTTTGTAAAGGCAACGTAGGAAGGAAATGCCTTTCCTCCGATGGTTGCCCCTTCAGCGCTTGGGATAATAGTCGGTTTACCACCTATTAATACCGCAGCAGCAGAATTGCTTGTGCCTAAATCTATTCCAATAATTTTTGACATATCCTATTCTCCTTTAACCTCTTCCTGATTTTTAGTGTTTTCAGTTTCTTGAGTCTCTTCTTTTTGCGATTTCTGTGATACCACTACCTTTGCAGGCCTTAAAACCAGGGAGTTTAGAAAGTAACCCTTTTGTATTTCCTGCAATATGGTATTTTCCGGCGCCTCATCATTCAACATCTGCATCAAAACCTCATGTTTGCATACATCTAATGGTGTCCCTTCCGCTTTTATAGGCTCTAGTCCTTCAGATTTTAACACACGGGAAAATTCTTTATAAATTAATTTTATCCCTTCTTTGAATTCTTTGCTCACGGATTCATCATCAGTGGCAGCAGCTTTTTCAAGACTCTCGTAAATATCGAGTAATTTTTTAATGAGTGATTCAGTTGCTGTACGTTCAACTATCTGGCGTTCTTTTGCGACCCACTTCTTGTAATTGTCAAAATCAGCCGCCAGTCTGCGTATGGAATGCTGAAGTTCACCAATCTTATTTTTGCTTTCATCTAATTCTTGTTTTAGTGATTGCACTATTGCCTGCTGTTCCGCAAACAACACCTCTGATGATTGAACAACTTCAATCGCCTCAGATTTAAAATCTCCGGCGTCTTTGCCCTCTTGCCCGGTATCAGGCAAAGAATGATCCTTTTCTTCCGGTTTGACTTCTTTCGTTTCTCCGGATTGGTCCATATTTTTTTCCGATTCATTTAGCATTATCGTGTTTTTCCAACATTAAGAACGCTTAAAATTTTAAAGAGCTAATTGTAACAAAAAATCATTTTTAAGCAAGCTATTAACGCCTTATTAGCCTCTGCGTAATTATTTAGCTTTTTTTTATCCTATCTGAATCTTTCTTGGTTGCGCCTCTGGTACCTTTGGTAATGTTAAGGTCAGTACCCCATCTGATAGAATAGCATCAATTTTTTCAGTATCAACGATATTTGATACGGTGAATTTTCGGGTATAATGCCCTACATTGTACTCGGTGTATACAGGGTTAAGGTTGTCATATGGTGAAAAGTCTATTTTCGCATCGACTTCCAGGACATTATTTTCCAGCATAATAGAAACATTTTCTTTTTTCACTCCCGGAACGTCCATGGCGACAATCAGGCTTTTTTCCGTTTCAACAATATCAGTAGCGGGAATATAATATTTACCTTGTACAGTCCTTTCGCCTGCATATTCGGTTTTTTCCGGTTTCTGCTTTTCAGTTTTTACGACTTCCTTTGTTTCGTTGCCCATACTTATCTCCTTTAAAAAATTATTTATTGAATATTTATTGAATTGCAATTTTTTTAGGCTTTTCCGACTCCGCACAGGGGAGCATGATTACTAAAAGACCCTCTTTATACTCTGCTTTAACCCGATCTGATTCTACTTTGTTCGGTAGCCTTATTGTCCTGTCAAATTTGAAAGCATTACGTTCAATACGGTGATAACTGGTTTTTTTACCATAGGCTATCGAGCGCTCTCCGGATAGCCGCAATGTGTTGCCTTTTACTTCTATATTCAAATCCTCCTTTTTCACCCCGGGTAATTCCACAACGAATACCAAGTCCCTGTTTTTTTCAAAAATATTCACCGGCGGATAAACCCCTCTGCTCGTGGTAGCGTTATCAAAAAAATCCGTATTCTGAGCGATTTCCAATGCATCCTGCAGCGTTAATAATGTTTCAAGTGTTCTTGATAGCGGCATCATCATAAACCAAAACCTCCTTTCAAAAAGGTAATAAAAAATTGTTCTCTAAACTTGCCGCGGCATATTGCCGTATTTTAAAAATGCTTTTTACTGATAGTTCTTTAAGCAATGAATGTGCCATATTTCGTAAGTTGCTATCAGTACGAATGTTATCTATTTTGATGCGTTTTAAAGACGCTATATCGTTGGGCAATGAGAATAGCCATTCCCTTTTATTGTGGATTTACATGCTCAAATGTGTTGCATTTTATGCACGATCTTGCGGTATTTATAGGGACTTTTTACATTATTCCTTGTTTATATGGAAGTTATGGATAATATTATCTTATTGTAACAAGGGAAATATATTTCTCATTTATTTGAAATAATCTCAATACGATTATGAAAGAAAAAAAGGATGCCGTTCAAAAATTGTTTGTGCCAGACATCGGAGGTAATGCGGATATTCAGCCTTATTTCCTGGCGAGTGACGGGGAAATTGACAAGTCGATTATAGATAACCTTGATTCAGATGTTATTATCCTGGATAAGGAACTTAACATTGTGCTTATGAATAAATCTGCGGAACGGACATTTGGCGTGAGTTTTCATGAGGTAAAAGGCACAAACTACCTGGCCTTGCGGCTTAGATCGATAGAACGGGAGCTGGCCAGAAACCTTAATAATGTTCTTCAAACAAAAAAGGCATTCACTATTAAAGAACTGCAGATTATTTCTCCAGATAAAGTTACACACTTTTTTGACCAGAGTTGTATTCCTATCCTTGATGATGGCGGCGTACTGCAAGGTGTGCTTTCTATCAGTAAGGATGTTACAAAAAGGGTATATAAGGAGATTCAATATCACGAATCTCAGAAGATGCTAAAGGCATTGTTTCAGGAATTAGAGGTAAAAAATACTACTATCCGGAGTTTGCAGACTTCATTAAGAGAGCGGTACAGTTTTAATAGCCTGATTGGTAAGAGTTATTTGATGCAGAATATTTACGACCTGATCGAAAAGGTCTCCCAAACCGATTCAACGGTGCTTATTACAGGAGAGACGGGAACAGGAAAGGAATTGGTGGCAAGGGCAATTCATTATAATAGCCACAGAAAAGATTATAACCTGGTGGCCGTAAATTGCGCCGCTTTGCCGGAGACCCTTTTGGAAAGCGAGCTTTTTGGTCATGTCAAGGGTTCTTTTACCGGCGCTATTCGGGACAAAAAAGGGAAGTTTGAACTTGCGGATAAAGGAACCATATTTCTGGATGAAATCGGAGAGTTGTCGATTCCCACCCAGGTTAAGTTGTTGCGGGTACTGCAGGAAAGACACATAGAACGGGTGGGAGACGAAAAGACCATAAAAGTAGATATTCGCATTATTGCTGCAACAAACCAGGATATCCTTGAATTAATTGAGAAGGGAACGTTTCGGAAAGACCTCTTTTACCGGCTGAATATTATTTCAATCAGGCTTCCATCCCTGAAAGAACGTACCGATGATATCCCGCTTTTAGTGAATCATTTTATTGAAAAATTCAACATTCGCTTCAAAAAGAATATAAACGGCATATCGCCAAACGCCTTAAGAAAGCTTATGGCATATTCATGGCCTGGCAATATCAGGGAACTGGAAGGCGTCATCGAAAAGGCTGTCCTTCTGGAAGAATCCGAAACTATCGAAAATATAGAGTTGCCGACAGACCATTCCGCGACTACGAACCTTTGTCTGCCCAAACCCTTAAATGCCGGACATGATATTTCCTCTTATGAGGATCTGCAGAAACGCTTGGATATGTTGGAGCGGGAATATTTTGTCAGCGTATTTCAGAAGCATCATGGCAGGATAGGTAGTATAGCAGCATGCACAGGCCTTAACAGACGTACGATTTTAAATAAGATGAAAAAATTCTCACTTAAAAAGAGTTTATTTAAATAGCGTTGTTAATTACATCCCGCCTTTCCTTAAAATTGCTTCAAGCCTTGCTACGTGATCGGCAGGTATCGTTGTATGCCGCAATCCACTTACCGTAGCATCAATATCATACGGCGCCCGTTTTATCTCCAGGGCGCCGTCTTTCCATATGGCATACGAAGCCAGGGGTATCCCGTCGCGCGGCTGACCAACACTTCCCGGATTGACGACAGTTATCTCACCTACCTTACGCACCACAGGGAGATGCGTATGTCCAAGCAAAACGATATTTGCCCGGACGCCCTTTAATTCATCTTCCATTTCACTATCGGAAACTTCGGGCCGGAGGTATTTGTAAATATCTCCGCCGGGTGAGCCATGAGACAACAGGAATGTTACGCCGCCTGCCTCTGTATTTAGCGTTAGCGGAAGGTTTGCAAGAAATTCTTTTTCGCCGGCATTCAGGATGGTTTTCGTGAAAATTTTACCTTGGTCGCTCAGGGCTTTATATTTTTCAGAACAGCCGCATTCCATGTTTTTACCAATGGCATTATCATGATTTCCGCGGACAATCTTGTCAGTTAACTTCCGGATTTTTTCTATGCACTCTTTCGGGTATGGCCCATAATTAACGATATCGCCAAGACAAAATATCATGTCGGCTGTTTCTTCCAAAACGGCGTTTAATGCCGCTTCATTTCCATGGATATCAGAGATTATAAGGATCTTCATTTCTTCCCTTCTTAAATACATTGAATTTCAAAAGAAGCATCACTTTTTAAATCAATTTCAACAGGTTTAATTTTACCTTGTTTATTATCGCACAATAATTTTACTTTTGGCCTGGTCATTTGTGAAATTTCTACAGAGGCGACAACGCCCGTAAAATCTTTATACATGCCCCGTACAACCTTGATTTCTGAACCTACTGGATATTTCGGCATTACTGTTAAAAAACAATTTACTAATTCTTCGTTGAATTGCGTGCCGGCGCCGTTTTTTATGAGATCATACACCAGATCAGGGGGCATTCCCTTACGATACGGGCGGTCTGAAATACATGCGTCATAGACGTCGGCAACGGCAGCAATCTCCGCACCCATAATCATTTTATCATGCTCTACATATGTGATTTCTCCCTTATCTAGCTTATTATTCCCCGCCAGACCACGCGGATATCCTTTCCCATCCTGCCTCTCATGGTGCTGATAAGGAATATGCGCAGAAACATATCCGATAGCGTCAATATCTTTAAGCAACTCATATCCAAAAGAAGTGTGTTGTTTTATTTTATCAAACTCTTCATTTGTTAACTTACCCGGTTTATTAAGCAGCTTTACATCAATAAAAATCTTGCCTATATCGTGTAAAAACTCGCCGATGGCTATTTGTTTCAGTTTTTTTTTGTCAAGATACAGCCTTCTTGCAATAATCAACGATATTATTGCCGCATCTATAGAATGCTCGAAGGTATAATTATCTACCGTCTTTATTGAATTCAAACCGGACAAAATATCCTGTCCCATAATTTCCTCAAGGAAAGAATCAATATCCTCTACCAGTTGTTTAAATGCCTGGCTTTCCTGAAAAGTTCTTTTCACCTTTGGGGTATTGATGCTTCGGATAACTGATTCTGAAGTATCCGCTTCTATATCGGCAATGGCTGCCTGCGTTACCTTGTAAGTTTTAAGAATATCCTTCGTTGCCATAAGACGAATTTTATCAGAAATCGTGTCTTTAATAACAATATCTTCCGTATCCTTATCTTCTATGTAAATACAAGCATATCCCCTTGCTTTTAACCTATCGATATACCCCTGCGATAGTTCAACGCCTTTCTTCAGCAATACCTCATAGTTCTCGCCATAAATTGGTTTACCCAGCACCATACCGGGTGATACGCTGTTTATATGTTTTTTAATCATAAATATTGCATGATATAAAAATTTAAAAACTTATAACACAATCTTCTTATATAACAAAATGCTCCACGTTGTTATATGACTTCCTCTGCGGTTAATGTAGAGACGCATTAAATGCGTCTCTACAAAAATATTGAAATTCCTAAGCTGGCATAGCCAGAACCAAACAAGCACAAAGTAGAAAATTCGAAATTCGAAGTACGAAATACGAAACAAATTCGAATAACAAAGCATAAAATTCAAAACAAATCCAAAACATCCCTGTCTGCGTGCGATCACGTACAGGCAGGCAGCAATATGAAGCACGAAATGCAAAAGATTCACTTGTTTAGAATTTCAAATCATTTTGTCATTAGAATTTGTTTCGGATTTCGTGTTTCGCATTTCACCCCTCATTTTATGCTGATGCTTTTTTAGCGATATTCTCTTCATACTCATTTTTAAAGTACTGTAGCGTAGAAACAACAGGATTCGCAGATGTTTGTCCCAGTCCGCACAGCGAAGACGTC
>NZ_JBDIWA010000002.1:0-273391 GCF_039794105.1 Candidatus Kuenenia sp.
ACAAAGGCACGGAATCTTCTGGAACGATTGAGGAAGTATGAGGGTGATGTGCTGAGGTTTATGGACAATAAAAATGTCCCCTTTACGAACAATTTGGCAGAAAACGATATCAGGATGACGAAGGTTCTGCAGAAGATATCGGGCAGTTTTCGTTCTTTGGATGGAGCGAAAATTTTCTGCCGCATTCGGAGTTATCTCTCGACCTGTCGAAAACAAGGGGTAAATTTGAGCCGGGCATTACAGATGCTATTCCGTGGTGAATTGCCTGCTTTTGCCAGCTCGTAACGACAGTGGGTGAAAATACGCTGAATAGATACCCCATTTCTCATAAATTTCTGTCCAGGCTTCTGTTTTTTAACATCATGTATATTTTTTATACACTTTTATCGTGACATTTTATGCTTATGAAGAAATTTTCCTTTTTATAATAAAAATATTTTAATTAATTTACAGTATTAACCAGTTAAAACCTCTTTTTTTAAGTTTTTTCTCCGTGTCCTTTGTCTTCTTTGTTCTTTGTACTACTATCCATCAACTTTTTGTTTTTTATGCGCGTTTTTCAAATGCATAACCGTCCTTCGGAGTGAGAGATAAAGTGAAAGTGAGATTCTCACTCTGGCTTTATCTCTCACTCCGAAGGGCTGTTTAGTATTTCGATATTCGTATTTGGTTGCGGCCAAAGGCCACGCCGTGAAATCTGCCTGCCTGTGCGATGCACACAGACAGGTGGTTTCTTTTTTACAAATTTCCGGCTGCTTCAGGCCCTTCGCGGTTAAACTCTCTTTGTTTGCGGCTTTACTACATTACTTAATGCATTCTGGACTCTGAGCTCTCATCCTCTCCATCATGGATTCAACACTCCTTGCTTCATATCTCCGCAGCCATTTTGCCGAAGACATTGGTATTAAAGTTGCTAACCTAATCTTTCGTTTAGAATTTCAAGGTTTTAGTTGTAGAGCGAAGAGCCTCTTCGCTCTGCATTGGGCGGCCGTCTAATGCTTTATAAATATACCTACCCCTACTCAAGTCTTTATTTTTTACTTTGGATTGTGAAAATGGTAGATTATGAAACTATGTAAAAAATAACAGAAGGTGAAATACAACTATATTGCACAGGACAATTTAGATATTGTGTTGGGAGTAATATCGGGCATTTATCAAAAGGCACAGCTTCTTTGTTACTATACAAAAGAATGTAGCAAACGGGGATATTATTAATGTTAGACAATAAAGTAATACTAATTACCGGCGGAACAGGTACATTTGGGAGAAAATGTACGGAAATTATCCTCAAAAAATACAAGCCTAAAAAGCTAATTATTTTCAGCAGAGACGAACTCAAGCAGTTTGAGATGGCACAGATTTTCTCCTTCGAAAAATATTCATGCATGAGATATTTCATAGGAGATGTTCGTGATAAGGAGCGGCTTTCTCGTGCTTTTCGAGGCGTTGATTATGTAATCCATGCAGCAGCCTTAAAACAAGTTCCCGTTGCGGAATATAACCCTTTCGAGGCAATACGGACCAATGTCTTTGGTGCAGAAAATATTATTAACACGGCAATTGACCAGGGAGTAAAAAAAGTTCTTGCGTTAAGTACAGATAAGGCCGTTAGCCCTATAAATCTCTATGGAGCAACAAAGCTATGCTCCGAAAAGCTATTCATAGCAGGAAATTCTTATGTTGGATATAACGAAACATCCTTCAGTACCGTCCGTTACGGAAATGTAATCGGAAGCAGGGGAAGCGTTATACCACTCTTTTTAAAACAAAAGGAAACAGGTGTATTATCCATTACCGATTCCCGCATGACACGATTCTGGATTACCATTGAGCAAGGCGTTAATTTTGTTATGGAATGTCTTGAACGTATGGTAGGCGGCGAATTGTTTGTACCAAAACTTCCAAGTATGAATATAATGGACCTCGCCAATTCAATAGCCCCAGGTTGTGAAACAAAAGTCACCGGTATCCGTGCGGGTGAAAAACTACACGAGGTCATGATCTCCAAAGACGAAGCTATAAGGACATTGGAATTTGATAATTATTATATGATCCAACCCACTTTTAAATTTTTTGAGCGGCGTTATAAAAATAATCATGGAGTACCCGTGCCTGAGGATTTTGAATATAATTCCGGAACAAATAACTGGTTTTTAACAATTCAGGAAATGAGTGAAATGATAAAGGGTATAAAATAGAGGAATTTAAAAATGCACACATATAAATATGAAATAATGGTTATTACATAAATCTTGTTTGTTGGGAGGTTGAAATATGAAAATAGAATATATCGGAGAGATCCTTCCTGATGGACATTTATCTTTAGAAAAGAAGGTTCTAAAAGTGCTGAATGTTGGAGAAAAAGTAAAAGTAAGGCTTGAAAATATCAAAGGGAAAAAATCAAAAGAAAGAAGAGAATTAGATCCGGCAACGAAAAGAATTCTAGACAGGATAAATAATCCTAAACCTATTGGTGTACCAGATGATCCTGGAATGTTCAGCCATTCAAAATTAGCCGAAGAAAGAATTGATGAGAAATTTCCATGTACGGAATAGATACTAATATCTTAGTTTACATGTTTGATGCTGCATCTGTATATCAAAGTGAATCTAAGATGTTTATTGCGGAAAGCTTAAAAAAAGAAAAGATTGCTATCGCAGAATTTACTCTTTTTGAATTTTATTCAGTAATTACCGATGGAAGAAAGGTCAAAACGCCTTTAGCTCCTTTTGAAGCGGGAGCTATTATTCAAGACTTTTACGAATCCGAGGGTTTTGAAGTTTTTAGTCTTCTTGAGGAAAATTTATACAATATGTTTTCTTATGCAAAAGAAAATAATATTAAACGCAATGATGTTTATGATCTGAAAATTGCCTATACTTTAAAGACCAATGGAATTAAAACAATATACACCGCAAACACAAAAGACTTCAAAAAGTTTAAATTTATTTCTGTAGTAAACCCTTTTACTACCAGTAAGATTAGCCAAGCCAATAAGCCAAAAACTATTCCTTATAGCCGTCAATCAATAGATGAAAAAGATATAGCTTCAGTTTGTTCAGCGCTCCGTTCCGACTGGTTAACACAGGGGTCAAAAATTAAAGAATTTGAAGGGCTACTTGCTAATTACTGTGGGGCAAAGTTTGCTGTAGCCGTTTCCAGTGGTACCGCAGCCCTGCATGCAGCTTATTTTGCGGCTGGTATAAGTCCTGGCGACGAAGTAATAACAAGTCCCATAACCTTTGCAGCAACCGCAAACGCAGCCATCTATATGGGTGCAAGACCTGTTTTTGTTGATGTAGAGCCGGATACCGGCAATATAGATACGAGAAAAATACAAAGCGCTATTACCGCAAAGACAAAAGCCATTGTCCCGGTTCACTTTGGCGGACATCCTTCTGATATGGAACAGATACACTCAATAGCTGATAAGAATAGGCTTATTGTTATTGAGGATGCCTGCCATGCCCTCGGTGCACAGCACAAGATAAAAGATAATGATGGCAATGAAAAATGGGTAAAGGTTGGTAGTTGTACCCACTCAGACATGGCGATCTTCAGTTTTCACCCTGTTAAACCAATAACTACCGGAGAAGGTGGGGCAGTGCTGACAAACAACGAAGATTTTTATAAAAAACTATTAATGTTCAGGAGCCATGGTATTACCAGAACAGACTTTGTTAATGAGCCTCATGGTGAATGGTACTATGAAATGCAGTGTATGGGCTATAACTATCGTATGACAGATATCCATGCAGCGTTAGGCATATCTCAACTTAACAAACTCGATTCCTTTATAAGGGCAAGAAGAAACATACGGGACATATATAATAAGGAATTTGCTGAAAATCCTTATATTGACCTTCCTGTGGAGAAAGATTATGTCAATTCAAGTTTGCATCTTTATGCGGTAAAACTGAAGGGAAAATATATAGGACAGAAGACAAATATTTTTGAAAGATTGAAAGAAAAAGGGCTCGGAGTACAGGTACACTATATCCCTGTTTATCTCCATCCCTTTTATAAAAAAACTGGCTATGATGAAGGCATTTGCCCTGATGCAGAGTTATTTTATAAAAGGCAGCTTAGCATCCCACTGCATCATGGTCTTAGCGAAACAGATGCTTTACGCTTAACGAAAATTGTTATAGAAGCATTCAAAAAATGACTAATTGTTCACTGGCGGGGAAAGATTTGACAAGATAACAGGATAGACATGATATAAAGTAATTTCTGACAGGATAATCAGGATGAATTAAGGTGGCTTTTATTTATATTAGGTTGGGTTTTAAAAGACGAAAACCCAACGGCATTAATTTTTACCCACCCCTCAATCCCCTCCCAAGAGGGGACTTATAAAATTCCCCTCTTGGGAGGGGATTGAGGGGTGGGTTTATTCATTCTTAACTTAAAATATTGAAATTTCTAAATATCATGTAAATCCTGTTCATCCTGTCTAAGAAAATCTAACTGTTACCAAAGATGGTTAAAGATAGAGAGGGGAGAAAAACTTGAGTTATCAGATTGCCAGGTGGGCTGGTGTTTTCGGTCATGAATATACTGACAGGAATATGGCCAATAGATTTGAAATGGAGGCCATTTATAAAAGAAACTTTGGTATTACAAGGCAACAGATGAATGAAGAATTTTTATCCGGCCTTGATAAAGATATTGCAGTTTTGGAAGTGGGTTGTAACGTTGGTAATCAGCTTATTCTGCTTGCAGATATGGGATTCAAAAGACTCTATGGTATTGAATTATCCGATTATGCATTTGAAATTGCCAAAAAAAGGACTGAAACAAAAGGTATAAGTTTTATCAAAGGCAGCGTATTGGACATTCCTTTCAGGGATGGTTTTTTTGATATGGTTTTTACATCAGGCGTTCTAATACACATACATCCTGCTGATATACAGAAGGCCATTTCAAATATACACAGATGCTCTGGAAAATATATTTGGGGTTTCGAATATTATGCAGAAAGTTATCAGGAAGTGTTATACAGAGGACATAAAAATCTGTTATGGAAGACTGATTTTGCAAAATTATATAAGGATGCTTTTCCAGGCATCAAGCTAATAAAGGAAAAGAAATATACCTATCTTGATGATAATAATCTTGTAGATCAGATGTTTTTGTACGAGAAGTAGATCAAGCAAATAGCAAGTTTTTTGTAAAGATTTGAGGTAAATACAATAAAGGAGAATATGGAATGTCTGCTGAAATTGCCGGAAGAACAATAGGAGATGGTCAACCTGCCTACATAGTGCTTGAGGCAGGCCCGACGCACACAGGCCTTGAATCTGCAAAAAAGCTTGTAGATATTTCTGCTGATACAGGGGTAGACGCCATAAAGTTCCAGATGCTTGATGTTGAAAGGCTGATGGGAGAGAAGGATGTAATCTTCTCTTATAAAGTCCTTTCTGATAAGGCCCAAAATATAACTGATACGGTAGAAGAGCCCCTTTACGATATATTGAAAAGACGGGTACTTACCAAGGGTGAATGGAAGGCGCTTAAGCTGCATTGTGATAAAAAAAAGATTACATTTATTTCAACTGCTGTTTTCCCGGAGGAAGTTGATTTTCTTGTTGACGAGATTGAGACGTCTTCAATTAAGATTGCCTCCGGAGATATTAATCACCTTCCACTTATCAGACATACCGCAAGAAAGGGTGTAAATATACAAATAGATACAGGCAGTTCAGATTTATGGGAAATTGAAAGGGCTATTGGCGCTATTGAATCTGAGGGCAATAAAAATATTCTTATACATCTTTGTCCGACAGGTTATCCCGCCAGGCTCGAAAGCATACATCTTAGAATGATCACTACTCTTAAGATAATGTTTAGTGAATATGCCGTTGCCTTTTCAGACCATACACCGGGTTGGGAAATGGATATTGCAGCCGTAGCTCTTGGCGCCAACCTTGTAGAAAAAACTATTACTACAGACAGAACAATAAGAAGCTGTGAGCATATGTTCTCACTTGAACCTCATGAAGTTAGAAGATTTGTGAGATCCATAAGAGAACTTGAGATGGCGCTGGGAAATTTCAGAAGGACAATACCTGATGAGGCAAAAAAGGGAAGACTGAAAGTAAGAAGAAGTATATTCTTAACAAAGGAAATGGAGGTGGGTGATGTTCTTAGGAATGAAAACATTGACTTCAGGAGGCCAGGTTTTGGCATAGGCCCTGATGAGATTGATTATGTAATAGGAAAGAGATTAAAGAGAAAAGTCGGCAAGGATGAGATGCTTAGGTGGGATGACATATGTTAAGTGAGGAATTTCTTTGTATTATCCCTGCAAAAGGTACTTCCAATAGGTTAAAAAGAAAAAATATAGCTATGCTAAACGGAAAACCTTTGATTGCGTACGCCATTGATGCAGCTAAAAAAACAGGTATTTTTAAAGAGATATTTGTTTCTACAGAGGATGATGAGATTAAAAGAATAGCTGAAGATTATGGGGCAATCGTTCCTTACATACGACCAGAATATCTTTCTAAAGATCCCGCCGGTGTCGTAGAGGTCTGTTTGCATATGATTAACTATCTGGAAGGAATAGGAAAGTTTTATAAGACTCTTTTTATTCTGCTTCCCACATCGCCTTTAAGAACTGACGCAGATATTATATCTGCACTTAATAATTTTGCCACGTCAGATGCCAAGGTTCTCATGAGTGTGTCAGAGTACATGCACACCCCCTTTGCAGCATTAAAAGCTGACGACAGAGGTTATCTCAGCCCTTATTTCCCTAAGCTTATAAATCTAAAAAGCCAGAAGATGCCAAAGGCATATATCTGTAATGGAGCGGTTACAATACTTGATATTACCGAGTTTAAGATGCAAAAGAATTACCATTTTTATCCAATGGCTTCATACATAATGCCGTGGGAAAGGTCTATTGATGTTGATAATGAAATTGATCTGAAGTTTGCAGAATTTATTATGAAGGTTGGTACTGAATAAAATTTTGCATGAATGCGAAGATGTTGATTAGAGCAGACGCTACGCGGGATATCGGCACCGGCCATGTCATGAGATGTTTGGCTTTAGCTTGTTCATGGAAGAAACAGGGGGGGGAAATAGCATGGGTAACGCACTGCGACACTAAAAAAATACTGGAAAGAATAAAACAAAACAGTAGTAAAGTATATGAATTGAGCAGGTATAGTAGTTCAGAAGAAACAATAGACATTATTGGTGAAGAATCTCCCGACTGTATTGTTCTTGACGGTTATCAATTTGATACTGAATATCAGAAAGGCATATCTGAATGCGGCATCAAACTGCTTGTTATAGATGATTATGCTCATCTTGATAAATATTATGCGGATATAATCTTAAATCAGAATTTTGGCGCAGATAGATTTAAATATAACGCATTACCTCAAACAAAATTTCTGCTTGGGACGGATTATGCTATGCTGAGAAGCGAATTTTTCAATTATAGAGGATATAAAAAAGAAATTAAGAATAAGGCGGAAAATATCCTTGTTACGATGGGTGGCGCAGACGCAGAAAACCATACTTCAAAGATGCTTGATGCATTGAATCTGGTGGATGTATCGCTTTGCATAAAAGTTCCAATTGGCGCCAACAATCCTCATCTCAATTCGGTAAAAGCCATTGCAGATAAAAGTAAACACAACATAGAAATTATTTATGACTCACAAGATATGCCTGCCTTTATGCAATGGGCTGATGTTGCTATTTCGGCAGGCGGCACAACTACATGGGAGCTTCTTTTTATGGGTGTGCCTTCTGTGTTATGCATAACTACGGACAACCAGGAGGATATAGTAAATTCGTTAAACAGAAAAGGCATGGTATTGTCTTTAGGATGGATAATGCAAAACAATTACCTGGATATTGTTAGTATTTTACAAAAACTCATTGCTAATAAATCTTTACGGGAAGAACTCAATAACAGATGCCAGACAATTGTTGATGGTATGGGAACCGAAAGGGTAATTGAGGCATTATGGCAATGAAGATTCAAATTGGTAATAAAAAACGTATAGGTGAGGGATGTCCATGTTTTATTATTGCAGAGGCTGGAATAAACCATAACGGAAATATTGATATCGCCAGGAAGATGATTGAAGTCGCAAAGGAATGTGGCGCTGATGCTATAAAATTTCAGACATTTAAGGCAGATGAGTTTATAGCAGATCATGATGAAACATATACATATTATTCTCAGGGCAAAAAGGTTGTTGAGTCCATGCTTGAGATGTTTAAGCGATATGAGTTCTCTAAAAAACAGTGGAAAGAAATAATTGCTTACTGTAAAACGAAAAATATTGTATTCCTTACTACGCCACAGAATGCATCTGATCTTGATTTTATTCTTGGTTTAACGCATCTTCCTATTATCAAAGTTGGTGCAGACGATCTGACGAACATTACTCTATTGAAGTATTATGCCGCCCAAAAAATACCTATGATTATATCCGCAGGTATGGCATATGCTTCTGAAATTGAAGATGCGGTTAATACTATAAGAAATACAGGAAACGACAGTATTATTGTTTTACATTGTGTTTCCTCTTATCCGGCTGATGCAGAAGAGATAAATTTGAGAAAGATGGGGACAATAAAGGATGCCTTTGGAGTTATTATTGGTTTTTCTGACCATTCCATTGGAATAACTGCCTCTGTTGGAGCTGTTACGTCAGGGGCTAAGGTTATAGAAAAACACTTCACTCTTGATAAAAATATGAAAGGGCCGGATCATTGGTTCTCTGCTGACCCACAGGAACTTAAAGAACTTGTAAAGTCAATCAGATTTATAGAAAAAGCACTGGGTTTTCCAAAACTGATTCCAACTACAAAAGAGATAGATATGAGAAAAATATGCAGAAGAAGTCTCGTTGCCGCGAGAAACCTTAAAAAGGGTCTCCGTCTCGCAGAAACAGACATTGCAAGTAAGAGGCCGGGGACGGGTATTGCACCGAAATTTGCCCCGTATATATTAGGCAGAAGGCTAAAAACAAACATTAATAAAAACAACTTGATATTACTTGAACACCTTGATTGATGTTACAAAATAAAAGAATAATTTTTCTAGGGAACTTAGAGGAGGGTCTATTATCACTCTCAAGACTAATAAGAGAAGGTTACAACGTACAAATTTGCTTAGGAGATAAAAGGAGCGATGTTCTAAAAGAATACTGTGAAACACATAATTTGCACTACGCTGATGGCAAAATAGTAAAGGGAAATGATTTTCTTGAAATGCTTAATATATATAAACCCGATCTGTTAGTTTCTAATAATTTCCTTTATCTATTGCCGGAGCAAGTTCTTAAAAACTACAAAGCAATAAACCTTCATAGCTCGCTCTTGCCGGACTATAAAGGAAGGACTCCTGTTATACAGTGTATATTGGAGGGAAAACAAAAAACAGGCTATACTATTCATTACATGTCTCCTGAAATGGATTGTGGAAATATTCTCCTTCAGAGGAAAATTCCTCTTTCAGGTCAGGAAACATCTGTTGACATTATGAGAACTATGATATCTTATCAGCCATCAGATATTATTAAGGCTACTGAACTTGCACTAGAAGGTTTTGAAGGAATACCAATGAAAAGCGGCCGTAGTATTGATGTGGAACAATATAGAGAGATTCGCATAGGAATAGATACTGTAGAAGAATGCACAAGAAAACTAAAGGCTTTTGTTAAGCCATATGCCCTCCCTTATATCAACCTGGATAGACAAAAGTTTTTTGTTATTGAAGGTACATGTTCAATGAACGTAGATACTAAAGGCGATGTTGTTACCCTGAGACTAAAAAATGGCTATCTTAATTTGTTGAAAATATCTATTCATGGAGAAATACAGTTTAATGCTATGAACTTTATAAAAGAAATTGGAATAGAACTACCGGAGCGTGGCAGGTGAGATTGACAATAATGCAACCTGCTTACTGGCCATGGCTTGGATGGTTTCATCGGGTAGCTATAAGTGATATGCTTATTATACTTGACAATGTACAGATAGACCTTAACAGCAGGACAAAATTTGCAAACCGTAATAGGGTACGTACCAAAGATGGTTGGCGATGGATTACTGTTCCATTAAAGACCAAAGGAAAGTTCGGAAATCTTTACCTTAATCAGATTGAGGTTGAGAATAATCAGAGATGGAGTGAAAAACATCTAAACGTTATACGACATAATTATTCAAAGTCCTTTTTTTATGAAAGACATGAAACATATCTCATTGATTTGTATAGCCGGAAATGGAAACTACTCACTGAATTGGCAAATGAAACAACCCGATATCTACTTGATGCCTTACAAATTAAGAAACCTTTTCTTTCCAGCGCTGAGATGAACGTTTCAGGCCAGAAAGATGAGCTTTTACTGAATTTATGTAAAGCTGTTGGTGCAGATACATATATATCCGGGCCTTTCGGCAGAACTTATATCCGTGAGAACTTATTTGAAGCCAATGGAATAAAGGTATTGTATCATGATTATAAGCACCCTGTTTATCCGCAAACATATGAACGGTTTGAGCCCTTTATGTCTGCTATTGATCTATTGATGAATTGTGGTGATAAGTCAAAAAACATACTGATGGGAGAGGAAGGTATTTTATGACATTCTCAAAGGAATGGGAGGCACAGTTTGCTGCTGGATCACACTTTTCACACTATCCCTGGAGTGATCTCGTAGCGCTTGTAATGCGCCATGCAAATCCCAAAAAGTATGATCATAAAGTAAAAGTTCTCGAACTTGGTCCCGGTGTTGGTGCAAATATCCCCTTCTTTTTAGATAAAGGCTTTGAGTATCATGCAATTGAGGGATCAGAAACAGCAGTAAAATATATGAAAAATAAATTTGGTAATAATATAGAAGTGATTGCAGGAGATTTTACTTCTCTCATTCCATATGAAGAAAGTACCTTTGATTTAATAATAGATCGGGGTGCAATTACATGCAATAGAATATATGGAATAAAAAAGGTAATAGAAAAATCAGCATCTATTCTGAATAACGGCGGAATGTATATTGGAATAGATTGGTATTCCACCCTCCACCCTTACTCAAAATATGGCGTAGAAGTTGAGCCTAACACAAGGGTTGATATCCCGATTGGAACCTTCAAAAACGCTGGAACAGTACACTTTTTCACAGAAGATGAGTTGTGTTCCCTCTTTTATAAAGATTTTGATATTATGTACTTAGAACACAAAACATATAGTACTATAATCCCAGACAGAGAGTCTGGTTGGGCATCCTATAATGTTGTGGCAAAGGGGAAAAAACGAGCAATAGTTGAATTCGCTTCTCTCAACCAACCTTATAACGCTATAACTTTGCAAGATTGAAAATTAGTTACTTTTTCCGCTTATTAGGTTTGAGTATTATCCATTCTTATAGGATAGTTAAAACTTTGCGAAAAACCGGAGCGTATAGAATCTCTGTGAAAGTCCAGAGATATTGTGATAGATGGAATATTGTTTTGCGTATTTAAATAGTTAGAGTTAATAAATTATGGCGATTTACGAATCAAGTAGTCTTATTCACTGGAATTATTTTATAGCTCTTGAATCAGATATAGCGCGATTAGCAAGGTTTGTTGAATTTACAACAAAAAATTTCGATACATTCTCAATTGAAATTGCTCATCTGTTATTAGCAGCATCATCGGAAGTTGACGTAGTGGCTAAACAATTATGCCGGAAGTTAGACTCTTCAGCGAATGCTGAAAAAATTGGACAATATCGAAATGTAATTAAGATGCATATCCCTTCCATGGGAACTTCTATTGTTACTATCCCTCGTTATGGATTAGAACTCATACCTTGGAGTAATTGGCAAAGCGACGAAACTCCTGATTGGTGGGTCGGGTATAACAAAGTCAAACATGAAAGAAACTCCCATTTCGAAAAAGCGAACTTAAAGAATGTTCTGAATGCAATGTCCGGATTGCTTTTGTTGATAATTTACTATTATCGTGAAACGGCAAAAATCGAAAGAATTGTGCCTGCTCCCGCGATATTCATGCCACCAAAAGAACTGGCAAATATTTCTCATACAATGGGTGGAGATACTGCATTATTTTTTGCAAAGTAACGTAAACAACTATGTGTACTTGAACGAAAAACACTTTTCCAGTTTGCATTGTGATGCTACTTATAAATCGGTTTTAAGCATTTGATTTTCATGCGGTGGCAGTAGGTTAGGTTGAAAGAATTGGAAATTCATGTAAAAGTCAAAAGATATTGTGATAGATAGAATTTTATTTGAGTTTTACGTACTTATTAGTTAGATACCGAAAATATTCATGATCAAAATCAAATGTGCTTCGTGCGGTTACAAACCTAACGAGCAGAAAAATTTTTCCGAATATGAGCATCTACCTTGCCCGAAGTGCAGCTCGCAGTGTTGGAACCTGGTTTTGATCCAATCTGACACATTAGAAGTCAAAGACCGACATAAAATGAAACTAAAAGGTGTTGAGCGTGCTACATCCGGTAGAGCAGCCAGAGAGCTAATACAAGGTCACGACCTTTATCGAAAAACTGGAAAGTGGAACTATCTGTATCGTCTAATTGACAGAAAGAACGACTGCTACCACGAAAGAATTACTGATCCAAGAACAGGGAAAACTATTCGTGAGTGTCTGGAGCCACTCAGCAAACATATACACCGCGGTTCCGCAAAACGAGAATGAAACAGTATCTAATGTATTTTATTCTGGCCAGCGTTGTGAAACGTCGTTGAAAACTGCTGGTTCTATTCAAGGCCATGCGGCTCAACAAAGCGTTATCCCTCAATGGAAAATTCATGTATAAAACGAAATAAATGTAGTTACTGTAGTTCATATGCCTGCTAAGTTTGTTAAGCGAAAAATTACAAACTGGAAATCAGATATATGCTCTGTTACGGCTTAACTTCCTAATAGGTTAAGAAGAAAAATGAACAAAAAGGTTCTTATTATTGCTGCACATCCTGATGATGAAATCCTTGGTTGTGGTGGAACTATTGCGAGGTTGGTTCGTGAAGGCAATGAGGCTTATACACTTATATTAGGCGAGGGCATAACCTCAAGGGACGAAAAAAGGGACAGGGCTAAAAGACAGAAGGATGTAGAAAATTTAAAGGTACAAATACAAAAAGCTAACAAAACGATTGGAGTTGAAAAATTTTTTACATTTGATTTTCCTGACAATAGGTTTGATTCAGTGCCATTACTGGATATTGTGAAAGTGATTGAAGATATTAAAGGGAAAATAAAACCTGATACAGTTTTCACCCATTATCAAAAGGATTTAAATATTGATCATCAGATTACCTATAGAGCGGTTTTAACTGCCTCAAGACCTCTGCCAGATGAGACTATAAAAGAAATATACTCGTTTGAGGTACTTTCCTCCACGGAATGGAATTATCCATTAAGTTTTTCACCAGACGTTTTTTTTGACGTCTCAGAAGCCATAGATTCAAAGCTGAAAGCGATGGCTGAATATAAATCGGAGCTTAGAGATTATCCGCATCCACGCTCATTAGAAGGAATTAAACAGAACGCACAATTATGGGGGATAAAGTCTGGATTGAAATATGCTGAGGCTTTTAAGGTGGTGAGAATAATAAGATAATTAGCAAAAAGGGCAATATTTAATTTAAACGAATTACCGATGCTTCATTAGTTAATTAGTTAATGCAATGAATGCATTATTCAGATTATTAAATTCTTTTGAATAAAATGTAAGATGTCTACTAAACTTGGTTTGGGATTTACAAAGTAAAGACTTTTTAAAAACGTATACTCACATAATCTTTAGAAAATCGACTCCTACCTGGATGAACTTGATAATATTGTGTTTTGAAAGAGAATTCTCATGAAAACAGTCTGCTTTGTAATTAATCAGCATGACGCTAACTGGTTAGCAGAATACTGGAATAATCACATTGGAAAAGAAGAAATATCTGTCGTCGCCCCCTCTTTTGAAGGGCGAATAACAGCGCAGTCTCTGAACATCCCATACAAAAGCTATGAGGAATATGCCTGGGCGATAGACAAAGCCAAAATATTTGACCATGCACGCTGGCAAGCTTATTACTGGCATCAACTTCCAGAATTAAAATCAAATCCTCATCTGGAGGCGGTAAGAGCATTCAAAGGTTACCCACTATTGGTGATGCACCATCCCACCTTTTTCCAGGCATTTCAGGAGATTTTCCAGTCTTATGAATTTATAACAAAGATTATTCAAAAGGAAAGTCCCGATAGAATTGTAACCGGCAGGTATGAAAACCCTTTTGATAATGAGGCACAACCACCCTTTAACAGTATCATGTTAAATATATTGACCTCGAGTTATGGATTGGAACATGAAGTAATAAAGGCTTTGGCCTTAAGCCGGAATATTGAAGTTATTGTAAAGGCCGTACCTTCAAACGCCTGGAACACGGCTGCCTCAACTGTTGCGGTTGATTCCATGTCTTTGCCAAAAGAAATTGCCTGTACCTCAAAGTTGGCAGGACCTAAAATATTGTTTTTTACCTGGGGTGGGTACTATTTTCAACAGGTTTCTGAGACGTTTGATTATTTACTGAAAAACAGTTCACGTATAGGCGTGGTTATTGTAGGTGGTAAATTGATACCCGATGAAGAGGGCTCACTTGAACGGAAAAATATCTACGTTACATACAAGTCTGATTGGCACACAAAAAACGAGGATGAGCTGTTACTCGAATGGAAAAGAAAAGGCGAACGTGCATTTGAAAGTATTTCCCAAAACAGGGCGTTGAATGATTATTTTTCAGAGACGTGTGATAGCTGTTGTACGGGATTAGCAATGGAGGCTGTTAAAGCGAATCTTACCAAATATATTCCCTACACAGTAAGAGAACTTATACGTTCAGAGAATATCATTGAAACCTTTAAATCTGATGTGGTTATTGCGCATTTTGCCTGGCATCCATGGGAATCCGCGGATGTTCTTCCTGCGAGGCAGTATGGTATTCCTACGCTAACAATAGGACACGGGGTTTCAGCTTCAATGATAGCACCAATAGATACTTTTTCATCTGAATATTATGCCGTTAATGGGATTGCGTATAAAGAGGCGTTAATGAAATCACAAGGTTGTTCAGATGCTTCCATCGCACTTGTTGGTAATTGCAGGTTTGACAAAATCAAAGTAACCAACTCAAATATGAAGGAAATAAAAAAGGCTTTTGGCCTGAATCCTGAATCCCCTGTATGCATATTTTGTGACTCAAGTGGCTGGTCTCATGCGTTTGAAAAACGACATTCAGTGTTTAAAACCATAGAACAAATATTGGCACTAAAAAATATATTTCCGGAATTGCAAATTGTTTACAGGATTCACCACGGCTTAAGTAGCGGTAATTTTATGAAAAGAATCTTTGACAATACAAAAATTCCAGGATTCATTTTTCAGATTTCTCCTTCACCTCTTTTCACAGACATTGTTCAGGCTGCCGACTTTGTAATTGCACATCACACTAGCGCCATAGCAGAAGCTTTGTTAAGCGGCGTTAGGGTAATTTATCTAACAGCGCTTTCTTCCATTATTGAACTGGATCATTACTGTTGTGATGCGGTAAAAATCGCAGATAACTTTGAGATTTTGCCCAATATTATTAATAAATTTCTCAATAACCCGGTCTCAAAAGAAGACGTAAGGGTGATGGCACAACCTTATTTCGAAAAATTACTGAACGGGTGTGATGGAAAGTCCAACAATCGGCTTTCCCGTCTTATATTGAAACTGACTGAAATACCCGAAAATCAAAGGGAAAAGGGATTCTGTGATTGGATTAAAAGAATTGAGGCATCCTGCGAATTTAAGATTGGGCAAACAAATAGCATTCAACCTAATAAAGGTGACTCCAAGGTTTCAAAATCCAATGACATCACAAATGTGGTAACAAAGAAAACAAAAACAAAAGGTGACTACACAGGACATAACCTTGTTTTTATTGTCGGCTGCCCACGAAGCGGTACCACATGGTTGCAGAGACTTCTTGCATGCCATCCCAAAATTAGATCGGGACAGGAATCGGATGTGTTTGATATGTTCATAGGACCTCAGTTGCGGGCATGGCGATATTGTTTGGACTATAAACAGAGTGGCCGCCCTGTGGGCCTATCAAGCTATTTACGCGAAAGTGAATATCTCTCCGCTTTAAGGCAGTATATGATGAATTTATTAGAGCCCATGATAGGCAATCTTCAAGAAGGAGAGGTATTTGTTGAAAAAACTCCATCTCATGCACTTTTTATTCCAGAAATCATGGAGATGCTTCCCGAATGCAAAATTATTCATGTATTAAGGGACGTGAGAGATGTTGTCGCGTCTCTTTTGGCAGCATCTAAATCGTGGGGACAATACTGGGCACCAAAGGATGCCCATTCTGCGGCAACCATGTGGGTACAACACGTTCAGGCAGTTCGTGATTCAACTAAAAAATTGTCGAGCACACAATTTTACGAGTTACGCTATGAAGACTTCGTAAACGATACTGAAAATATCCTAATAGATGTAAGCTCTTTTCTAAATTTGCAGTGGCCTAGTGAATCGCTCAGAATTGCTATTTCCGACAACCGGGTTGAAAAGGCGAAAAAAGACGGAGGAACGCCTATCCCCATCAGGGGAGAACTAGGTTCTCTCTTGGGACCGGTAACAAAAGAACCAGAAGGTTTTGTCCGCAAAGGTCAACCGGGATCATGGAAGGATGAGTTGTCATCACAGGATTTGCATGCGATTTCTCGGATTGCTCAAGCAACGATGCTTCACGTTGGATATAATTGGGAAACAGGAAAAGATTCTGAGGCAGAGATCAAAGATAATTGGTACACCAATAGACAAAAAGAGGATCTTCATTGTTCCCATGAAATTAATATCGATGCAATGAAAATTTACATCGACAAGTTAAGAGAGGAAGGAAAAGTATCGCTTGCAGAAACGGCATTAGACGCTTCTCTAAACAAGTACCCTGACTCACTTGAATTACGTCTCCTCAAAGCTGAGTTTAAAGCACATATAGGGAAACAAAATGAAGCAGAAAATATTCTCCTGGAAATAATTAAAATTAAACCGGATCATATTGGTGCGCTCAATAAGCTAGCTGTTATTGAATATAGTGAAGGGCATTTAATGTCGTCTCTTGAATTCATAAAGCATGTGTTAACTCTCGAAAAGTCTAATCAAGAGGCCTTGAAAATGATATCAAAAATAAAAGATACTTATAGCCAAACCAATGTCCATTAGAGAATATAATGGAAGAGAATGTGGATTAAAACAAGTCTAAGGTTAGCGGTAGTCTCTTCCGACAAGGAGTTCGTGGAAATGATTAGGGCATCAATAATTATACCGACATGTAATCGAGCCGAGTGGCTGAACACCACCATTCAATCTATAATTGCTCAAGAATGTCCTACCTCAGAATATGAGATTCTTATTGCAGATAACGGCTCGAAAGATAATACAAAAGAAGTCATAGAGGAACTTATTTTAAAACACCCTTCCTATAATATAAAATACTTATATGAAAAAGAACCAGGTTCAATGTCTGCTAGACATTGCGGTGCATTGCAGGCTAAAGGAAACATTTTTATCTTCATTGATGATGATGTTGAAGTGGGAGAAGATTGGCTTACTGCAATATCAGAAGCATTTGGAGACGCGTCTGTTCATCTTGTTGGAGGACCAAGTATTCCCAAATTTGACACTTCCCCGCCTGATTGGATAAGTAACTATTGCAAAGTAGAAAATGGCCGGGTTACATGTGGACATCTCAGCCTTCTGGATATTGGAGACAAAAAAATTGATATAAATTCAATATATATCTGGAGCCTTAACTTTGCCATACGAAAAAAAACGTTTTTTGAAGCAGGTGGTTTTCACCCATGTGTAATTCCTAAAAAATTGCAACACTTTCAAGGAGATGGAGAAACAGGGCTAAGTCTAAAAATTAAAGAGATGGGATACAAGGCTGCCTATGACCCTAGAGTAAAAGTATTGCACTATATCCCCAGAGAAAGGTTAACCGTATCCTTCTTTGAAGGACGTAATTATTATCAGGGTGTTTGTGATTCCTATACACAAATAAGAAAAAATAATGGTCTATCAAATATAAAAATCCCTGACTACCACATATTTGAGCAATTCTCACCAAACATCCCTGTTTATGATCAATATAAACAAATTATTTATAAGCGGATTCATAATGCTTACGTTGACGGGTTTCTTTTCCATCAGGAAGCAGTGCGAAAGAGCAAGACACTCTTGAAATGGGTCTTGAAGGAAGACTATTTCAACTACCGGCTTCCGGAGTTAGACCCACAAGAACAACAACAAATTCAAGAGGTGCGTGACCACATTCAAAAACGCTCCACACAACCACAATGGCCGCAGGCTACGGCTCAGGATATGTTCAAGGAAGCCTTTAACCTTATCAATTCTGACGACATAGTTACTGCTCTATCTAAATTAGATACCATTGTACATCAGTATCCAAACATGCCAAAAGTAAATCTAACCCGTGCTTTGTGTCTGTCTGCGCTTGCCCGCCCGCAGGAAGCAGTACGTGCCGCCATTGCTGAATTAACTATTCAGCCGGATAATAAACAGGCAGTAGATATATTATTGAAAAATCAACAGGTGTTATTAGAAGAGATGAAGACTGCATCCCGGACAACAGTTCAGTTTGTTGAACGTGTACTAAAGTCCAGATTTAACCAGGTTTGATTAAACGTATTAAATAATCGGTCAATAACGTGTAATAAATACGTTGTATATTTTGTGTTTAATTTCATAATATTCTTTAAAAATACCCGGAGAGGATAAAATGCAAACAAATATATTGACAGATGAACAGTATAAAATGCTTTCCCGAAAATTGATTAATAGCATAGAAAGGCATTTTAAGATAACTCCGTTAAATACTTTAAAACACTATAAATATATATTAAGAAAACCTATTTATATTACGATTGAAATGGAAAAGGACATTTTTATAGCATCCTTAGATGATATAGAGGCATTTGCTTATGCTGATACAGAATTTGAAGCAATTAATCGGTTGTGTGAAGAAATAATCAATATCTATGAAGACTTACAGGCGGACAGAGACAATTTAGATAAATTCCCTAAAAAATGGTTAACCTTCTTAGAGGAGGTTATTGTAAAAAGTGAAGAAAAATGAAGTAGAAAGGTTATTCAAAAAACTGGAATTGAAGACGCGGTCTACGGGACATAATTATGGGTGGTTGACTGTAAATGATAAGAAGATATTAAGGGTTCATTACTCTCATGGGAAAGGGGAAATTCCCGATAAAATTGTATCTAAGATTAGAGGGCAGTTAAAACTATATTTAAAGGATTTCAAAGACTTAATTGATTGTTCATTGAATTACAACAATTACATCAACATTTTAAAACAAAAGGGAATCATTGATTGATAAAATGGGTGAATGGGCATCTAAATTATATTACAACCAAGTTTAAAATAGAAAGACAGTTGCAACATAGCGCAGCAAAGCCGCAACCAAAAAGAGTTTAACCACAAAGGACACAAAGAAAAACCTACAAAAAAAGAAGTTTTTACCTAGTAATACTATATCCCCTGATATGCTGGTTTGATATGTTAAAAACATGAATAAAATAGAACAAATATTCGACGACTATCGCATGATAGCAATTATCATCTATGCCGAATATGAAAAAGAGGGCATTGAATTCTTAACGCCTGATAATTTTTCACAGCAGCTTGCATATATGAAACGTCCTGCCGGATATACAATTCAGGCGCATATCCACAAGCCCGTTCCAAGAAATGTTAAATATACACAGGAAACCCTGTTTATAAAAAAAGGCAGGGTTAAAATAAATTTCTATAATGAAGAAAAACAATATCTGAGTTCCAGGACATTGAAAACAGGTGATGTAATCCTGCTTGTTTCGGGCGGTCATGATTTTTTGATGCTTGAAGATACAGAAATGATTGAGGTTAAACAAGGACCTTATGCCGGTGAAGAGGATAAGGAAAGATTTTAATAAATAGAGATTGAGATTGAGGTAGAGAAATGTATAAGAGTTTCAGGGAAGTGCCTGTATGGTGGCGATAACTATGATCCCCGTTAACGAACCACTGTTAAACGGTAATGAAAAAAAATACCTGGCAGAATGCATCGATACCGGCTGGATATCTTCGGAAGGGCCTTTTGTCCGCTGATTTGAACAGGGTATTGCTGCACGTGTATCAAGAAGGTATGGAATCGCTGTAAGCAACGGCTCTGTTGCGCTGGAAATGGCGGTTGCAGCCCTCGGCATAGGCGAAGGTGACGAGGTTATTATTCCTGCCTTAACTATAATATCCTGTGCTGCCGCTGTCGTTCGTGCAGGTGCAATACCAGTTTTGGTAGATTCTGATCCTATCACATGGAATATGGACGTCAAACAGATTGAAGCAAGAATCACACCAAAAACAAAGGCGGTTATGGTTGTTCATATCTACGGTCTTCCTGTGGACATGGATCCTATATTAGAACTGGCAGAAAAATACCGTCTATTGATTATTGAAGATGCGGCAGAGATGCTCGGACAGACTTACAAGGGACAACCTTGCGGCAGCTTTGGCGATATAAGTACTATGAGTTTTTACCCTAACAAGCATGTAACCACTGGTGAAGGGGGAATGGTACTAACCAATAACGATACAGTGGCAGAAAAGTGCCGATCACTGAGAAACCTCTGTTTTCAGGCGAAGAAAAGGTTTATCCATGAAGAACTCGGCTGGAATTTCCGGATGACCAACCTCCAGGCAGCCGTTGGAATCGCCCAGTTAGAACAACTGGATATGTTCGTTGCAAAAAAAAGGAAAATAGGACAAAAATATACAGAACTTCTATCAGATATCAAATCAATTGACCTGCCGGTACAAAGAACGGATTATGCAGAAAATATTTATTGGGTTTATGGCATTGTGCTAAAAGATGAATTCCCGTTTGATGCAGAAGAAGTCATGAAACGATTGGGTGAGAAAGGCATTGGTACCAGGCCATTCTTCTGGCCAATGCATGAACAACCGGTCTTCAGGAAAATGGGATTATTTAAGAAAGAGTCTTACCCTGTTGCTGAAAGGATTTCCCGCCGCGGATTTTATATACCCAGTGGTTTGGCCCTAACTGGCAGACAAATGGAAACCGTTGCCAAAGTATTGCATGAGGTGTTTCAATGAAAGTTTTCGACAAGTATGCAGACTATTACGACCTCATTTACAAAGATAAAGACTATGCTGCCGAGGCAGACTTTATTGACGGGTTAATAAAAAAACACCACCCCGGAGCAAAAACGATACTTAATCTGGGGTGTGGCACGGGAAGCCATGATTTTCTCTTAGCACAAAAAGGCTACAATATTAAAGGCATAGACTGTTCCGAATCTAACATCAAAAAAGCGAACGCAAAACTTACAGACGTCGGTGAATATAAAAATTGCCTGGATTTTCAGAATGGCGATATTCGCACCTACAGAGCAAACAAAACCTATGACATTGTTATTTCGCTGTTTCATGTAATCAGTTACCAAATTACTAATGAGGATTTGAAATCTGTTTTTGAAACTGTAAAGATACCTCTGAATAAAAACGGGCTTTTTATTTTTGATTGCTGGTATGGACCTGCTGTATTGCATGTGCGGCCTGAAATAAGAATAAAAGAGGTTGAGAACAACAGAACCCGTATTATCAGGATTGCAGAACCGGAAATATTCCCAAATGAAAACAAGGTTCACGTAAACTACCGTCTGCTTGTCGTGGACAAAGTCACCAATAACATTACAGAAATCAGGGAAACTCACCCTATGCGGTATTTATTTAAGCCGGAAATAGATGAATTATTGTTTGCATCAGGACTTAAGGTGGTTGAATGCGCAGAGTGGATGACCAATAAGTCGCCTGGCTTTGATACATGGAGTATATATTTTATTGCAACACCTCAAATGGACACTAAACAAAAATATTTAAGGTAAAAATGAGTAAAGAAACAAACGGGAACAAGAATCAGGCAGTAGCTCTCATTACGGCACACGGTTGGATTGGAGTTTCAACTCCTGTTGTCATGACGGTCAAGTACCTTGCCAGTAAGGGGTATCTTGTTGATATATACATGACGGAAAATGAACTTTGCAATAACCTGGGAATAGCAACGCCAGACATTACGAGTAAGAATATTAAAATTTATAAAAATAAAACACAGAACAGCCACCAAATAATTACTACTTCTTCGGGATTAAAAATCTATACAACAGATTTAGAATTTGCGGCAAAGTATAGTTCTTCATCGCCTAAAAAATATGGATGGATAATCGGTTTTGATCCGGCAGGATTGATACGGGCCGCTCTTCTTGCTTCTGCATGGAATGTTCCTTTTATTTACCACTCCCTTGAATTATGCAGCCAGGAAGACCCCTATAAAGAAATCGAACGAATATTTTCACAAAAAGCCCTGTTCACGCTGATACAGGATAATGCAAGGGCTGATATTCTTGCCCAAACTAATGGTCTTGATAGAGATAAAATAGAGATAATTTATAACAGTTCTCTTGGAGATGCGTCTTCTGAAAAAAGCGACTTTCTTCGGGATACATTTAAGATACAAAAGGACAAAAAAATAGTTTTGGCCACTGGAACCCTTCTTCCTATTACCTGCATCGACCAGATCATTAAATCAGTAGGCAGTTGGCCAGGTAACTTCGTTCTCGTTTTGCATGGCTGGATACCGGATAAAAATTTTGAATTAAAAGTCCTGAAAGAAATTGAAACTAAAAAAGATAAAATCTTTCTATCAACGGAAATATTAGGCGTGGAAGAAAAACATAAGGTTTTTCAGTCTGCCGATATTGGGCTGGCGTTTTATAATCCCATCGATACTAACCTGAAATTTGCCGCCGGATCATCAGGGAAAATATTTGATTTTATGAAAGCAGGCGTACCTATTATTGGCAACAACATTCCTGGTATGTCAGAGCTGCTGGAGGGTAACGGTTGCGGAATAGTTGTGAATAATGCATCAGAGATAGGAAATGTACTACATAATTTAATGGATCAATATGAAGTATTAAAAAAAGGATGCATGGAAAACTTTCCCAAATATGAATTTGGCCGATGCTATGAAAAACTACTTAATAGAGTAATTTCGGAAATTCAGCGTAGTCAACATATGAAAAAAGATTCGCAGGCTATGCTTCCCCTCAATAATACTGCCAGTCAAAACAGACTTCAATCAATGGATGAGAATATTCTTCGCAACACTGACATCCTTGTTGCTTCTTATCCCCGATCAGGCAATACCTGGGTACGGAATCTTTTAGCAGATATCGTTTTACAGGTACATGGTATAAATACTGATACACATCGCTGGGAGGATACTGACCGTATTGTTCCTGACATACATCAAAAACAATTAAATAACATAGACGAACGAATAAAGCTTCCATACAGACTCATCAAAACACACGATATTTTCAATCCTCTCGTTCAAAAAACCATCTATATTTTTAGAGAAGCATCAGATTCTCTTTGCTCTTACTATCATTTTTTAAAAGATATTAGTAACAAAAAAGACCTGGCGGATATTGATAGTTTTTGCATTAATACTCTCGGTGAGTGGTATAAACACGTTCATTCTTATGTTAATGCCTATACATTAAAAGGAGCTAAAATTCTCTTTGTTTCATATGAACTACTTCACGAAGACCCTATTACGGCGCTTTTATCAATAACTGAATTTCTTGACCTTGAAGTAAACAAAAAGGTGTGTGTAAGGGCAGTAAAAAACCAGGAATTTCAGAAACATAAAAACCAATCGGTTACTTTTTATAGAAAAGGTATTATCGGATCAAGCAGAGAAGAGTTGAAAGAAACAACTCTTAAATATATTAAAGAAAAAGCACTGCCCCTCTATGAAGAAACGAAAAAATTGATTCATCTATCACGAATTGAACAAGAACTAGAGCGGGAATTCAATAATCTAAGAAAAACTAACTCTCCCAAGCCAGACGAAAGATTTGATTCTTTTGTCAAAAGTACAATAAATATTTCTACACAAGCAATTAAAGAAAATCAGTTCGAAGTAGCCTTACGTCTAATTGTAATGGCAAAATACTTCAAAATGCCAGTTTACGGACTAGATTACACCCGTGCTCTCTCCTTTTTAGGTATGGGACAAAAAGAATCCGTTGTTGAGGCATTAAAAGAAGAATTGCGCTACTTCCCGCAAAATTCTGAGGCAGAATTATTGCTGAAAGATATAATAAAAACATCCCACACGACAGAACCTACTAAATATAACTCCGAATTTCAGGAACTGCTGGATACCGTCAGGCCATACACGATGGTTGGAGAAGAACGTCTCCTTGCACTCTATCAATTGGCAAAAAAAGTTTGTGAAATGGATATTCCGGGAAATTTTGTCGAATGTGGAGTAGCAGGAGGTGGGTCTTCCGTCCTTCTGGCAATGGTTTTGAAACGTTACAGCAAACGGAAACGCATCCTCTTTTCCCTTGACAGCTTCGAGGGAATGCCTGTGCCAACTGAAGAAGATATCCATGGGGGAATTGCCGCAGATAGTACAGGATGGGGCACAGGAACTTGCGCTGCTCCTGAAGAATGTGTTCGGGAACTATTCCGGAAACTCGGGGTGCTTGATGTTGTAAAAACAGTAAAAGGTTATTTCAAAGATACATTGCCGGCAACACGAAACGAAATAAACCACATTGCTTTTCTACACATGGATGGCGACTGGTATGAATCAACACGTGATATACTGACCAATATATACGACTTGGTTGACGGCAATGGTTTTATCCAGGTTGATGACTACGGTTATTGGGAAGGATGCCGGAAGGCCATCCATGAATTTGAAAAAAACAAGGGCATTCACTTCAATATACAAAAGATAGATGGAACAGGCGTATGGTTTCAAAGACCATCAGAAGGGATATCAAACGTCAAACAGGACAAACGCCTTAAACTGCTCAATCTCGGTTGTGGCTCACATTACAAAGAGGGCTGGGTTAATGTTGATTTTAATTCAACCGGGCCTGGTGTAATTGCCTACAATCTAAACTGTGGCATTCCTTTTGAAGACGGTTCCCTTGACGTAGTTTACCATTCTCATCTACTTGAACACTTTTCTAAAAACAGTGCCCAAAGGTTTATGAGCGAATGTCACCGCGTCCTGAAAGATGGCGGGATTATTCGTGTGGTTGTTCCGGATCTTGAGCAGATAATTAAGTGGTATTCAACATTATTGGAAAAATCCCTTAATGGTGATCAAGAGGCGCAAAAACGATACGAATGGATTATGCTGGAGCTTTTTGATCAGATGGTACGAAGGGTATCGGGGGGAGAGATGCTTAAATATTGGAAACAAAACCCTATGCCTGCCGAGTCGTTCGTCACAGAAAGGTGTGGTTCTGAGGTGCTCAATGCAATAAATCATCTGAGAAGCCATTCAAATTTATCCCAGTCTGAAGACCATGTAACTTCGGAGTCTGCGTTGACGAAAGAGCAAGTAGGCCAGTTTGTACTTTCCGGTCAGAACCATCAGTGGATGTATGACCGTTATTCATTATCCAAATTGCTGAAAGAAGCCGGGTTTGATGAAATCAGGATATGCAGCGCTGATGAATCCCGTATTCCTGATTTCAATTCCTACTTTATGGATATCGAACCTGATGGTTCGGTGCGTAAACCTGACTCATTGTTCGTAGAGGCAATTAAAAAGGAAAAACTCGTTAAGGCTGAAGGGGAAAAAGCAATAAAAATTGTCCACCTCTGCATGCAGGACTTTGGCGGGGCTGGCGGGGCGGCATACAGGCTTCACCGTGGACTTCTTTCTATAGGCGTAAATTCTACAATGGTTGTCCTGAATAAAAAAAGTGAAGACCCAAGCGTAAAGGTGATTCCTGATACATATTCTGGCCATATGACTTCATGCATTGATACTCCAAGACATGATTCTTTAACATGGCAGAAACATGCGCAGAGATGGGAAATGTTATTAGCTCATTATCCAAAAAGGCCTGATGGTTTAGAAGTCTTTCGTGATGCAGATTCTGACGTTCGACTTGATCTTATCAAAGAGGTTCAGGGGGCGGATATCATAAATTTACATTGGGTGAACGGTGTATTTGATTGTAAAAGAGCGCCGTCTTCCATGGCAGGGAAGCCTATTGTTTGGACAATGCACGATATGAATCCCTTCACCGGTGGATGTCATTATGCAGGAGATTGCAGCCGCTATAAAACGTCGTGCGGGAAATGTCCACAACTGGGATCGGGAAAAGAAAATGACCTTTCAAGCATAGTATGGGAAAAAAGAAGTATTGCATATCCATTGCTTAATATAAATGTTGCATCACCGAGCAAATGGCTTGCAAGATGCGCCTCAGAAAGCAGTCTGTTTTCTCAATTTCCTGTTAGTGTTATCCCAAATGGTTGTCCAATTGACAAATTCAAACCCTACCCTAAAAAAGAAGCCCGTAAGTTTTTCAATATAGCAACGTCCGCAAATGTAATACTTTTTGGAGCAGACTCTGTAGTTAATAAAAGAAAAGGTTTTGTATATCTTTTAAAGTCTCTGAATAACCTCATATACAATGAAAAACAAAATATTCTCCTTATCACATTCGGACATATTCCCGATAACATTTTGATAAATATAAAATATCCCGTTAAAAATTTTGGTCATGTTTCAGATCAAAAACAACTTTCCATTATCTATAGCATGGCCGACCTGTTTGTTATCACTTCACTTGAAGATAATCTTCCAAACACAGTTTTAGAATCTATGGCATGCGGAACACCTGTTGTTGGATTTAATATCGGTGGCATTCCGGATATGATAGAGCACAAAGAAACAGGATATCTGGCAAAACCAAAAGACATTGATGATCTTACAAAAGGAATTAACTGGATTATATCTTCTTCTGAAGAAACAAAATTAAATTTATCAAAGAAATGCCGCAAAAAGGTAGAGGAACTGTATGCACTTGAAATCCAGGCAAATAATTACCGCAAATTATATGAAGAATTATATGAAAAGCATCAATCTATACTAAAAAACGCAAATGAATTAAATAAACAAGCCAAACAAGCCTTACAAAATGATGACATTCAAAGGGCAAAAGAACTATTAACAAAAGTCCTCAACCAATCACCAAATAACATAAAAGCCCTTAACAACCTTGCCGTTACAAAAATACTCGAAGAAGACTGGAAATCGGCGCAAGAGACATTGCAAAAAGTCCTTCAACTTGATCCTTCAAATCAAATTGCTCAGGAAAACCAGGAATATCTCAACCAGAAAATTTCTGAGACATTAACAAATGAGAAAAAAGCCAGTTCAGATATCAGGAAAGATAACTATCTGGTCTCTGCAGTAGTATCCGTGTACAATTCCTATGAATTTATTCATGGATGCCTGCAAACCCTGATCGGACAGACGTTATATGAGAAAGGATTGCTCGAAATTATTATCTTTGACACCGGTTCGGAGCAGGATGAGAAGTCTGTTGTTGTGCGGTGTCAGCAGAAGTACTCTCATATAAAATATATCAGGACGGAAGAACGCGAAACTATTTACAAGGCATGGAGTCGGGGGTCACAGGCAGCTTCCGGAAAGTATATTGTCAATACAAATACTGATGACAGACTGAGAAGAGATGCACTGGAACGTATGGCCGAAGTGCTGGAATGCCGAAGTGATGTGGGTATAGTTTATATCGATCAAATATTGACGGAACATCCGAACGAGACTTTTGCCTATCACCACAAAGATGGTTTCTTAAGGAGACCCGATTTTTCGAGGGAGGTTATTGTCCAAAGAAACCCATGCGGCCCGCAGGTAATGTGGAGAAAAAGCCTCCACGAACTGGTTGGATATTTCAACCCTGCATACGAGGTCGCAGGCGATTGGGATTTCTGGCTCAGGGTAGTTTTTAATACGAAATATACCATTTACCATATACCGGAACTTCTGGGTTTATACTACTACAATAAAAAGGGGCTTGAGCATGGTGGAAGAAAGCAGAAAGAAAGGCAAAGGGAGATCGCTGAAATCAAGAGGACATACTCTTCTCCTGAATCATATGCACCCGTAAAATCTCCTGCATGCCCAGATACCGGAAGGAATGGACACTTTTCTACGGGAAAACGCGTGCTCCTGACCACCTCCGCCGCCCCATCTCAATCTCCTTTTTCAACTGTAGAAAAGAGGCCCCCAATAGGATTGGGATTCCTTATCTCAGTATTAAGAAATGCGGGGCATGAGGTCTTTTTTATTGACAATTACCTTCAACCTAACAACTTTCTAGAAACAGATTATCTTCAGAGAAATAAGATAGATTATGTTGGCATTTATGCAAATACCATCTGTTATCGTGACACCCTGCGCATGTTTTATAAACTTGACTACTTACGGCGAACAGGAAAATGGCGCGGAAAGATAATGGTCGGTGGACCTCATACCACCGTGGCATTACATACGATTCCTGATTTTGTGGACTATATAGTCCAGGGGGAGGGTGAACGGGCTATCCTCGACATAGTCGAAGATAAAGTAAAAGACAGGGTTGTCCGTTATCCTACTATTAAAAATTTAGATGAATTACCCATGCCTGCATGGGATTACTTCATACGCCAGCCATACAAATGGGGCGTTGAATGGTTCAAGGAAACCCCTGTATTTACTTTGAACACAAGCCGGGGCTGCCCATTCAAATGCACTTTCTGCTCAGTAGGTTCTATTTGGGGAAAACAATACACATATTTCAGTGCGGAAAGGATTGTATCCGATATCGAATATTTGATCAAAAACTACGGGGCAAAGGGAATCTATTTCAGAGAAGATAATTTTACCCTTAACAAGAAAAGATTAACGACCTTCTGCAACCTGCTTATCGAAAAGAAAATAAATATACCATGGGCATGCGAGACAAGGGTAAACACCATAGACAGGGAGATTGTAGAATTGATGCATAGTGCAGGCGCCCGTGCATTTTATTTCGGCGTAGAGAGCGGTTCACAGAAGGTATTGGATTTTTTCAAAAAAGATATCACTATTGAACAGACCAGAAATGCCTTTAACCTGTGCCACGAATTCGGCATTAAGACAGCGGCAAGCGTAATCGTCGGAGTTCCAACTGAAACAGAAGATGACATTGTACAAACAATCAGATTGGTAGAAGAAATTAAACCGACTGTAACCTGGTACAACGTCTTTGTAGGAATACCTGATAGTGAGCTTTATCAATATGTAAAAAAGAATAAACTCTATGAATTCGCAGATGACAGGGGGTTATTGTACCTGAAAGGGCATAATGAGCGTGTAAGAAGATTTTACGGCAATCAGTGGAATGCATATATCCCAATAGATATTGATAACCCAAAGATAAGCGTTGTAATGTCGGTTTACAATGGTGGTAAATATCTGGAAGATTCTGTAAAAAGCATACTTACCCAAACTTATCAAGACTTTGAATTTATAATTGTAAATGATGCATCAACTGACGATTCGTTAGAAATAATTAAAAAGATCGAAGATTGCAGATTAAGAATAATTACAAATCCTGAAAATCTTGGTCTGACAAAATCTCTTAATAAAGGTATCAAAACTGCAAGAGGAAAATATATCGCAAGGATGGATGCTGATGACATTTCTTTACCACATCGTTTCGAAACCCAAATCAATTTTCTTGAAAAAAATCCGGATTATGCACTTGTGGGTAGTTCCTATTATCAGATTGATACAGATAACAAGATACACACTTTAATAAATGTCCTGACCGATAATGTACTGATAAAACAAGGACTGACAAAACAAAACTGGTTCGGACATGGTAGCGTGATGATGCGAAAGGATGTCTTTTTGCAGGTTGGTGGATACGATGAAAGATTCAAACTTGCCCAGGATTATGATTTATGGCTTAGAATTGCGGAAAGCCACAAAGTAGCCAACATAGACGAACCGCTTTATAAGTGGAGAGTAACAAAGTCAGGCATATCTGTTGAGAAAGAAGCAGAACAAAAATATTATGCGCACCTTGCTATCTCGGAAGCAAAAAAAAGAAATCACTCAAAGATTACCAGACATGATACTCAATATTTTCATAATACATTACAAACAAATCCCTTGGTTTCTGTTATTGTTCCCACATACAACAGGCCTGATACATTAAAAACAACTCTCGATAGTATTGCAGCACAAACATATAAAAATATTGAAACTATTGTCGTTAATGATGCAGGTGAAGATGTATCGGGTGTTATAGACACTTTCCACGATCGACTGTCCATCAAATACCTCGTTCACGATAAAAATAAAGGACTCGCAGCTTCCAGAAATACGGGAATCAACGCTGCAAAAGGGAAGTATATTGCCTACCTCGATGATGATGATATATTTCACCCGGATCACATAGAAACGCTGGTTACATTCCTGGAGACCACGAACTACAAAGTGGCTTATACTGATGCATACCGCGCACATCAGGAAAAAGAAGATGGAAAGTATATTACGAAAGGAAGGGATGTGCCTTATTCCCTTGATTTTGATTATGACCGTATATTAACCGGAAACTTTATACCCGTACTCTGCATTATGCATGAAAAGTCATGCATAGAAAAAGTGGGAATGTTTGACGAAACCCTTAGGTCTCATGAGGACTGGGATTTGTGGATGAGAATGTCACGGGAATTTCAATTCGCGCACATTAAAAAAATTACCTGCGAATTCTCGTGGAGACAAGATGGTTCGTCTATGACCGTTGGTAAAAAAGAGGAAATGGATTATACAAGGAATGTAGTTTTACAACGGGGAATAAAAATTTACCGGGGAAAACAAATTAGAGAGCTATTCAATAGAGCGGAGGCCTTATTCCAAAGTGGTGCTTACATCGAAGCAATTGACACATATAAAAAAGCCATCGAAACAAGCCCTTCTCCCAATCAACAATTATCGCCGGAAGAAACTTCCCGCCTTTATGACGCATACTACAATCTTGCCCTCTCATACGTAAATACCCAAAATTTAGACGATGCCATTGTCACTTTCCAAAAGGCTGTTGAATTACATAATGCGGACGCCACTATTTATAACAATTTGGGCGTTTTGTATTTCAAGAAAAAATTACATGACGATGCAAGGCACTGTTTTGAAAAGGCATTAGCAATAGATGCTAATTACGCAGAAGCAAAACAAAATCTTGAAAAAATATCCAGCCTTAAAAATTCATAACACTGATATACCGCAGAGAAGCCGGAGAACGCGAAGGATATGAACAGACTCGTGGTTGATACAGTGTCATTATGACACTATAATGTGAAATATTATGACATACACAGAGCTGACGGACAGTGCCGTATATTTCACCCTGCACCCGATGTCTTTACGGGAAATAAACAAACAAATATCTGACGAGCCTTTTCCCCACAGGTTTTTTAGAAACACAAAAGATTACAAAGGATACCTGTAGTGTAACTTAAAAAATCATTGCCCCTCCCTTTCTGTTAATGGTATTCTTTATTTGTGATATAACTATTGCTTCAAAACAATTTATTTTTTGTTAAGGAGTAAATTCCAATGAAAGGAACAGCAGAAATAGACGCCGTCCTGCATGAAAAGAAAATCTATACCTATGAGGATTATGCAAAACTTCCTGAAGGGTCACCATACCAGCTAATAGGAGGAAAGCTCATCATGACGCCTGCGCCATCCACTTATCATCAGGAGATATCAAAACGGCTCGAATATCTACTTTATGAATATGCGGAGCTTAAACAAAAACTGGGAAAAGTCTTTGATGCGCCAATTGATGTATATTTTGAAGAGGAGGAAACATATCAGCCTGATATAATCTTTATTTCAAACGACAGGATTGGGATAATAAAAAAAGAAAAAATAGAAGGCGCCCCGGACATTATTATAGAAATATTGTCTCCTTCTACCGCCTATTACGACCTGGTACACAAAAAAGATATTTATGCAAAACACGGGGTAAAAGAGTACTGGATAGTCGATCCAATAGAAAAATGGGTTGAATCTTATAAAAACGAGAACGGCAAATTTATCCTTATTGGGAGGGGACAAAAAGACGAAATTATAAATTCATCTGTCCTGATTGGTTTTAAAGTAAAGTTAGACGCAATATTCGTTTAATGCTTCTCTACAGGTAAAAAAAAACTGATGTAATAAATATATTCCATTTAAATTATCCTGAACGGCTTGGGATTGGAGATATCATTGCCGAATTGACGAAAAAATATCCTTTTATAAAAAAGGCAATCCTCTATGGCTCAAAGGCAAGAGGCGATTTTCTCGAAAATTCTGATATCGATTTACTCCTCGTTACGGAAGGTAGTGTCCCGATGCAGATGAAGTATCAGATATTTGATATTGTTTACAAGTATGAATTATTACATGATATTGTAGTTTCAATTGTCCTTGTGTCCGAATCGGATTTTAATAATAAAATGAATACACTTTTCATGAAGATAAGAAAAGAGGGAATAATACTATGGTTTAGCGAATAGGCAAGGAAGAAGGCAAACTTCTTGCTAAGGGTGAATTGCAAAGGGCAATTGATGAACTTAACGCTGCAAGGGTATTACACGAAAATAAATTTTATTATAAAAGTGTATCGACCGCATATTATTCTGTATATCATGCGGCAAAGGCCGCACTCCTGTTAAAAGGAATAGCTCCCCAAAGCCGCGAAGGGGTAGTAAGGATGTTTAGTTTGTATTATGTAAAAGTAAATGAAATTAGTATTGATATAGGAAAGATTATTGGACGACTCATGAAGCTAAGAGAAGAGGCGGACTATTATCCGGAAGCATCCTTTAATTGTGATGATTCGCTGGATACCCTTGAAAAGGCAACGATATTTATTGAAAGCATCCAAAAGATCGTAAAAGAAATAACATGATGAGCCTTTGCAGGATTATTTGTATGGGACTTTTTGGGATTTTTAAGAGAAAGGTAAATCCCGTTGCACTATGATTTAACTGAACATATTCTCCCATCATTTTTGAAAAAAGAAGAAAGGTAATAGTTTACCGCAACAGTTACATATACCTTTTGACAGTTTTTACTGTTTTTGATAGACTCAGGCCATGAAAACAGGAAATAAGATTTTTATCATACCTGCAATAATTACAATCGTTTTAGCGATTTCCGTAATAATTGCGCCGCCACATGCCTGTGCAAAGGAAGCCCCTTTTAATTGTTATTTAAGGAATTTCTGATGAAATTACTAACCATAGTAACCTTTCTGATATTATTAATTTGTTCAGCTTCAGTCGTTGCGGAAGAGGCAACTTTTAGCAGTGAGGACAGGGAGAGGCTGATCAGGCTTGAAGTGTTAATGCACGAATTCAAGGACTCGGTGGATAAAAGATTTGAAATCCTGAGAGATGATATGAACAAGAGGTTTGAGCAGATGTTTGGCTTTTTGTGGGTAATAACAGGCATATTCACCTCCCTTACCCTTGGTGTGATAGGGTTTGCCTACTGGGACCGCAGGACAATAATCAAAAAGGCAAAAGAAGAGACGATAGCAGAGATAGAAAAACAGGGATTATCGGCAAATCTCCTGCAGGTATTGCGTGAACTTGCCAAAGAAGATAGTAAACTGGCAAACGTTTTAAGGCAGTTTCATTTACTTTGAAAGCGGTAGTAGCTCAAACAATTGGTTTTGTACTTTGGGACAGGATGACCGCTGCGCCTGCTTCCAGAAAAACCAAAGTGCTTGAGGAAAGATACGGTTTAATTGTTATTTAAGGAATTTCTGATGAAATTACTAACCATAGTAACCTTTCTGATATTATTAATTTGTTCAGCTTCAGTCGTTGCGGAAGAGGCAACTTTTGGTCGGGAAGACAGGGATCGGCTGATCAGGCTTGAAGTGTTAATGCACGAATTCAAGGACTCGGTGGATAAAAGATTTGAACAGATAGACAAGAGGTTTGAATCCTCAAGAGACGATATGAACCAAAGGTTTGAATCCTTAAGAGGTGATATGAACCAGAGGTTTGAATCCTTAAGAGATGATATGAACCAGAGGTTTGAACAGGTAGATAAGAGGTTTGAGCAGATGTTTGGCTTTTTGTGGATAATAACAGGCATATTCACCTCCCTTACCCTTGGTGTAATAGGGTTTGCCTACTGGGACCGCAGGACAATAATCAAAAAGGCGAAGGAAGAGACAATAGCAGAGATAGAAAAACAGGGATTATCGGCAAATCTTCTGCAAGTACTGCGTGAACTTGCAAAAGAAGATAGTAAACTGGCAAATGTTTTAAGGCAATTCCATTTACTTTGAAAAAGGCTTTTAGCATCAACCCTTCACCGTAAACGCCGCTTACCGCACCAAACTTACCAACATACATATTGCCAAAAATTACATCGATGAACTGTTACAAATTTTAAAACGCCCCCAAAGCCAACAATATTTACTTCTAAAAACGTAACATTTTAGTTTTTTGAAAAAATTGTCCATGCCTTAACTGACACCGCAAGAGGGTATCTGCTTTCTATCCAATGCCAAGATGTATTTGAGCTTGGCTTCTTCTATCAAGTTGGCATTGGTTCCGGTAGTAATCCAGCAGTAGCAAGAAAGGCAAAGTTTGTTTTTGATTTAACAAAACATTTGTTTATAATTCCCTGTTGTGGTTTTTCACATTCATTAATAGATAAAACATATCGCAGCATCGCCGCAATTAAAGACCACCCCTCTTTCCCTTCCCCATACAATGAGGGGACGAAGGGGCGGCAAAAAACTTCATAAAAAAACATGTTTTTACAGAATAATACTATATCTAACAATGACAATACTTTACATAATGATTCCCATCTCAGTTGTTTTAGCGTCATTTTTTGTATATACCTTTTTATGGGCAGTGAAAAACGAACAATTTGACGATCTTGAAACACCAGCACATAAAATTTTAATTGATGACTGGAACAAAAAAACATAAGAAGTGCAACACTTTAAACAACTGAAGTGTTGCAAAAAAAAAATTATTAAATTTAATTGGAGAAAAGAAGAAACATGGGCGCATCAAACGTTGATACCTCAAATCGTATTCTAATTGAATATGATGACAAAATTGCCAGAATGTTCACCATAGCCACCATCGTTTGGGCGGCAATCGCCTTCACAATAGGGGTATTTGTGGCATTTCAAATTGCGGTTTGGCAATTAAATTTTAATACCGGCTGGCTTACCTACGGACGGCTAAGGCCGGTACACACCAACGCAAACATCTTCGCATTTGCCGGCAATGCCATTTTTGCCGGCATATACCATTCTTCTCAGCGGTTATTAAAGACACGCATGTTTTCCGATACCTTAGGCAGGCTGCACTTTTGGGGATGGCAAAGTATTATCGTACTGGCTGCCATTACAATACCGCTCGGGTTAACGCAGGGGAAAGAATATGCCGAGCTGGAATGGCCTATTGATATTCTTGTCGCTTTGGTATGGGTGATATTTGCCATTAATTTTTTTGGCACTTTGCTGAAACGCAATGAAAAACACCTGTACGTTTCCATCTGGTTTTACATTGCTACGGTCATTACCGTGGGAATGCTTTACATTATTAATGCAATAAGCCTGCCCGTTAGTTTGTTTAAAAGTTATATTGTATTTGCCGGAATACAGGACGCGCTTGTTCAATGGTGGTACGGACATAATGCCGTCGCCTTTTTCCTTACTACGCCTTTTCTCGGATTAATGTATTACTATTTGCCAAAAGCCGTAAACAGGCCTGTTTACAGCTACAGGCTTTCTATATTACACTTCTGGTCTCTTATCTTTATTTATATCTGGGCAGGTCCTCATCATCTTTTGAATACGGCGCTGCCTGCCTGGCTGCAAACCCTGGGTGTAATTTTCAGCGTTATGTTATGGGCGCCAAGTTGGGGCGGTATGGTAAACGGTCTGTTAACGATCCGGGGGGCATGGCATTTATTACGCACTGAACCAATCGTTAAATTTTTTGTGGCGGCCATTACTTTTTACGGTATGGGAACCTTTGAAGGGTCGCTTCTCTCCATGAAGCCGGTAAACGCTATTGGCCATTACACCGACTGGATTATAGGACATGTTCATGTGGGGACATTGGGCTGGAACGGATTTCTTGCGTTTGCGATGATATATTATATTGTCCCGAAATTATGGAAAACAGAATTATATAGCAAAAAACTCGCAAACATACATTTCTGGGCAGGTCTTTTAGGCATACTTCTTTATTACATTTCAATGCTGGCCGCAGGAATTACACAAAGTTTGATGTGGATGGAAATGGACAATAAAGGAAATCTTGTCTATCCGGAATTCATTGAAACCGTTATTCGCATAATTCCGCTCTTTTACTTCCGCGCAATAGGGGGAGTATTGTTCTTGGGCGGTTTCTTACTGCTGCTGTATAACATCTGCAAGACCATCAGACTATCGCCCCGCGATTTAAAAAATGATACAATACAAATAATTGTATCCCCTAAGGCCGTTCTCCTTTCAGAACACGGACACAGAAGGCTTGAAGGAATGGCGGTTACGTTTAGTGTTTTGGCGCTTATTGCCATCATGGTAGGCTCTGTCATTGAAATAGTCCCCACCCTTTCCATTCATAAATACATTACACCGGAGAACAAAATGGCGTCATTCACGCCTTTGGAACTGGAAGGGCGGGATATTTATATTAAAGAAGGGTGCCACAATTGCCATTCGCAAATGGTCCGGACGATGCCTCCGGAAATATTACGATACGGACACGCTTCCATTATTGAAGAATCCATGTACGACAGGCCTTCTCAATGGGGGTCGAAACGCACGGGGCCAGACCTTGCAAGACTGGGGAAAAAATACCCCGACCTTTGGCATTACATGCATATGATAAATCCCCGCGCCGTCATAAAGGAATCAATTATGCCCGCCTACCCCTGGCTGGCAAAGAAGAAGATTCACTTTTTCGGAATAAGAAAGAAGATATCCCTCCTCCATAAAATGGGCGCTCCCTATTCAGAAAAAGAACGGGCGGACGCAGATATTATGGCGGAAATACAGGCGCATGAAATTGCCGAATCTCTTAAAAAACAAGGCGTGAAAGAAAATGTGGAAGACAAGGAAATCACTGCATTAATAGCATATCTCCAGGCGCTTGGACAGAAAGGAGTTCAATAATATGAAACAACAGGCTTTAGCGCATTTTACCGATACGTATTTGGCGGCGATTGGATTTTTTTTATTCTTTTTTGTTTTTCTGGGCATCCTTTTTTGGATTCAAAGGAAGGGCGCTGCAAAACACTATGATTATATGTCCCATTTGCCGCTTCGCGAGGAGGAACGATCATGAACAAGGATACTCATGTAAAAGATGTTCCTGTGACAGGAGATGAATACGACGGGATTACCGAATATGACAACCCATGCCCGCCATGGCTGATGTATATTTTCTATACAACGATCCTTTTTGCCGTCTTCTACCTTGGGTACCATTTCGGAAGCGTTAGGAGCGGGAAATTGCATGTAGCCGCGACTGTTGTTCCACCTGCGAATATGACGCAGGCGGAAGAAGTACTGCTGGAACTGCCTGAAATAACTGAGGCGCAGCTCACTACGCTGCTGGCGGACAAGGATGCATTGGCAAAGGGGAAAGAGGTGTACGCCTCAAAATGTTCTTCCTGCCATGGAGAAGAGGGAGAAGGACTGATCGGGCCAAACCTGGTGGATAATTACTGGTTGCACGGCAGAGGGGGAATACGCGAAATAGCAAGCATAATCAGCGAGGGCATTCCCGACACCGGCATGGCTGCATGGAGAGGAAGAATTACAGATGAAAACATTCAGCGAACAGCCGCCTATATAAAATCATTAAGCGGTTCCATGCCTGAAAACCCAAGAGACCCGGAAGGAGAACTTGTAGAAGAATAATATGTCGAAAAACTTCTACAATCCGCCCCAGGAGGGTATTCGCATAACCCATCCTATGGCAGTTTACGGATTCTACAGAAAGTACAGAACCATTGTTGAAATAGCGCTGCTCATCGCATTTTTTCTGCTTCCATGGATAAAAATAAACGGTTTTCCTGCAATTCTCATTGACATACCACACAGAAGATTTTCGCTGTTTGGCTTACAATTCTGGGGGCATGACACGCCCATGCTCTTCTTCGTGATGGCAAGTTTTTCCATGGGAATCGTCTTTGCCACTTCTGCCTGGGGAAGGGTATGGTGCGGATGGGCTTGCCCGCAAACGGTTTTTATTGGAGCAATTTTCCGAAAAATTGAATCTTTCGTGGAGGGAGGCCATATTGCGAGAATCAAACTCCGGAAGGCGCCTTTTCACAAAGAGAAATTAATCAAAAAAACCGTTAAATGGTCTTTGTTTTTTCTGATAAGCACGGTTATCTCTCACACAATCCTTGCATATTTTGCCGGAGCAGAAAATCTCGTCTCAATGATTGCCATTTCCCCCTTTAAAAACTGGGCGGTTTTTCTGACCACAGGTATTGTCACCATTGTGGTAATGTTGAATTTTGGCTGGTTTAGGGAGCAGTTGTGCATATCAATCTGCCCGTACGGAAGATTGCAATCGGTATTAATGGACGAAAACTCCCTTGCAATAATTTACGATGAAAAAAGAGGTGAACCGCGAAAAGGGCTGCAACCGAAGACGGAAGAGGCGGGAGATTGCATTAATTGCTATAAATGTGTTGCCGTTTGTCCAACAGGAATAGATATCCGCAAAGGGCTGCAAATGGAATGTATTGCCTGCACTGCCTGCATTGACGCATGCGACACGGTGATGGCAACGGTAAAAAAGCCGAAGGGGCTTATACGGTATGAGTCGGAAAACGGCCTGAGAGGAAGACCCTCAGGTTTTTGGCGCATTAAAAACATTATTTATCTGGGATTAGTCTCCGCCTGCCTGATAGGATTAGCCTCCTATATTTCAAACAGGCCTGATTTGGATATTACCGTATTGAGAGCGCAGGAAAGTCCTTATCGGGTAATTACCAAATCCCGGGAAGAACCCCTCATCTCAAACCATTACACGCTGAATCTGAAAAACCAGAGCTTTCATGAGATAGAAGTGGATATTAAACACGCTGAAGACAGCAGGAATAAAGGGATTGAAATTATAGCGCCGACGTATCCTGAAATGATTGCGCCGGGAAAAACAACAAAAAACCATTTTTTCATAACGTTTCCCAAATCGCTTTTGAGCGAAAAAGGGCAACTGAATTTTCAATTACACATTGCCGCTACATCAAACAACAAAACAACCCGAAATTACATAAAGGAGTTAACCCTTGCCGGACCTGTCAAATAATATAATACAACGCATTGGAGAGATGTCACCCTTCTTTGTTCCTTTTGCAGTAATTGCCGCAAGCCTTATCGGCAGTGTCCACTGTGTAGGAATGTGCGGCGGCCTGGCATTAGCCGCAAGCGCTCACAGCAAGGCAGGTCTGATTTCATACCATATAGGACGCTTTTTGGGATACTTTTGCATTGGCGCCCTGGCGGGGCTTCTTGGCTCGAAATTTATCCATTCAGAAATGAAATACCTCTCTTTTGTATCAACGATTTTTCTGGGGATAACCTTCTTTATTATCGGATTCCGTATTCTGAAAGAGGGCAATTTGCACATAAAACAACCGTATTTTCTACGGTTATTTTACCAGAAAAGAGTAGGGCGTTTATTAGAAGCCAGGGTTTCGCCCAAGAGAACTGGTTTTTTAATAGGGATACTCAGCCCTTTACTGCCATGCGGATGGTTATATGGTTTTATCCTTATAGCCGTTGCTACGCACAATCCACTATGGGGTGGCATATTGCTTTTCTCGTTCTGGTTAGGCACTATCCCCGCACTCTCAGGCATTTCCTACCTGGCAAAAAAACCTATAAAACTCCTTAATAATAAGGCAAAGGCTTTTGTGGGCGTATTTTTGATTTTTATTGGCATATCAAGCGTAATCATAAAATTAACCGGCATGAACTCCAACTGTTGCCATTAAAAATCCAAAGGGACGTTGTCTTGTAATTCAGGGAACACCATACTTAATTATGGAATAATAGATGATGCTACTAAAAGGCTGAAAGGAGTCAAATAGTGTCAGTAATAAGCTTAAGACTGAAAGACAGCCTTTCCGATCTCCGCATGGAAATCACAGATACTGATAGTTTGGATTTCAGAGAAATGCTGAAAAAACAAAAAGAGGTTTTAATGAAAGTGGTGGAAACGTTACGGCAGGCATAATAAAGGAATTGCTCCCCTCTAAATGCCGCTGGAGTTGGGAACTACATTCACGGGTTCAGGTTTGTAACCTGAACCAAACATTTTATACTTTCAATCCAGCCTTCTATTAGGAGAACAAATGACAAATAAATTCCAGATTCTAAACAGGGATTTTGGGATTTGGGCATTGGAATTTTGCCGTAGTACATTGCCCCATTATACGCATAAACTCATAGGTTCAGGTTGCAAACCTGAACCCGCCGGGAATTAACAGCAGAGCATATTTTGAATTGTTTCATTTTTTGTAACATTTTAGTCTTTTGAAAAACGTATTACTACCTATAAGCTCCGTAGGAGCAGCCTGTTTGTAGCAAATTAAAATATTATAACAGATCGTAGAGACAGGTTTGAAACCTGTCTCTACAATTAGGAGCGACCTGTCTCTTTTAAATCCATATTAAACAGGTCTGCCAGAATATGGACAGGCCGCTCCTATGGAGCTATTTACCCGATTGAATTTTATTGCGCTACAAACAGATCGCCCCTAACGGGGCTACAGGGTATTTTTTTTATCCCATGAATTTTTCAAAAAGCTAAAATGTTACCACTTTTTCAAAAATGAGGAGGTTGAGAATGATCATGTTATTTAACTCAAAATATTCAAACAATCTAATCCGGAATTTATCCCTGAACAAACCTTTTTTACCTGCAGATTTCAACATTATTTGCAATAACACTTTTTTTAAACTCTTTAAAAAAATATTTTCCTTAAATATACCCAGATTAGTTATTCCGTTAACGATTATCATTTTAGCATCAATTGCAAGAGCCGGAGATCCGGAGGATTCTGTTTTTGGATATCATCCCGCGGCAGTATTGGAAAACGGCTATCCCAACAACGGCTTATTTGATGCTGAATATATTGGAGTCAAATGGACCCGCCAGGCAACACCGGCATATTGGTCAATAGTTCAGCCAGATGTAGATATTGATGAGTACGATTTTGATTTTTATGACCGTCAATGGGGAAATGTCCCTTCAAGTATGTGTATTATGGGATGCCTTGCTCCTGGTGGCGGACGAACATTGGAGGATTCATGGTTCCCAACTGATGAAGGACAATACACTGACTTTGTAAAAACAATTGTAGAGCGATACGATGGGGATGGAATCAACGATATGCCGGGTTTGCGAAACCCAATCAAATATTGGCAGGTGGGAAATGAGTTTGGGGGTTCTGGCTGGTCAGATTTCGCAGAATTACAAAAAATATCTTATCAGGCAATCAAAGATGCGTGTCCTGATTGTGCCGTGTTGCTTGGTGGGATATCAAGTTTATCGTTTGATTACATGTCCCGATTTGATGAACATTACGGATCCGTTATTGAAGAATTAAATGGCAATTTTATAGATATTATTGATATTCATTGGTATGAAGAAGCTGATGGTGGTTATCGTTTGAAAGACAACACAACCGGTGACGACATTTTGGACCATGTACGTGATTTTCTTGTTAAAAGCGGCTTTCCTGAAGATATACCTATTTGGTCAACTGAAATGGGTACATATTCAGGGCTGCCGGAAGGGTTGCCTTATCAAACGGAACATCAGCATGCAACTGATAATTTTAAGCGCTACATTTACGGATTATCAAGAGGCATATCAAAAATTTTCCAATCCTATGGAATGATGGAAGGCTGGCAAGATGAAGATGATATTTTTGACCACACGGGCTTAATTTATGAAGGGAAAAATTCCGGAGACAGAGGACTTGGAGTGAAAAAACTCGGATACTATTCTTACAAAAAAATGACTGAAACATTAGAAGACGCCGATTGGTCAACATTAGAAATGCTACATGATGGCGCCGATACTGATTTACTATATCTTTTCAGGATCATAAAAGATAATACGCCACTCTATATTGCCTGGTGGGATTATTTTGACGATCCGGATTATTTTCCGGGAAAGACGAGAGATCTGCGTTTAAGAGGAATTCCCGGAAACTTTATTACCGTTACAAAGGTTGTTCCAGAGTATGAATATGGGGAAGAAATAACCGATTATGATACGGCATTTACCGTTTATAACAGACCCATAAGAAGGGGCATTGTAAAAATCGCTCTGGACGAGACGCCTGTTTTCGTGGAGGCGCCTAAAAATGTCGATATACCACAGCTAAAAATAAATAAGTAAGTAAAAACACACGCATACAAATATAAAAATCTTTTGGACACCTGGACAGTAATTCAACAAACCTTATTAATTCAGGGGACGCCATACTTAATTACAGACTTTGTTTTTAAAATATTTAAGATGTGTTTATGTCCGGAATTGCTCGTGTAGTCGTACCAGAAGTCCCGCACCATATTACTCAGCGAGGAAATTGACGTTTGCAGACATTCTTCTGCGACGGGGATTATGATGCATGCATTATACATTGACTTGATAGTATAGAAATTTTCATTCGGCCGTGCGTCTCTACATCAAATTCCCCTCTTGGGAGGGGTGCGGGATGGGTAAAAATGAATGCCGCTGGGTTTTTGTCTTTTAAAACCCAACCCAATTTAATAACCGCCAAAACACATTAGTCTAAGGAAAGGTATCGGGAAAATGAATAATTACTGGATTAAAAAAACAGTTGGAGGCCTCCTCCTCCTGGTAATATTAAGCATCTCCTTTGTTAACGACTCTTATTCATACAGCCGCGAGAATTACGGCGCCCACTCCATGATTTACCCGGATATGCCGGAAGTTGACATCGAAGAACTCTTTTCAAAAAGTTCGGCATTGGGGGTTGCTTACCTGCGGCTTGATGTTCAGTTGTCTTCTATTTTTGTTCAGGAAGACGCACCTCCGGACTGGGAGCCAATGGATATTATTGTAGATTTGGCGGGAAAATATGGCATACAGATATTGGGAACACTCACTTCAATGCCAGATTGGGCAGGGAATTGTCCGTCAGGAGAGGCCACCTATGACCCCAATTTTTGTCCCCCTGCAGATTATGATCAATGGGCAAAATGGATTGCCATGATTGTGGGACGATACAAAGGCGATATTCATTACTGGGAAGTTTGGAACGAACCCAATGAATATACTTGCACCAGCACTGCATGCGAAGGATTCTTTTACGGCGATGCTTCGGAATATGCACAATTGCTCTCCACAACATATGACGCTATTAAGGTGGCGGACAGCTCTGCAAACGTGCTTATTGCGGGCGTTTTTATGCCCCTAAACCATGATGATCTCTCTGAATGGCTGCAAGAAGTGGCAGAAAATGCCCCGGATAAATTTGACATTGCCAACATTCACGTTCGTGATGATCTCGATAAATTGCCCGATATGGTTGCAGAGTTTATAGAGATGTTTTCATCGATAGGTTTCAACGGTCCGGTATGGGTATCGGAACATGGATACACATCTGACCCTAATTATCAAACGGACAAGAATTATAAAAACGGCCTCATATCGCAGGCGGAATACTATGCTTCCTCCATAAATGACATTCTGGACAATGGCGTTGATAAGGTATTTGTCACCTTGAGGGATAATGATGAATTAGAGGCGGCAGATGTTGCAGAAGGATTGCTCGCACAGGTCATAAATGACCAAACCACCGGCGAAGTAACTTTTATTGAAAAGCCATCATATATAGCAGTACAGGAACTTATAAATGCAGATGCAAGTGCAACCCCATCTTCAACCGTAACCCCAACACCAACTCCAACTCCAACACCAAGTCCGGCGCCAGGTGAATGTGATGCGAAATCTATAGCGGCGGCGTATGAATTAAACCTCGCAAGGGAAGAAAGTGAAGAAGTTATCGTGACGGTGAAGGGCGACAATGATTGCTTCTCTGAGGGCATTACGGTAAAAGCAAAAATAAAAAAGGGGAAGAAGTTTATAAAAATACCGGCGAAAACGGCAAAAACCGATAAAAACGGTGAGGCAACATTCACCATCACTGCCGGAAATAAGAAAGGCAATGCAAAAGTACTCTTCACCGCAGAGGGGTTAAAGGCAACGCTCAAGGTAAAGGTTGGCAAGGAGTAATACAAAAATGATGTGAGGGGTTGCGGAAAATAGCAAATCCTATCTCTAATCCCTAAGCTGGCATAGCCAGAACTGAACAAGCACGAAAACAGTCCCCAATCGGCAATCGGCAATTTGCCGAAGGGGCAATAAATATTTTGACAAAAAGTGCCTGGAAATTGTCATTTGTAGTGCGACGAGGTTCGTCGCACTACATGATTTTGTAAGTTTCTCTTCTTAGTACCCTTCGTGCTTAGTGTTTTGTAGTCAAACTCTTTTTGGTTGCGGTTTTTCTGCGCTATGAAGTGTAATTTGCGTAAATGGAATTGTCCAGCCATGCTTGTTGCATGCATCAACCGCTATTTTTTGAATGGCACGGGAAAGTTTGTAATAGTCCCTGGCTACCCGTCCTGAGAAATTGGCAAGGATTGAATAATTGAGTGAAGACGGCCCCGCCTCTTTAAATTCAACAACAATGCTATTGATATCTTTTTCGTAACCGCTTTTTGAAAGTTCTTTTAAAATTATTTCCCTCAATATGCCCGGTATCTCTGAAGTACTTATTGCCTGGTGCTGGTAATCAACGCCAAACGTAATATGGAGGCAAAACACCGTTGAAATGTTTATAGGTTTTTGTTGCAGGAATTCCACGGTTGAATAGGTTTTATCGCTTCCGCCGATAACCAAAAGCTTAACTATCTCCGGAGTTTGGATAACCACGTTACCCAGAGTACCGTCCGCAAGAATTACCCAATCATTTTCTTTAGAGGGGAACCATGGTTCATCCTTATGAAATTGACGGGAACGAATCCCTTCGAGTTCTCTGATCGGAAGCCGGAGCACTCCTCCTTTTAATTCTGGGTTTACAAGATAGGTGTACAGATTTAAGGAGGCAACCCTCCACGGTAAGCCATTATATATTACCCGTTCATTTTCTCTTACCGTTCCCAGATTTAACAAAAGTTTGCATTGTCCATAAAAGCGCGGCAAGGTTTGTTTTGCCGTCCATATCATCCCGAATATAAATATGAAAGCCAATCCCAAAAGAACCCAATCCCCTGAAATATAAAGCACGATCAACAATGCGCTTGTAGCGCCAACAAATGTTGCAATATGGTAAAATACCTCCGCAAGGCGTACGTAGAATGAATGCTTCACCGACTTGTAAACAGAACTGCTTCGGTAAACGTACCTGTGGATATAACGAAGGAGGAAGAAAACGGAAAAAAAGGCGATTATTGAAAAGATAAAATTCTTCCCCCTGCTCTTAAAAAACCCCTTTACCAGCTTCTGGCTTGATTCGAGCAAAGATTTCTTTTCACTTTCTTTCTCCGCCAATTGATATTTGGCTATTGTGAGTTCCGTAGAGCATTGCTTTCCTTTATTGTACCATTCGTGCTCCAGTGCAATTAATTGCTTTTTTAACATCTCATCCTGCACCAGTGCTGTAAATTCTTGTATATTCCTTAAGGCGTTTTTTACAAACTGAATCTTTTTTTCATGATACGCCACCTGCGTCCGGAGATTTTCAATTAATCTTGGTCGGGCGGTAACACTCTTCAACTCATTAATGATAGGCCCAATCAGCACATGAACTTCCTCTTTCCACTCAAACCGTTTCTGTGGTTTTGCGTCGAACATTTTTAGGTCAAGGCCGGTTGCAATTTCTTCAAAATTTTCTCTTGATGTATTCAAATGTTCTTTGAGTTTCTCAATTTCTTTAATAATTTCTATTCTTTGTTCCTGTTCTGTTATGCCTGCAAGTTCATTTTTTTTGACGGCAATCTGTCCCTGAATTTCTTCCATTATCTGAATAATCCCTCTCAACGCCGTCAGGGAAGCGGTCTCTTCCGGAACACCCTGTGCCTCCTCTTCCTGCAAAGTCTGAAGCCCGGATTGTCCATACGACAGGTTGCCGCATGGAAACAAAAAAAACAACGCTGCAATACAAATAAAACTACCGTTTCTGATGGTTTTCATTTTTTCTCAAATAACCTCCTAAGCCGGCATAGCCAGAACCAAACAAGCAAGAAATAAAAAATACGAAAGTCGAAGTACGAAATCCGAAACAAATTCGAATAACAAAGCATAAAATTCAAAACAAATCCAAAACATCCCTGTCTGCGTGCGATCACGCACAGGCAGGCAACAATATGAAGCACGAAAATCCGAAAGATACACTTGTTTAGAATTTCAAATCATTTTGTCATTAGAATTTGCTTCGAATTTAGAGTTTCGGATTTCACCATTAAAAATTTTGCCAAAAAATGTAAAAAAATTACTAATAAGGTACTAAAAAAGCAATGTGCAAAATGTTATACTGAGACCTTCAGTAGTGGATATCGATTATCTCATAGCGTAGCCAGGCTGCAAACAAATAATTGCAGAAAGGCAAACCTGAAGGTGCGTCCTGCATAATCTCTGGAAAAAATATTTTTTATAAGATATTATATATTCTATACATTTATATCTCATTGGTTTTACTGGTAACCGTTATAAAATAAAATTTATGATAAGAAAACATGTAAACAACATTACGCCCGGAATGGTGCTTGGTAAGACTATTTACGGAGATAATTATGAAATTCTCCTTAAAAAGGGTATAGAAATTACGCAGGATCATATTCTGAGCCTAAAAAAAAGAGGCATTGTATGCGTGTATGTGGAGGAGGAAGACACTGCGGATATAGAAACGCCCGAGATTATTTCTGAAAAAGTGCATACGATGATAACGAAAAGCGTCATCAGAACATACAAAAAGATTTCTGATTCTTTTAAAGATCTCAGCATGAAAGGAAGTACCTGTGAATCCATCATAAACAGCATCAATTCCGAAAAGTTCAAGAAAACATTCCAGCAAAATATCGAACTAAAACAATTAAATAACGATATAAGCTTTTTCATTGACGAGATTATGGACAAGGAGGTTTTGACTGGACTGAATACCATAAAAACACATGACAACTATACCTATGAGCATTCCGTTGATTCTGCGATTGTGGCTTTACTCTTTGCAAAGAGACTGCGCCTGGACAGAAATAAATTAAAACAAATCGCTATCGGGAAACTGCTCCATGATATCGGGAACATTTTTATTGATATGGAAATACTCAATAAACGGGAAAAGTTGTCAGAACATGAAAATGAACAAATTAAAAAACATCCTGTTTTCGGCTATGAATTACTGAAGGATATGGAACATGTGGGATTTGTTGCTGCACACATCGCCTATCAGCACCATGAGTGGCAGGATGGTTCCGGATATCCACGGGGGTTAAAGGGGAGTAATACCTTCGACATCTATAATGTAAATGAGATATGTTACAGCGATGAAGCGAAAATAATACTGCCGGCAGAAATTGCAGCTATTGCGGATTTTTATGATGCTTGTGTTGCAAACAGGCCTTTTCGTCCCCCGATTCCTCATGATATCGTATATGAGCTTATTAAAAACGGGGCAGAGACACATTTTAATAAGGAATTAGTACGATATTTTCTGGAATTATTGCCGAAATACCCGGTAGGAACAGAAATAAAGATTAAAAACGGCGTATACGAAGGGTTTACCGGGTTTGTATTTTCTCTAAACAGAGATTCACTTAACAGACCCATTATAAAAATTCTTTATGATAACAACAAAAAGAAAATAAACCCTGTAGTTATAGATCTAAGCGCAGAGGGCAGGGATATAACGATACAATGCGTTTTTTAACAGGCGTTTAAGATAAAGAGTAAAAAGGGATATACCAAACAATGAAAACAGAGAAAAATCAGAAAAAAAAGATCTATATCTGTGATGCCCTTTCGGATATGGCCCTCACAGGAGAGGATTTCTCCGGCAAACGCCTGATTGAAAGCCATATTCAGTCTGTCCGGTTTTGGGAAGGGCGTTTCCGTTACCTCCGGGCACAGGACAGCAAATTCCAAAATGTTTCCTTCGACCATGCCCTTTGCGAAGGGGGATTTTATCTGGATTGTAAATGGGAAAAGGTGATGATACAGGACGCCCTTTTTACCTCAAACCATTTCTCCGGATGTACGATGGAAATGACCACGGCAAAACTGAGTTCCTTCGGATTCTCCACATTTCACAAATGCCAGCTCCGGGATTCCTCTTTCAGCGAGGTCGCCTTTAGTGGTTCATTTTGGCATGATTGCCTGTTTGAGCGGGAGGATTCCTTTTTCGTCCGTTTTCCATCCTCAACCTTCATTGATACGCGGTTTGTGGAGTGCCGTCTGCAAAAGGCTATTTTTCGGGCAGCAACTTTTATCCGTTGCAGTTTTGAGAAATGCACGCTTGATGAAGCGGTGTTTCATAAGGCGCATTTTGTAGATACAAAGTGGGTTGATACCGATATAAATCAGGCAGCAAACCTGCATGAGGTGCGCTATGATTAATATGGAGTTTGCCGTTCATTTTTTGAAAAAAACGAATTACTCAAAGGAGACCACGCCATGATTGGCAATCTGATATTCAGGCGTTTTACCGTGGGAGGCTACCCGATTAACGGATATCTTGTTGCAGACCCTGAAACCAGGGTAGGGGTATTTATTGATCCCGGGGGTTTCAGCGATGAAATAGAGGCTTTTATCCGGGAGCAGCAAATCCTCTTACAATATCTCTTTTTTACACATGGACATTGGGACCATACCGAAGGCATGCAGGAGTTTTCCCGCCGTTATCCCGTCAGGAGTTATGCCGGACAGGAAGAGGTACGTTCTGCCAATAACATGTTGCAGGGCAGCGAAATAATTGCGGTTGGTTCGCTGCAATTCAAAGCATTATCCACGCCGGGCCATACTCTTCATGGAATGTCGTACTATATCCCCGGTGGTGTGTTTACGGGAGATGCGCTTTTTTGCGGTTCAGTTGGCGGTACGAATTCTTCAAAGGCCGCTCAATGCCAGACAGAACATATCCGCAAGCACATCTTCACCCTGCCTGACGAAACCCTTGTCTTTCCCGCCCACGGGCCAATGACTACGGTAGGTATAGAGAAATACACGAATCCATTTTGCCAGTAAATGGGTTTATGGTATCACCCTGTAAAAATCTCTTTTTTTGTAAGTTCAGAACTCATGATGTAGGGGCGAAGCATTTGCATGTTTGGGCATGAACGCATGTATTCCAGTTATTGCAAATGATTCGCCCCTACGGTTTCAAAAAACTAAAGTGTTACGATTAATTACAGTGGGATAGGGAGGAATTCAAGAGAAGGCATTACCATTACGGGATTTTACACCCCTCGTCCCTACGCTCCTCAGACTGAGTCAAATAAAAGTTTCAGCGATGGTGTATATTCGGCTTAAAAAGTATAGAGTAATTTTTTTCTACACTTTATTTTGTATCAGGTCTAAAAATTCCCGTAATATATCTTTATTCGTGCATTCCGGTGTCTAATCCCTCTGGTTTTACATGCTAGGGACACTCCCACTTCATTTGCCTTGTTTTGCAAGCTTGCATATTAAATACTATGTTTTTATATATTTTTCTTAACTGGCCGATTATGTTCCAAGGTTATTTGTCCCTAATTTTCTTGTTGAGGATATGGGCAATGGTTGGGCAAAAACTATCTTTGCACCTGTCCGTAACCTTATTGATGGTCGAGATGGAAAGAAGGGCAATTATATAATAATAGAATAGAGAGAATAGAGGGACACTTCCCATATTAATTTTTGAAATACGGGAAGTGTCCCTCTATTGATCCTCTATTGATCCCACAGATTACAGAGATTGTACAGATTAAAAAAACGTAGGAACACGGAGCACCATGTCCCTACAATTGACCAATGACCAATGACTAAACACCTTCTAATTGCAAGGCTTAAAATTCAAAACAAATCCAAAACATTCTCCCATGCGCGTAATGTACCACCCACAATTTCAGTATTGACATTGCTAGCCATTGGTGGTATTCAATGCATACAAATGAATGCTGATCCTTGGTTTATTACATAAATTAGCGGGGAATTGGCATGTTAAAAAGACTTCTTAATGAAGATGGGGAATAGCCGCATTGTGAACTCAGATTTAACCTTTATTACCAATGAAGAAAACAGAAACCTCCTGGAAAGATTCAGGGTCCTTATTGCAGACACCCGGCTCTTCGATGTACTCGTTGGTTATTTCTATACCAGCGGATTTCATGCCATCTACAAATCCTTAGAAAATACCGAAAAGGTCAGGATTCTTATCGGGATAAGTACAAACAAACAGGCAATAGAACTTATTCAAAAAGCAAAAAACAATCACCAATCAACACTCCCATATTCTCACGCCGAAGTAAAAGAACAATTCGAACAGTCTGTCACGGAAGAAGTAGAAAATTCTGAGGATAGAACAGAAGTTGAAGGTGGAATCCTTAAGTTTATTGAATGGCTGAAAAACGGAAAACTGGAAATCAGGGCTTACCCAACCGAAAATATTCACGCAAAGCTTTACATTATGACCTTTGTCGAAGGTGACAGGGATACTGGCAGGGTCATTACTGGGTCAAGTAATTTTACCCAATCAGGCCTTGTTGATAACCTTGAATTTAATGTGGAATTAAAGACGAGGGCTGATTATGAATTTGCACTCCAAAAATTCAATGAACTATGGAAAGACGCCGTTGATGTAAGGGAACGATATATCGATACGATTCAAATAAAGACATGGCTGAACAATACCATTACCCCTTACGAATTGTATCTGAAATTTTTATATGAATATTTTAAAGACGAACTCAGTCAGGCAGATGAGGTGTTTTTGAAATATCTTCCCCATGAATTTAAGAAACTGGAATATCAGGAGCAGGCAGTTTTAAACGCCAGGAAGATACTTTTGGAATACGGCGGCGTTTTTATATCTGATGTTGTAGGGTTAGGCAAGACATACATATCGGCAATGCTGGCAGGACAGCTTGACGGCAGAACACTTGTCATTGCCCCTCCTGTGCTGCTTGAAAGATCGAATCCCGGCTCCTGGACTAATGTATTTTCCGATTTCAGGGTGCCGGCGGATTTTGAATCACTCGGCAAATTGGATGACCTTATTGACAGGGGGACGGAGAAATACACCAATATTATCATTGATGAGGCACACCGTTTTAGAACAGAAACAACGGTTACCTATGAGAAATTGGCGGAGATCTGCCGCGGCAAAAGGGTTGTCCTTGTAACGGCAACGCCTTATAACAATGCGCCAAAAGATATTTTGAGCCTTTTAAAATTATTTCAAAAAGCCAAAAAAAGCACTATCCCAAATCTTCCTGATATGGAAGGCTTCTTTAATGGGCTAGACAAAAGGTTAAAAAAACTGGACAGGCAGAAAGATCATGTTAAATACATAAATATGGTAAAAGAAAATGCACGGGAATTGCGGGAAAAAGTCCTCAAATATCTCATGGTTCGCCGCACCAGAAAAGAAATTGAAAAATATTTTGGTGAAGATATAAAGAGCCAAAACCTTAAATTCCCCAATGTTGAAAAGCCTGTCCCCCTTTTTTATGAACTCAATGATACGGAGGACGAAATATTCAGCAAAACCATAGCATTGATAGCGCAAAAATTCAAATACGCCCGTTATATGCCCATGCTTTACTATGAAGGTAAAGTTGGCCAGCTTGAAAAGCAGTCACAGAGAAACATGGGCAAGTTTATGAAAATCCTGCTTGTTAAGCGCCTTGAAAGCAGCTTCTTTGCATTCAAAAATTCGGTGGACAGATTCCTCCGCTCTTATGAGATGTTTATAAAAGAGCTTGATGACGGAAGTGTTTATATAAGCAAAAAACACACCGGTAAAATATTTGAATTGCTTGATAGCGACGATGATGAAGCCGTCCAGCAGTTGATAGAGGAAGGCAAGGCGGAAAGATACGCAAGCAGTGAATTTAGAGAAGGTTTCAGGGAGGATTTACAGCACGACCATGACATTCTGCTTGAGATTAAAAAACTGTGGCATCACATTGACCGGGACCCAAAGCTTTTAAAATTTTTGGGGGAATTATCCCAAAACCCGGTCTTAAAAGAGAATCATCTGATTATATTTACGGAATCAAAGGAAACCGCAAACTATCTGTTCAAAAACATAAATGAACATTATCCGGATAAGGTGCTGTGTTTTACCGGTGATTCGGGTGAGGCAACTCGAGACAAGGTTATTGAAAATTTTGACGCCAAATCACGTCATCCTAAAGAAGATTACCGGATACTGGTTTCCACGGAAGTATTGGCCGAAGGCGTCAACCTGCACCGTTCCAATACAGTGATAAATTACGATATCCCCTGGAATCCTACCCGCATGATGCAGCGCGTAGGGCGTGTCAACCGCGTGGATACGCCATTTGACACGATTCATACCTTTAATTTCTTCCCGACCAGACAATCAAACGACCAGATAAAATTGAAAGAAGCAGCGGAGGCGAAAATCAATGCCTTTTTAACACTGCTTGGCGGTGATGCAGAACTTTTGACTGAAGGTGAACCCATTGGTTCGCATGAACTCTTTAACCGGTTAATTTCCAGACAGACGCTGGAAGGGGAGGAAGGCGCAGAGGAAAGCGAATTGAAATACCTCCAGGTCATTAAAGAGATTTGCGATAAAGACCCCGACCTGTTTGAAAAAATAAAACGCCTCCCCAAAAAGGCACGTACTGCCAAAACCCTGACAGGGTTTTCAACCCTGTCAGGGTTAATTACCTACTTCAGACGGGGAAAACTCCAGAAATTTTTCAAAGCCGGCAGTAAAAATGCGGCGGAAGAAATGGATTTCATATCTGCGGCAAAGATTTTGGAAAGCGCCCCTGATGAAGAAAAGAAAGACCTTCCCGGACACTTTTACGAATTTCTGGATAAAAACAAAGAGGCATTCATCCTGGCAACAATAGAAGAAATGCCGCATCACGGGCAAAGGGGCGGACGCGACAGCACTGCAAGTATTCTGAGAATTTTAAAGGCAACTACGAAGAATACCCAAAAACTGACAGAAGACCAGGAACTATACCTCAAAAAAGTCCTTGCTCAACTTGAGGAAGGCGGACTGCCCAAACAGACTACAACGCAAACGCTGAAAACCCTGAATGCGCTGAAGAATGAAATCGTTAACCCGCTCAAGGTGCTGGCAGTACTTCAGACGCATATACCGAAAAAACTTCTGGAAGAACATTATGCTGAGCGACATACTCAATCCTCTGGCAAACGGGAAGTCATTTTGTCTATGTATTTGACGGGGGAATAAATGATAGATACAAAAATTAAAAATATGCTTACTGCCGGCGAGTCAGAGACGGTTGAATTCAAACTCAGCTTTGACCGGGAAGCTATAGAAACCCTTGTCGCCTTTGCCAATACCAGCGGTGGCAAGGTTTTTATTGGCGTATCCGATAAGGGAGAGATAAAAGGAACAGAAGTCGGCAAAGAGACTGTCCAAAACTGGATTAACCATGTCAAACAATATACATCTCATACAATAATACCTGATGTTGAAACCGGAACAATCAAAAAGAAGAATATTGTAATCCTTTCTGTACAGGAATCACCGGTAAAGCCTGTTGCATGCAAGGGGAGATATTACAAACGCATCAAGAATGCAAACCACCAGTTATCAGTGTCAGAAGTGGTAAATTTACACATCAGGACATTCAACTCAAGCTGGGACTTCCATATTGATGAGCATCACTCCGAAAAAAACATTTCGCTTGATAAGGTTCAGAGATTTATTGAGTGTACCAATGCGAACAGAGAAAATCCTATTCTGGATGACCCGCTGACGGTATTACAAAAATTTGAATTGATGCGCGAAGGCAAAATAACGTACGCCTGTTTTCTCCTTTTTATGACTGGAGAATCAGGTATCAGCACTATAGAACTCGGCAGGTTTCAGACAGATACCATTATCAAGGATGGCGCCACTCTCAAATCCGACCTCTTTTCAGAAGTAGAGGGCGTCATGCATTTTATTAAAAAACATATCAACAAGGCATACATTATTACCGGAAGGCCGCAGCGGGAAGAACGATGGGATTATCCGCTTAATGCAATCCGTGAAATAGTCATTAATGCAATTATACACAGGGACTACACAAGTCCATCGGACTCTATAATCAAGGTTTATGATGATAAAATCGAATTTTTTAACCCGGGCAATCTGCCCGAAGGGCTTACTATAACCAGGCTTTTAAAAGGTGATTATGTTTCAATTGCCCGCAACAAGAAGATAGCAGAAGCCTTTAAATCTGCTGGTTTGATAGAGAAATACGGCTCAGGCATCAAAAGAATACTTAACGGATTTAAAGAATACGGACTTCCAACTCCTGAATTCAGGGAAATGAGCAGCGGCTTTATGGTTACTGTTTTCAAAAAGACCGAACAAGTTACCGAACAAGTTACCGAACAAGTTACCGAACAAGTAGAAAGGTTGTTGTCATCGCTGCATGGATATACATTGAGCGGCAGCGAACTGATGCGCAAGCTGGGGCTGTCACACCGCCCTACATTCCTATACAGTTATATACGACCGGCAATACATCACCGGCTAATAGAAATGACTATCCCGGAAAAGCCTCGGAGTAAGCTCCAGAAATACCGGCTGACAGATAAAGGCAAAAGGTACGTTAAGAAACTACTGGGAAAATAGATATATTATGGACAAACAACAGGCAAAACAAATTATTCAGGAGACATTTGAAAACCCTTTTGATAAGGGCAGGTTTACCCGATTCATCAAAGACCTTTTGAACCATATTGAAGAAGACCGCATTTCTCCACGTCATGGCCAATTCATTCCCGACGCTTACAAGCCATACGTCAGCAGTCTGGAGCGCATCGGCAAATTCAATGACGATGAAAACAGAATTGATATCCTTATCATAAAACTTCAGAAAGAGACCTCCCTTGAACGCGCCCGCACTATGCAGCGAAACTTTGTTGCCGGGTATTTACAGGGCAAATATGGCAGTTCAAATGAAAAGGCGGCGGCGCTGGTTGCCTTTGTATCTCCGGATTCGGCAGACTGGCGTTTTTCCCTGGTCAAGATGGACTATAAGTTTGAACAGACTCAAACCGGCAGAATGAAAGTAAAAGAAGAGTTTACACCTGCACGCCGGTGGTCATTCCTGGTCGGCGCAAACGAAACCAGCCACACTGCCCAGAGCAGGTTGGTTAATATGTTGGCAAATGATGAGCGTAACCCAACCCTTAAAGAACTGGAACAGGCATTTGATATTGAAACCGTAACCGAAGAATTTTTCCGGGAATACCGTAGGCTTTTTATCCGTACAAAAGAAGAACTGGACAAAATAGTAGAGACAGGTTTCAAACCTGTCTCTACCAGCCTGAAGAATGAATTTGAATCTAAAGGAGTTGATACCGTAAACTTTGCAAAAAAACTATTGGGACAGATTGTATTTCTCTATTTTTTACAGAAAAAAGGCTGGTTCGGCGTAGCCCGCGATGCCGAATGGGGTACAGGCTCTAAACGCTTTTTGCGGGAGCTTTTTGAAAAAAGGCACGGCGACTATAAAAATTTCTTCAATGACATTCTGGAACCACTCTTTTACGAAGCTTTGCGTAACGACCGCAGTCATGATGATCACTATTACAGCTAGTTTAACTGCAAAATCCCCTTCTTAAACGGTGGTCTTTTTGATCCCATTGGCAACAATGGCGGATACAACTGGGTACATACCGATATCTGTCTGCCGGACAGCCTGTTCTCTAATAAAAATAAAACCAAAGAAGGCAATGAGTGTGACGGCATTCTGGATATTTTTGATCGCTACAATTTTACTGTTAGAGAAGATGAACCACTGGAAAAAGAGGTTGCCATTGATCCTGAACTTCTGGGCAAGGCGTATGAAAAGTTTAATGCAGTCCGTCCTGACAACTTTGCGGAATATGAAAAAGCATTAAAGAGCGGTAAAAAAGGCGAAGAAAGCAAATTCAACAAGCAATACGGCGTTTATTACACCCCCCGTGAGATTGTCCACTATATGTGCCAGCAGAGCCTGATCAATTACTTGCATACAGAATTGATCGCTCCCAACCCTCTCAACCCTGTCAGGGTTAAAGACGTCGAGACCCTGATACACTTCGGCGAGCAGGTTAGTGAAAATGAAGAAATAGCATTGATCAAAGAGCAAAAAATCTTAGAAGGCAAACAGAAATCTTCCGGTTACAAATCACAATTGCCCGAAAGCATACGCAAGAATGCCGTATTGATTGACCAGAAACTGGCGGACATCACCGTCTGCGACCCGGCAGTTGGCTCAGGCGCCTTTCCCGTTGGTATGATGAGCGAAATTGTAAAGGCGAGAAATGCGCTAGCGCCCTTTATTGTAAATCAGGCTTCCCTGTCTGCGTGTGTAGACGCACAGGCAGGCAGCTTGAGCCCAGAAACCCTGTCAGGGTTAAGGTCAGATACGCCAAGAACAACCTACGATTTCAAACGGCAATGCATCGAAAAATCTCTTTACGGCGTGGATATTGACCCCGGCGCGGTGGAGATTGCAAAACTCCGGCTGTGGCTATCGCTTGTGGTGGATGAAGATGACATAAAAAACATCAAGCCGCTGCCGAATCTGGATTACAAGATTGTCTGCGGAAATTCACTCTTGGGAGTGGAGAAAACCCTGTTTAACAATCATCTTTTCTCTAAACTTGAAAAAATAAAACCGCTCTATTTTAATGAAACCAACCCCACAAAAAAGCAGGAATATAAAAGGCAGATTGATGAACTGATAAGCCAGATTACAAACGGACACACAGAATTTGACTTTGAGGTTTATTTTTCTGAGGTGTTTCATCACAGGGGAGGGTTTGATGTGGTCATTGCGAATCCGCCGTATGGGGCCTAGTTACTGGAAGAACAAAAGAAATACCTAAAAAAACGCCACGAACATATTGTTGAAAGAATCCGAAACACTTTCTTGTACTTTCTGGGAGAAGCATACAATCAATCAAAGTGAAATGGTGTTATCTGTTTCATATTGCCAAACGAATTACTGTTCCAAATTTACATGACAAAAGCTAGAAAGTTTTATCTTGAAAATTCACAAATTCTCTTTGCAATCAATCTTGGTGGGGATGTGTTTGAAGCCATCGTGCCAACTTGTGTTATCTGCCTTATGAAAGTACAACAGAATGATTATGTAATCCCAGTTGCCGACTTGCGGAAAGCTGCGCTTGAAGACTTGCCCAAATTGCTTATAACGGAGAATTTTCCAAAAACAACAAACAGGAATATTCTTTCAGCCCCCAATGCTATTTTTTCTTTCGATGCTGCGATATCAGAACTGGTCAATCGGCTTGCTTCAAGTTATGAGTCATTTGAAACATTTTGCGATGATGTGGCGAACGGCATTAGCACAGGTTGCGACGAAATATATATTATATCTGAACAAGTTGCCAAAGAAAACCATTTTGAAATGGAATATCTCAAAGAGTGCATTCGTGGCGGACAATTTAACCGCTTTTATTGCCCACCCCACACCCACGAATATGTTCTTTATATCACTGATGAATTTGATTCAAGGCAGGTAAAAAATATCTATCAGTATCTTTCCAAGAACAAAGAATTGCTAATTCAAAAAAGTGTGGAAAAGAAGCAAGGCAAGCGGGATTGGCATGTTCTATTTAGAGGTCGCTACGAAGGCTTATTTATTAAACCAAAAATTCTATTCCGCCAAACTGGTGATCGAATTATTGCGGCTATTGATAGAAAAGCCGGATTTTATTGTATTGATTCTGTGAATATTGGTTTGGTAAAGCGTGGATTCCATGAGCTTCTTGAATACTTTATCGGTTTATTAAATTCCAAACTGATGATTTTTTATTATCAACAGATATCTCAAGAAAAAGGACGTATACTTGCACAAGTCAAACCTCAAAGAATTCGATTATTGCCCATCAATATGGGAACTCCACAACAACGGGAGCAAATCACAAAATTGGTAGATTGCATCATCGCCGCCAAGCGCGAAAACTCTGTGGCAAATACATTAGAGTTAGAAAATAAGATTGACCAGCTTGTCTATAAACTTTACGGACTAACAGAGGAAGAACGGAAAATTGTGGAAGATACAGGCAGGCAATAAATGAATATGAGGTATCAAATTTATAGCGATGAATCTGGACATGAGAGATTTCGCTCTGTTGGTATACTATCTGCAGAAAAAACTAACATTGATAAATTAAGAGACGAATTAGACATCATTTTAAAGAACCATGGTAGGCGGTGTATAGAATTTAAAAAGATTGCTGGTGATAAAGAAAAAGAGGATTCAGCTAAGAACTTTGTATCAAAAGGAGTTGAATACTGTGCGGCTAATAAAATTCGCATAGACGTTCTTTCCTGGGATACGCAAGATAGAAGACACAGTATCAAAGGTCGAGATGACAACAAGAATCTTCAAATGATGTATTACAAAATATTAAAATGTATACAACAACGTTGGAAGCATGATACTTTAGATTGGGACTTTTATCCAAACGAACACAGTGCTATTGATTGGAGAGAGATAATGGAATACCTTGAAAATACAAATTTAAGTAAAAAAAACAAGATTGAACATACTCTCTTTGGTATGATTAAAAATTATCATTTTCCTCATTTTCATGCCCATTCAGAAGCAAAATCGCACGAGGAACCAATAACTCAACTCATTGATATTTTTACAGGATTTGCACGATATTCTTTTGAAAAAGGAAAAACTTTTTTAGATTGGAGAGAGACAGAGAGGTTTCAGCGCCAATTGAAACTTTTCGAAACTTCAAAAGAAAAACTCGAATTAAGCAGAGGGGATCTTTCAAAGTTTAAGGTGTTAAAAACGCTCGATGAACTATGTAAAAAATACAGAATGGGAGTAAGTATTAATGAGCGAGAACATCTTTACACATTTTCACCAGAAAGGCCTTTAAATTTTTGGTTCTATAATCCACAACATGAATTTGACAAAGCCCCTATCAGAAAATGAAGAGTTCTGCTACATCCTCGATCCACAGGACGTTTACGGTAATGACTTCCATTACGGAACATTCCGGTGGTTTACAAACTTTATGACCTAACCCCAGGGGAGATTGCCATTGTGGAGGGGAGTGAATGAAATGTCAGCCATAGTAACCGCCGAATATAAGACATTTTTTAAAGAGATAAAAGAACGCATATATAAAGCCCAGTATGACGCCCTCAAATATGTAAACAGAGAGTTGATAAATTTATATTGGGACATCGGCAAATCAATAGTAGCAAAGCAGGAAAAGCTCGGTTGGGGCAAGGCAATTGTTGAAACCCTGGCAAAGGACCTGCAAAAAGAGTTTTCGGGTATTCAGGGGTTTTCCGTTCAAAATCTATGGAATATGCGGCAGCTTTACTCATCTTACAAAGACAATCCAAAACTCCAACCATTGGTTGGAGAAATTAGCTGGACTAAAAATGTCATCATAATGCAACGCTGTAAGGATGATATTCAGCGCGAATTCTATATCAAGATGACAAAGAAGTTCGGCTGGACAAAAGATGTTTTGATAAATCAGCTTGAGGCAGGTGCATTTGAACGGTATATGGCAAACCAGACAAACTTTGATAAAGCCGTTCCCGAAAAATATCGGCATCAGGCAAAACTAGCGGTCAAGGATGAATACTCCTTTGATTTTTTGGAATTTGGTGAAGAGCACTCAGAAAAAGAGCTTGAGCGGACGCTTCTGGGGAATATAAGAAAATTCCTGATAGAGATGGGCGGTTACTTTGCCTTTGTGGGCAATCAGTACCGGCTGGAGATAGACGGGCAGGAATTTTTTATTGATTTGTTGTTATATCACCGGCAACTGCGGTGCCTTGTTGCAATAGAGATAAAAATAGGCGCTTTCAAGCCAGAATATGCCGGCAAGATGCAGTTTTATCTTTCTGCTCTTAATGACAGAGCAAAACTTCCGGAGGAAAATCCTTCTATCGGCATCATATTGTGCAAAGACAAAAGCCGTACCATCGTCGAGTATGCATTGAAGGATACGAAAAAGCCGATAGGCGTATCTACTTACAGATTGACAGAAAAACTGCCTCGTGAACTAAAAAAATACCTGCCATCTCCTGAAGAGATGATAGAAAGAATAAGGTATTTGGAGTTACAATGACAGCCGTTTTGTTTCCTTACGGTCGGGAATGAGGTCGAAAGAGGTAAAGGGTCGAATCTTTCAAATTGACAAATTATATCTGAAGGGACGAGCTTAATAGTGCATTTTTGCTATCCTCAAGGAAACATGTTGTTGGGGTCGTGGGGTTGCATGAAAGGGCATTACTTGTCTGCCTGTATACGGCAAACAGGCAAAAACATGGACAAGCACATCAAAGTCCGCAATTTGGAAAAACACATCGACCTAATTAGATGTTTACTATCTAACGGGGTAGACCAAATGGTTTACACACTTTACGACTGCACGTCAGATCGGAGGAGATTGTGCTTGTGGAGGGGAAATAAATAGGATTGATTTATCATATCTATTGTGACTAAAGCAGGCAGTCGAAAAATCGCTTTATGGTAATAGGCGGCACAATTATTCCATCGGATAATGTGGAACAGTTTAATAAAACGATGCAGAAATATCGAAATGAACAAAAGATGTTTTCAGCGCTAAAATGGTCAAAAGTAACCAATCAGAAGCTTACCGAATACAAAGTTTTAATAAATAATATAAATTGATAGAATGCTTATATCCCACTCAATCCTTCCTTGCCAAAACCTTCCGCGGCGAACTCGGGGAGTGATCAAAGGGAAGAATCATTCAAACTGACAAGTTATATTTGAAGGGAAAGGTTCAAGGGCGAATCTTTTCTATCAAGAAAGACGAGTATTACTTGCAAAACAAGGACAAGCAAGCCCCGTTAGACAGGCATGTTTGTTATCTAACGAAGCAAGCCAATATGCTTGGCTGAGCGAGGATGCTTGCAGACATGTTCACGATTTGGAATGCCAGAGTAATACCAGATGTTTACCGTCTAACGGGGTTGGCCAGATGGTCTACAAACTCTACGACCTCACCTGTCTGCGTGCGTACCACGCACAGGCAGGCACCGGAGGAGGTTGAGATTGTGGAGGGGAAAAGGGGAAGAAGGGGAATAAACAGAGCATACTGTATAAATATTTCATGGAAGTAATGCCATGTGCCGCCTTGCAGAAAATGTTTGGTTTTGAAGTAAATCGGAAGGAAAGAATATGTATTATTTTGAGATACTGGAAGGATTGTATAAGAGAGATGTCAGATATCTCATCGTGGGCGGATTGTCCGTCAACCTCTATGGTGCTCCACGGGTAACCCAGGACATAGACATCGTTATTGCTATGAGTAAAGAAAATATTCTTAAGATAACCTCCCTATTGAAAAAATAAGGCTATATTCCTCGCCTGCCCATAAACCCCGAAGACCTTGCAAACCCCAGGAATGTAAAAGACTGGATAGAAACTAAAAACCTTAAGGCTTTTAGTTTCTATCATAAAAAAGATAATTATAAGGTTGTTGATATTGTGCTTGTTCATCCATTGGATTTCGAAAAATCGTTTATAAACAGAACAATCAAAAAGGCAATGGATATAAACATTTATCTGGCGTCAATAGATGATATAATAAAGATGAAAGAATTTAGCGGAAGAAGTCAGGATTTAAGTGATATTGCAATGCTCAGGAAAGTAAGGAAATATCTGGAGGAAGAGAATGGATAAGGGATTTATGTATACGCTTGAAGATGAAAAAATAATGGAATATATGAAATTATCCACAGAGGAAAAATTAAAATGGCTGGACGAAATCAATGAGTTTAACAAAATAGTATTAAGTGAACGCGAAAAGGGGTTTAGGGAGAAATTAAGAAAATGCGAAATATAATAAATAAGATGGTAAAATGTAGGAGGGGAATGGGGTCGCACCTTGAGTAGTGATTATAATGTTGAGTATTCATAGCTGTTTTAAGTTTTTTGCGCATATTTGCTATCATGAAAGAGGATTATCCGCAAAACATGGACAAGGAGGCCAACGTCCGTGATCCCGTTAAAATGTTTTAACATCGGGGACGCCCGAACCGGTTATCGGCGTCTCCCGGGGATAATTTTCCCCAGAACTACCTGTTCCCTTGCCCCCGTTGCATTAGGAACATTGTTGGCGTTTCCCGATATCGTTTCGTTTGCAAGGATGGCAAAGGCGAGGGCTTCTTTGGAATCAGAGGTAATGCCAAACATGTCTATTGGATATATCCTGATAGAAGGGTCAAGGTTTTGTTTAATACATTTTAAGAGCGTTTTGTTATGGCAACCACCTCCTGAAAGGATTACCTCCGAGATACTATGCCTGTTTAATATCCATTGTTTATAGCCTTCCGCAATCGAGTATGCGGTAAACCATGTAACGGTTGCAAGAATATCCATGTTGTTTATGCCTGCCTTCACGGCATCGTTGTAAATCATATCTGTGTACCAGACGCCAAATTCCTCGCGTCCGGTAGTTTTTGGAGGCGGCTTTGACAGGAAAGAATGTTTTTGCAGATTCAACAGGAGTTCCCTGTTTATCTGCCCCTGCGCAGCCAACATCCCGTCCTTGTCAAAGTGCGCAGCATTGTTTGTAATACGTTCTGTTATTCTGTCAATGATCATATTGCCGGGTCCGGTGTCAAAGGCGATTACCTCGTTGATATTGCAGTCTTTCGGCAAAAACGTAACGTTTGCGATTCCCCCGATATTTTGCAATGAGCGTCCTTTTTCTTTATCCCTGAAAAGAATAAAATCCGCATATGGCACAAGGGGCGCCCCATGGCCTCCGGCTGCTATGTCTCTGGGTCGAAAATCCGCCACGGTGGTAATGCCCGTTTCCTGGGCGATTATGGAAGGTTCTCCGATTTGAAGGGTTGAGCCGGCAGGGGCAATGCCAGCAGGCAGCATGTTGCCATGTACAAGGGAATCTGAAGACAAACAAGGTATATGATAAATAGTTTGTCCGTGAGACCCGACAAGATCAATATCAAAGAGAGAAATGCCGGATGCATTTGCAATGTTCTTTACCGCTTCCGCAAAGAGTTTTCCAAGGGTGAAGTTTAACCGGCAGATTTTTTCAACCGTACCGGAAGAAGGGTTGCTCGCTTCCAGGACAGCATTGCGAATGCTGTCGGGATAAGGATACGTGGCAAAGGCAAGGACGTTTACTCTGGTGCTTACCCCATTTCCTGAAATTTCAGCAAGGCAGGTATCTATTCCGTCAACGGAGGTTCCGGACATAAGCCCTATAATCTTCTTTGTGGTCTTTCCCTGTAATCGTAAAAGTTCCGTTAACATTTATCAATTCCTTTGCTTAACTATTTTGTCAAACGTTGTTGGTTCTATTTGTGTTGCATTTTGAAGAAGCCTGTAGAAATGCTTGCCGCGATATTTCGAGGTTATCCGGTAGAATCTAAATGTATACTCAAAATAATCCAATCCTCAATCCTCAATCCTCAATCCTCAATCCTCAATCTGCAATCTGCAATTTGCCGACTGTAGATTGCCGACTGCCTTACCCCCTTATGCACAAGACTGGACAAGGGGCATTTCTTATCACCTTCTCTGCCACACTGCCAATAAACATATGGGAAATGCCCGTACGGCCGTGAGTGCCAATGACTATAAGGTCTGTCCCCATATTGCGGGCTGCTTTTAAAATCTCTTCGAAAGGAGTACCCGCCCGTATTAATGTTTCAATATTTATACAGCACCTTATTTCTTCAGGAATACTGCCCAGCAATTTCTGTTCTATCTCTGCATCCGTTTCCGCAGTACGGTTTAACTCCGCGTCAAATTTAAGCCCGCCATAATCAGAGGTATGCTCTTCCTTTACATAAATAAGATAAAGCCTGGCAGTGTCCCTTATTGCCAATTTTGCTGCATATGCAAGCGCATTCATGGAACAATTTGAATAATCAACGGGACAAAGGATGTTCTGGTAGTGAATCATTTTTACTCCTGCGTATTCAGTTTAACACTGTCCCTTCTAATTCCTTTTCTGCTTTCACAACAGGGATGACGTCCTGGGCGTCGCCCTTCTTCTGCAGGAATGCCCTTAAAAAATAAGGACATATGATAGATGTAAACACGATTACCATAATAGCAGAGGAAAATACTGTGCTATTGAATATTCCCATATCTCTGCCTATTCCTGCAAGGATTAGAGTCCCTTCCATCTTTATCGCCATACCTATGCCTATGGTCAAACGATTTACTCCGCGCTCAATCGGGCAAACGCTGCAAAACATCTTTCCTGCAATAGCGGCGCCCGTTATAGCAAGCCCAAGGAGCGCTGTATTTATATGTAAAAAACTCATTAGATCTACCTGCGCCCCCACTTTAACAAAAAGTATTGGCACTATAATCTTATAAAATGGCTTTATAAAAGATTCAACCGTACGATATTCGTCGTCGTCGGAATACCTTAATTTTACATTGCGCAGGAATAATCCTGCAATAAATGCCCCTATTACTGTATGAAGTCCAATTGTGCCTGTCATGAATGCTAACAAGAGGAGCAAAACTACTACAATAGGAATATTCAGGCCCGCGGCAGCTCTTTTCGTTAAAAAACTGCCAAATTTTTCGCTATATCTCAATATAATTATTAACGCAATGATAAGGAAAGAAATTGCTATACACACGCTGACTAAAATATGCATGAGGGAGTGCCCTTCGCGAACAACAAATCCGCTAACGAGGCCGAAGGATAAAATAACCACGATCTCCGTAATAACGGCGGCGCCAATGAGTATCCTTCCTTCGAGGGTGTTTATAACCTTTAATTCGCCTAAAACCGCGGTTAATAATCCCATTCCTGTATTGCACATAATAATTGCTAAAAGCATCTTCGTGCCATTTGAGGCGTCAGGAAGGAAAAAGTGTCCCACCACAAGTCCCAATCCGGCAGGGGCGATTATACCGCCCAGGCTCACCAGAAAAGAGGAAGCCCCTGCACGTAATAACATCCTGATATCGGTATGAAGCCCTGCGGTAAAGAGAAGTATCAACGTTCCAAAATAGGATATCATCTTTAAAAAGGGCATTGTCTTGAGAAAATCAAAAAAATCCCCGCCGGTAAAGATGTATATATTACCTAGCACTACTCCTGCCAATAGATTCCCCACTACCGAAGGCAACTTCACGCTTTTTGCCAGCAATTCTCCTATCTTGGCGGCAATAAGTATTATGGCGACGGCAAGGATCACACCATGGGTTGGATCTTTATGCAATATATCCCAGGCAGGCGTTGAAACTCCATCTTCTTTCACAGGGTCTATGCGGTGTTCTTCTGAAGCTCTTCCTGTTGTTGAATCACCGGCATCCTTTATCGGCAGTTCAGTGTCTATGCCTTCCTTTTTCCTGGAAAAACCTTCAATAGGCGCAAACGGCAACAACTCCACGGAGTTAGTTGGCGGTAATCCGCTTTCTCCATCATGTGACGGCTTATCCTTTTCTATTGGAACCAGTGATTCTTCCGCATCAACGGATGCAGCAGCATATTCCGGCGTTGGAACAGGCATGACGGAGAGGACACCTTTTTCTTCAGTATCTCCCGGAGTCGCTGTAATTTTAGCATGCTGCGACTCCACCTCCTCTATTGGCGATTCATCTCCAGGATGATCTTCTCCTTCATGAGGGGTTTCCTTTTCAATCGGAATAACCTGTGATAATTCTCCATCTGGCAATGGTGTGTGGGGGATTTCCATTTCTTCCTCAATCAAAGATTGCCCGGTGCCAGTGGGTGTAACAGATAGAATCGGCGTTGGTGTAGCAAGGATATTATCTTGTGCTGTGTTGACCGAAGTCGCCTCTTCTGCGGGAACATCGGCATCTCTGATACTCTCTGTAGTAATAGTATGCTGTGGCGGAATCTCTTCTATTGATGATTCATCTTCAGTATGCTCTTTTGTTACATGGGGAGTTCCTATCTCAATAGGAATCGCCTGAGATAATTCTCCATCTGGCGATGGTGTGTGGATTTCCTTTTCTTCTTCAATCAAAGATTGCCCATAGCCCGTGGGTGTAACAGATAGAATCGGCGTTGGCGTAGCCAGGATATGCTCTTGCTCTGTGGTACCCGAAAGCGCCTCTTCTGCGGGAACAATCGGCGGACCATCTTCATCGGGGTGTGCTATTTCTTGTGGATGCTTATTTTCTTCTTGTTTAGAAGTATAAGGTACTTCTTTTCCTGTTATGATAACATCGGTATTGCTATCCGGTGTCTGGATGCTGATATCCCCCATATCAACCGTTGTAGGGGGCGGGTCTTCTATGACAGGAGTTTGAATTGGTTTATTGTCCCCTATAGTAGTTTGTGTTCCATTTTCTTCTGCCGCTAAAGAATCACTTTCTTTTTGAGTATCGGCATGAATTGGTTGTGAGTCGTTGGAGGGTTCCAAGTGCTTCGCTTCCAATACCGGCATACCTAACATGTTGGTACAATATAGGGATATGAAAACTATAAGAATAGCCAGGCTGGATTTGTAACTACTCATAAGCATTATAGGAAAACTTTCTGTTGGGATAGAATTAAAAACTTAAGTATCCTTATGTTTACATAAATAAGGGAACATTTTCAATACAGAAAAAGTTTCACAAGGGTTCGATTATTTTTAATGCGCACATGTTTGCCTATTGAACAGGAATATTACATTTTACCCGATGCTCCTATATTTCTCTTTAATTTTTTTGTTTTATAATGCTTTTTAAGGTTTCCCTAAAAAATTTAAACCTGATTTGTTAAGTATTGCTAAATATTTTAGTGATTTTGTGTTTTATGCCCTTGATAAATTAATTTTAGATGATTATACTATGACTCATTTCTTTGTGGGAAGGTATTATTTCTCACTGTTTAACTTTCGCTAAAACTTTTTGACTTTTTCATAAATAATTCTATAATCACGGTCAAATGATACAATACCTGCCTATCTTAATCCTATTTTTCATAGCCTTGGGTTTTGCCCTTACAAATGTTGGGGTTTCGGAGATCCTTGGCAGGAAGAAACCATCCGAAGAAAAACTTACTCCTTACGAATGCGGCGTTGAGCCGGTGGGGTCCGCGCACGAACGTTTTTCAGTAAAGTTTTATCTGATTGCAATGCTTTTTGTTGTATTTGATATAGAGGTTATCTTTATGTATCCATGGGCAGTTGCCTTTAAGTCATTAAAGCTTTTTGGATTCATTGAAATGGTAATATTTATTGGCATATTGCTCATTTGTTATTTATACATTTGGAAAAGGGGGGGATTGGAATGGGAATAGAGAGCCATCTGGGTGATAATATTCTGACTACCACCTTGACAACAATGGTAAATTGGGCAAGAAAATCCTCTCTTTGGCCAATGCCTTTTGGCTTGGCGTGTTGTGCAATAGAGATGATGGCCGTTGTAGCGCCGCGTCACGACCTTGCGCGTTTCGGCGCCGAAGTGTTTCGATTTTCTCCACGGCAGTCAGATTTGATGATTGTTGCGGGTACGCTTACCTATAAGATGGCCTCCGTGGCGAGGAAGATATACGAACAAATGCCTGAGCCTAAATGGGTTGTTGCGATGGGCGCTTGTGCTGTTTCCGGGGGGGTATTTAATACGTACAGCGTTGTACAGGGACTTGAACAAGTAATACCGGTGGATATTTATCTTCCGGGTTGTCCGCCGAGACCCGAGGCGTTGATTCATGCTATCATGGAAATACAGAAGAAAATCGAGAAAGAATCGCTGTGAAAAAATATTTCAAAGTATGCAGCAATGAATAATGATTCAATCATCATATTAGTGAAGTCCAATTTTCCCGAAACGGTAACCGATTGTTATGAATTTCGCGGGGAATTGACGTTTGTTATAAAAAAAGAACACATTATGCAGGTAGCTGAGTTTTTTAAGAAAAACGAGGAGCTTGAGTGTAATTATTTGTCCGATTTATGCGGTGTTGATAAAAGGGATACAGACGGCATTTTCGAGGTGGTGTACCACCTGTATTCCCTCCAGAAAAAACACCGCGTGCGCCTGAAAGTTCCCGTTCCATCTGATGATCCAATCCTTTCAACCGTCACACCTGTCTGGAAAACGGCAAACTGGCATGAAAGAGAAACCTATGATATGTTTGGCATTCAGTTTCAGGGTCACCCCGATCTGCGGAAAATACTTATGCCGGAAGATTTTGAAGGCCATCCATTGCGGAAAGATTATCCCATAGATGGAAGACAGCCTGCGAGCCTGAGAGCTATCTACAGAAAGGATGAAGCGTGACTACGGCTACTTCCGCAAAAACCACTCATATGATGTCCATCAACATGGGACCCCAGCATCCGAGTACCCATGGCGTGCTCCGGTTAATACTCGAGATGGATGGCGAAACCATTACAAAGGTGACGCCTGATATCGGATTTCTGCACAGGGGCGTGGAGAAACTTGCAGAATACAAGACATATCATCAATTCATTCCCCTTACCGACCGCCTGGATTACGTGGCGCCTTTCTCAAATAATTTAGCGTATGCGCTTGCCGTTGAAAAATTAATTGGCGTTGAAATTCCCGAAAGGGCGCAGCATATAAGGGTTATGCTTTGCGAACTTACAAGAATATCTTCCCATTTATTGTGGCTGGCTACGCATGCCCTTGATTTAGGGGCAATGACGGTTTTCTTTTATTGTTTCCGCGAACGGGAAACGCTTTACGATATCTTCGAGATGGTTTCCGGTTCGAGAATGAATCTTTCCTATATACGGATTGGTGGTGTTGCGCGCGACCTGCCCGGGGGTTTCCTGAAAAGCGTTGAAAAGTTTGTAAATGAATTTCCTTCAAAACTGATGGAATATGAAACACTTTTAAAAGATAATCCGATTTGGAAAAAACGCACAATTGGCGTTGGTTATATTTCCCCGGAAGATGCTATTGATTACGGGTTGAGCGGGCCGAGTTTAAGAGGTTCAGGGGTGAACTGGGATGTAAGAAAGGCAGAACCTTATTCCGGTTATGACAAATATGATTTTAGCGTTCCGCTGGGAGTGCATGGCGATGTGTACGACAGATACCGTGTGCGTATTGAGGAAATGATTCAAAGCAACAACATTGTTAAACAGGCCTTGGATATTCTTCCGAAGGGAGATCACATTACCCATGCCCCGTGTGTTGCATTGCCGGCAAAAGAGGCGGTGGAAACAAATATGGAGGCTATGATTCACCATTTTAAATTAATTACCGATGGCATTTGCCCGCCAAAAGGCGAAGTCTATTCATGTGTGGAAGCCCCGAAAGGGGAATTGGGATTTTATATCGTCAGCGACGGTTCGAACCGTCCCTATCGTTTAAAAATCAGGCCGCCGTCTTTTGTAAATCTTGAGGCGTTGCCTAAAATGGTGGAAGGAAAGATGCTGCCCGACGTCGTTGCCGTAATCGGGAGTTTAGATATAGTTTTGGGTGAAATTGACCGTTAAAAACAAAAATGGCTGAAACAAACATACAATCCGCTGAGAATGAAGAACTATATCTTTCAAAGGCAGAAGATATTCTCGAAAAGTATAAACACGGCAGGGGTTCGCTCATTCCCATCTTGCAGGCTATACAGACGGGATATGGTTATTTGCCGGAGAAGGTTGTTGATTTTGTTTCGGAAAGATTGAATATCAGCGTGAATGAGATAATCGGTGTTGCGACGTTTTACGCCCAGTTTCATATGAGACCACGCGGCAGGCATATCATTAAGGCATGCAGCGGAACTGCATGTCATGTAAAAGGCGCAAAGCAAATTATTGAAAAACTGGGCAAAAAACTAGACATTCCAGTAGGGGAGACAACAAAAGATACAATGTTTACCCTCGAAGAGGTGGCTTGTTTGGGCGCCTGTTCGCTTGCGCCGGTTATAATGGTGGATGAAGATGTTTATGGACAACTGTCTCATAATACCGTTGGGGATATAATAGACGAGATAAAGGATTAAGGAGTTTCTGCTAAATGGTTCTTGACGAAAGGTCTGAAGGTTCAAAAGTGGAGGCAACGCCCGCCAGGGCCAGGATAATGGTTGGCATGGGAACATGCGGCATTGGCGCTGGCGCGAGGGGGGTATTAAAAAGTATCGAAAGCGAACTTGCCAAACAACAGATTCAGGCGGATATTGTCCATACAGGGTGTATTGGTTTATGTTCCTATGAAGTGCTTGTTGATATAATAATCCCCGGCCGTACCAGGGTAACGTATAAAAATGTGAAACCGCAGACCGTGCCTCTGTTATTGGAGGAACACATAAGAAAAGGGGAAATTGTCAAAAACCATGTATTGTCTCAAATGGTTGCGGAAGAGGGGCATGAGGAGCCTTATCCATCAGTTCCTTTTTTTGATGAACTGATCATTAATAGACCGCAGCGCAAGCAGATTTTAAGGAATTGCGGCTACATTGACCCTGATAGCATTGAGGAATATATTGCCCGTGGCGGGTATGAAGCCCTTAAAAAAATACTCAATACAATGAGTCCGGAGCAGGTGATTGAGGAAGTATCTAAGTCAGGTTTGAGAGGAAGAGGGGGCGGTGGGTTTTCTACCGGCAATAAGTGGGCGTCGTGTGCAAAATATTCTTCCGATGAAAAGTTTGTTATTTGTAATGCTGACGAGGGCGACCCTGGTGCATTTATGGACAGAAGCCTGCTGGAGGGTGACCCGCACGCAGTCCTGGAGGGCATGATTATTGGCGGATACGCCATTAGCGCAACTAGCGGTTACATATATATCCGTGCAGAATATCCTCTGGCGGTTAGAAGGATTAAACATACCATTGAACAGGCAAAAAAATATGGGTTTTTGGGCGAGAATATTCTGGGCAGCGGATACAACTTAAATATTTACATAAAAGAAGGCGCAGGCGCTTTTGTCTGCGGAGAGTCCACGGCATTACAATATTCAATAGAAGGCAAGCGGGGAATGCCGCGCACAAGGCCCCCTCAATCTGTAGAGGCGGGATTGTGGGATAAGCCAACTGTGTTAAATAATGTGGAAACCTTTGCGAATGTCCCTCTTATAATGAATAAGGGGGCAGGTTGGTATGCTCAGATGGGAACAGACAAAAGCAAAGGTACGAAGATATTTTCATTAACGGGGAAAATAAAACATCCGGGCCTTGTAGAAGTTCCCATGGGCACAACTATCCGGCAAATCGTATTTGATATAGGAGGGGGGATTCCCAGGAAAAGACGGTTCAAAGCCGTTCAGATTGGAGGACCTTCCGGAGGTTGTTTGCCTGAATCATTGCTGGATTTTCCTATCGACTACGAATCATTATTGGAAATTGGCGCAATGATGGGTTCCGGTAGTTTTGTAGTGGTGGATGACGGTACCTGTATGGTGGAAATGGCGCGCTTTTTTATGGATTTTTGCGCGCGGGAATCATGCGGAAAATGTCCTCCATGCAGAATAGGCACTACCCTTATGCTTGATATACTTACGCGGATTACCCAGGGAATGGGTGAAGAGGGCGATATTGCAATGCTTGAAGAGATGTGCGGAGAGGTGAAGACCATGTCCCTTTGCGGACTTGGGCAATCAGCGCCCAATCCAATCAAGTCCACTTTGCGGTATTTTAAAGACGAATATATCGCCCATATCAGAGACAAAATTTGTCCCACCGCCACATGTACGGCGTTGTACAGGTATGAGGTTATCCCCGATAAATGCACCAAATGCCAGGCCTGCATACGTAATTGTCCTGTCAACGCAATCAGTGGCAGCAAGACGGAAGTTGCTTTTATTGATAAGGCAAAGTGTATTAAATGTAATGTGTGTTACGAAAAATGTAATTTTACGGCAATAAAATGAAAATTATCCATCTGACAATAGATGATAAATCAATCGTAGCGCCTGAAGGCACAAATATTTTTCAGGCGGCATTGGACAATAATATTTATATTCCAGGCCTGTGCTACCATCCAAAACTATCCCAGTTTGGCGGATGCAGGCTTTGTTATGTTGAAGTTACTGAAAGGAATCAAACAAGACGCCGCTTTGCCTGTGCACATCCGGTATCCGAGGGGATGTGCGTAAAAGTAAATACCGCAGAAGTGAATCGCCATAGAAAAGCGGTAATGGAATACCTGCTTGCTCATCATGAACTTGCCTGCCCCACCTGTAATAAATCCGGAGAATGCGGACTGCAAAATATTGCCCATGATCTGGAATCCCCTCAGGGGAGATTCAAGACGGCAAGGATGTCTGTTCCCGTAATTCGGGATAATCCGGTTTTGGAATTAAACAGAAACCGGTGCGTTTTGTGTGGCCGGTGTGTAAATGTCTGCAAGGAAATAGAGGGTGTTGGCGCCATAGACTTCCAGAACCGCGGGTTCAGAACGGTTATTGGAACCGCCTTTGACAGGCCATTGGATTGCAGTTTTTGCGGAGGGTGTCTTGCGGTGTGCCCGACAGGCGCTTGGCAGGACAGAACGCTGAAGTTCAGCGGCAGGTCGTGGGAATTCGAGAGTTTTCAGACAATTTGCCCCTATTGTTCCGTTGGCTGCACAATTGTTTTAAATACAAAAAATGGAAGCGTCAGGCGCGTGCTGTCCGATGATAAACTGGGGATAAATGAGGGAAATCTTTGCGTAAAGGGAAGGTTTGGGCATGAATTTATTCATTCTCCGGAACGAATAACCACCCCATTGATAAAAAAGAACGGTGAATTTCAGGCGGTCCGGTGGGAAGAGGCGATTGGGTTTGTGTCGGAGACGCTTGGACGAATCATTGAAAAACATGGCAGCAATGCGATAGGCGGTATCGGTTCTGAAAAATGTACCAACGAAGAAAATTATCTTTTTCAGAAATTTTGCAGAACGGCGCTTAGGACAAATTGTATTGACAACATAGCAAATATGAGGGCGCCATTCTTAAATAGCGTTTTATATAAATCGGTTGAAAGCGGGTTTGCGGCCGCCCCATTGAAGGAAATTGAAAATGCCGGTGCCCTGTTCTTTTTTGGTGTTGATATTACCGAAGTACTCCCTGTCATAGGATGCATGGCAAGGAAGGCAATAAAATTGAATAACGCAAATGTGGTGATCGCCAATCCGCGCACTATCATTTTTGAAAATACCGCCCCAAATGAAGCGCGATTAACCTATTCTTTGGGAAGTCAGCATGTATTGCTCAACGCAATAATCAAAGTCATTATTGAGGATAAACTTGTTGATGTTAAAAAGTTAGAGTCTTCGGCAAGTAATCTTAGCGATTTACGTTTATCGGTAGAAAATCTTAGTTTAACTGATGTTGAACGATTGACGGGAGTTTCGCCGGAAATGATACGCAACGCTGCCGGATTGCTGACGAAACCGGGTAACTGTTGCATTGTTTACGGCAAAGACGTTATTGAAGACCCGCTGGGTGCAGATACCATAAAAACGCTGTTAGACCTTTGCACATTGATTGATATTTCTAATCGTAGTGAAATTCATCCTGGCAGGGTTTCTCTTTTCTGTGCAAGATATCATAATAATTCGCAGGGGGTAAACGATATGGGAGTCGTTCCGGAATCATTGCCCGGTTATCTTGATATAAACGATGCATCGAATAAGGAGAGCATTGAAAAATTGTGGGGCATAAGATTTTCTGAAGATCTTTTATCAAAAAAACCCTTAAATCTGATTGACGCTGCAAAAATTGGGAGCATAAAATCGCTTTACGTAATGGGCGCAGACCCTGTCGCAGAGTATCCGAACGGAAAAGAGATAAGAGATAGTTTTAAGAATATGGAATTTATTGTCGTTCAGGATTCATTTATGACGGAAACCGCAAAACAGGCGGATGTGATCTTCCCCTCTGCTACATTTGCCGAAAAAGAAGGGACTTATACCACTATGGGATTGATCACGCAGCGATCAAACAGGGCGGTTTCTCCTGTGGGTGAGTCGAAGGCCGATTGGGAAATTATCCGCGGCGTATCAGAAAAGATGGGACATGCTTTCCCCTATGCGAATGTAACGGAAATTATGGATGAAATAAAAAAGGCAGCGCCTGTTTATTCCTCATTAAGTTACGATAGGTTGAAACGAAAAGAATTTCACTGGCCTTCATCGTTTCCTGAAAAAAAAGAATCAAATACCTGCACGTTTTTTGCTATTCAGGGTAAATCCCTGAAAGTGAATGGAGAAAAAGAATTTCCTTTCATCGTAATGACAGGTGCAAGTCTGAATCACCATGGCGCTTATTCAGCAAGATCAAGGGCATTGGTTTCGGTTGCCCCTGAATGTTGTGTAGAAATAAACGAAAAAGACGCAAAAGATATGCACATTAAAAATGGCGATATGGTTATGGTTGAATCGCGGGTGGGAAAACTAAAACTGAAAATAAAGGTGACAAGGAAATCACCTCCAGGTATCGTCTTTGTTTCTGATGCTTATGCGGATACTTGCGTTAATATGTTGGTCTGTCAGGCGTATACACCTGTAAAGATATATACTGCTTCTGATTAGGTATGAGGGATTAGCACGGGCGATGAATGAGGTTAAAAATGAAGTGCCTCTGAATCTTGAAGATGCATTAAAAGAACTTGAAAAATAATGAAGACAGAGTATTTGCCGGGTTTTATAAAAGATTTGAAAGCGCTTTAAGGCTCCCCTTATTATGCGAGGATTAAAACTCTGGCTTTTGATGATATTCCACAATTGGCGGATATAAATGAAGAAAGGTGTTTAAAGGATATTTGTCAGGATGCTTGTTCGGGGGCGAACCCATGGGTTTATTGGGATAATAGTGCCAGGTACATTTGATGGCGGAATCAACAAAATAAAAGGTGGGGGTTCAAGTTACAACCCGTTATGAAACCATCAAATTTTGGGGGTAAATTTTTATGAGTATTATAGCTATACAGGGAATTTGTCACGACGGAAAAATATTGGAAAAAATCCCTTATAAAACGGATAAGAAGGTTATCATTGTTTTTTTGGATGATATTGAAGATAAGATATGGGAAGACGCAGTTGCGGCAGATTTTATGAAAGGATATTCGGAAAAGGATGCCGCTTACGACAAATTATAATTTTGGGGAGATATTACTATTAAAATTTCCTTATAGTGAAGGAACAGGAGAAACCAAAAGACCTGTGGTAGTTTTAGCGCAAACAGATGTGAAATACGTTGTGATAGCAAAGGTAACCAGCATGGAACAAAGAGGCTCCTATGATATAGCAATAGACGATTGGAAGAATGTGGGTTTATTATTCCCATCTGTTATTCGAATAGACAAATTGGCAACACTTTCAAAACAGAGAGTAATAAAAAAACTTGGGTCACTGGATAATTCCTATAAATCCAAAATAATATCTAAGATAAAACAATTGTTTAAAATAAAAGATTAATCAACTGGTACGGGTTTACAACGTGAACCCGCGATAATCCGGATTTAAGTGCATTATTGAGGTTTTATACATGGCAAAAAAAGGACAAACGTTTTTCTGCGAGATATGCAAGCAAAAGGTCGTAGTAATTGAAGAAGGTTTTGGGGTGCTTGTATGTTGCGGCAAGGAAATGACTCCGGTTGGGAAGAATGATATGATGTCTGTCTGGACGTCTGCATATCCAAAGCCTAAGGATGGTACGCACTTTCTATGCGGGATATGCGGACAAAAGATAAATGTTGTTGCTGAAACAACGGGAATATTAGAGTGTTGCGGACAAAGAATGGTGAGGGAAGAGGTTTCCGGTGGATAAAGAATTACTCATTTTTATCATTGTTGCATCAGTTAAGATTTTCATTGTATTTAATGTAGTGCAATTAATGATTGTCTCAATGATCTGGTTTGAACGAAAGATATTGGCGCACATGCAGGTGCGTCTAGGCCCGATGCGCGTAGGATTCCATGGTATACTGCAGCCTATTGCAGACGGCATAAAGCTTTTGTTTAAAGAAGATATTATTCCCGCGAAGGCGGAAAAAATACTTTTTGTGCTGGCGCCGGTAATGACTTTGATCCCCGCGCTGTGTACGTTTGCCGTTATTCCCTTTGGAGATGCAATCAATATCTTTGGCCATCGTATAGATATGGTCATTACCGATATCAATGTGGGAATCCTTTATATTTTAGCGGTTTCTTCAATGGGTATTTATGGCATTGTTATGGCAGGCTGGTCATCGAATAATAAATATTCGTTGTTAGGGGGTATACGTTCCTCTGCACAGATGATAAGTTATGAGTTGACCATTGGCCTTTCTCTCATTGGGGTTATCATGATGACCGGATCGTTGAGTATGGTGGATATTGTGAATGCCCAATCGAAAATGTGGAATCTTGTTTGGCAGCCGTTAGGTTTTCTCATCTATACAATAAGCGCTATAGCAGAGGTAAACCGGTGTCCGTTTGATATCCCGGAAGCAGAGACGGAGCTTGTTGCCGGTTACCATACGGAATACAGCAGCATGAAGTTTTCCATGTTTTTTATGGCGGAATACGCAAATATGATAACAGTGTCTGCCATTGCAGTAACATTTTTTCTCGGCGGCTGGCATGGGCCGTTTTTGCCTGGCGTTGTATGGTTTATGCTGAAATTGTCCTTCTGCCTTTTTGGTTTTATCTGGCTGAGGGCAACATTCCCTAGGCTTCGTTATGACCAGTTGATGCATTTTGGTTGGAAATTTCTGCTGCCGCTTTCATTGTTTAATATTTTAGTAACAGGACTTATCATGGTTATTCGAGGACTATGATTTTACCGTTAGTGAAAGGTCTATTACTTACGTTAAAACGGTTTTTGAATCCGTTTACGTGTGCCACCGAGAGCTATCCTGATGCGAGGCCAAGGCTTGCCAAAAGATTCAGGGGATTGCCGGAACTGCAAATCGGGGAAGATGGGCGCGAAAAATGTGTTGCGTGCGGACTGTGCGCCAAAGTATGCCCCTCTCAGTGCATTTCCATAGAAGGTGCAGAGGATGAACAATTCAGAAGATATCCGTCGATGTATGAACTGGATTCTTTCCGGTGTATATTTTGCGGTTTTTGCGAGGAGGCATGCCCTGAAAGGGCAATTCTCCTCGGGGACGTTTTTGAACTCGCCACGGACAAGAATAGCGGCGTTTTAGATAAAGAAAAATTACTGGAATCTGCCAGAAAAAGAAAATCATAGCATGGTAATTAAACTATAATGGAACCATATTTATTTTATGTAATGGCGGCAACTTCTGTAGTTGCGGCGCTCTATCTTATATTTGAGAAAAACCCTATATACTGCGCTTTATATCTGGTTTTTTCCTTTTTGAATATAGCGGTGCTGTATGTTTTGCTTGAGGCGCAGTTTATTGCCGCAGTGCAGATAATCGTATATACAGGGGCGATTATGGTGCTCTTCCTCTTTGTCATCATGTTATTAATGACGAACAATGACCAAAAGCAGAAAGATGGCCTGCCTTTTCAGCGAATACCAGCAATGGTTATGGGTTTCGTATTGCTTATTATTATGGGGTTGACTATCAAATCAAAGCTGTTCCAGGGGCGGGAGGGGATTTATACTTCCGCAAAGGTCGAAAGCATAGGGCATACACAATTAGTTGGCAAACTATTATTTACCGATTACCTTCTGCCGTTTGAAATGACCTCTGTTTTATTATTTGTGGCCGTTATTGGGGCTATTATATTAGCTAAAAGGAAACAGTGATATGATTACGCTGACGCACTATTTGATTTTGAGCGCTATATTGTTTTCAATCGGGGTTGTAGGAGTACTTATCAGGAGAAACGCAATCATAATCTTTATGTGCATAGAGCTTATGTTGAATGCGGTAAATCTGTCGTTTGTGGCATTTGCCCATTATCTGCACTCTATGGAAGGGCAGATGTTTGTATTTTTTTCCATGACGGTTGCCGCTGCGGAAGCAACGGTTGGTTTGGCCATAATTATTGCCATATTCAGGAACAAAGAAACCGTTAATGTCGATGACATGAATATCATGAAGTGGTAGGGGGCCTATGCTTAATCTGGTTGCATTCATTTTATTATTTCCCTTAATTGGTTCCGCAATTAACGGGTTTTTCGGCAGACGATTGCGTAAAGAATCGGTAGGGTATATTGCCTGCGGGGCGATAGGCCTGTCCTTTTTCATTTCCATACTTGTTTTCTGCGGACTTCTTTCCTTACCGCCGGAAGAACGTCTTTTTGAAAAACACCTGTTCAGTTGGATTCAATCCGGATCATTCAATGCGGCAGCCGGATTTCAGGTAGACCCTTTGTCCGCCCTGATGATTCTTATTGTGACCGGGGTTGGATTCCTGATTCACATCTATTCGATAGGGTACATGCATGAAGACAAAGGATATCACCGCTATCTCAGTTACCTTAATTTATTTACATTTTCGATGCTATTGCTTGTTCTGAGCAACAATTTCCTCCTCATGTTTGTTGGTTGGGAGGCTGTTGGGTTATGCTCTTACCTGCTTATAGGTTTTTGGTTTGAAAAGAAGTCCGCTTCTGATGCAGCGAAAAAGGCATTTGTCGTTAACCGCGTAGGGGATTTTGGCTTTGCGTTGGGCATTATGCTCATCTTTCTGACGTTTCACAGCATTGATTTTACGGAGGTTTTCAGTGAGGCGTCTCACGGAAAATTTGCCATAGGGAATATAACGATAACATTAATTACACTCCTCTTGTTTATGGGTGCGGCGGGAAAATCTGCGCAGATACCTCTGTATACATGGCTGCCGGATGCAATGGAAGGCCCTACTCCGGTGAGCGCCCTTATACATGCCGCTACGATGGTTACGGCAGGTGTTTATATGATTGCAAGGTGTAATGTCCTCTATATGTTGTCCCCTTTTACCATGACGGTGGTTGCCTGTATAGGGGCTGCCACGGCGTTGTTTGCTGCTTCAATCGGACTCATGCAAAACGATATCAAACGTGTTTTGGCGTATTCAACGATCAGTCAGTTAGGTTATATGTTTCTTGCCTGTGGTGTGGGGGCGTTTACGGCAGGCGTTTTTCACCTTATGACGCATGCGTTTTTTAAGGCATTATTGTTTCTTGGTTCGGGAAGTGTCATTCATGCCATGTCCGGCGAACAGGATATGAGAAAAATGGGTGGATTAAAAAATCATATTCCGGTTACCTATAAAACGTTTTTAATAGGCACGGTGGCTATTGCCGGCATTCCGCCTTTTGCGGGATTTTTCAGCAAGGATGAAATTTTGTTGGAGGCGTTTGTACGTGGAAATGTTATTTACTGGTCAATAGGCGCCGTTGCGGCATTTCTAACGGCTTTTTATATATTTCGCCTGTTGTTTATGACGTTTCATGGGGAATCACGTGTTGACCCTCATGTGAAAGAACATTTGCACGAATCTCCCCGGAACATGACGACTCCTTTAATAATACTGGCAGGCCTTTCCATAATAGGCGGTTTTTTAGGGATACCCGGCGCAAACGCCTTGAATCATTTCCTATCTCCAGTGTTCGGAGGACATGGTCATGGGGAAATGCACGGCTCTGAAGCAGGCGGACATCACGGCGGGGGGCTTCCCTATCTTATGATGGTGGTCTCAACCCTTATTGCTGTCGGTGGTATTTGGCTTGCATATCAAATGTATGTGAAAAGACAGAAACTTCCCGGGAAACTGGCAGAACGTTTTGCGTTGCCTTATAAAGTCTTGTTGAACAAATATTATGTTGACGAAATATATAACGCCGTATTTGTCAACCCTGTGAAAAAGATCTCTGTTCAGTTATGGAAGCGGGTTGATGCAATGGTGATTGACGGTTCTGTAAACGGAATTGCACGTTTCTTCGTCGGGATAAGCAATGTCTTTCGCCTCTTTCAAACAGGGTATGTGCGTAATTATGCATTTTATATTGTGGTTGGGTGTGTTTTCATTCTCATACTGACGACGTTGTTAAATAAATGAGGTTTGTGGCAACAATTTCGTGCCAGGACACGTGTGATTAAGTCATTGACCGTTATTCGCCCGGAGGAAAGTAAATTATGAAATTCTTTATTACGATATTCCGGGATGAAGAGGGAATGTTCATTGCTGAATGTCCATCTATTCCTGGCTGTGTGAGTCAAGGCAAAACCGAACAAGAGGCAGAAAAAAATATTCAAGAGGCTATTAAGGAGTGTTTAGAGGCGCGCGCTGAAAAGGGAATGCCTTCGACTGTGGCTATTCGCCAGGTCGAGGTATCTGTTTAGTGTCTATTGTACCTATATTAAGACCATGGGATGTTGTGAAGATTTTTGAGAAGTTTGGTTGGGAAGTTGTTCGTCAGCGAGGCAGCCATATTGTCCCGACAAAGAAAGGGCATATAGCTTCGTTATCGGTTCCCAATCACAACGAAGTCGCCCGTGGTACGTTACGAAGCTTAATCGCAAAGGCAGGGATAACGGTAAAAGAATTTTTAAACTCGATTGATGATTAATTTTTGCGGGTTTAATACATGATGTTTATAGGTTTCAGCTTTGCAGGACGGGGGTGGTATGGACAAGCTTGTTTGTTCGTGCCCTTACAAAATTATATCAGAAGCAACCGCATTCTTTCCTAATGTCAAAGAGGTGGAAGATGAAATCAGAATTAAAGTATAAAGAGGAAATATTAAACGAACTCAACGGTCTCGCGGATGAGCAAATAAATAACCTTATGAAGATAATTCGTATATTTAAAGAATCCATCATTCAGCAAAGAGAATTAGATTTTGGATTTCAGAGAGAAATTGAAGAATGGGATAAACTTAGTGATGAAGCTATAATAAATTTCGAGAAGATATTATAATGCAATTTGGTGATATCTTTTTACATGGGCAAAGATGCTGCAAAAGGAGGGGAATTATGAAAGCTGAGTTCACGGCAATTATTGAACCGGCGCCTGAAGGCGGATATTGGGCTATTTGTCCAGAGGTGGCTGGTGCGAATGGGCAAGGTGAAACAGTAGCGGAAGCGAAAAATAACCTGCGAGAAGCTATTGAATTGATTCTGGAAGACCGCAGGCAGGACATTCTTCGCGGGTTACCCGAAGATGCAATACAAGAAAAGATATTGATTGGATGAAACGACGTGATTTGGAGCGGAGATTGCGAATTGCCGGTTGTTATTTAAAGCGAGAGGGTAAGTCTCATTCCATTTGGATCAACCCGAAAAACGGTGTTATCGAGGCAGTCCCCCGCCACAATGAAATTAAGGAACCATTAGCAAAAAAGATATTGAAGAAATTAAATGCAGAATAAGGGGACTAATAATTTGCTCTACCTGACCACTATTCTGCGGCACTCAAAAGCTGCAGGAGAGAGTAGTTGCCAGGTAACAATCTAATGAATAAAAGACAGTTTTGAAAAAATAAATAAGGTCTATGAGGGTTTAGACAGGATAAAAGAGTAGGACGTATTGCTCCAATAAAGAATATTTATGATGAACAAGTCTAATAAGGATTTATATAATATTACCGGAACATTCAAATGAATTTGCCAATTCTTACATTAATTACTTTTCTTCCGATTGTTGGGGTTGTCTTAATCCTTTCACTCGATTCCCGGCATAAAGAGTTGATAAGGGTAACATCCCTTCTTGTCTCTATAGTGGCATTTCTGATTTCTGTACCATTGTATTTTCTCTTTGATGCGAACACGTATGATATGCAATTTGTCGAGAAATTGCGATGGATACCTTCATTTGGCGTTTCTTACCATCTTGGCATCGATGGGATCAGTCTTTTCATGGTGCTTTTGACGACCTTTATTACTCCCATTGCCATTTTGGCGTCATGGAATGTAAAACGTAACGTGAAGGAATACATGATCGCCATGCTGGTTCTTGAGACGGGTATGGTCGGGGTTTTTGTTTCTTTGGACGTATTTTTATTTTATGTGTTCTGGGAACTTATGCTGATACCCATGTATCTCATTATTGGTATCTGGGGCGGGCAGAGAAGGATTTATGCCGCAATAAAGTTTTTTGTCTACACAATGGCAGGCAGCGTATTTATGCTGCTGGCAATAATCGGACTGTTTTTCCTGAATTATAGAGCAACGGGAGAATATACGTTTAACCTGCTGGAATTTTACCGGCTGGATATTTCCTATGCCGTTCAGTTCTGGCTGTTTTTGGCATTTTTCCTGGCCTTTGCCATCAAAGTGCCAATGTTTCCATTGCATACATGGCTGCCGGACGCCCATGTCGAAGCCCCGACTGCCGGGAGCGTAATCCTGGCGGGTGTTTTACTAAAAATGGGCACGTATGGGTTTATCAGATTTTGCCTGCCACTCTTCCCGGAGGTAAGCCACTCGTTTATCCCGGTGATTTCATGGATGGCCATCGTCGGCATTATCTACGGGGCGCTGGTTGCAATGGTACAGGACGACCTTAAAAAACTTGTCGCATATTCCAGCGTAAGCCATTTGGGGTTTGTTATGCTCGGCATATTTGCCTTTAATATTCAGGGCATTGAAGGCGGCATTACGCAGATGATAAATCATGGACTGAGCACAGGCGCTCTGTTTCTTATTGTCGGGATGCTTTATGATAGGAGGCACACGCGTTTAATCTCTGACTATGGGGGATTGACGAAACAAATCCCCGTTTTTGCCGTCCTGTTTATGATTGTTACATTTTCTTCAATAGGCCTTCCCGGTTTAAACGGTTTTGTCGGCGAATTTCTTATCTTGATGGGGGTGTTTAAATCACGCATTTTATACGCATCAATTGCTACTTCCGGAATAATCCTTGCCGCTGTATACATGCTCTGGATGTTTCAAAGGGTTATGTTTCATAATATTACCCATGAGGAGAATAAGACGTTGAAGGATGTGAGCAGCCGTGAATTGGCGGTAATGATTCCCATTGTGCTGCTAATATTCTGGATAGGCATTTATCCTAACTCGTTTTTAAGAAAGATGGATAGTTCCGTAAAACATCTTCTGGAACAGGTGGAGAGGAAAGTGCCTGTTGCGTCTAATATTCAAAAACCGGAAACCCATGATACGCTGCATGGCAAGAGTATTCCAAAAATTGATATTGTTCCGGAGAACGAAACCGAATGGTAGCAGCGGGGCAACTTCTCAATAAATTGAGGCAAACTCCCCCATTTGCTCCCTATACTTTCGGGGAATACTGTACAGTTGGCAACCGGCAATATACAGTCGGCAAATTGCTGACGGCAGAAATTATTACAAAAACCTCTTTTTATGAATTAAGGTGATTTTTCCATGCCAGGTATATCGATAATGACATTTAACATCTTAAGCATCCTGCCGGTACTCGTACTTGCAGGTTTCGGGATGATAGTATTGATGGTGGATATTTTTTCATCACGGAAAATGGGAGAAAAGAATTTTCTGGCGTACCTCTCTTTAATAGGAGTAGTAATCGCCGCTATTGTATCCAGAAGTTTTACAGGTACTACCCTCTTTTCTTTCTACGGCGTCTATACAATTGATAACTACGCCCTCTTTTTTCAATTTGTATTCCTGCTTTGCGCCGGACTCACCATCCTTATCTCCAAAAATTATGTTCAAAGAGAAAACATAAACCATGGGGAATATTATACCCTTATATTGTTTTCCACCATTGGCATGATACTCATGGCCTCCGGTGCTGATTTGCTGAATATCTTTATCGGCCTGGAGATTATGTCGATAAGTATTTATATCCTTGTCGGCATGAAACGGACAAGGCTCACATCAAACGAGGCGTCATTAAAATATTTTTTGCTTGGGGCATTTTCTACCGGCTTTTTATTGTACGGTATTGCAATGGTGTACGGCGCAACGGGTACGATAAACCTGCGGCAGATTGCCGTTTTTCTTGCGGGCAAGGGAGGCGCGGTAGACCCTCTTTTATTAGCCGGTATGGGACTGATCATTGTCGGGATAGGGTTCAAGATAGCATCCGTACCCTTCCATGCATGGGTGCCTGATGTGTATGAAGGGGCGCCCACTGCGATAACGGCATTTATGGCGGTTGGGCCAAAGGCCGCAGGATTTGCCGCTTTTATGAGAATATTTTTCACAGCCTTTGGTCAGGCGCACCATGATTGGGAAAAGGCTATTTGGGTACTGGCGGTACTCACCATGACAACCGGCAACATTATTGCGTTAGCGCAGACAAACATTAAGCGCATGCTTGCCTATTCCAGCATTGCACATGCGGGATATCTTCTTATTGCGTTGGTAGCCGCAAACAATATGAGTGTATCGGCGGTGTTGTTTTACCTCCTTGCGTATCTGTTCATGAATATTGGCGCGTTTGCCGTGGTCATTGTAGTAAGCCAGAAAGAAGATAGTTTCCTGAAGATTAGCGATTTTAACGGTTTAGCCTTTAAGCATCCGAGGCTGGCAATTGCCATGACGCTCTTTTTACTTTCCATGGCCGGAATTCCGCCCACTGCCGGTTTTGTAGGAAAATTTTATATATTCAGTTCCGCCATAAAATCCGGCTACGTGTGGCTGGCCGTTATCGGAGTGATAAACAGCGTCATCGCCGTTTTTTATTATTTACGGGTAACGGTAGCAATGTACATGCGCGACCCGGAAAGAGAATTCCAGCCACTCACCCTTTCCCCATTCATCTTTGCCGCCATAGTCATATCAATCATCGGCACTATCCAGCTTGGTATCTTTCCCGCGAAAGTGCTCGAAATCGTCCGGCAGTCTGTTCTGATTTTAAGATAGATGCTTTGCAACCGGCTAATCCGCATTAAAAACACTGCTATTGCAGAGATTGTTATAGTAGCCATAAGCGCACAGTCTCCGGAAAATCGGATTTGAACAATGGGCGGCATGCGCATGTGATGTTTTTGATGTCTCGAAAACCTGACATGGCATAGTCAGAACCAAACAAAATGGAAACCACAGATTACGCAGATTGCCTGGCGCGGCCTTTGGCCGCAACCAAATTCGAAATACGAAGCAAATTCAAATGACAAAAACCGTAACACTTCAGTTTTTTGAAAAATTCCAATAATAACATTGTTTTGCCCTACGGTTTCAAAAAACTAAATTGTTACGAATAATCAGCGCAAGAAAAATAACAAAAAACGAAAGGAAACAATATGAAGAGAATGCAAAAAGATCCAGACATGCTTGAAGAATATGATTTCAGCAAAGTGATTCAGGGAAAATATGCAAAAAAATACAATGAAGGAACAAATGGGGTGCATTCCCGATTTTTTGTAAATATAGTCAAAAAAATAAGGTTTTCAGAAGATGAATAATAAAATTTATTGCAAGGGTGGCACAGGCATCCTGCCTGTATTCCGCACAGGCAAAATGCCTGTGCCACCCATCTATTGATACCTGGATTGTATATTAAATTTTAGGGAAATAGATACTTTTGGCTATAAACAATTAGTGGTGCTTGAAAATATAGGTCATTGTAGAGACAGGTTTCAAACCTGTCTCTACGGTTGTAATTCGATATTCCTTGTTCTGCGGTTCGATATTCTCTTTTCATCATATTAAAATGACGGATTACAAAAAATCGGGAATGCTCCCGTTATTAGTGGTCGCACACACCTAGAGAGCCGAGACTATACGAATTATAAGCGCTCGCATAGCGGGCAAAGGAGAGCGAAAGATTTATGAAGAAGGTTAAACAGACAGAAAAAGATGAATTGCGTGCGGAGTATAAACGTTCAGACTTCCCAGGCCCTTTGGTGCGTGGCAAGTATGCAAGTCGTTTGTGTAAGTCATCAAATGTTATTATTCTTAAACCGGAAGTTGCTGAGGCTTTTCCAAACGAAGAAGCCGTTAATACTGCACTTCTGTCATTGATAAAGCTTGTGCAAAAAACGACACGCTTAACAAAACGCTCAACCGGACGCGTAAAAAGGCTGCATGCCGGTTAGCCAGGAGTTAGCCCGCTGAAAACAACCTGTGACGAGAAACAAGAGATATTAAGAATGAAACTTACTGATACCGAAAAACGCGAAATACTGAAACTTATTGAAGCGGATAAGCCTCTACCCGACAAGTACCGCTTTATGTTCTTTGACGACAAGCGTGAGGTGGAACCGGTCTGGAACGGCAAAACCAGCGAAGTGACTAATATCGTTTTGCCTTTTCAGGTGATCGAACAGGTGGACGAACCTCGGAAGTCGAAACCGCTAATGGACGCTAATACACGCGAATCAGGAAAAATCATTCGCGGCCATTCGCGTTCATCCGCGGTTAAAAATAATCCGGACAATTCAGGGGGTATCATACTTGAGTATTGACTCCGTTTTGAAAAACGGCTAAGATTCCTCTATTGTCAGGACTCTCGTGTGTTAGTCCCGGGAGACTGCTATGCCGGCAGAAGCCCGGCCCTAAGAGACCACAAAAGGAAAGTGAAGATTCCTAAAATTAAGTATGGTGTCCCCACGGAATTACAGAGAAAAACTTTAATGAAAGAATCAATTTATATTTAAACATCGGTGGTGAGTTAATACGTTTCTAAGCCCAGCCGTGATATTATAGTACTTGCTCATCAGCAGATTACATCGGAGTGGTGGCCAAAGGCCGTTAAGAGATTTGATGTTTATATCTCAGAGGTTGTTGTCGAGGAGGCCGCAGCAGGAAACAAAGAATCTGCAGAACAAAGATTAAATGAACTGAAAGGCTTTCCTTATTTGGAGCTAACAGAAAAGGTTGAGAAGATAGCCCGGATATATATGGAAAAACTGGGTATTCCCAAAAAGGCTCTTCGTGAGGGAGCATTCCCGATTTTTTGTAAGTGTTCATGGAGTCGGGGCAAAACAACCCTGACAGGGTTTGAAACCCTGTCAGGGTTAACACTACGGTACGTTTTATTAAAACATGGCGGTAGTCACAAAAAATCGGGAATGCACCCCTTCGTGATGCAGCCCATCTTGCTGTAGCATCCGTGCATAATATTGATTATCTTGTTACTTGGAATTGTGTCCATCTTGCAAATGATGAAATCATCAAGAAGCTCCTGGAGATAAATGAGAAACTTAGTATTAAGACGCCAGTTATTTGTACACCGGAAGAATTAATGGGGGTATAACGTATGCGGAAGGATCCAATTGTTCAAGAGGCTCGAAAAGCAGGCGAAGAACTCGCCAGGCAGGCAAACTATAACTTCCATGTCTTTTTTCAAAAACTGCGAAAAAATGAAAAGGAAGGATTCTTTGCAGTTCCTAAAAGAGTGGTTTCAAAGAAAAGGGTGAAAGTTCCACAGATGCCAGACGTCCGCTAACCCCCGGTTTTGTGGCTTTATTATTGGATTTGGATAAGAAAACCTCACAATTCGTAACACTTTAGTCTTTTTAAACTGGAAATTGTCATTTGTAGTGCGACGAGGTTCGTCGCACTACATGGTAGAGACAGGTTTCAAACCTGTCTCTACTTAGATATCTCAAGTGAGGCACGAGCCGCAACCGTTTATATACTCCGCCCCTACGCTTACGGCAAGCAGCGCTATTATTGTAATTTTTCAAAAAAATAAAGTGTTACGCGTTTTTACTTTTTCAAAGGACTAAAGTGTTGCCACAATTCTAAATTCGTTGTTCGATATTCATTATTCAATACATGGTTAAATTGATTCGTCATTTTAAGCAAAGGTGAACAAGAGATTTGGTAACGGCATTTCCGGGAACATCCGATTTCAAATGAAATATTTGTTTCATGAAATTAATTCCCTTGTGTAATATTGTGGCAAAATAGGAATCATCGTTAATCTCTGCTTATTCCGGAAAGGAGCTAAGAATGCAAATTTTTTTGAATGCGCCTCAAAGTTTCGAAAACCTGTCAATACAAGAAAAAGAGCATTTGATTCAAGAATTACAACAGGAATTGATGATTAGATCGGAGATGATTGAGGGTTTCAAAAAACCTGTAGAGGATTTCGAGGATTGGGAAAAATTAGGATTTGAGGACGAAGAATGGAACTGAAAAAAGGCGATATTGTTCTCGTCCAAGCCCCCGCTAACCCTTCAGGCACTGAGATTCAAAAAACACGGCCAGCCGTTGTTGTTTCCCCAAAAGAAATGGCTATACACGGCAATCGTGCCATTGTTATTCCAATTACCGGCAATGTAAGTAAAATCTATCCTTTTGAGTTCCTGATTAAATCAAAATATTTGTCCAACGAGTCTAAGGGTTGCTGCGACCAAATTCAAACCGTAAGTACAAAGAGAATCATAAAAAAATATGGAGACATTTCAAATTCAGAAATGGAATCACTTGATAAGGCTTTGAAAAATATCTTACGATTAGAATAGAAAGGCACTTTTTTATTTTCCACTGTTTTTTATCCATTAAATAAAACAAGGCGCTTATTATAGCAATTAGGGAGCAGGTACTGAGATTAAATTTGACGTAAAAGTAGGACATGAATAATTTGGAAAATAGAATATAGACGGAGATGATAAAAGGATGAATATTCAAGAAAAAACACTTGCTCGGCAATTATTTCAAAATAAAATATTAAAGGCTGACGGGCAGGCATTTGAAGATATATTCACTGCAATTATGAATTATGCAGAAGCAGACTTTAGGTCTATAAAACCATGGGGAAGCATCGGTGATAGAAAAAATGATGGGTACATAAAAACTAAGGGTACATATTATCAGGTATACGCCCCCGAAGAGATAAGAAAGTCTTATCCAGATGCAGTCGACAAATTGAAAACCGATTTTGACGGTTTAAAGTCTCACTGGAATCCAATAAATGAGTTTTACTTTGTTGTTAATGATAAATACAAAGGAGTAAATGCTGCTTGCGAGCAAGCAATTCAAGAACTAAAAGAAAAGCATAATTTGAATAACGCAGGATTTTTAACTGCAAAAGATATGGAGAACAGACTTTTCACACTCGACGACGACCAAATATTTTTGATAACTGGAAATATTCCAGATCCTGCTACTATTAAACGGTTAGATTATTCAATCCTAAATGAAGTAATTGGGCATATCATGCAATTACCTTTAAACAAAAGTGTTAGTTCTCAGATAATTTTGCCAAATTTTGATAAAAAAATTAAATTTAACAATTTGTCAGAACTCGTAGCTAACTTGCTTGACCATGGTTGTTTTCAATTACACACCCTCAAAGAATATCTGTCTAACAACAGTGACTTCCTTGCTGATGCTTTACGGAACAAAATGAATGAGATTTATACTCAAGAAAAAAATGAAAAAAGTGGAGACGATTTATTTTGGGCTATAGTCAATTATGCAAGCCCGAAAGCGGAGCAGATGTATCAGACCTCGGTTATTGTCATAATGTCAAAGTATTTTGAGACCTGTGATATATTTGAAGAACCTCTGCGGGAGTGATCAAAATGATAATTCCAACAAAGCATACCAATTTTTCAGAATCTTTGCTTGGTTTTGGCAGTTATATTTTAACTAGACTGGAGTCCCCAGAATCTATTGATTATTTATGGAACCAGTATCAGGTTGATTATAGGAACAAAATATATTTCTCAAAACAAAGTTTTGATAATCTATTGCTAACAATAGTTTTTCTTCATTCAATAGGTGCTGTTAATGAACAAAATGGAGTGATAATAAAATGCAGTTAATAAAAGTTTACTCCAATCAGGCAAGTTTTAGGACTGTTGAATTCAACCGGACCGGACTTAGCTTTGTTGTCGCAAAACAGAAAAATCCGGAGGCGAGTGAAAAAGGTAAAACCTATAATGGAGTTGGGAAATCCTTACTGGTGCGTATTATTCATTTTTGTCTCGGAGCAAGGGTGAAAGATTATAAAACATTCTGTGAGAAATTACCGGGCTGGGAATTTTTTGTTGATTTTGAAATATGCCTCAATAAATATACAGCCAGAAGGGTAACGGATGAACCTGAAAAAATATTTTTGAATAACGAAGAATTGTCTATAAAAAAGTTTAATAACAAGATGAGTACATTATGTTTTGATATTCCCAATGGGATTTCTTTTTTATCCTTCCGTTCTCTAATTCCTTTTTTTATAAGACCCAAAAAAGAATCATATATTGCGTATAATAGGCCTGGAAAAACCGGCAGTGATTATCAGGCTTGGCTTTATAATGTTTTTTTGTTAGGACTTGATGTTTTTCTCACACAAAAGAAATATGATATCAGAAAAGAACAGGAACGGATAAAAGAGTTAGAAAAGAATTTTAAAAAAGATTCTTTATTGAGAGATTTTTTTACGGGAAATAAAGATGTTGCCTTAACTATTGTTGATATTGAAGAGCGAATAAAACGGCTTGATGATGATTTAAGTAATTTCAGAGTAGCGGAGGATTATAATGAAGTTCAGCTCGAGGCGGATAAAGTAGAAAATGAGCTATTTACATTAAGCAATAGCGTTATAATGCTACAAAACAATATAGAGAATATTAGTAAAAATTTGAAATTTTCCCCTGACATGAATAAAGAGGATATTAAAACTATCTACAGTGAATCAAAGATTTATTTTGCTGAAAATATGACCAAGACGTTAGATGATCTGGAAAATTTTTACGTGAAATTAATTTCTAACCGTAAAAGAAGGCTGCTTGAACAACAAAACAAATTGAAGTTAGAACAACAGCATAAACAGGCTGAAGTCGAAAGATTGCAGAAAGAGCTTGATAAATTAATGCAGTACCTCGGAGAACATCAGGCGCTGGATCTTTTTGTCAGCATCAGCAACAAAAGCGCTGAGTTAAAAGCAGAACGTGACAGTCTTAAAAAGTATCAGGAGCTTCAATCAGAATACAAAACGAAAGAGAGGCAGTCCGAAAAAAATCTGTTGGAACTTAACGAAGTAACTGAAAACTATTTAAAAGAAATCGAATCAGACACCATTGAGTTGCGAGACTATTTTAGAAGTCTCTCGAAAATATTCTACCCAGATAGCGTTGCAGGGATCACCATAGAGAATAATGATGGGGATAATCAGTTGCGTTTTAATATTGATGCTAGAATCGAATCCGATGCTTCTGACGGAATCAATAATGTTAAAATCTTCTGTTATGATTTAACTATATTATTTAAAGGTCACAATCATAATATCAACTTTGTTTTTCATGATAGCAGGCTTTTTGACGGTACTGATGAAAGGCAAAAAACAGATATATTTAAAACCGTTTATCAAAAGTTTGCAGGCGTAGGTAAACAATATATTGCAACGGTAAATCAGAATCAGCTTGATGAAATTAAAAAGTATATAACTGATGAGGAATATAAGAATCTAATTACACAGAATACAGTATTAACCCTTACGGATGAGTTAGATTCAGAGAAATTGCTGGGTATCAAAGTAGATTTAGGAGAAAAATAATTTATATGAGGGAATATCGTCAAAGAAGTATTGAAAGAATCGCTACCAAGTCGTTCAACCGGACATTTTTCCGGCTTTTATCGCTACGTAAAACAAGGCGCTTATGATAGCAATTAGGGAGCAGGTACTGAGATTAAATTTGACGTAAACGTAGGGCATGAATAATTTAATTTGTTGGGTCTCGCTTTACTCAACCCAACCTGCACAACGATAATTAAATCAAAAAGAGATGAAACATGCTTTTGTTTGATTGGAATCCAATCAAGGCGGGAAGGAATATAAATATTCACGGCGTATCTTTTGATGAGGCAAGCACTGCTTTCAAAGATATCCTGTCATTAACGATTTATGATCCTTTGCACTCTGACGAAGAGGACAGGTTCATTTTAATTGGAAATTCCTGTAAAAATCGTCTATTGGTAATTGTTCATACGGAAAGAGAAGATAAAATCAGAATAATCAGCGCAAGAAAAACAACAAAAAACGAAAGGAAACAATATGAAGAGAATGCAAAAAGATCCAGACATGCTTGAAGAATATGATTTCAGCAAAGGGATTCAGGGAAAATATGCAAAAAAATACAATGAAGGAACAAATGTCGTGGTTATAGATCCGGATGTTGCAAAGTTTTTTCCTGACCACGACTCTGTAAATGAGGCATTGAGATCATTAACCGAAATTATTAAAAGGCAAAAAAGGACGCCCAAAAAGTCCCCCCATCGGACGGTTGATAGCCGACGCTGAGTCTAACCGTTGAGTGACCATATTCCAGCTTCATCGCTACTTAAAACAAGGTGATTATGACAGCGATTGGGCGGCAGTACTGAGATTAAATGTGATGGGAAGGTTAGAACATGAATTCGCTTTACTCAACTCAACCTTATACACAACTACACAATTGCCATAGGATAGGAGTGAGGTTTTTAATGCCGATCCGCATAAGATACCAAGAGAACAAATACCAGGCGACGCAAGTGGTTGGGCATACAGGCTATCGTAGCAGTATTCGCGGTTTCAAAGGCATGTTATATGGATCAGAAACCGGTGATCCGCATACTATGCGGATCGGTCTAATTATTGTTATCCTAAAAAATGGAGTTTTGAAATGCCATACACATCTCTAACGAACGTCGTTTTTGCTGTTGGTCGTATCACCCCCAATGGCGTATCGCTTCTGGGAACTGCAACACTTCTAAGCGAAGCAGGTAAATTTGTGACGGCAGTTCACGTAACAAACAAAGACGACCAAAACCTTGTTGTTATCCTTCGACCATATGGATCGATTCATGATTATCAAGATACCTCTGACACAAAAGTTAATACAATTCCGGTGCGTATCGAGGCTATCGATCCATTTTTTGACCTTTGCATTTTAAAGGCTGAAACAGATGCTAAATCGAATATAACTATAGGAAGCACTGATAGCTTACATGTTGGCAGCTTAGTGGACATTTTTGGTTATCCTCATGCAGACCATGGGCGCTTAGTTCTAACTCAGCAACACACTCAGATTGGTGCTCGTATTCTGATCAAAAATTGTGAAGTCAAAACCAAGCACGTTGTATTAAACATTCAGGCTCGTCCAGGTCAATCAGGGGGGCCTATATTCTCAATCGAGACTAAATCTTTAGTTGCCATATTAATTGGATCTTACGCACCTGGGGGCGGTGGTGGTATCTCTCTTGGGGGTGTTGATCCACACACGCTTCATCAAACAACCCATGCAATTTCCGCAGAATATGTAAAGGATTTGTCATGAGCTTTGAAGAACAAGTCAATCCTCTTTTTCAAATTGATGAAGAAAGCTGGTTAACTGCTTTACCCCCATATCAACAAAGGCGCATAAAACAACTTTTAGAGTCATCAGATTCTTATGAAGATGCAGCTAAAAAATGGCTTACCGCAATTCCAGAAAACACTTTTCCATTTGCTGCTGAAAAAGGCAAAAGCATATTTTTCGAAAAGGTTTGGAATGAGGTAGAGAAGTTTTTATGCGGAGATGAGGCATACGCAAAAGAGCGAAAAGAGTTGGTTTCTGCCACTGAAGTTATTCATACAACTTTAGTTAGTTCACTTTCATTAGCTATTGCTCCGGTAATTGGAACTGCTTCAGCATATGTGACACCGGTTGTCGTCCTTATTTTTATGACAATGGGAAAAATTTCGCTCAATGCATGGTGCCAAATGCGAATGGAGCAGAAAAAATGATTATTTAAAAAGGATAACAACGGCATTAAGGGCAACGGCAAAAAGCTGCCGCGCCTTATGCCGGGCGTTAGCCCACTAAAGCGACGTATTATTCAGACGCAAAGGGACGTTGTAAATGAAACTTACTGATACTGAAAAACGCGAAATACTGAAACTTATTGAAGCGGATAAGCCGCTACCCGATAAGTACCGCTTTATGCTCTTTGACGACAAGCGTGAGGTGGAACTGGTCTGGAATGGCAAGACCAGCGAAGTGACTAATATCGTTCTGCCTTTTCAGGTGGACGAACCGCGTAGTTCTAAACCGCTAATGTACGCCAATAAACGCGAATCTGAAAAAACTATTGGCGATCATTCGCGTACATTCGCGGTTAACTATCATACTTGATTATTGACTCGGTTGAAAAATGGCTAAGATTCACATATCTCCGGGGGAGTTCGAGTTGTGCGTTTTTGAGAACTTTAAAAACCTAACAAATCATTGAAGCAGACAGTAAAAGGTGCTACTTGTTTAATTCGGTCGTTAGTTGCCATAAAATGATGATAAAATAAGACATGCAATTTGAATGGGATACAGATAAATTCGAATCTAATTTAAAAAAACACGGTATCTCTTTTCATGAGGCTTCAACCGTATTTGGCGACCCATTGGCGATAACCTTCAACGATCCGGACCATTCCATACGAGAGCATAGATACCTGACTTTTGGCTGTTCCATAACAGGCCGGTTATTGGTTGTCGTTCATACAGAGCGGCAAGGTAATACACGAATCATAAGCGCAAGGCGCGCAACAAAAAAAGAGAGGAAAATATATGAAGACGGTTAAACATGAAGAGATGAGAAAAGAATACGAGCGAAAAGATTTGGGAAAAGGGATAAGGGGTAAATATCACAAGGAATATAAAAAGGGGACAAATCTCGTTCTCCTTAGTCCTGACGTGGCGGCTGTATTTCCCGATGATGCCGCTGTCAATGAAGCACTGCGCAATTTAATGAAAATAGCACGGCAATCAGCGGGTCTAACAAAGCACTCCGCCTGACCACTGTTTCGCTACGCTTCATAGCAGATGTTGAGCTTGGACGTTATACGGAATAAATTATGAACAGAAACAAGAGATATTAAGAATGAAACTTACTGATACCGAAAAACGCGAAATATTGAAACTTATTGAAGCGGATAAGCCGCTACCCGACAAGTACCGCTTTATGCTCTTTGACGACAAGCGTGAGGTGGAACTGGTCTGGAATGGCAAAACCAGCGAAGTGACTAATATCGTTTTGCCTTTTCAGGTGATCGAACAGGTGGACGAACCTCGTAATTCGAAACCGATAATGGCCGCCAATAAACGCAAATCCGGCAAGGTTATTGGCGATCATTCCCATACCGCCGCAGTTGACAAATATCCTGTTCAGCGTTTGCTTTTCGACACAAGAGGCCGTCAGAAATCCGGCTGGACGAATAAGCTCATCTGGGGCGACAACAAGCTCATTCTTTCCTCCCTGAAAAACGGCCCCCTCCGCGCAGAAATTGAAAAGGAGGGCGGCATTAAGCTCATCTGCATCGACCCCCCATTTGATGTGGGCGCGGATTTCTCGATGGACATCGAGATCGGCGATGACACATTCACCAAAAAACCCAATGTGCTGGAAGAACTCGCATACCGCGACACATGGGGCAAGGGCGCTGACAGCTTCATCGCCATGATCTACGAACGTCTAGTGCTGATGCGGGATTTGCTGGCGGAAAATGGGAGTATTTATGTGCATTGTGATTGGCGGGTGAATGCATTCATCCGTCTTGTCTTAAATGAGGTTTTCGGAACCGACAACTTCGTTAATGAAATTACATGGAAACGCACTCACACAGTGAAGGGCAACATCGGTCAAGGCAGCAAGTACATGGGCGCAAACACGGACACTATATTTGCCTACGCAAAGTCTTCGGCTTACATCTTTAATAATGTGTTCCTTCCTTATTCGCAGGAATACGTTGATTCATTCTTCAAATATACCGACCCCAGCACGGGAAGAAGGTACAGGCTAGTTAGCATGATTGGACCGGGCGGCTCGGCCAAGGGAAACCCCATCTATGAGGTTATGGGCGTCACGCGATACTGGCGTTACAGCGAAGCGACGATGAAAGACCTGATGACTAAAGGGCTGATTGTTCAGACCTCGCCAGGAACCGTTCCTCAGAAGAAACAATACTTGGATGAGGGTTCTGGTGTCTCCGTTCAGTCCCTGTGGGATGACATCACTGGGCTCGGCGCATCATCAACCCAGGGCACAGGCTATCCCACCCAAAAGCCCGAAGCCCTGCTCGAACGTATTATAAAGGCATCCTCCAACGAAAACGACATCGTGGCAGATTTTTTCTGCGGTTCCGGCACCACGCCGGCTGTGGCGGAAAAGCTGGGGCGTAAGTGGATCGGCGCAGACCTCGGCAAGTTTGCTATCCATACCACCCGCAAGCGCATGATCGGCGTTCAGCGTCAGCTTAAAGAAGATGGCAAGGACTTCCGCGCCTTTGAGATACTCAACCTCGGCAAGTACGAGCGGGCGCATTACATCGGCGTTTCCTCATTTTTTGAACCGCAAATAGACGCTAATGGACGCAAATCAAAACAAAAAGACATTAGCGTTGATTCGCGTTCATTAGCGGTTACTGATCTTTCCCGCGAAGAAATGAAGCGTCGAATCATTGAACAGAAGGAAAAGGATTTTATCGCATTGATCCTCAAAGCCTACAGGGCCGAGACGGTGGATAACTTCAGGTGCTTCCATGGCAAGAAGGCAGGGCGTATTGTTGCGGTGGGTCCGGTCAATCTGCCTGTCACCCGTTTGTTTGTGGAAGAAATCATCCTCGAATGCCGCGAAAAGCGCATCAGCCGTGTGGACATCCTTGCCTTTGAGTTTGAGATGGGTCTTTTCCCCAATATTCAGGAAGAAGCCAAGTCCAAGGGCATCGACCTTGCACTCAAATACATTCCCCGCGAGGTCTTTGACAAACGCGCCATCGAAAAAAATCAAATCGTCTTCCATGATGTTTCGTATATCGAAGTCAGGCCTCATGTGGAAAAGAACAGTATCGCAGTTGAACTAACCGATTTTTCCGTATTCTACAATCAGGACACTGTGGACAACGCCGCCGCTTCACTCGGCAACGGCAAGAACAAGATCGTCGTGGAATGCGGCAAGATCATTAAGGTTTCCAAAGACAAAGATGGCATCGTTACCCGCGATGTCCTCACTAAAAAATGGATGGACTGGATTGACTACTGGAGCGTGGATTTTAACTTCGAATCCAAGCGTGAGATTGTCCGCACAAAAAATGAAGCTACCGGAGAAATGGAGGAGGTGTGGACGGGCGACTTTATATTTGAAAACGAATGGCAATCGTTCCGCACAAAGAAAGACCGTACCCTGGAACTAAAAACATCGTTTCACGACTGTCAGCCCGGACGGTATAAAATTGCCGTCAAGGTGGTGGATATTTTCGGGAACGACACCATGAAGATTATTGACGTCAGCGTGGGAGGCAAATAATAGGGAAGATCGAAATTAATTATGGCGAATTTGCCATAATTAAAAGGCATGAAGGATATTAACATGGCAAAAATCAATGTTTTAGATAAAGACATCACAATTTATGTACAAAATGATGAGGATTATATCTGCCTGACGGATATGGCCAGGTATAAAGACCCTGATCGTACAGATTACATTATCCAGAATTGGCTTCGTAACCGGACAACGATTGAGTTTTTGGGAATTTGGGAAAAATTGAATAACCCGGAGTTTAAACCCGTCGAATTCGACGGGTTTGGAAAGTTTGATCTTAATTCCACCGAATTCGAGGGAATTAAACCTTAAACAGGAGATTGCAATGGCAGAGAAAATATCTGTACAGGGCAATGAAATTAGCATCATCTCAAGGGAGCAAGAGGATTATATTTCATTGACCGATATCGCCAAATATCGAAACAAACAAGAACCATTTGCGATTATCAATAATTGGATGCGAAATAGAAGCACGATTGAGTTCCTGGGTTTGTGGGAAAAGTTAAGCAATCCCGATTTTAAACCTCTCGAATTCGAGAGGTTTAAAAGTGAAGCCGGAAGTAATTACTTTGTGCTGTCGCCTCAAAGCAGGGGGAACGGCTTGCCAAACTCAACAAAATCGCCATCCAACAGATGAAGCTCCTGACAGATCATAGCGGTATTAAGAAACTCAACGATGGATGAACCGCTAATGAACGCGAATTAAAAAAAGCTTAACGATAAAGGAATTGCCAATGGGCGACAATGGAAGCGAATGGAATAATGAGTTGCTTTTTAAGGAGGAGGTTTTCAAGATAATTGGAGCTGGAATGGTTGTCTCAAATTCTCTTGGATGCGGCTTTCTTGAGGCGGTATATCAAGAAGCTATGGAAATAGAGTTGGCAGAAAATGGAATTCCTTTTGAACCGCAAAAAAGAATACAAATTTCATATAAAGACAGAATTTTAAAAAAAGAATATGTAGCTGATTTTTTATGTTTTGAGAAGATAATCGTTGAAATCAAGGCTATAAAAAAAATAACTGAAATTGAAGAAGCTCAACTGCTTAACTATCTAAAGGCAACAAAATTGCCGCTGGGACTAATTGTAAACTTCGGCGGTAAAAAACTTGAATGGAAAAGATATGCAAATACGAAAGGAACCGCTAATGAACGCTAATGAACGCGAATACGAATATTTTTTATTAGCGTCCATTCGCGTGTATTCGCGGTTAACCCTGGGAGATGATTAATGTCAATTCATCCTTCTTTCCCCACATCCCCCTACGAAATACTCAATCCGGAATATCGCTGGTTTCCGGCGGATGAAACCTTGCAGGAAACAAGCCACGAGAAGCTGCCGCCTCTCGTTTCCAAAATTCGCAAAGAGGTTAAAGCATGGCGCGATAATCATTATGAAGGCGCGTCGGCAACATCTAAAGCCCTGCTTTCATGGTGGTTTCACACGGAGCATATACTTCCGAAATCAGATGGTAACATGTTTGAGTTTCAATACTATTTCGCCCAGCGGGAAGCCATCGAGACCGTCATTTACCTCTACGAAGTCGTCAAGGTCAAAGATAAGTATGACCTGATCCGCTATGACTCCTCCGGTGCTGTATCGACCGGCATGTTCGACGAAGAATGGCTTCGCCTTGTGATAAAAATGGCGACCGGAAGCGGGAAGACCAAGGTGATGAGTCTTATAATAACATGGTGCTATTTCCATAAACTCTACGAAGCAGATTCGAAACTTTCCACCAACTTTCTTGTCATTGCCCCCAATATCATAGTCCTTGACCGCCTGCGTGCCGACTTTGACGGCCTGAAAATCTTCTGGAATGATCCGTTGTTGCCAGATAACGGCTATGAAGGGCAGAACTGGCAGGATGATTTCCAGATGACCATGCATATCCAGGATGATGTCTCTATCATTCGTAAATCAGGCAACCTCTTTCTGACCAACATTCACCGCGTCTATGCCGGAAATGATATTGAACCAAGTTTTGAAGACGAAAATCTTGAGGATTATTTTCTCGGCAAGCGTCCGTCCGGCAAAACTACCGATTCAAAGGTTGATCTTGGCGTGATTGTCCGCGAGATTGACGAGATTGTCGTTATTAATGATGAAGCACATCATATCCATGACTCGCGGTTGGCTTGGTTTAAATCCATTGAAGATATCCATAACCGGCTCAAGCAGAAAGACCATTTTCTTTCTCTGCAAATCGACGTCACCGCAACGCCGAAGCACAATAACGGCGCAATCTTCGTTCAGACCGTATGCGATTATACGTTGGCGGAAGCGATTACCCAAAACGTGGTGAAGCGTCCCGTACTTCCTGATTTGGCAAGCAGGACAAAGCTTGCCGAAGTGAAAAGCTCCCGTTACACGGAAAAATATGCCGATTATATTGCACTCGGTGTTGAAGAATGGCGCAAGGTTTATCGTGAACATGAAAAGCTTGGCAAGAAGGCAGTGCTGTTCGTCATGACCGACGACACTAAGAACTGCGACGATGTGGGCGAATACCTTGAAAGTACATACCCGGAATTCAAGGGTGCGGTACTGGTCATTCATACCAACAACAACGGCGAAGTGTCGGAGTCTGATTCAAAAAAAAGTAAAGAAGAACTAAAAAAACTACGCAAGGCATCCAATCAGATAGACAGTTGGGAAAGTCCGTATAAAGTGATTGTTTCGGTTCTTATGCTCAAAGAAGGCTGGGACGTCCGCAATGTGACAACCATCGTCGGGCTTCGTGCCTATGCCGCAAAAAGCAATATCCTCCCGGAACAGACTCTCGGCAGGGGGATTCGCCGGATGTATCCGGGTGAGGATACGATCGAGTATGTCAGCGTGGTAGGCACCGAAGCGTTTATGGACTTCGTGGAATCCATTCGGAGCGAAGGCGTTGAACTGGAACGTAAACCGATGGGAAGCGGAACAGCCCCCAAAGCCCCTATCATCATTGAGGTTGATAACGAAAACACCAAAAAAGACATTGACAAGCTGGATATTGAAATCCCTGTACTTTCACCGCGCATATATAGGGAATACAAATGCCTTGGGGCCATGGAGCCTTCTTCTTTCGGGGCTAAGAAAATCGTTTACCGGCAGTTTTCAGAGGAAGAAAAACGGGAAATAGTGTTCAAGGATATCACCACCGGGGAAATCAACCATACGACATTATTGGATTCCGGTGCGGTAACGGATTATCGGAGTGTCATCGGATATTTTACGCAAATCATCATGAAAGACCTGCGGCTTATTAGCGGGTACGATGTTCTTTATGGCAAGGTAAAGGATTTTGTGTCCCTGCACCTGTTCGATGCTACGGTTGATATTGACGACCTGAATACCCTCCGCAACCTCTCTGAACTTTCGGCAACCAGGACCATCATTGAGGCCTTCACCAAGAAGATCAATGAGTTGACGGTACAGGACAAAGGAAGCGCGGAAATCCGGGATCATATCAGGCTCAGGCAGACCCGTCCGTTTGTTGTCAGAGAGCAGGGCTTTCTTGTTCCGCAGAAAAGTCTGTTCAACAAGATTATCGGAGATAGTAGCCTTGAACTGCTTTTTGCTTCATTTCTCGAAAAATGTACCGACGTTATTTCCTATGCAAAGAATTATCTGGCAGTGCATTTCACAATTGACTATGTGAATGCGGACGGCAACATTTCCAATTACTATCCTGATTTTATAGTGAAGGCAAGCGATAATGACTTATTCATTGTTGAAACAAAAGGGCTTGAAGACCCGGACGTTCCATTGAAAATGGCTCGTCTGAAAAAATGGTGTGAAGACATCAACGCTTCACAAAAGAAAGCACGCTTTGACTATGTATTCGTTGATGAGGAGGATTTCAAGAAATATAAACCGGATTCATTTTCAAGTCTTATAAATAATTTCAGGAAATATAAAGATGACAAGGCCGGCTAATACCTACAATGTCCCCTTTTGCTTTTGTCAGGTTAATTCGCAGGTTAATTTGTAGCCACACCTTGATTAGTGATTTTTTGTAACTTCCGCTATGTTTTAACACAGATTTTCATACAGAATAAATACCCCTATTTTTATGATGTAGCCCATAATTTAAATACAAGTTTATGATTATCCCGCTTCATCGCATTCATGCTGAAATGCGATTTGCTGAATCTTTCCGTCACTTCCTTTGCCATGATATTTTCTACATACAAAGCCCTCATTGCCACGTATTTCTTGTGAGTTACATGGGTGGGATTTAAAATGTCCCTGTCCATGCAAATAGTATGTATTGCCTGAATAATAATTCAATATGCGAAAGTTATCTTTATAATATTTTAATATATTGTTACGATGATCCTCCAGAAATATAAGCATTGTAAGGGATTTGGTAAATATATTGTTAAATGCCATCATAATTACTTATTGTTTTTAGTTCAGAATATAATACCTATTATTCAGATATTAACCCCTAATTTCAAATTAATGAGATTTTTTCTTTAGTTTCTGTATTCCGTTGATTTATTAGCTTTTAAGGCATTTTATCTTTGTGAACAAGTCAATTTTAGGCTAAAAAATTAGGGTATGTATTTCTGTATGAAAATCTGTGTTTAATGAAACGTTACCGTAGTGTTAACCCTGACAGGGTTTGTAACCCTGTCAGGGTTGTTTTGTCCTGCCCTTCCATGAACGGTTACAAAAAATTGGGAATACACACCTTGTAAACCAGGGCTATTTGTTACGCGCTTATCAATTTTATCTCTATAATCATAAATCAAGGTGTGGCCCTATATTCCCACTCTATATTTCTTTATACTACATTCTATCCAACCTATCTACCCATGCGGATTGCTCCATTGTACGGACTTCTGTAGAAGGATTAGGCTCGCACAGGTGATTTTTCAATCACTTGGGTATTCCACACTTTAAGGCACGCACTCTTCCAACGGTCTTTCCAATTCTTTTGCCTGGCAGATATAACTGATATTTTGTGGCAAAAATTCGTTCAAACTATGTCCCCCGCTGGCGGTGGTGCAGGGGGTGGACTGGATTTCTCCATCGATTCAACTACCTCTTTATTATGAAAACAAATTTGACCCTCTTTCCCATGCTCCGCAGACAATTCCACCCCCTTAATCCCCCGCCAGCGGGGGACAGGCTTGCCACGTCCCTTGCAGCTTTCATGCCCTTGTGGGGTTGATCCGGGTGCATTCCCGGTTTTTTGTGACTACTGCCATGTTTTAATGAAACGTACAGTAGTATTAACCCCTGGCAGCGTTGTTTTGCCCCAATCACACAAACGGTTACAAAAAATCGGGAATGATCCTTTAGGCGTTACAAAATCTGCTTATTCTCCCCTTGCGGTTTAACACAATTTTAACATTTCCTTAATACTCCCTTAATATTTACCGTGTACTATGCTTTTTAGAAATTACATGGTCAAAAAACATTAAAACAGAAAGGAGGCAAATTGTGGAAAAAATGTATTCGAGAATTGAGAAAGTAAAAGACGGTGAATTTATTATGGAGGAAGACGCCTGGGCATACTTTGCTTTTGTGCTTAGGGAGGGGAAGGCAAGGATGATGAAAAAAGTTGATGGAAGGCAAGTGGTTATCGGCACATTAAACAAGGGGGATATTTTTGGGGAAACGGGTTTTCTCGGAGAACCAAGGAGAACTACTTCCGTTGTTGCAGAAGGTGACGTTATGGTGGAAATGATCGGAAGAGATTCCTTTATGAGGTTTTTTCATGAATTACCAAAGGACGTACAGGCTAATCTGTATGCAATGGATAAAAATCTCACAATTATTGCTGAAATCTACAGCCGGCTGGTTGTTTTATTCCAGATACTGCAAGACCATGAAACAAAAATGACTGAGGCAAAAACACTGGAAATGGAACTTGAAAAACTTCCTGAATTTGTGAAAGACATGGTGAGTGCCATTGCAAAGCGGCACAATAGGGCGGTTGAATGCCTTAACAAGCTTACCTGTCAGATAGAAGAGAAGCAGACAAAATTAATGTCCCATTATAGCTAAACAAAATAAGGCACGTGTTTATGTATTTCAATCTTAACACAAAATTAACAATTCCTTTATATTCTCTTCATAAATATAAGTTACATTTCCTCACATGTGATGCACACAATCCGCTTCCGCTTTATGCATATTGACGCTAAATAGATCAGTCCATAGGTAGTTTATGGATATGCATTTTTAGGCGGACAGGAATATTAAATGAACAAATACGATTACTAAAATAATGAAAGGAGGCACGAATGAAACGGAAAATCGCATGAAAATAATTGAGCTATGCTGATGCGCTAAACAGTAATTACCCAAATTCCAAGCTCAATTTATACACTACAAATTATAAAGAGCAATAAAGTAAGATAAATCAATGCCTTTCGACTAATTGAATTCTTTAAACATGTTATGTGTAGTGTATATTGTATACACTACATGAATAGTTTATGTTTTTATTAAAGGATGCGAAAACTATTGAATATACAGGCTTTCCACATATATATTTAATGTAGTGTATAAAATTAGTTTCGAAGTCAGGTAATTAATAAAACTAAGATTTAAAGGAGAAATATATCGTGAAGAATATGAGAAAAATAATATTGGCAGCGTTGACAACACTTTTCTTTACAAGTGCTGCCAGCGCCGCCACAGTAAAAGTGTCAAAAAATATTGATACTTCTACTACATGGACTGCTGACAACGTATACCGGTTAGAAGGCCAAATCTTTGTTTTGCCTGGCGCTAGTCTTACGATAGAGGCTGGGACAGTCATTGCCAGCACTACAGACGTTGGAGGCAGTCTGGCAATAGCACGCGGCGCAAAAATCTTCGTAAACGGCACAGAAGACGACCCGGTAATAATGACCTCGACCGACGATGTGGCTACATGGGATAAAGATTCCAGCCACCCCAGTGGCGGCGACCCCAAAACCGGCACATGGCGTGAAGGCGCTAATGAGTGGGGGAATCTGACCATTATGGGTGAGGGAGTAATATCCGCTTCCCACTCCAAAGGCCTTCAGGTGGGTAGTAACACTAAAGATCCTTCAGGGCTGAATGAGGCGCAAATGGAAGGCCTTACGGATGCTGATTACTCATTGTATGGCGGCGCAGACGACAATGATGACAGCGGTTCCATCAGCTATTTGTCCTTACGATACGCAGGAAAAGTGGTTGGCCTTGGTAATGAACTAAATGGTTTATCGCTGGGCGGTATCGGGCGAGAAACCGATATCGATCATGTTGAGATTATGAATAATGTGGATGATGGTATTGAAATCTGGGGCGGTACGGTTAATCTGAAATACGTCAGCATCTGGAACGTTGGTGACGATAGTTTTGATGTTGACCAGGGCTGGCGCGGCAAAGCACAGTTTCTTTTTGTTGTTCAGGGCTACAGCGTCGATGCAAATCAAGGTTCAGGTGTGGGCGACAACTGTTTCGAGATGGATGGCGCTGAAGATTCTGACGCTCAGCCAGTTACTACATCCGTAATTTATAATGCCACAGTTATTGGTAATCCACTTGATGGTGACCATGGAACCGCATGGCGTGACAACGCCCGCGTACAGTTTCGCAATTGCATATTTATGGATCTGGGCGAAAAACTTGTAAAAGCTGACAATGATGATGGTGACGGCGCTAATGGTTATGGTTACAACGGCACGTTGTCATGGGAAAAGACGTGGGAAACAGATTACACAGTTACTTCCACGGTGAACGATTGTGGCGGATGTCCTTCCGCTGCTTTCAATAACGCCAGTAATCTTTATACAACCCAGACGTCAGGTAAACTTGCGGAAATCACAGACAGTGTGTTCTTCAGGAACCTTCATGCGGATGCATATTCAGACTCAGACACAGTAGGCGTAACAAGTAACGGAGGCAGCACTTCCGGGAATAACAATGTGGTCGTTTCCAGTACCGATGATAAGGATATGCCAATTGTTAGTTTAACCCGTGGTACAAGATTTACTTCTTCAGAGGGCAAGGGCGTCCTTCCTGTAAAATCGGTAGACCCACGCGCCGCCAATGACGCCCTTGTTAGTGCGGATACTGCGCCTGGTGACGGGTTTTTCACACCTGTTCAATATCGGGGCGCTTTCAGTGCGGATGATAATTGGATGCAGGGCTGGACTGCTGCTGATGCATATGGAATGATCGTTTCGGATGAAGATGAAAATCCTGACGCAAACCCTGCAAAATCGATAACGGTATCGCCGTCTAGCCTAACCCTGGATAAGGGTGATAGCGCTGATGTGACCATAACGCTGGCAGACGAAGACGGAAATGCCGTTGAAGGCAATACGGTTAAAACGAAGCTGAACAGCGCTGGGAAAAAACGTGTAAGTATATCTTCAAACAGTGAAGAGACAGATGAAAACGGTGAGGCTGTATTTACCGTTACTGCTAAGAAAAAAGGTAAAGCGGTGATTACATTTCAATCAGACAACTTGAAAGAAAAACTGAAGGTCAAGGTGAAGAAATAAACAATACGATTGCGGATTAAATACTATGCGGGTTCAGGTTTGTAGCCCGAACCCATGAGAATGCTCGTTCCCAAGCTCCGGCTTGGGAACGCAATTGTATTGGAAGCTCTCGCTTCCTTTTTGTAAAAAATTTTGTAACTATTCAGCGTAAACGTTCCACGACTCCCGGCGGGTTCAGGTTTGCAACCCAATGTCATTAAGTTAAAATTATTTGATTAAAAACAACCCCCTTTATCCCCCTTTTTTAAGGGGGACTTTTCAGACAGGTTGCTTAACTTAATGACATTGGTTTGCAACCGTTCGGCTGAGCTCACGACGAAGCCTGAACCCATGGGTTTATGCGTATAATGTGGCAATGTACTACGGCAAAATCCCAATGCCCAAAATCACAAAATCCCTGTTTGGCATCTGGAATTTATTTGTCATTTGTTCTCCTAATAGAAGGCTGGATTGAAAATATAAAACGTTTGGTTCAGGTTACAAACCTGAACCCGCGAATGTAGTTTCCAGCGCCAGTACGTTTCCAAGTAGCGGCAAGGCATGCCTTGCCGCTACTTGGAAACGAGAACGAAAAATTCATTACGTCCGGCTAACGGACATCGAACCCTTTTTCTTAAAACCATTAATATAAAATGACAATACGATCAAGATATATCCTCTTATGGATTGTTTTCCTGCTATTCTCGTTTACGCTGGGCTGCGGCAGGCACGATGCCGATAACGCTGCAGAACAGCATACAACACTTTTGATCAAGACGATAAAGGACCAACCCCTGACTGCTTACCAAAGAGAATTGCTTATCCTTGCGTTTGAAACGGCGTCAGCAATTCCTGTTAAACCACATATTAAAGATAGGTCGCACATGCAGGAAAAAGCGGCGGCGGCGTGTCTTGAACTGAATCAGCCTTTCCTCGCTATTGGTTTTATTGAACATATTGATAACTGGCGCCGCGGTTCCGGTTACGGTGATGTTGCATTTTATTGCGCTAAAAATGGTTACACTGACGAAGCGCTGCAATACATCGGCCTTGCCGGCCAGGCCTCTTCTTCTGCCGAAGAATGGCGCAAAGAACATATAAAAGTGAAAATTGCTAATGCTTACCTGATGCTTGGTGAAACAGAGAAGTCTGCACAATATGCATCGGGAGCAGAAAATGCTGTGGCCGGAAAAGTTGCTGGCGTTCGGGCGATGATTGCCGGTGATGATCATTTTGAGGAACAAATGGATGCGCTGGATGCATTGATTGAATCTGGAAATTATGACGCAATAGTAGATGCGTTGGAGGCTTGCGCTAAATTATTTAACAGATTTTATGAAAACAAGGGGTGGCGTATGCTGGCGGAAGAGAAGCTTAAAGCATCATGGGGAGCGCTTCCGGTATTTAAGCGCATTGATCTACTTATGGGACTGGCAGGATTTGCTCTGGACCATGCTGACCAGACGAAGGCGCTTGAATTGGTAAATGAAACGCAAACGATTATTGATTCTGCACAATGGCGGCCTGAACATTATGTTTCACTTATGTCCAGGGCATCCAGGCTGCGTTATTTGGCAGGTGACAGGCAAAAAGCAATGGCAGATGCTGGCGATATCCTTAATTTTTATAATTTGCAGAAAGAAAAAATAATTACTATCTACCGGGCAGGAGCGTTGCTGCCATTAGCCGAAGCGTATCAGGCAATGGGTAATACAAAGGAAGCGCTTCAAATATATGCGATGGCAATTCAGGAAGGCGTTGAAAATCCCAATTCCAGGCCTCGGGCAGAAGATTTATCTGCCGCCTGTTTGTCTATGGCGTTGCATGGCGTAGAGCCTGATGTTGAATTGTGGGGCAGAATACGCGGTATTAAAGAGGGGCTTGGCGATCCCTGGTGAATAAAATAATAAATTATTTCTTAACCCTATAAATATAAAACGTACTTATACAAAAAAATGATTAGTTTGAGTTCTGGCAGAAAAGGTAGATTTGTTTAAAAATGACTAATAAACGGAGTGGCTGTTTAAGCATCATCTTGTCATTATTATTTGCAGGTGTTGCTTTCGCTCAGCAGAAAGGCTCAATTCGCGGGATTGTGTATGACAAGGAGTTTGATGCGCCATTGGCTACCGTGCAGGTTACTATTGCAGAAACGGGAGATAAGATAATTGCTACAGACGAAGGAATATATTTGTTTGACCAGGTAGCGCCAGGCAGCTATACGCTTATCTTTTCGAAAAGCGGCTATACCCGTCAGGTGCAGGCAAATGTTGTAGTTTCTCCAGGGAAGATGACGGAAGTTGAAGTTTCATTGTCTGGAGAGTTTACGGATATGGAAGAGTTTATTGTTGAGGATATTCGTACAGGAGATACAGAGGCTGGCCTTATGGAGCTTCGCGCTGAAAGCCCGGCACTTCTGGATTCCGTTAGTTCAGAATGGCTACATCAGGCAGGAGTGACTGATGCGGCAAGCGCGTTGAGTCTTGTATCGGGAGCTACGGTGCAAGACGGCAAATTTGCTGTCGTGCGAGGGCTGCCGGACAGATATGTCAGTTCACAAATGAACGGCGTGCGGCTGCCTACCGCAGACCCGGATAAACGCGCTGTACAGTTGGACCAATTTCCTACGGAAGTAATAGAAAGCATTCAGGTAAGCAAAACATTTACGCCGGATCAACAGGGCGATGCATCCGGAGGCGCTGTAAATGTGGCGCTGAAAGGTATTCCGGATAAAAATGTAATCAGATTCAAAACCGGATATGAATATAACACGCAGGCGGCGGGTAACGATAATTTCCTCACCTACAAGGGGGGAGGAGTGAATTTCTGGGGGATAGACAAGAAAAGCAGGGATATCCCTTCAGACGGTGTATTTACCGGTTCAATGGGAGTTACCGGAGATGAAGCGCCAATTGATTATTCAATGTCGATGGCTGCCGGAGGAAGAATTGAATTGGGAAATGGCGTCAGTGTCGGGGGGCTTGTCAGTTCCTATTATAAAAAGGACAGTTCGCATTTCGACAATGGCGTCGATGATGCTTTGTGGATTGACAGCAAATACAGGGGCGATGGGCTGACTCCGCAGTATGGAAACCCCGATTCCCCGCCCGATCCACCCATACCCGCTGTTGGAGAAGATTTTAAAACCTCTCTATTTGACGTCACGGAGTCATCTGAAGAAGTGCAATGGGGTGTTTTAAGTGCAATTGGGATGGAAATAAAAAACCATTCGCTGCAGGCGCTTCATATGCATACCCAGGTTACGGAGGACAAATCGATTCTTGCTGAAGATACCAGAGGCAAGGCATACTATTTTCCAGGATATGACCCAAACGACCCGAAAGGACTGGGGAATGACCCGGACAATAGGTTTGCAGCCCCCTACCTCAGAACAGAAACGTTAAAATATACGGAAAGGGAGACCGATACACTGCAATTTACAGGAGATCATACCGTGCCGTTCTCTGAAGCGGGCATTAATGATTTCATTACGATCCTCTCTCCTAAAATCGACTGGACAGTTGCCCTGAGTTTTTCAGGTCTTGATGAACCAGACAAACGGCAATTTGGTTCTGCCTGGTATGCAGAATCGTATGATGAAGGGTATCCGGTTTATGGAATCGATCCGGAATACAAACCCGCTTATTATGGCCCATACACGCCTGCTGCAAACTTCCTGCTGGGAAATGCATCACGGACATGGACCGATATTTCGGAAAAAAGTGACCAGTATTTTTTAAATCTGAGGTTTCCTTTTGAACAATGGAGCGGAGATAAAGGATATGTGAAATTAGGGCTTTTCACAGATAAGGTAGACCGTAAGTATGATCAGGATTCATATGGCAATTACCGGCTAACGGGGGATAGCGCTATTCCAACGTATGAAGGATCATGGGATGACTATTCTTATAGCGACGAATTCCTTGACCTTGGCGGCCCTACAATGAAAGACGGTCCGCCCTTTGTTGATGTCGACTACGAGGGAGAACAGAAGATTTCGGCATGGTACTACATGGCGGACTTACCCCTTTGTTCATTCCTCAATGTGATTGGCGGAGCACGCTATGAAACAACGAAACTGAACGTAATAAATGACCCTGAAAAAGACGCTAAATGGGTTACTACCGACGAAAACGGGAATCGTCTATACGTTGACCTGCTTCCTGGAGATGCGGACGTCGCGTATCGTCAGGATGATGTGTTGCCTTTACTCGGATTTGTATTGAAACCATTTAGCAAGATCACATTGCGCGGTTCATTTAGTGAAACCGTGGCGCGTCCGACTTTTAAGGAACTCACTCCGATTCAACAGCAGGAATTTCTGGGTGACGATGTTTTTATAGGAAATAATGCATTGAAAATGAGCGCATTAAAAAATTACGACCTGCGGCTCGACTATACTCCTTATAATGGCGGCTTGATATCAGTTTCCTGGTTCCACAAAGACATCGAAGACCCCATTGAATACGTGCAGGACCTGGTGAACGCTTTTTCATTTACGACCCCGCTGAATTTTCCTGAAGGGAAATTGACCGGTTTTGAAGTAGAGACACGACAGCATCTGGGCTATTTCTGGGATGTGTTGAAGGGTATTTCGATAGGCGGCAACGCAACGTTTATTGACTCGGAAGTGACGCTTCCTGAGAGCGAACGAGCACGGCTTGCCGACGCCGGGGTGGAAACGACCAGCCGCAATATGATGAATGCGCCTGAATATCTGTACAATATTTACACAATGTATGATATTGAACGCATTGGTACGCAAATAGGGCTTTTTTATACGGTGAAAGGAGATACGCTGGTGGCCGGTGCGGGAAATGTAAACGGAAACTATGTGCCGGACGTCTATGCAACGGAATACGGCACTCTTAATTTCAGCGCTTCAAAAAAAATCGGGAAACACTTTAACATAACGTTTAAGGCGAAAAACCTGCTTAACCCTGAAATTGAAGAGGTATATAGGCCGCCGGGTTATTTAGGAAATGACGAGGTCAGAACCTCCTATACGGAGGGGATGGATTTTTCGATTTATATAAGCGGTACATGGTAAGACATTATTTTATTAAAAAAGGACGAATAAATTATGAAAAACAAAAAAATATATAAATGCCGGAGAGTAAAAACCATTGGCGGTCTATTAGTGAAAATGCATTGCCGGCTACGCGCAGCCGCATTGCTGCTCATTGCTTTTTTCATGTTTGCCTTTATAACAATACCATTCGAAACGGCTAACGGCAGTGTGGATAGCGCACGGGCGGCGCTAGAAAAATGGGTTGAAACCCGTCGCATTATTTCAAAAGAGAAACTGGAATTTGAGCTTGCGAAGGAAATGCTTTCTGAGCGGATAGAACTGCTGGGACGCGAAATTGAGACCGTGCGTAAAAAAAACAGTGAGATCGAAGCAAGTATAACGGAAGCGGATAAAAAAAGGGCTGAAATGCTTGAAGAAAATGAAAAACTTAAAAAAGCATCTACAACTTTAAACGCTACCGTGATAGAACTTGAAACCAGAACAAGGGAACTCTTAAAAAAACTGCCCGACCCTATTAGAGGACGTGTGAAACCGCTCAGCCAGAGGCTTTCAGAAAACCAGGAAGATACAAAACTGTCTTTGGGAGAACGGTTTCAAAATATCATTGGAATACTAAACGAAGTAAATAAATTTAACGGAGAGATATCCGTTGTAAGTGAAGTGCATGGCCTGCCGGACGGAAACCATGTTGAAGCGACGTCTCTTTATATTGGAATAGGTCAGTCATATTTTGTTAACGGTAATTGCGACAAGGCAGGATTAGGAACTGCTTCACAAGACGGCTGGATTTGGAGGCCTGCCAATGAACATGCCGCTGCTATTGCCAAAGCGATAGCAATTTTGAAAAATGAAACTGCGGCGGCATTTGTGCAATTGCCCATAGAAATTCAATAAACGGAAAATGAGGGTATTATGAAGATAATTAATTATATAGGTATTGTAATGCTGCTTACTATTTTTTGGGGGAATGCATTTGCTGATGACCCGCAAAAGAATGTCGAAGGATCCTTTACCCGTGCTGAAGTAACAGTGCAGGGGCAACTTGAGGAAGGCCTGGCGGAACTCAGCGCCCTACGTGAATTGATAGCAGATGAAAAAATCCCGATTAACCGCAAGCTTAACGACCTTGAAGGTGAACTCGTCCGGGTACGTATGGATTATCAAAAGACTTCACGTATGCTTGACAGCCATACGCTTGACCTTAGCAACCTGAGAAATGAAATTAAATCGCGCCATGAAGAGGCTACGTATCTTTCCAACCTGATGGGAGAATACGTAAGAAATTTTGAAACAAGGCTGCACATCGCTGAAATCCAGCGCTATGGGGAAATAGTTGAAAAAGCCAGGCTTGCTGCCGAAAACAACAATCTCTCCAAAGATGAGGTGTTTAAGGCTCAGGCGGCATTAGTGTCTGTATCTATAACACGTCTGGAAGATGCGCTCGGCGGTTCATGTTTTGAAGGCAACGCGGTTGATACCGACGGATTGGTAAGACATGGTGATTTTGCTCTCGTCGGGCCGGTTGCGATTTTTCGCTCAAAGGATGGAAATAATGTAGGCACTGCGGAACAGCGCCTCGGCTCGCTTGAACCCTCAATTATCGGCTTTGCAAGTAACAGCGACGCCGTTGCGGCGGCACAGGTTGTATCAAATTCCATCGGATATTTTCCAATCGATCCGACACTTGGCAATGCTCACAAAATTGAAGCTACCAAAGAAACATTTTGGGAGCATATACGCAAGGGAGGGGTGGTCATGGTTCCCATTTTTGCACTGGCGGGGGCTGCGCTTTTAATGGCAATTTACAAATTCATTGGTTTAGCCTTTCTACGTAATCCGCCTTCAAAAGATATAGGTGTATTTATCAACGCCATTGCGCGGCACGATAAAAACGCAGCCATGCAGGCGGCTGAAGCCATCAAAGGGCCTGTCGGAAAAATGCTCTCAGCCGGAGTTGAACATGTTAAAGAAAAAAGCGAACTGATTGAAGAGGTCATGTACGAAACGATACTTGCCACACGCCTGAAACTCCAGAGCCTGTTGCCATTTATTGCCATCAGTGCATCTTCAGCTCCTTTGCTTGGACTGTTGGGTACGGTAACCGGCATTATAAACACCTTTAAACTGATCACCGTATTTGGTTCGGGAGACGTTAAAACCCTTTCCGGCGGTATTTCAGAGGCTCTTATTACCACCAAGTTTGGCTTGATTGTAGCAATTCCGTCGTTGCTGCTGCATGCCTTTCTTTCACGTAAGGCGCGCAGTGTAGTTGATCAGATGCAAAAAGCCGCTGCTGCCTTCATCAATCAGGTGAATAAGACGCCTTATGAACGCGTTAAAATGAAAGAAGAAGATAGTTGTTTAGCAATGAGTGATAATTGATAAAAAGGTATATACAATGAATGTATTGACCGAATATTTAAAAACCCTATGGGAACAGGCATTATCCTTATGGCTTTCCGGAGGATGGAGCATGATTGCCCTTGCGGTAAACGCCCTGGTACTGTTTGGACTTGGAGCGCATATGCACTTTAAACTGAACGAAAAGGGATTTCGTCACATTCCTGAAAAGATATGGAGCCGCTGGATTAATCATCCTGAAGAAAGAAAAGGGCATATCGGAGCGCTGCTCGATTTTGTTGCAGGCGGCAATTCGATAAAACATGCCATTGTTTTGTTTCAGGAACTCCATACAACGGAGATTGCCCCGTTAGGAAGGGATTTGCTCGTTATGAGAATATGTATAGGTGTATCGCCGCTTTTAGGCCTTCTGGGGACGGTAACAGGTATGCTTACGACATTTAGCGCCCTTGCTACAGGGTCAGGCGGTGAAAAAACTATGGGGCTTGTTGCACAAGGGATTTCGGAGGCATTGATTACGACTGAAACCGGATTGGTGTTGGCGCTGCCAGGCCTTTTTTTTCAGTATCACCTGTCGCGTCAATACGAAAGGTACAAAAGCTTTCTTGCCCATCTGGAAACAATTTTTACACAAAAACTTTATAAAAAACTTGCGAAACCATTTTAAACAGGAAGGGACTTTATGGGGCGTTTACGTGATTTAGCGGCGGAGGATAACAGTGATACAGGGATAGATATGTCGCCGCTGATTGATTGTGTTTTTATCCTGCTTATCTTCTTTATCGTCACAACGACCTTTGTTGAAGAGACAGGGGTTGAAGTTGATAAGCCTCAGGCGGCATCCTCTGTCCGTCTGGAAAAAACAAGCATACTGATAGCGCTGACAGATAAGGGAGAGGTAGTTTACGGCGGTAGGGAAATCGGCGTCAGCGGAGTACAGCCGCTGGTGAAACGCATGCTTCAGAAGGAAGAGGTTCCGGTAATAATTCAGGCTGATACCGCAGCGCAGTCCGGACTGCTGGTACGTATCATTGACGAAGCCAAGCTGGCGGGCGCCGTCAAGGTAAGTATTGCTTCCCGTCAGTCTAAAAGTTGAGCATAAATAGAGTGAAAGATTATAAAACGAGTTCTACTTCCGGCCATATTTATCATTACATACGGGTTGTTTCTGCCGCAGCGGGGTTGACGTTTCTCTTTTTTCTCATATTGCCGCTAATGCAGACGATAAGCAAACCCCCACGGGCTGATATGGCGGTGCGGGATATAGATACGGCTTATGTGCCTCCACCCCCGCCACCTCCGGAAGAAGAACCGGAAAAAGAGCCGGAACCTGAAGAACCTCCGCCTGAACTTATGGACGAATCGCCACCGCTAGACCTTTCGCAGCTTGAATTGGCCCTTAATCCGGGCTTAAATGAAGGCTGGCTGTCCGGCGACTTTGCCGTAAAACTAAATACCGTTGCCGCAGGCGCAGGGGACGATAATCTTGACGCGTTGTTTTCAATGGCGGATCTTGACCAGAAGCCGCGTGTTGTCTATCAGCCGGGGCCTGTCATTGACAAACAGGTAAGAAAAAAGGCGCCGGGAACGGTCTACATACTTTTTATTGTTAATCAGAACGGACGTGTTGAAGACCCCATGGTGCAGCGTTCTACTGATCCTGTATTTGAAAAGCCAGCGCTTGCAGCGGTAAAGCAATGGAAATTTGAACCTGGCAAACGGAACGGAAAGGCCGTCCGGTTTCGCATGCGTGTTCCCATCAGTTTTCCGAAAGGATAGTAATTATGAAAAGATTATTTTTGCAGATTACAAATAATATGCTTATCTTCATCATCGCCGGTATATTTTATTTGATTTCATGGATAACCGTCCCTGAAGAACGGCAGGCCTGTGCTTCGGGATTAAGTCAATCAGAACTGAAAATCTGGAATGATTTGTCGTTCCAAAAACGGTTTGCCGAAAGCTATATGGCAGAGACCGAGATTGAGCCGCGCGTGACTATAGAGGAACGCGACAGGATGCAGAAGGTGCTTGGGTTTATGTCTTCCGGTGAAATGGACAAGGCTGCCGGCCTGCTGGAAAAGAGCCGTGGTGACAAGGCGAATGCGCTTTATGACTTTATGCTTGCTAACATATTATTTCAACAGGAAAAGATTGACCAGGCCGCAGGGATATATCAGATTGCCGTGGAAAAATATCCGAAATTTCGCCGTGCATGGCGCAATTTAGGGCTTATATATGTACGCATGAACGAATTTGAAAAAGCACTGCCTGCGCTTACCCGTGTAATTGAACTTGGCGGAAGCGATTCATTAACTTACGGGCTGCTGGGCTTTGCATATTCATCTGTGGAAAATCACCTTTCTGCCGAATCGTCTTTTCGCATGGCCGTTTTGCTGGACCCTGCCACTATTGACTGGAAAATGGGGCTGGCTCGCAGCCTTTTTAAACAGGAAAGGTATGCAGAGGCTGTTTCGCTTTGTAGCAATCTGATTTCTGCCCATCCGGACCGTGCAGATTTCTGGTTGCTGCAGGCAAATGCCTATATCGGGCTTAACCAGCCGCTTAAGGCCGCTGAAAATTATGAACTTGTCGATCGCATTGGCAAATCTACCATAGATAGCCTCAACATGCTGGGTGACGTTTATATCAATGAGGGATTATACGAAATGGCGGTAGATGCTTATATTCGTGCTATGGGAAAAGGTACACAGTATAAGATTGAGCGCGCCATCCGTGCCGCCAAAGCGTTGACTGCTCGTGGAGAGATTAAAGAAACAAGGAAACTGCTTGATAGTATAAAGGCCTTGCATGGCGGACAGCTTAGCACTGAAGAAAATAAAGACCTGCTTAAACTTAGTGCAAGGCTGGCCGTTGCTGAAGGTTCCGGAGGCGAGGAGGCGCGCGTGCTGGAGGAGATTGTCGGACTTGACCCGCTGGATGGCGAGGCGTTGATTCTGCTTGGTCAACACAGCAACCGGAATGGAGACACTGAAAGGGCAGTGTTTTATTACGAAAGGGCGGCCAATATAGAAAAATATGAGGCGGACGCCAGGGTGCGCCATGCACAGTTACTAGTAGGAATGGGTAAGTATGACGAAGCACTGCCTCTGCTCCGCAAGGCGCAGCAACTTAAACCACGAGACGACGTTCTTAAGTACATGGAACAGGTGGAGCGTATTGCCAAACCACGATAGTTTTGACACAAAAGCAAGGCGAAATCTTGTGCAAATAGTTTCGTCTTAAAATATCATTCTTGAGTGTAGGGGCGAAGCATTTGCTGTAAATTGTCATAAATGCATTCATACCCAAAACGGGCAAATGCTTCGCCCCTACTTTAGTGTAACCCCTGTACCTGTCTTACATTTAGCAGGTAAAAACTATTATGAAATTAGAAAATATGAAAACTGATTTACAACGAAAATGGCAGGCATTTGATCCTTCGATATTTTATGAAAAGCTGGCAAAATGGATACTCAGCATTCTCATCATGGTCATCCTTTCCGGCATGTTGGGCGGCGTTGTCATTACGATGTTTCATTTGCGGCTCCTCTTTAGCATGGACATAGAACACGCCCTGCGGGTTATTATCATAGACGCCCTCACCATCCTTGCCCTACTGGAGATATTTAAAACCACTATGGCGTATTTTTCCGAAGGCCGCGTAAAGGTGACCTATATTATAGACACGGTCATCGTTGTCATGCTTACGGAAATCATGGCGTGTTGGTTTAAGGAATTCGATCTGTACAAACTGGGTACGATAGCCGTCCTGGTATTGGTGTTGTGCGTCATGAGGATATTTTCCGTTAAATATTCTCCAGGTATAAAACACCCCTGACCCGTCGCAACCTTAACATAAAATTAACATGTTCTTTATACTGCCTTTACATAAGAGTTGTTTAATGGAATAGGAATTTCAAGCCGGTAACACAGTCGTCCTTGTTGTGCAAAAGAAATTTGCCGAAGGTATGATTTGTAATGTAAGGGTTTAGAGAGTTTAATCTTATATTTATGGAAAGGAGCTACTATTATGAAAATGAACACGTTTTTTATTTGTCCTGAATGTGGGAATGATAAGGATTTTAAAATCTTTACGAGCAACTTTCAGATCGTCAGACAATCGCCAGAATTGGGGCGATGCATTGACGCAAGCTTTACCTTGCCTAATCTGCGGCAGCACGATAATTACATCGAATGTGTGCCCTGTCTTAAAAGGTATGAGTATAACGAGGCAGTAACGAATGGGAGGAGATACGTTAAGGCGATTGGAAGGTTTAAAAAAACTTACCCTATGTCTCAGCAGTAAGGGTGTCTTTTTAACGTAGAAATACTTAGTCAAACAAATTAGATTCTTTGAAGCTGAACAATAAAATTCATAGTAAGGGGCAGCACGGACAAATCCAGTTTGTCTGTGCTGCTATGATGTTTAGCCGTTTCACTGCAAAGCCGTATTAAATATTTTTAAAAATAGATGTTTTTGTCTATAAAAAATAGGCGTATTTCTAAAGTTTGGTGCGAAACGAGAACGTGCCGTTTATAAAAATGGGGGTATGCGCTATGACAGCCGCAATTGCTTTCATTTCTGAAATAAATCAAAAATCGGGTATTAACAAGGAATTGGAAGAAGAATTCATAGACATTATTGAGAAGGGGCTGGTTTTCACCAAATTTCAGCCCATTGTTTGCCTTGCCACTGGAGACGTCGTTGCGTATGAGGCATTAAGCAGAGGTCCGGAAGCAAGTTTGTTCGAAAATCCGATATACCTGTTCGAAGTTGCCGAAAAACTTGAGATGTTGGAAGACCTGGATATGCTTTGCAGGGAAAAGGCCATTATGAACGCTAAAATATTGGGTCTCAACACAAAGCCTGTCAAATTATTTATCAATATAGACGCGGCATGTATAACCTACTCAAAACATGATAAAGGAAAGACAAAGAAATTAATTGAGGAATGTGAGTTAGAAATGGACAACGTCGTCCTTGAGATTACGGAAAGGACGTTCATAAAGGACTCTCAGATTTTCCATCAGGCGCTATCACACTATCAATCGCAAGGATTTTCAATAGCTATAGACGACCTTGGGTCTGGAAGCGCAGGCCTGCGGCTGATATCGGAAATAAATCCGCAAAAAGTGAAAATTGATAAATTTCTTGTTGAAAACATAGATAAATCATTTAAAAAACAGGCCATTGTAAAAATGCTGGTAGATATGTGCCACAGGATCTTGAATTCAAAAATTGTAGCGGAAGGCATAGAGACGTTTGAAGAATTTACCACCGTAAAAATGCTTGGGATTGATTGGGGGCAAGGCTACCTTTTCGGCAAACCATCACCAACACTACAACTCGTTCCAGGCTGCGTTAAAAACAAAATCATTTTGCGGCATCATGCCAATGGCGGAGAAGTCTTTTCTGATGAATCAAGAATTGAAAGCATAGCATCTTTGAATGCCCCTGCCTTTCATTGCAACACGCAGATTGGAAAATTGGTAGAAACATTTAATCAGAACCCGGAAATGCTTGGCATACCAATTGTGAATAATGGAATTCCCGTGGGGCTTGTTACGAAAACCAACCTTTTCTCTCAGTTGAGTAAAAAGTTCGGCTATGATCTTTTTTATAAACGTCCTGTTTCGTATTTAATGGGAACAACGTTCTTGACTGTTGATGTAACCGAGGATATTGATTCAGTTGCAAAACAGGTGCTCTCAAGAGATTTTTCCATGCTATACGATATATTTATTATTACCATTACCATTACCAATAACAATAAGTATTATGGCGTTTCCACGGTTCATGCCCTGCTTGAGAAGATGACCACCTTAAAAATAAAACATGCAAGCCAGGCGAACCCGCTGACAGGACTCCCAGGAAACGATTCCATAAAGGTATTTGTTGAAAAACAGATAAGAGCCGGTCAGGATTTTGCCTGTGTGTATTTTGACCTGGATTTTTTTAAGGCATATAACGACTATTATGGATTTTGCAAGGGTGACGAAGTACTCAAAAAAACGGCATATTTGATTATGGAGATATTTGTCGTTTCAAGAATTGGCTATGTTGGACACATTGGAGGAGACGATTTTATCGCTATTATTCACACGGAGGAAGTGCGAGACTTGTGCGCCAGATTTATCCGTGAATTTGACGTCATGGTACCCAAGCTTTACGCAGAAATTGACGTGAAAAACGGCTGCATAGAAACCCTGGACAGGAATAATCTAAAATGCAGGTTCCCCTTGATGTCCGTATCGCTCGCAGTTGTTGAGTCAAAAGAGAACTCGCGATTCCAATCACTTCTTGAAATAAGCACGGTTGCGGCTGAAATGAAAAAGAAGGCCAAAGCCGTTAAAGGGAGTGTTTTCCTGATAAATCAAAGGGCAAATTAGGCAACTTTGAAATTTCCATACAATTACTACAAAATTAACAATGCCTGTGCTTACTTAGCGCCTAAGCTGGCATAGGAAAGCAATAGTGTCACATCTTGAATAGTGAATTAGCTTTGCTGAATATTTTTTTTATGTGCGATTCTTTGCCTAGCTTCAATTTTATATTACTTACCTGTTTGCTGACTGAAGAATAACTCAGATTAAATATTTTTGCAATTTCATTATTCCGGTATAATCCCGTATTCCACAATAAATAGATCAGTATGTCACGTTTGTCTTTCTCCTGCCCATTTATCCTTCTGGGATTAATGAGGGCACTGATATCGCATTCCATAGCTGCAGCAGCCCTTCCTAACACGGTATTTAAATCCTCTTCCCTTAAAAAAAAGCGTTTTTGAGGAACTTCAACGTCCGGCTCCTTATCCCCCATGTATTTTGATTTTACCTTCTTGCAATACTCTTGACTCCCGAAAAACAAACCATGCCGGAAATCCTCCCATACACGCTTTTCCTCTCGGGAATAATCTTGGACCATTTCCTTTGGATATAACAGGAAAGGACAAGTAAGGTATTTCTCATTTTCAACGAGAAATGATTTGAATCTGCCCTGAAATAAATGTCCGTTGCGGTGATGCTTTACGTTAAATCGCCGTGTATAGGCGACTCCCAGCCACTGTATGGATTTTGAAATATTTGGTCTGTTAGTCCTGAGCAGCAAATGATAGTGATTGTCCATGAGTACGTAAGCAAAGACGTCTACTGAAAACCTTAAAGACATTTCACCAAGTATTTCAGTAAACAGACTACGGTCTTTATCATCCCAAAAAATCTCTTTTCGCTCGTTTCCCCGCGATAGGACATGATAAAAGGCGCCTTCATATTCAATGCGCAATGGCCTTGCCATACCATTACAGCATCATATGCCTCTTATCTATGTCAATATCTTATTCACTATTCAAGATGTGACCCCTTTACCTGCACTGCATCAACCTGCAAAAGGAAATCATAGCCTAACCCTGTTCTCTTATCTTCATGCCAGGAAAAGGCTTCCTTTAAGTCATCTTCGGCTTCAGGCCTGACAATGACCTTATATTTCATTGCTTGCTCACTAACCTTTTATAAACATCTTCCCATGGAGAACCTGATTCAGGGTTTTTATGGTAAGCCTCCAATCGTTCATCAATTATCCTTTTTCATCTTCTGTCAATTCTATTGCTTCCGGTTCAGCGGCTATAGTGTCCCATATATCCTCTACAAGTTGGATTCTTTCAGGTATTGACAATGCAAGGGCATCTGTTGCCGTTATCTGTTTCATCGTTTTGCCTCCCTTTAATTTCCGATATATTTTATCCGATTAGTTCCTATCTTGAATCCCTTTTTAGCAATTTTCTTTATTTTTTTATGTAACGATTCCGGTAATCTCACACTAAAAGTACTCATAATAAACCTCCTTGCAATCTAATAAATTCTTTTTTGCGACCCCTTCGGCTAACGTTCCTCGATTGCCTGGATATTTTTTATCTTAAGCTTGCGTGTATCTGAACAATAAATAGTTGTTGCATTAAACGAATAACGATGCTTATCAAGAAACCGATGAAATTCTTTTTTTAACAATGCAAAGGTAGTAAATGAGATTATCTTCGACGCCTTGAGCGGGTCAACCTTTAGATTAGAGTATTTAAAATTCCATGCGGTCCTACCTTGTAGAAATAGTAGTTCTTCGACTAGGTCAGGCAGGGCCGGAAGATACTTCGCTTCCAGCTCGCGCTTTACCCAGAACCGCACGGTATCCAATTCTTTGGAAAGGACAAGATCGTTTCCTTCTGGCATATCCGTTATCACTTGAAGCAGCTAACTTTAAATTAAACTTCCAAAATGTCACATTATTTTACGGCAATTATGAAATATATTTGTATGCATACCTTACTGATAATTGCTTGCATCATATTCGCTAACTCCAAAAATATAATCAAATTTATTTTCCTGTTATGTATTGAAATAAAGGTCACATCTGGACATTAGACAATATTTTCTTGAATTGTTTTGTAATTTATGGTCTTTTACAAGTCGTTGACGGAAACGGCTAACTGCTTTACTCACAGAAAAATAACTCCGCACTCCATACTTTTGACTGACTTCTTTTAATGTCATGCCACCATGATTTACAGCCAGAAACAGTATTGCCTGTCTGGCAATATTATTATACACTGGCGCTTCCAACGCTTCCCTTTTCACATCAAATTCTTTGCAAACGCACTCCTCAAGCGTGTTAATCGATATATTCTTCCTGAATGGTTTTACCCCGCTTAATTCTTTTGATGAAAAATTACCCCATCTCTTAAGTACCGCTTTTACCCAACCATCACTCCCTAATATCCACTTTCCCGCTGCTTTTAACCCAGGGTTGTTTTCGTCCTTCATTCCTTCCCGAACAAATTCTAAATACCCCCCTGTAGCACTATTTTTTCTTTTACCAAATCTTGATACAATCCATTCCCAATGAAGGGTAAAGGGGAAATGTGCCTTCCCTGTCACGTATGCCGGTAAACTGCTCCATTTGTATTCCTCAGGCTTTCGAGTGAGTCCTGCCCTGAATGGATTTAAATGGATATATCGGCTTAATTCTAAAAGATATACATCCTTTTCTACCAACATAGCTTTATATCTGCCTTGGAATAGACGTCCAGGCTGTTTGTGCCTTCGGCTAAAATACAAAGCATAATCTCCATTGAGGCGTTGAATTGCACGTGATAAATTAGCATGGGGAGTTTCTAATAAGATATGATAATGGTTGGACATTAATACAAATACATAAACATTAATACCATATCGACTTTCAATGTTGCCAACAATCTCATAAAACTTTTCCCGATCACGAGTATCAAGAAAAATATCTTCTCTGCGATTTCCCTGATTCATCACGTGGTAAAAAGCACCTTCAAATTCTATTCTTGCCGGTCTTGCCATGGTTTCATATTATACATATCATGTAAATATTGCCAATAGTCCAGATGTGACCCCTTACCTTACACGTGGTTTATCGCTAGTCACTTTAACGATCGGGGCTTTGAAGCGCATGAAAGGAGGTCTAGCCATGGTAGGAGGTCAATGATGAAATCAAAACGTAACCTTGACAAAAGTGACTCAAGCAAGGAAGATACTGCAGAATCAATTGTGAGGGGTGATGAAAAAGTTGTGAAAAATATAGTTGAGCTGATGGGTGGAAATGTTGAATCAGAGTTTCCTATTCTTCCACCACATACATTGACGGTAAATATTGAAGTTGGGAATAAACTGAATTTAAATCTCAGACAAATACGAAAAGAATAATAAATTTCTGTGGGGTGCATGTGGGATGCATATTGAAGTAAAAAAATGATTGTAAATAACTATAGACTTATTACAAAAGATAGATTTTAATAACAACACAGCACATGAAAACTTTATGATTAAATAAAAACTACCATTTTAACAATTTCATATTATAAATGCTTAGACCAATATTTGTTTTTTGCAAACAAAAACAATGCCAACTGTTTTAAGAATTAGTTCGTTTCGGTTTCATTTTTATTCAGACGAAGGTAATGAGCCGCCTCATATTCATGTAGCAACACCCGATGGCGAATGCAAATTTTGGTTAGAACCAGTTCGACTTGCCAGAAACAAAGGCGTCTCGCCTCATGTCATTAGAAAAATTGAAAAGCTAATCTTTGAACATTATGATTATTTAAAGGAGAAATACAATGAGTCCCGTAACTATTAATAAGACCATTAGCGCTGAACCTACAGCAATTAGAGCGTGGGCGAAAGGAAGGACAATTTTTATTGAACTCACAGATGGTCGTATTATTGGTTTTCCAGCGAATCGCTTTAAAATTCTGAAAAATGCCTCAGATAAGCAATTGAAAGAAGTAACGCTTCGTTTAGATGGTTATGCCATGCGATGGGAATCTTTAGATGAAGATATTACAGTACTTGGTATTATTGCTGGAAATTTTCAATTACCATATGAAGAGGAAAAAGATTCTAAACAAATAGAGAAGAAAGCCTAACAAATCAGTTGAGGTGACGCCTTTATCTCGCGCGGTTTCCAGATTTTTTAATTCTTTGTCTATTTTATCCTATCTTTCCCACTTAAAAAGTCATTAAATTGCTGGAACCTGCGGGAAATAAGGGGGTCACATCTGGACATTGGACAATATTTTCTTGAATTGTTTATGTATTGTATGATCTTTTGCAAGCCGTTGACGGAAACGGCTGACTGCTTTACTCACAGAAAAATAACTCCGTGCTCCATACTTTTGACTGACTTCTTTTAATGTCATGCCACCATGATTTACTGCCAGAAACAGTATTGCCTGTCTGGCAATATATTATACACTGGCGCTTCCAACGCTTCCCTTTTCACATCAAATTCTTTGCAAACGCACTCCTCCAGCGTGTTAATCGATATATTCTTCCTGAATGGTTTTACCCCGCTTAATTCTTTTGATGAAAAATTACCCCATCTCTTAAGTACCGCTTTTACCCAACCATCACTCCCTAATATCCACTTTCCCGCTGCTTTTAACTCAGGGTTGTTTTCGTCCTTCATTCCTTCCCGAACAAATTCTAAATACTCCCCTGTAGCACTATTTTTTCTTTTACGATATATCGGCTTAATTCTAAAAGATATACATCCTTTTCTACCAACATAGCTTTATATCTGCCTTGGAATAGATGTCCAGGCTGTTTGTGCCTTCGGCTAAAATACAAAGCATAATCTCCATTGAGGCGTTGAATTGCACGTGATAAATTAGCATGGGGAGTTTCTAATAAGATATGATAATGGTTGGACATTAATACAAATACATAAACATTAATGCCATATCGACTTTCAATGTTGCCAACAATCTCATAAAACTTTTCCCGATCACGAGTATCAGGAAAAATATCTTCTCTGCGATTTCCCCGATTCATCACATGGTAAAAAGCCCCTTCAAATTCTATTCTTGCCGGTCTTGCCATGGTTTCATATTATACATATCATGTAAATATTGCCAATAGTCCAGATGTGACCCCTTACCACTGCGAAGGGCTACAAAAAGAGGGGAAATAATTCGATTTCCTCCCCCCATGTCCATGAGAGCAAGCCTTTGCGGTGGACTGAACTGTTACAAAATTTCCGAATAGGTATCAATTTCAGATATAGCGAAGGGCTTGCCGATATGATACCCCTGGGCATAATCTACCCCGTAGTTCGATAATAGTTGCACCGTTTCTTCGCATCCCACAAATTCAGCGATGGTCTGTTTCCCCAGCCCACGCGCCACTTCTACCATTGCCCTGACCATGTGCTGGTCTGTATGGTTGTGTTTTAATTCACTGATAAAGCTCCCGTCTATCTTCAAAAAGTCCACGGGTAATTGTTTGAGGTAACTGAATGAAGAAAAACCAATGCCGAAATCATCGAGACCAAACCGGCAGCCCATGTCCTTGAGTGTGGTAATGAGACGATGTGCATCAACCATGTTTTCTATCGTGGCAGTTTCTGTAATTTCAAATATGAGGGTTGCAGGATTGATATTGGTAGCCTCAAACTCCTGTTTGATCAAAGGCAATAATTCCGGGTCACTAAATGCCTTGCCAGAGAGATTGACATCGAGGAATAAGCCTCTGTCAGTAAATTGTTGTTCTGCAATGAGGTGAATGGAGCGGCGAACTACCCAGCGGTCAATGTCACGAATAAGACCGAAACGTTCGGCTATAGTGAGAAATTCAGATGGGAAAGTTAATGCGTTATTTTCATCCACCATGCGCAGCAAAGCCTCGTAGCCCATAATCTTCTTATGCCGTATATTCGATATCGGTTGTAAATGCAGCACGAATCGATTATTTTTTAATGCATCCCGGATACGTTCCTCCCAGTCCATCCGTAACTCATAATGTATTTTCTGGTCGGGTGAATACGTACAAACGCAGTTGCGGCCTTTTTCCTTTGCCCGATACATGGCGAGATCGGCGTAGGTGAGTAATTTTTCCACATCACCTCCATGTTCGGGAAACAAGGCAATGCCAATGCTGGAAGTAACACTATGTAATCTGTCGTTCTTCCCTTGGAGATTTACTCTCGATAACTCCATGATTTGCATTGCGATTGACTGCGCCTGATCTGCATCGGTATAAGGGAGGATGATCGCAAATTCATCGCCGCCCAGCCTGGCGATGATATCGGTCTCACGTACCCGCGCTCTTAGCCGATGGGCGAAATTTATGAGAATTTCATCCCCTTTCTGGTGGCCAAGGGTATCATTAATATATTTGAAGTTGTCCAGGTCGATAAATAACAATGCCCCGTTGGATTCATGTCGTTCCATCTGTGCAACCCAGCCCTCCAACTCTTCCCTGAATCGGCGGCGGTTAAAGAGATTGGTGAGCGGGTCATTATTAGCCAGGTGTTCAAGATGCGCCTCGAACCTCTTGCGTTCGGTAATATCTTCTTTAACTGCAAGGAAGTGGGTAATAACCCCTTCCTGGTTTTTAATGGGAGAGATGGATGCGGATTCCCAATAAAACACACCCGTCTTCTTTCTATTATAAAATTTTCCCATCCATTCTCCACCTGAGGTTATCACATCCCATAAACGTTTGTACTCTTCAGGTGACGTTTTGCCTGATTTTAAGAGGCGCGGATTTTGCCCGATAGCTTCTTCTGCAGTATAACCAGTTAGTTGGGTAAATTTAGGATTTACGTATTCGATGGTGCCTTTTGTGTCGGTAATTACCACAGTGCTTGAGCTTTGTTCGATGGCCTGAGATAGCTTGCGGAGTTGTACTTCTGCCAATTTGCGCTTAGTTTCAGCGAGGTCAATAGAGTGACCGATGAGCTTTGCCGTGTATGAAATAATAATGCTGACAATAACCATAAATAGAATTGCCAGTAATGATGCCAATAATGCAGGATTACTTCTCGATTGCATGGCTATAATGGTATGAAACCAACCCATGATAATGACAGTACCAACCGTAACGGGAAGAAACGCCCGCAACAATCGGGCACGTGTTGAAGAACCCATCACCAGACACTGTGGCCAGCACCAGAGCCCGGTGACAGATATTAGCCCTATGCCCAAAAATACAAAGGTGATTGCGGTCGTGAGTGCCATCGGTACTATCGTCCCGCCATAAAGCAGAGGCGTTTTATACAAGTATCCAAGTATTACCACAGATCCTATGGATGCTATTACTATAGCAAGGCATGATGCTATATTTTTCATGTACCTTCGGTTTACGGAAGAAAATGATACAAGCGAGACAGAGAAACCAGACAGGAGAAAGTTCGCAGCCGTAATGGGAGACATGACGCCCATAGGCACTCCGCCTAATGTTTTCGTGGTTACGAGTAGCATTTGGTCAATGCCAAAGTCAATATTGGTTACATATTGGGTGAGGGACAATACATTAAGGGGTACGACAAAAATTGCGGCAACCCAAGCGATCCACCGGGAAATGAGGTTCATGTGCCAGCGGATCAGGGTAAACAACGTAATGCCCAATACGACGAATACTACAGCGGTATTCGGCGCCATAGGGATGTAGTTCGGGCGAATACTGGCTAGCAATTGGGAATTCGATATCCAGCCTAATAATCCTATTGCGCCCACACCGGCGACTACCCCACTGCAAATTTGCGCAGCGAGGCTAACTGTGTTTATGGAAGGAAAGGTAGACTTTCTATCTGTTTCCATGTGTCGACTGACCATCATAAATGTTTTAAGGAGGAATATAATTACTTTTTAACCCCAAAGTATAGGGAAACTACCTGTTCATCATTAAAAATGTACCCAATTTTTTGTCTTCATTTTAATCTTAATTTACTCCGCTTTCCACAATTCACAATTTCCAACGCTTTGATCACCCTGACAATCCCTGCCATCAGTAAACAGCAGTATAATTTTTTCTTCTGTAACAAATCCATTTCCTCCTATAAATCCCCTGCATAGTACTGACTTCTCAATTTCAAATTCTATATTATCGCCGGATACCGTTCCGGTTAATTTCCCAAACTGACGGCCATTTGCCAATATCATTCCCGATATAATATCGTCGGTTTGTGTTGTGGTTATTGATACATCTAAATCCCATATACACGTTTTTAAATATCCTTTCCATGCGCCAGCCATGCCTGATGTTTCATCTTTTTCCAAATAAATACTTCCGATATTAATAATATCTTACACATTCTATTTCCATGCGATTGTCATAGCGCAAATCAATATCCATGGGTTTAATGGGATTGTTTTTTTTATCGTGCATAATTTTTATTTTAGGCCTTAAAATATTCTCTTCGCTTACCGACATTACGTAACCGGTGAATCCTTTATACAGGCCGTTTTTAATACTGATTTCAGAACCTATCGGATATTTGGGTATGATACTTAAAAAAGCATCCGTTAATTCCTTGTTAAAGTGTGTACCAGCTTCTTTTTTTATTAGGTCATAAACTATATCGGGGGGGATTCCGGGACGGAACGGACGGTCTGAAATGCAGGCATCGTAAACATCTGCAATGGTGGCAATCTCGGCAACCATAATCAACTTTCCATGTTCTTCGTATGTTATTTTGTTGTTATTAACCTTATTAGCGCCGATCAGGCCGCGCGGATAACCTTTTCCATCCTGTCTTTCATGGTGCTGGTATGGTATGTGCGCTGAGATTAAGCCTATATTGTCATTATCCCGTAACAGTTCATATCCGTAAACAGTATGTTGTTTTATCAAATCATACTCTTCCGGGGTTAATATATCCGGCTTGTTTAATATTTTCTCATTCACAAAAATCTTACCTATATCATGGAGAAATTCGCCAATTGCCAGTTGCTTCATTTTTACATCGCTGAGGCATAGTTTTTTGGCAAGGACAAGTGAGATTACAGCAGAATCAACTGAATGTTCGTAGGTATAATTATCGACAGATTTTATTGAATTCAATCCTGACAACAGGTCATGGCTCAGAACTTCCTCAAGAAAGTAATGGATGTGTTTAATCAACTGATTAAATGCAGGGCTTTCCAGAAAATTCTTTTTGATTTTTGTATGTATGCATTTAATTATTCCTTCTTGTGTTTCCGCTTCTATATTTACTAAGGAATTTCTGGTTGTTTCGTAAACTTTCAAAATATCCTTTGTTGCCATCATACGAATTTTATCGGAAATCGGGTCTTCAATAACGATATCTTCCGTATTTTTGTCTTCTATAAAAACATTCAAAAAGCCCCTTTTTTTCAAAATATCTATGTAGGTACTGGTTAATTTTACACCTTTTTTTAACAAAATTTCGTAATTATCTCCGTATATCGTCTTGCCGAGGATCATTCCTTGTGTAACTTCAGTAACTCTTTTTTTTATCATATAATATTGCTCATTCCATAGGGGAAAATAGGGTCACACCTTGATTAGTGATTTTACCTTTTACAATTGTTTATTGGCTTCATCTTCTTTAAATATCTTTTATTTCATAGTAGCTACTCTCGTACCCTCCGACTTATAATCACTGATCAGGGTGTGACCCCAAACCTCATGTTTGCAACCTGGACCCGTCTGGGAGCATTCCCGATTTTTTGTAACCCGTCATTTTAGTAGGATGAAAAAAGAATATCGAACCGCAGAACAAGGAATTTCGAATTACAACCGTAGAGATGCACGGCCGTGCGTCTCTACTTCGACATTCATTATTCCTTGTTCAATATTCGATATTCTTTTTTTCCCGTGTAGTTTATTGTTGGGTCAGCTCCGAGTGACCCATCCTGCATAAATAATAAGCTTTTTTACAAAAAATCGGGAATGCACCCGACCCGTCTGGAGTCTGCGCATTTTAGTCTTTGTCATTTCCCTTCCGCCTTTTGCTCCTTTGCCCATGTATCACGCAGTAGCGCCGTTCTGTTAAAAACAGGTTTTTTACTGGCGGTGTCTTTTTCATCAACGCAAAAATAACCTAAGCGCTCAAATTGGTAACGGCTCCCTGGTTTAGCATCTGCCAGACCAGGTTCTACACGGCATTTAGCTATTATTTCCAGGGAATTCGGGTTCAGAAACTTCTTGAAATCGGTTTCTTCTTTTTCGCCGCATGGGGATTCCTTTATGAATAGATGGTCGTACAAACGCACTTCTGCTTCAATTGAATGTTCGGCAGAAACCCAATGTATTGTGCTCTTTACTTTACGGCCATCAGGTGCGGAACCGCCCCGTGTTTCCGGATCATAGGTGCAATGCAATTCTTTAATTTCGCCGGTTACTTCGTCTTTTATTGCCTTTATGCAGGTAATGAAATAGGCGTAGCGTAAACGGACTTCACGCCCAGGGGCAAGGCGAAAGAATTTTTTGGGCGGTTCTTCATAAAAATCGTCCCGTTCTATATATAAAACCCTGGAAAAAGGCGCCTTTCGCGTCCCCATATTTGGGTCTTCCGGATTGTTTATACACTCCAATTCTTCCACATGCCCCTCGGGGTAATTAACAATGACTACCTTAAGCGGGCGCAATACTGCCATTACCCGGAGAGCATGTTTATTCAGGTCTTCACGGACAAAGTGTTCCAGCAGTGCGATATCAACCATGCTCTCTCTCTTTGCCACTCCAATTCGTTCGCAGAAATTGCGTATTGCTTCCGGTGTATATCCCCTCCTTCGCATGCCTGAAATAGTAGGCATTCTTGGGTCGTCCCACCCGCTTACCTGTTTTCCCTCTACCAGTTCAAGTAACTTTCTCTTGCTCATCACGGTATAGCTGAGGTTGAGGCGTGCAAACTCTATTTGTTGCGGATGGCATTGGACCCCCAGCGTGTCGAGTATCCAATCATACAGGGGGCGATGGTTTTCAAATTCTGTTGTGCATATGGAATGCGTGATCCCTTCAATGGAATCGGAAAGGCCGTGGGCAAAGTCGTACATCGGATAAATACACCATGTATCGCCGGTTCTGTGATGCTTTGCACGCCGGATGCGATAGATAGCAGGATCTCTCATGTTTAAATTGGGAGATGACATATCAATTTTTGCGCGAAGCACATGAGCGCCATCCGCAAACTCTCCGTTGCGCATGCGTGTAAATAAATCAAGATTTTCTTCTATGGTTCGTGTGCGATAGGGGCTATCCTTTCCCGGTTGAGTCAAGGTGCCGCGGTGCTCTCTTATCTCGTCAGCGCTAAGACTGCATACATAGGCCTTGCCTAGCCGTATCAACTGTACCGCATACTCATACAGCTTTTCAAAATAATCGGATGTGTAATAAAGATGCGTTCCCCAGTCAAAGCCTAACCAATGTACATCGTTTTTAATTGCCTCAACATATTCAATTTCCTCTTTGCAAGGGTTTGTATCATCAAACCGCAGGTGGCATACACCGCCTTTATTTTCAAGGGCAATGCCAAAGTTTAGACAGATTGATTTTGCGTGCCCGATGTGCAGGTATCCGTTTGGTTCTGGAGGAAAGCGTGTAATCACCCTGCCGCCGTGTTTATTCGTTTTTATATCTTCCGCAATAATTTCCCTTATAAAATCAATCCCGGGAGCAGGACTATCTGTAGACATATTATTTCACTCCTTTGCGACCGAAGACCATGGATATTCCATTCTTTTGAATTAAAGGTTGAATTTTATCATTCTAACACCATTAAGCAACAGCATTTTTAGGTGCGTTTGTTTTGGTAGAGACGCACGGCCGTGCGTCTCTACCCGGTGTAATAAGGCAATTAACAATATATACAGGTAAAAATGCTGTTTATCATTGTTTGTACAAGACTTCTTCTCTAAAATGAAGTTTTTATTCTCAATTATGTTAGCGTTTAGGAATTTCAATGTTAATACGTTTTATGAAAAAATTGAAAAAACTTTGGCAAAGAAGCATTGTTTACAGGGTCTTTGTAAAGAAATACCGGCGCTATTTTATTATTGGGGCAATCTCGCTCATTACTGTGGATATCATTAATATATTTCCCCCCCTTATTATAAAAAAAACAATAGATATGCTTTCCGGTGATGGCAGCATGCGAGGCATTGCATATTATATAGGCTTATTTCTCCTGGCTACATTTTTCCAGGGGGCATGTCGCTATGTGTGGCGGATATATTTCATAGGAACGTCTTTTCGGTGCGAGCATGACCTCCGTATGGCTTTTTTTAAGCATATAGAAACACAATCACAGCGTTTTTTCCAGAAGTATAAAACTGGCGATCTGATGTCCAGGGCTACAAACGATATGAATGCCATCCGTATGGCAGTGGGGCCGGGATTATTAATCGGGCTTGACGCCTTGTTGTATTTTATAGTTATTCCACCAATTATTATCTGGTTGTCCCCCAAACTATCATTATTTACCTGTATATTGATGCCCTTAACGCCTTTTATTGCTTATAAAATCAGGAATGTTATTGACCGTCAGTTTTGTAGCGTACAGGAACAATTTTCAAAGATCAGTGAAAAGGTCAGGGAAGGCATTTCCGGTATCCGTGTGGTAAAGTCATTTAACATTTCTCAACAAGAAGAAGCGGTTTTGCGGGAATTGTCAGGAGATTTTGTAAAGAAAAATCTTAAGCTTGCCATTCCGCAGTCTCTTTTGGGCCCAGCCTTTGAGTATATTACTTATTTGGGAATAATTATGTTGCTTTGTATTGGCGGAAGGATGGTCATTCAAGGCGATATTACGCTTGGCACGCTGGTCGCCTTTCAAAGTTACATATCAATGATGATTTGGCCTATGACGGCTGTAGGTTGGTGTGTCTCATTATTGCAGCGCGGCAATGCGTCTATGAAACGTATTGATGAGGTGATGGAGGAAAAGCCTGAGATCGACAAGCACCCTGTAACAAGTAAAAAAGTAACCTTGAAAGGAGATATTGAGTTCAGGGACGTACATTTTCAATATTATAAACAGGATAAATGGATATTAAAGGGCATACACCTTAAAATACGCGCTGGACAACGTGTGGCAATTGTAGGGTCTATCGGCAGCGGTAAAACAACGTTGTTAAGCCTTTTGCCCCGGATACTATCAGTAAAAGCCGGGACGGTGTTTATAGACGGGATGGATATCAATGTTATGGATGTTACATTGTTGCGCAGGTGTATTGGTTTTGTCCCTCAGGAGGCATTTCTGTTTTCTGAACGAATTGCAGATGCTATTTTGTTTGGCAATGCACGGGCGGGTACTGATGAAAACTTGAGAGAACTTGCCCGTATGGTAAAACTGGAGGCAGAAATCCAAAAACTACCCGAGCAGTATGAAAGTTATTTAGGCGAACGCGGGGTTAATTTGTCGGGCGGGCAGAAGCAAAGATTAACCATTGCGCGTGCACTGGCGGTAAATCCGGACATTATTATTATGGATGATTGCCTCTCTGCGGTGGATGTTCAGGGGGAACATTTTATTCTGCACAACATAGCGACAAAATTTCCCGGCAAAACACTCATTATTGTTACACACAGATTACCGGCTATCAGGGATTTTGATGTAATTGTTGTTATGAAAGAGGGCATGATTGTTGAGAAGGGCACACATGCAGAGCTTATGAAAATGAACGGGGAATATTCGGCGCTTTACAGGAAAGAGGAGCTGGAAGAAGGCATAGAAATATTGTAGGTGCGAAGCATTTGCTATAAATTGTCATAAATGCGCTCAAACCCAAAACGGGCTAATGCTTCGCCCCTGCTTAAATGTATAGGAATTTCAATCGTAACGCTTTGGTTTTTTTTAAGTAACGGCGAAGTATTTGAAGGGATTTAAGGGGGCGTGCTATAAATTACGCTGAGTAGTCGCGTCCGATTCAGCCTTCCGAAATTAGCTGTATACATTGGTTGAAAAGCGGGAATAAAACCACAAAACGGTCACTGTTTTCCAAAGGTAAAGGTTCCGCTCTTACCGCCGGATTTTTTTACCAGGTGGATATCACTGATTACCATTTCCTTATCGGCAGATTTGCACATATCATAAATGGTAATTGCGCAGATGGCGGCGGCGGTGATGGCTTCCATTTCAACGCCGGTTTTCCCTGTGACTTTTACTTCTGCAAAAACTTCAATGGCGTCTGCGGCATTGTCTTTGTAATCTATTTTAACGCTGGTAATATTGAGCGGATGGCACATCGGGATAAGCTGAGAAGTTTGTTTTGCTGCCATAATTCCGGCAATTCTTGCAACCTCAAGCACGTCCCCCTTGTGCATTTTTTTATCCATAATAAGGCGGAATGTTTCAGGTTTTGTGGAGATCTTTGCATGTGCGATAGCTGTCCTGTTGGTATCGTCTTTATTGCCAACGTCTACCATCCTGGAAGCGCCTTGTTCGTCAAAATGTGTGAGTTGTGTCATTGTTTTATTTATTGGTAATACTTTTGTAACTATTCAGCGTAATCTATTAAACTACCGGAGCACAACTCGTTCCCAAACTCCTTTTCGGGAACGTAATGGCGCTGGAAACTACATGCGCGGGTTCAGGTTTGTAACCTGAACCAAACGTTTTATACTTTCAATCCAGCTTTTTATTAGGGGAACAAATGACAAATAAATTCCAGATTCCAAACAGGGATTTTGTGATTTGGGCATTGGAATTTTGCCGTAGTACATTGCCCCATTATACGCATAAACTCATGGGTTCAGGTTGCAAACCTGAACCCGCCAGGGTTTTATTTAATGGAATACTTTTTACAATACATTTTGTCGTGATAGTCAAAATCTATAAATTTTATAAGTTTTGTTCCTGTTCTATCTCGTTGCGCAATTCATCAACGCTGGAAAAGGGGGAAAACTTCCCCCTTTTGTCCAGCGTTTTTATTTTTTTATGTACTCCGGACGAACCTCATGCAAGTCATTACTTATGTCTTCAATTCCATTGTCTATTACAATTAATTTGGATTTTATGAATTCCAGGTCTTTTTGAATTTTTGCTAATATATTAGTAGACATCTGCGTTCATCTCATGTTGAATATTTTGAATTTTATCTTCAAGCGTTTTTACTCTCGCGGACAATGCTGCAATCGCATTCTGCTGCTCCTGAATAACCCTTACACAAACCGCCGTGATGTCCATGGAATTCAGATGCGGATGAGATGATGATAGGGAATTGCTTTTTTCCATCCGGCAGTCAGTTTAGCAAAAACAAAGAAAATTACAAGTTCTTTTGTTTTATCAGCTCTAACCAACATCGAGCCTGTCATTGTCATCCATTGGATACTCCTGATATACGTATCTTTTCAGATTGATTATATTTTTTTGTTTTACTATAATCACCTACAATTATTAGGGGATTCGCGGATAGGTTTATCCGGTATGGCAAGGTACTTCTTTGCCGATAAGATATTTTTGGTAGCGGCGGATTTTATGCCTGTGGTAGTTTTAAGGGGCGTTGTTATCTGTTTGGGGGTTAAATATGAACTTAAAAGAGCGCCTAAATCATAAGCTGTATATTCAAGTACTTCGTCAAATGTCACCTGAAAAAAGGTTACTTAAGGCATTTGAATTATCTGAATTTACCAGGCAACTATTTATTCATGGATTGCAGAAAAGATTTCCGCATCTTTCAGATGAGGAATTTCAAAAAATACTTTTGAAACGTATTGATAAGTGTCACAACAGGAATTATTAAAAAAGGTTATTCAGGCGCTCAAAGACGCCGGAATTCAGTATATGATAACAGGTTCCGTTGCTTCAAGCCTGCAAGGCGAACCACGTTCTACCCATGATATAGATGTAATTGTAGCTATTCAGAAACCGGCGGTAAAGAAACTGGTAGGGTCTTTTTCACCGCCTGATTTTTATGCAGATGAAGACAGTATCTGTGATGCAATTAACAAGCAAAAGATGTTCAATATAATTGATGTAAAAGAGGGAGACAAAGTTGATTTCTGGATATTAACCGATGAACCTTTTGACCAATCCCGTTTTTCACGAAGGTATGTAGAGAAGGTTTTTGGGATAAATTTGCAAGTTTCAAGACCTGAAGATACAATCCTGGCCAAACTGAGATGGGCAAAACTTTCTGGCGGCAGTGAAAAACAATTTACCGACGCATTACGAGTTTATGAGGTACAATTTGGAAAACTTGATATGAATTATATGGAATATTGGGTAAAGAAATTAGGCGTTGAGCCACTATGGAAACAGCTAAAGAACAAGGCAGAAATAACATAGGGGGATACTACGCTACTCTTAACCGCCCACCTTGTGCATAACCACATGCCCTCTGCCGGAATGTTTGCGGGGTTTTAAATGTGCGGCGCGGATAAAGGCGTCTTGAAGCGATTCTTCGCTGAAATTGTTCCGCAGGATAGACTTCAAATCAACCTCTCCTCCCGATAAAAGACAAGAACGAAGTTTTCCTTCTGAAGTTAACCGAAGCCGGTTGCACGAATCGCAAAAAGGCTGGCTTACAGCGGAAACAAATCCTATCGTGCCAAGAGCCCCTTTTATTTTATATACTCGTGCGGCGCCGCTGCCAAGCGCTGGTTTGGGGAGAGGAATCAGTTCATTATTTTTTTCGATAGTACTTATTATTTCGGAGGAGGAGATGAATTTATTTTCTGAAGCCAGGCTGCTTTTATTCATCGCCATATATTCAATGAAACGCACCTCGATATCACGTTCCAGTGTAAGCCTTGCAAAGTCTTCAAACTCATCATCATTAATGCCCTTCATTGCAACTACATTGATCTTTGTATTTTTAAACCGTAATTGAAGGACTTCTTCTATGCCGTCCAACACATCACTTAAATTCCCTCCGCGCGTGATTTGTTTGTATTTTGTTTCCTGAATGCTGTCAAGGCTGATGTTTAGCCGAAACACCTCAATTTCCCGGAGTATTTTTGCATAGTCTTTCAGGTAAATGCCATTTGTTGTCATTGCAAGGTCTTCTATGCCCTCTACCTTTGCCAGCATTCTGATAAATGATTCAATACCCCTTCGGACAAGCGGCTCCCCGCCGGTTAATCGAAAACTTGTTATGCCGAATTTTAAGGCAGATTGTATGATAGCTATTATTTCTTCATAAGTAAGGATATCCTTATGTTCCATAAGCGCAATGCCGGCTTCCGGCCTGCAATAAGTGCACCGGAGATTACAAAGCTCTGTTACCGAGATTCGCAGCCGGTTTATCTGTCTGAAATATGAGTCCGTAATAGCCATGAAGTTATTTCTCAACCATTTTCAACATTATAATTTATTTTTGGTATGATGTGGTATTCCTTCATTTTTCTCCACAAAGTGGTGGTGGAAATTCCTAAATTATTTGCCGCTTGTTTGCGGTTTCCTGCAAATTTCTTTAAGGATTCTACAATTGTTTTTCTTTCCTGTTGGGCTAATGCGGCTCTGATTCCTCCGGAATCGTGAAGTATGTCGATAGAATCATGAAAAAGGGATTCCTGTAATGCAAGGTCTGCCGGCATGATGCGGCCATTTTTTGATAATGTAATTGCCCGTTCAATCACATTTTCCAATTCCCTGATATTCCCGTACCATGAGTAGTTTAAAAGTGAACTCATCGCAGTTTCGGAAATTTCAGGTATTTTTTTGTTAAGTTTGTGCGAACATGCATTTACAAAATAATTTACCAGGGCGGGGATATCCTCTTTTCTTTCCCTAAGGGGCGGTACATGAATTCTTATGACGTTTAACCGGTAGAATAAATCTTTTCGAAAGACACCGTTTTTCGTAGATTCTTCAAGATCCTTATTCGTTGCGACAATAACGCGTACATCAAGGAATACAGGTTTATTATCGCCAACCTTGCGGATTTCTCCGTTCTGCAGAAACCTTAGTAGTTTAACCTGGGTGGAAAGCGATGCCTCGCCAATTTCGTCTAAAAATAAAGTCCCCCCTTGCGCCTCAAAAAATAGCCCCTTTTTGTCCTTTACCGCACCGGTAAATGAACCCATAGCATGCCCGAAAAATTCGCTTTCCTGCAAATATTCAGGCAATGCCCCGCAGTTCACTACCACAAATGGCTTGTTGCTTCTGGGACTGTTGTTGTGTATGGAACGTGCAACCAGTTCTTTCCCCGTCCCGCTTTCTCCAGTGATTAATACCGTACTTTCACTGTTCGTCAGTTCTACCAGTATATTCAGTATTCGCATCATTACCGGAGAATTGCCAATAATACCTTCAAATTTGTAATGTTCTTTTGTGCCTTTTTGTAAGTTATTGACCTTTTCAGACAAACGTTTCTTTTCCAGTGCACGCTCAATGACGGAAAGCATATTGGGCAGATGGAAGGGTTTTGTGATGTAATCGTACGCCCCGTCTCTTATCGCCTGGATAGCACTGTTAATAGTGCCAAATGCAGTCATGACAATAACCTCCGTTGAGGGGTTTATTTCTTTTACGTTTGACAGCACTTCAAGTCCGTCCATGGCTTCCATTTTCAGGTCCACAATGATTAAATCATAGCCAATTTCTTTTTGCTGTTGTATGGCCATTTCGCCATTATCAACCCCTGTAACCTTGTAACCAGCCCTTTTCAGGGCAATTACCAGAGATTCTCTCATATTTTTTTGATCTTCAACGACAAGAATAGTAAACATAATTTTTAAAAACCTCAAACGGAAACGGTGCTGGATTTCTTATTGTTTACCGGCAGCCTGATGGTAAATATTGTACCCCTGTTTTGTATGCTTTTTACATCGATCGTGCCGTCATGATTGTCTAAAATGCGGTGTACGATGGAGAGCCCTAATCCGGTGCCCCTTGATTTTTTTGTGGTAAAAAAAGGCTCAAAGATCTTTTTAATTCTTTCCGGCGGTATGCCGATACCTGAATCAGAAATGATAATTTCTATTTTATCATCATTCGGGACTCTGGTTTTTTTCAGGCTAATGGAGATTTCACCTCCATTTGGCATGGCGTCTATGGAGTTTATCAATAAATTCCAGAATACCTTTTTTATCCAGATTCTATCCAAAAATATCTTTGGAAGGGCAGTGCTATAGTTCTTTTTAATCCTGATATTCCCGTTGAACTTGGCGTCTTTTTTCAAAAGAATTAATGTCTCCTCCACCATTTTTACAATGTCACTTTTTGTAAAATGGTATTCGGCGGGATGCGCAAAGGTAAGGAAATTGGAAATTATATTATTCAGCCACTCGGTCTCTTCAACAACCATATTGAACAGGTTTTTATCATCATCGCTAAGAACCAAATCTCTCTTCAGCATGCAGACGGAATTTGATATGGCTCCGAGCGGATTCCTTATTTCATGGGCAATGGAAGCCGCCAATTCGCCAATGGACGCCAGCCGCTCGGAACGGCGTATTTGTTCTTCAATTTTCTTTTTTTCAGTAATGTCTTGTATAATGCCTTCAACGCCGATCACACATCCGTTTTTATTTTTTATCGGATATATGTTTTGAGAAAACCAGAGTTCTTTGCCGTTCTTGCAATAAACCCTGTATTCCAGACCCTTAAATACCTTCGTTCTTCCGCTAATAATTTCTTTTGTTATATGCTTAACCGATGCAACATCATCCTTGTGGATTATTTTAAATGCTAAAGAAGGCGCATCATAAAACTCCTGGGGGAGGTATCCCGTTACATTTTTTAATGCATTGTTGAGGAACATAAACCTTCCGTTTTTATCAAGACGGAAGATGATGTCTTCTATATCTTCTACCAGATTTCTGTATTTTTCCTCAGAATATTTAATTCTATCAAATAGGCGTGTATTGTCAATTGCAATAGCTAGCTGCGGAACAATCTTATTAATAACATCCACGTGTGCTTCTGTAAAATTGTTTACCTTTTTGCTTCCAAAATTAAGACTTCCTATGATTTCTCCCTTGCAAATTAAAGGGACCGACAATCGGGATTTAATACCTTCCTTTGATAAAATAGGGTCTGTTGAAAACGGGCCTCTGGCAGTATCGTGAACGACAAAAAACTCACCGTCTTCCACCACCTTTCCTGCCAGTGTGCCCTGTTTGGAATACTGCACTCCCTCTTCCAATTCAGAAAAACGATAATCTTTCGAAACCGCGAAAGTCAAAAATTCAACCCTCTTTTCATCAAGCAATGCAATGCTTAAGCGGTCAAAATCAATTACTTTGTGAAGTTCTTCGCTGAGGGATTTATAAACCTCTCTGATATCCAGTCTTGAGGCTAATATTTTATTTATATTATTCAGGATATCTTTTTCCTGCTCAATCTTCTTCCACTCAGTCAGGTCTATAATAATACCTTCGTAGCCAATGATGTTGTTCCGCATATCCCTTCTCAGGCTGCCGGTCATCATACAGGGAATTTTGCTGCCGTCCTTTCTTTTTAACGCTATTTCGAAATCCTTTACATATCCGTTTTTGTTTATGGTTTCTTTTATTATTTTGCCTTCTGACGGTTTGTAAAATAAGTGATGAATCAGGTTGAGTTGTAAAATATCATTCTTTGTGTCATAACCAAACAATTCAATGCCGGCCTGATTAATATCTACAAACTGACAGTTTATATCACAGAAAAAAACGACGTCTTTGCTTGATTCGAACAAACGTTTATATTTTTCTTCAGAGATGATTAATTTTTGTGTTCTTTCTTCGATAATTTTTTCAAGGTGAACCGTATAATTATTGACCTCTTCTTCCAGTAACTTTTGTTCGGTAATATCCCTTATGATTATTACGTAACCTGTTGGTGTTCCGCTGAAAGAATTCCTCCTGGTGATGGTTGTATATCCGGTAAATGTTTTTCCATCTTTACGCACCAGTTTCATTTCATCTTTGTAGCTGCCGGTAAATAATGTGGATTTAAGTATTTTTTGAAGTTTCCCGGACAGTAGTTCTTCTCTCGTATATAACATTTTTATATTTGACTTGTTTATCATCTGTTCCGGCGCATATTGAAACATTCTTGCTGCGCCTTCGTTAAATTCCAGAATATTTCCGCAAAGATCACTTGCAATGATTGAATGTTCCGTAGAACTAACCAGAATGCTTTTTAAAAAATTTGTCGCCTCTTCCAGTGCTGTTGTTTTTCCCTGAACGGATGCTGACATGACATTAAACGCATCTCCCAGTTCCTGTATTTCATCCCGTGTGTTTATTTCCACGCGTTGTGAAAAATCTCCGGCAGACATTTTACGAGTGGCTTTTGTTAAGGTAAGAATGGGGTTGCCTATTTTTTGACCGGTTATAAAAGCAAATGCGATCCCCGATATCGCCATAATAATGCCTGCTACGGTTAAATAAGAAAGTATTTTTGATATGGGATTTTTAAGATCATTCATAACGAGAGATATTTTATCTGCATCAATTTCGACAATAATACCCCACTGTAGTTTGGGAACCCAATGCCATGCCCCCAGTACGGTTTCTCCGGCATTATTAACATAACCAATCATGTCATATCCATTAGCGCCGGCTAAACATGCTTTTACACTCCTGGTAAATTGGTTTGTTCCCGGTTCTGTCAGGAAGGTTTTTCGTGGCATTTCTTTGGCAAAATTTCCTGTAGTGTGGAGGAGTTTTTCAGGATCCGACCCGGCAATCAATTGCCCTTCCTTATTGATAATGTGTACCGCATAATTATCTCCGTGTGGTATTTCTAATATCTCTTTACTGAGGAAAGAGAGGTCTGATTTTAATACTACTATACCCAGAGTATGCCCATTTTCTTTTATTGGTATGTAGGCATATAATGTGTTAAAAATTGCCTGCCAGTTTTGTGTTTCAAGGGTATCAAATGTAGTTATAGGGGGTGTTTCTGAAAAACATATTCCACCTCCTCCTGCTTGGAGAAAACCCTTACTGCCGGCAATGTTTAACCCTATAATGCTACCGTCAGCTGACAAACAAATATTACCGTCAATGTCACTGACAATAAATTCATGTAAATTGTTTTCCGTGGATAGGAGAGAAACGAATCGGGTGATGGTAGTGTTATCTGCTTTTGCTAAACAAACAGCAGCAGCGATAAAAGGGTTTTTTGCGAGATGTTCCGCATCTCGCCGTATTTTTTTTAACCGGTCATTCAACTGAAAAGCTTTTTTAGAGGTAATCAGTTGTAAATTATTAATAATAGTTTCATGGATAGCTTTTCGTGCAGTGGGATAAGCGATAAGACGCATCACCAACAATGGAGTAAGGACAGCCAGCAGGAAGAAAAATATTAATTTTATTCTGATAGAACGAAACATAAGAGATCTCTTTTTTATTTTAAAATATTTGTTAATAGGCTGTTTTGCCGTATAGCGTATAGTGTAGGGGCGAAGCATTTGCTATAAATTGTCATAAATGCATTCATACCCAAACCGGCAAATGCTTCGCCCCTACTTTTTCAAAAAACTAGATTGTTACTCTGTTTTTTGGTAACACGTTAATACTGAGAGTCGGGTAAGAATCCCATCCTACGTTATCCTGGTTAAAATCAGCGGGAGGGTAACATTATTTGCGGCGGGCAGTTATTAGCGGAGTATGTTTGTGAGGAACACGCTTATTATTTGAATAATATGGGGAGAATCATTATAAACGACTAATCAGATAGCATTCCTTATTCAACAAAGTTAGGGTCTACAGGCACTTTACCCAAAAAAGGGACTTCCCTGTATTCTTTTATTTCCATGTTTTCTTCTGTTTGTTTCCTGACAAATATTTCACACTTTTTGCTTATCTCGCTAAAGGCCTTTGCTCCTTCCGAACCAGGAAAAGCAGTTACAAATGCCTCGCCATCATCACATTTCTTTGTGACTTCAGGATCCAACGGTATCTTGCCAAGAAATGTCAATCCTAATTCTTTGCAAATCTTTTCGCCGCCTCCCGTTTTAAACACTTCTATGTGCCCTTTGCAGTGGGGACATACTAAATCACTCATGTTCTCTACCACGCCAATGACCGGCACATTGCTGTCTCTCGAGAAATAAACCGATTTCTTTACATCAAGCAAAACTACGTCCTGGGGCGTCGTGACAATAACAGAACCATCCACCTTGCCAATAAGTTCAATGATTGAAATGGCCTCGTTGCCTGTGCCCGGCGGTAAATCAACCAGCAGATAATCCAGTTTTCCCCAACAGATACTTCCCATTAATTCACATAAAAAATCCCACTTTGCGGCGTCTCTCCATATTATGGGAAGCGCGGGATCTTCGATGAGAAAGGAAAGAGAGGCAATCTTTAAATTTGGTAGCACTTCTAACGGCAGTATGCCTTCTTCTGTCCCCTTAAGTCTTTGTCCCTCTACTCCCAACATCATGGGTATATTTGGCCCATGTATATCCGCGTCGGCAACGCCTACCTTGTATCCCTTCAAAGCCAATGTCACACCAAGATTTGTTGTTACGGTGCTTTTCCCCACGCCGCCTTTATTACTCATTACAACGATTTTGTAGGTAATATCCTTCATGCGTTGGGCTATTGCCCACTTATTGTGTTCTATATGGTCTAATTGGCAGGAAGACTGTTTATCGCAAAGCTCACAAGTAAACGGAATCTTACAGTCAGACATCATTACCCCTTTCATAAGTTTATTTTAATCGCTGACGCCAAAAATGGCACAACGTATTTGTTGGTATGAGATGAAAAAATTACCTGTTCCAATAAAGAAAAATACCGTATCTTTCTCCGCATTTTTCTAACGTGTTAATGGTTAATGTTATGATATTTTTTGCGGACATTAACCCTGTGGAAGCGTCTTGATTGCACACGTACTATTTATCGTATTGCATACGTATTCGCAAATACCACAACCGACACATTTTTCTTCGTTAATTACCGGTTTGCCGTCTTCCTGATACAAGGCCTCATTCTGTAAAGGACACTTTATATAACAAAGTTGACAATCCTGATCATCCCATGCAAAGCATTGTGACTTATTAATACGTGCAATCCCCATTTTTATCTTAGTAACAGTATCGAGAGGCTTTAATGCGCCGTCTTTGCACGCCTCAATACATAATAACCCATTACATAATACGCACGGGCTTTCCTTTGGTTTTATAACGGGAGTGCCAATGGCTACATCCATAAACCCTTCGTATCTTTTGATGGCCTTTGCGGGACAAACCTTTATGCACTCATCACAACGGGTGCATAATGAGAGAAATTCCGTTTCTTCTCCTGCTCCGGGAGGACGCAAATAATCCCCTTTTGGCATTATTCGGTCGATTTTTTTGCTTGTATAATCTGCGGCTTTGTTGCCAACATAATAAAATAAGTCTTTAAAGAACTGTCGCCTGTCAACGATTTTATCAGAGTCGCTCATTTCGAGTCCCGCAGTAATCAAAAATAAGGAGAAATCTTAGTTAACAATAAATCCTAGAATAAATCTACTTCAATTAAAATATCTTGTCAAGGTCAAATCCTTGTCGTATCTGATGCCAAAAAAAGAGGCATAATAAACATTTTTTGGCCATAAACCCCCTCTATTACGATTATTATACATGCTGAAAATACATAATTTTTTTGATACTTTTCGCTGTACCTTTTTTGTCAATGTCGCCATACGCTGTAATTTTTATCACTAATTATCCGTACAATATAATATTTTATTAATCTCTCTCCTCCCCCTCAGCTGTTAAAATAAATTTGCATCTTTTTTGATTGTTTGTTAGATTGTCCACTTATAGAATTATCCGATATAAACTACTTTGATTGCAGCTTAGTTGCGCTATGTAGCATATATACTTTTTTGTTTTATGGAGAAGCTTTAAAGTGGCAAAAAAAACCGCTGATAATAAAATGATCTGTTCCTTTTGTGGCAGGAATCGTGAAGCCATAGAGCGGCTGATACAGGGAAATGCAAGCAGTTTTATTTGTAATGAATGTGTTGATACCTGCTATATGTTGCTTAAGAAAGAGCATGTTTCTGTCGCCGGTGTTAAGCCAGCGGGCAAAATTCTTACCCCAATGGAAATAAATGATAAATTAAACGAGTACGTTATAGGACAAGAAAAGGCAAAAAGAACACTTGCCGTTGCTGTTTATAATCATTATAAACGATTGCTAACAAGCGCCAGGGGCAAGGATGATGAGGTTGAAATAGAGAAAAGCAATATCCTGTTAATTGGCCCTACCGGTTCCGGCAAGACTCTTTTAGCCCGCACACTAGCGAAACTGCTAAACGTTCCTTTTGCTATTGCAGATGCAACAACCCTAACAGAAGCAGGATACGTTGGAGAAGACGTAGAAAATATTTTGCTTGGTTTGTTAAGAAATGCGGATTTTGATGTAAAGCGCGCACAGCAAGGAATTATTTACATAGACGAAATAGATAAAATCGCAAGAAAGAATGCAAGTAGTTCTATTACCCGGGATGTTTCAGGTGAAGGGGTACAGCAGGCATTATTAAAGATTTTGGAGGGTGTGGTATCGAATGTCCCTCCCCAGGGAGGAAGAAAACATCCGGAGCAAAAATATATACAGATAGACACAAAAAACATCCTCTTTATTTGCGGCGGAACTTTTAGCGGCGTTAATGAGATTATTAAGAGGAGGATTGGCAAGGCGAGCATCGGATTTGACACAAAAAAACGTATTCATGAGACCTCTGATAATGATACGTCCCTGGGCACTCTTCTGAATAAGGTTGAAGTAGAAGACCTGATTGAATACGGCATGATTGTGGAGTTTATGGGGAGATTGCCGGTAATTGTATCATTATTGCCGCTTACGGAGCAGGATATGATAAGGGTAATGACTGAGCCGAAGAATGCATTGGTAAAGCAATACCAAAAATTCTTTGAAATGGAAAATGCTAAATTGGAATTTACTGATGAGGCACTGGCAGCAATTAGTAAAATAGCGCTGAAAAAAGAAACGGGCGCAAGGGCATTACGTTCTGTATTTGAAAGTTTTATGTTAGATCCTATGTATCATTTGCCTGACTGTAAAAATGGTTCAACCTTTTTAGTTACCCCTGACGTTGTGAATGGCAAGATACCTTTGATTGCACAGGAATTAAAGAAAACGGCGTGACAATTTTCCCGCCCCGATATATAAGAACAACTGAACATCCCCCTCTGTGTGGTTACAAACATAGTACCTTAAAACCCAAGGTAATTATTTTTCATTAGGCGGCATTTTATCCGCATCTATACTGCAAACAAGACACTGATTTTCTTTCGCTGATTTCCCTGCAAAAGTGTCTTCATGTATAAAACCGTTGCATACCACGCATTTCTTGTTTTCTATCGGATCAATTTTTCTACGGTAATATCCTAACGCTTCAATCTTTGTACGAATGATTTCCCTCCTTCTTTCAAACCCATAGCATGCCACAAGAAACGATCTGAAATCAAAGCGTTGTGTTACGAGCATGATAAGCGGTAATCCGTTTTTATGTCCCGCTGCGGATGCGTCAATTCTGGCATAAATGACAGACGCCTTTTTTTTACTCTTTTCATCTACTTTAAATATGACGCCGCCTCCTCTTTTCAATAAGGTATGTTTTACATAGGTTTCATGAAGGTATTTCCCCAATGTTTGTTCAATAAGGGATTCCGAAATATCCGGTGGAAATTGCATTTTGTAAAGTATGAATTTTACGTCTGATTTGTCGATTGGTTCCGGTATGAGTTCATGGATGCTGAAGCCGGAACAATATTTTTGTATACCGGCAATTTTTCCGGCGAGCGTTTCCCGTTGTAATGTTTCTTTAGTGATGGCATTTGAAAGGAAAGAAAGGTGATAGATATTTATGCCATAAGCAAAATCTACCGCCGGTTTTCCATCCATAAATTCACCTATATACTCTGACAAGGCATAATAATAAGGGGTAATGTGGGGCAGCGCCATCATAAGAGAACGCGCAATAGCTACCCCGATAAAACGTTTCGGGATTAAACGCAGGGGAGGGTCGATTTCGGCAATAACCCGCAGTGTAATCTGATTTTTTTTGCCGTCTGCAACATGTTTAATATCTTCCCGCAAAAAGGGGGGGGAAATGGTGTGTTGAGTCAGGCTTTTTTTATGAGTTGCCGTTGGACATGCGCCGCAGCCAGTACAATTTACTTCAATGCCCTCCCTGCCTAAACAGTAATCCTGTTCGGTAAAATTTATGGAACGTTCGTATTCTTTCCATAAAAAATGTTTAGTAATACCTGTGTCAATTTCATCCCAGGGGAGTATCCGGTCTTCGCTCTTTTTTTGAAAAAAGTCATTTTCTGAAAGACCTGACTCCTCTAAATATATTTTCCAGTTCTTTTTCACTTGCTTGGGAACCGTATTGTAATAAATAAAATCATCGGCAATCGATGAACGGATAAGGGCGGGGGTTAATCTACGATCGCCCATTGCCAGGAGCTGCATCAGCCAGGTATCTTCATGGGAGGCGCTTTCACGAAATTCCATAGCGTTGGCTTTGCATATATTTTCTATTGCAATAAATATCTTTTTATTTTCATCAAGCGCTGTCTTGCAAATATCGAATTGGAGTGGAGTGTGTGGCGGATAGTATAAACGCGTCAGGCTGAAAATAACCCTTGTTTTGCAATGAGAGAGGTTTTTTAAATCGGCGAGGCTTTCCACAAATCTGCTGAATTCCTCAATATCTTCTTTGTTTTCAAGTCCTGTGTAAATCAAAAAAATCTTGAGTTCCCGCATACCATTTTCGAATAAATATTCACAGGCAGTATATATTTGGTCTTCGGTGAGATTCTTGTGCAGGTAACGGCGCAATCGCTCACTGATGCCTTCCATGCCACAGCTTACCGTCGTCTTGCCAATGATTCTTTGTACCTCCGCGAGGAATTTATCCGTAGAGAGGAGGTCGAAGCGCTGGCTTTTCAGATTTACATTGGTGATTTCCCGGTAAAACGACAGGATCATGGGATAGAGTTCCGTGTGGGTATTAAAGTTAAAACTCATGAGATTTATGGTGTCCAGTCCCTGAAGCGCCTTTGCCTTTTTAATACTTTCTGATAATTTTGCCAGCGATCTTTCCCTATAAGGTTTCCGCTCCCAGCTTTCCGCACAGAACGAGCAAAAACATGGGCATCCATTGCTGATTTGTATACTGCCGCTGCCCAAATTTTCAGGGTCATACCATATCGGCCCTGATTCCAGCGTCCGTGTTTGATCAAGGTCATATACTATTGCACTCTTTACCGGACAGGATACGTAAGGCGCCTTCGGGGCAATTTCTGATAATTCCTGTACCGATAGATTGTTTTGAACAATTGTTTTATAGCGGTGTTCATATTTATCGGGTTCATAAAACCCGTCTACTTTGCCGTGGCATTCCTTTAATATCCTTGCCTTTGTCCAGCCAAGAGACTTTCCTTGTTTTACTATTTCAAGGAATTGTTTTACAGCGTACTCTCCTTCGCCCATAAACACAGCATCCACAAGTCCGTAATGGTTTTTACCGCCCTGTTCATTCACTGTTCCGTGCAGTATTTGGGTAACAGCAGCATTAGCGCCTCCCAGCACAATCAGAGGAATAGTATTTTGATCAATGCGCTCGCTTTTATAAAGGGGTATGCCTGAAAAGAGCAATAATTGGGGCAAATTAAGCATTTCCAGCACAAAGGAGTTGCTTATGCCAATGACGTCAAAAGCACAAGGCGGCTCCTTTGTGGTGGTTCCCACCCAAAGTGGAATTTTTGCATCGATCATTATTTTCAGGTCTTTTGGAGGCGGAAGAAAGGCAAAGTCGGTAAAGACCCCTTCGGTTTCCTGTGCTATTTGCGCTATCAATGCGTGGGAGATAGAAGCAGACACATCGCGGTATGTTGACAGGCGGCATATAAGAAATCGTACTTCAGATTCAGAAAACAGGGCTGGAGACATAGTATTAGGCTCCCCGCCTTTTAACCAAAGACCTGCAATAGAAAGAGAGTAATACTTCTCTTCATACCACTGACGGATTTCAGAAGAAGATTTTAGACAATCTGCTGGCATTGTACAAAACATAGTGGGCAATGAAAGAAATTAAAAAATTATGTGATTATTTACACAACAGTGTATAAAAGGTATGATATGGCATTGTATCTGATAGGCAGTGATTTTACAATGATTTGAATTGTAACGTGAATAATCCATGATTCAACCCCCCTTCGTAACTTAGCAGTAATTTCTTTGCATTTTTTGGCAAAATATTTAATGGTCTTTTCGGCAGTCGGCAAATTGTAGATTGCAGATTGAGGATTGAGGATTGAGGATTGAGGATTGAGGATTGAGGATTGAGGATTGAGGATTGAGGATTGAGGATTGAGGATTGTTCTCGTGCTTGTTTGGTTCTGGCTCTGCAAGCCTTGGGTTACCAGTTTTTAATATACATCATCTATGTCAATATTTATAGATACCGCCACTCCGGAAGAAGCAAAAATAGCAAAGGATTTCGGATGGGTTAAAGGAATTACGACAAATCCCTTGCTCCTTGCTGGAGCAGGCAGGAAGGCTGAATCCGTATTAGCACAACTTGCGGAACTCAATATGGGAAAGCTGTTTTATCAGCTTATTTCGTCTAATAGTAAAGACATGCATAAGGAAGCCCGTATGGCAAAAGAGATTGCAGGCGACCAGCTTGTACTGAAAATCCCTCCGGTTGCCGCCGGGTTTCAGGCAGTTTATTCTCTTTCAAAAGAAATACCCTGTTGTGTAACTGCACTATACAGCGTATCACAGGCATTAGTGGCAAGAGAGGCAGGCGCACAATACATTGCGGTGTATGTTAACCGCGCAACAAAGTTGATAGGAAACGGGCTTGCGCTTCTGAATGCAATGTCAAAGATACTTCACGGTAGCACCACGGAAATTCTGGCGGCAAGCATAAAATCTTCTGAAGAAGTAAGCAGTTCGCTCCTCTATGGCGCCGACCATTTGACCTTGCCTTTTAATCTCTTATCAACATTGTGCATCCATGAACATTCGGAAGAAGCGGTGCGTCAGTTCAATTCAGGGGGAACAGGGATTCAGATTGAGGTAAAATGAATAAGAGATAAGAAGCTTTCTGAAATTATTGAAAGGATTGAAACGGATTTGTCATTCAAAAGATTTGACACATTTGCTCTTTTTTAGTCGTCATTCAGTTGGCTAAATAGTTACAATACAGGACTAATCTGGCAGTTCTCTAATCCTTAATTTCCCCGGTGTAATAACAGTAAACTTGTTGTATAAAGAATTTCCATACTTAACAAGAGTGGTATGCAATGAGTTGAAAATAGTTTCAACTTCTCCTGCTTCTCCTGCTTTATACCGTAAGTAAATAATTCCTGTACACTTTTCACAATGAGCAAAGACCCATGTTCCAAAATCCTTATCCTCTGTTAAAAGTAACGCCTCTCTGTTTTTTGCAATTTCTAACACTTCTTTATCCGATGCGCCCTGAAAATCTTTTAGAACACTAATCACCTCAAAACCTTTAGTCCTTAAATTTTTTATTAACCGAAAATCAACATCTTCATCGGCAAGAATTTTAAGTGGCAATTAATTCCTCCAGTTCAATTACGTCTGCGGAATATGAAAGCGCAGCTAAGATATCCTCTTTTGTGAGATGAGGATATACCTCTAACAATTCTTCTACGGTCATACCTTCCGATAGCTTTCGCAGAACATGTTCAACGGTTATTCGCGTCCCTTTAATGATAGGTTTACCAAGCATTATTGCCGGATCTGTCATTATTTTCCCTTTATAAATCATTGCTGCCTCCCCGATAAATAAAATACCTACAATACCGTTACAATTTAACCATTCATAAATATAACCAATTACGTTGACATTAATCAAGCATTCAACTAACATTTTTCGTTAAATAAGGCTTTACACAATGATTTAACAATTACTTTTTTCAAAAAACCAAAGCGTTGCCGTTATTAATTTGCCTTATACAAAAATATGCAAAGACCTGTCATTCCCATTACAATTTTATTTCTCTGCGGTATTTACCTTGGATCTCAGACAAAAATCCCCCTTTCCTTAACCCTTGGAATATGTCTGTTCTTCTGGATAGTATGTTTTTTCACCTTATTTTTAAACAAAAGTTGCGTATTCCTGCTGCCATCGTTGTCTGTTTTTATCATTATCCTTGCCGTTGCCTACTTCGATTGCCGTAATGATTTTATCCCACGCAATCACATTGAACACGCGCTGGGTACGCAAAAATCTTTACTCCGCATAAAGGGAGCAATTGTCAAACCTCCCATTATTTTGGAGGTAAACGCACATAATAAACTATTTCTGAATCGCCAATCAAATACCTTTGGGGAAAAATCTCACCATAAAATATCCTTCATACTGCAGGCAAAAGAAATGAAAACCGTATCCGGATGGGAAGAAATATTTGGACACATCAAGGTTACCGTATACCTGCAGGACGAGGAATCGGTTTCAGGCATCACATTACAACAATTAGTCTACGGCCAACGAGTGGAATTGCTTGGTCACGCATATCTTCCCAAAACACCAGGCAACCCCGGAGAGTTTAACTATGAAAATTATCTAAAGAGGCAAAAACCGTCTATTAATTCCTTAATGACCATACTACACATAAATAACATAAAAATAGCAGACCCCGCGTCCCGCAGCCGGTTTTATAGTTTTATATACGCTTTAAGAAATTACTTAAACAACATCATTTACACTCACGCTTTCAGTAATAGTGCTCCGTTAATCAGCAGCATGTTATTAGGCAACAGGGCGGGGGTATCGGTAGAAACAATTGATACTTTTGCAAAAACAGGGATCATTCACTTCATAGCCATCAGCGGTTTCCATGTAGGAATAGTAATAGTTACCGCGCTGTTGCCGCTGCGCGCCCTGGGCGTCAATCAAACGGCGACCATAGGTATAATAGTGTTCGTTACCATTTTATATGCACTTTTAACGGGCTTTAACCCACCGGTGCAACGTGCGGGCATCATGGCCATTGTTTTCTTTTGCGGCTATTTGGTGCATAGGCAATGGGACATCACCAGCAGTATTTTTACGGCAATATTATTTATTCTCCTGCAAAATCCATCAGACCTTTTCAGCATTGGGTTTCAGTTGTCAATCATGGCAACGATGGGCATTGTTTATGGTGCGCCAAAGATTGAGGCAGTGTTATTTAAGACTGCTTTGTTTGTAGAAAAATTACAGGCGTCTGAAGAACGAGGCAGGTTGTTTTTTATAAAAAAATATGTACGTAAACTCTTTTGCGTCTCTCTGGCCGCGTGGATTGCCACCCTGCCACTCACCGCATATTACTTTCATCTTTTCACGCCATACGTATCCGTAATAAGCATCATAGTGTTTCCCTTATTCTGGGTTATCATTGTCAGCGGGATTGTTTTATTACTCTTCGGGACCATATTTCCTCCATTCGCTTCAGTTTTTGCATGGCTGGCGTCTGTTGCCGATATCGGATTGGAATCAATTGTTTCAACGTTGTCTTTCCTGCCGTATTCCCATTTTTATGTGATTGGGCCTTCTTTAACAGGGATTTTCGCCTATTATTTGCTGCTCTTCTTCCTTCTTTATCGCACGTATTTATCAATACACTATGTTCATATTGTACTATGGGGGCTGATAAGCGCTAATGTTCTCACCTTCTCCGGTATAATAAAATTCAGGCCACATGCTTTAAAAGTGACCTGCTTAGATGTTGGGCATGGCGCGGCCCTATTTATTCAATTCCCCAACGGGAAAAATATCCTGTACGATGCAGGTACATGGCACAATTATGATGTGGGAAAACAAATCGTTGCGCCTTTTTTATGGAGTGAAAAAATCAAAAAAATCGACCTGGTAATTTTATCCCACGAACACAATGATCACTGGAGCGGTTTGCCTTCAATCATTGAAAGATTCAATGTAAAACGAATGTATTCACAACCATATTTTTTCCAATCTGAAATAGGCCATATAATACTCGAACGTCTCCGTAAAAAAAATATTCACACCGCAGCGCTTTCCCATGGATTAGAGATAAAAGGTTTTGAACCCGCAACGGTAAAGATACTCCATCCCTCTTTTTCCCCTTCATCTTCTTTATCAACAAATGATAATTCCTGCGTAGTGAAGATTGAATATTCCGGGCATTCCATTCTTTTATGTGGTGATATTCAAAAGCAAGGGATAAACACGCTCTTATCAGAACAGCAGGCAGTCAGGTCAGACATTGTACAGATACCGCATCACGGCTCTTATTCCGTAAACTTGCCGCAGTTTATCAATAGGGTTCAGCCGTCATATGCTTTTATCAATTCGCAGCATAATACGGTATCCCACATGACAACTAATACATTAAATGATTACCATGTCGTAACAACGCAAACGCATCGGGATGGGGCTATAACATTTTTACTAAACAAGAATGGCATAATGTACTCTACTCACAAAAATTAATCCCTGACAATAAAAGCATTACAGTTTTTTGCTTGATTTGTTTTTTTGTTTGTGATAGAAGCTAAGGGTAAGTACCAGACAATTTGAAAAAAGGCAAACCAACCGTGAGGTTGGGACGCAAAGCCATGGGTCTTTCTTAAAGAAGAATGCCAGGTTGCCAGATTTAGCGTAAAAGGAACTTTTGCTTTGTTAAAAGGTAAGGCTATTTTATTTTTTGCAAAGTAAAAAAAATGCTAAGGCCCATGCGTCAGATATTCAGTCTGCCATGGGTCTTTTTTTATGGTTGAAGGAGAGAAGGATATTTAGCGTGTAATTGTTTCAGATTTTTGTAACACTTTAGTCTTTTGAAAAACTCCAACAATGTAGCGAGACGAAGTTCGTCGCATCAAAAAAAGCAGTGCGATAAGGAATAGGGTCTACGCAAGACAAAGCGACGAACCTGGTTGCACTACAAATGATCATATCCAGTTTCAAAAGACTAAAGTGTTACGATTTTTTGGTGAAGAAATAACCTCCACCCCACCCCTGCCCCTGTGGTAGGCCAGGCATACTTGCCTGGCATTACGATGACAAGCGTAAACGTTTGTTATGCCAATAAGGGGAATTGGGAAAGTCCTCTCTTGGGAGACCACCCCTTAGTCCCCTCCCGGGAGGGGACTAAGGGGTGGGTAAAAACAAAAGCCGTTGGTTTTTTATCTTTAAAATCCAACCGGATTAACATCTACAACAGAACAAAGCCGCCGCCAAAGGCAAGCTGATTCAGCCCTGGTTCTCAAACCGGAATCAGGGAATGAGCATTTTTACTTCTTCAAAAGACTAAAGCGTTATGATTATTTACCGATTACTTCCAATAACTGCAACTAACGGATAAGGAGATGAAACATGCTTGTAAAAAAAATATAATGTAACTAAAAACAAAAACAATTTGAAAAAAGGCAAACCAATCGTGAGGTTGGGACGCAAAGCCACGGGTCTTCAGGAGAGAAGAATGCCAGGTTACCAAATTCAGTCGGTAAAAGATTTTATTTAACGTTCTTAACATATCTTGCATAGCTTTTGTATGCTTCGGCGCAGGTATTGCAGTGGTAATAATGCATTCGTCAATGCCTGCTCTATGAACTTTAAATAATACGGTATTTACCTTCTCATTGTGTAACGAAGACCCGGACGTAAGATGCCAATATCTGCACCGGGTCTTTTTTTTTGATGAAAGGAGGTTTTTCCGCAAAATGATTTTAATATGCTGCTGAATACTATTAAATCATACCGGTACGGCAGCAAGTATACTGCATACTTTTAGGCAAATTTTTTTACTACTCTATTACCATGTCTACCACAATGAACAAGAAAACATTAGCACGAAAATTGTTTGCGGAAGGGAAAAAATATGACCGCCTTTTCCCAAATTCGGAACAAGCAATAGATGCTTACAAACAAAGCCTTAAGAATGATAGTGCCTTCACTGATGCCTATGTAAAACTGGGATTTATCTACCTTGCCAGAAACGATTACGGCGAGGCGCTCCATTATCTGCAAAAAGCAGCCTCATTAGAACCTGATAATGCAGAAACACTTAACAACCTTGGCTATGTTTATGAAAAAATATTTCGGTTTGCCAGTGCAAAACGAATGTACAAAAAAGCCTTAACAATAAATCCTGAAAATATTGAGGCGCTGGTTAACATCGCTAAAATTCTGGAGTTGGAAGGTAACTACAACGGAGCAGCAGAACAATATAAAAACACTATCGCACGCTACCCTGACGCCATTTTCCCGCATTTCTGCCTGGCAGTTCTCTATGATACGCATGATATGTTTGACGATGCGATAAGAGAATATGAACTTGTTTTGGAAAAAGACCCTCATTATGTAAAGGCACTGTTTAATCTGGGAAGTCTTTACGCCCAATTAGGGAATAGCAATGAGGCTATCATGCTTCTGAAACGGGCTTCTGAATTGAATCCGCATGAAGTAATAATCCTCAACAAACTGGGGGAAATGTATTTATTCATTTCAAATTATTCTGCCGCAGAACAAGCCTTAAAACAATCCATTGCATCAAACCCGTTTCAGGAGGAGGTACAGGTGCGTATTATACAAGCTCAATATTTACAGTACTGTTCAAATCCCGAAACAACAAAAAAAGAGGAAATTATCCTAAGAATCCATTTTGTCCTCTCATTGTATTCCTATAATAAAACGTGCCGGGAAATTTTAAACGCTTTGAATAAGCAATACCATTTTGGCGAGTTCAGAGGGGATTTTTAAAAATGAATTGGATTGATATAATACTATCTGTAGTTCTTTGTATTTCGGTTATTTTTGGCTTTGTTGACGGACCAATATGCCAAATTCTTAGAATCTGCAGTTTGTTTCTCTCTTTTTGTGTGGCGCTTTTTTACCATGCAGTCGTAAGCAACATTTTTTGCAATGTGTTTTCGGTTTCATTGCACAATGTATTAAGTTATTTCATCCTGTTCGGCCTTGCAGCGCTTATAACCACTATTATTGCAGATTTTCCCAAAAACATGATCGACAATTTGAAAATGGGCGGTTGGTATAATGTATTGGGCGCAGTATTAGGATTTGTTAAAGGGACAATCCTGTGTGGTGCAATCATATTCGGTATCCTCAATTTGTGCTCCAAGCCGGCATACGAAATGGTTTGCACCTCGAAAATAGCGACGGCAATGGGAAATGGAATGAAAAATGTAGCATCAATTACCTCAAATAATTTTTCTAACCCCCTGAAGAAAAACAGAGGGTCAGACAATGCAAAAATGGCAAAAGGTACGGAATTTTAAATTAGTTTGGGTTTGGTAGCGACTTTGTTCTGTTATTACTCTTAATGTAGAGACGCATTGCATGCGTCTCTCTGTTATGTCAACGTTTTCATTACGTGCAGCAGTTTCCATACGCATGCAATGCGTCTCTACAAAAATATTGAAATTCCTAAACGTTAAATCAGGCTGGGTTTTAAAAGATAAAACGAATTTTGTAAACAAGCCGGAATTACATTTATTTTGCTTATTATAAATCATTTTGTATAATGCTGTTACGGTTTTCACCTTAAAAATATAATAAAAACATCCTGGCTTTTAATAACAGAAAAATAATTGCATGTCACATAAAATCTGCATACTCACAGGCCCCACCGCAAGTGGAAAATCGCAAATTGCCATAAAAATAGCTGAAAAAACCGGGGCAGAGATTGTTTCCGCGGACTCTATGTTAATTTATCGCGGCATGGATATTGGCACGGAAAAGCCCTGCGTTGAGGTAAGAACCAAAATTCCCCATCATTTAATAGATATTAGGGACCCGTGGGAAGAGTACAGTGTAGGAAATTATATAAAAGACTTTGAAATCGTCACGAATAATCTGTATGAGCAGGAAAAACCCTTCATTGTTGTTGGCGGCACGGCGCTTTATCTTAAAGCGATCATGGATGGCTTATTTGATGGCCCTCCGGCAAATTGGGAATATCGGAACCGATTAAAAACAATCGCAAAAGAACAAGGAACAGAGTATTTATACCATATGCTTGAAACAATTGATCCAAAGACCTCCAGCCGGCTACATTCCAATGATCAGCGAAGGATAATCAGGGCGCTTGAGGTTTTTCAACAAACGGGGGCAAGCATTTCTTCTTACCAAACCCAGTTCGGGAATAAAAATCCAAAATACCACTGCATTGTGGTGGCGATTATGCATGATCGCAAAGAATTGTACCGGCGTATAGAATCACGTGTGGATGATATGTTTTCGCGGGGTCTTGCCGATGAAGTGAAAACCTTGATGAGTAACCCCCTGGGATTAAGCAAACAAGCCTCTCAAGCGCTTGGATACAAAGAGGTTATTGATTTACTGAGAGGGAATTATTTGCTTCCGGATGCAGTCAATGCAATCAAACAAGGCACCCGCCGGTTCGCAAAAAGGCAAATGACCTGGTTTAGAAGTTTCTCCGATATTCACTGGGTCACAGCAGATTTACCCGAAAATGCCGATTTCCTTGCAGAAAGCATCCTGGATTACTTTGCTCTGAAAAATCCTGCACTGAACAAAACTTTTGCTTGCTGAAAAGACATAAAATATCTTTTTGAAGATTGTACCCACAAAGCACACCGAGTCCACGATGAAAAAAAGCGCAAAAATGAGGTTTTTACCGGGCAATATGAAAATGATGCATTTATTAAAATTACGAAAACATGCTGATACCTGCAAACCTGCTTCGCAAAAAAGGACATCCTTCTTTAAACAGCACAATACAAAAACAGTATTGGGGCTGGATATTGGCGATAATGCATTAAAAGCGGTAAAGATTAGTAAAAAAAATAATGAAGTAACCGTTGTGGACTTTGATATCATTGAATACCCTACTGCCCTGCCAAATCCAAAATTACTGGAATCTCATTACATCAGAGATGCAATTAAAACCTTTCTCTCAAAGCATGCTTTCAGCAAAAAAACGGACGTCGTAGTCTCCGTTCCAGGACAGCTTGCCTTGTCAAGATTCAGCACTATTCCTTTTGTGAGCAAAAAACAATTAAAACGTCTTGTCCATTTCGAGGCGCAACAGCAGATACCGTTTGATCTTGAAGGCGTTGTGTGGGATTATCATCAATTATCCGGACGAACGCCAAATGAAGAAGGCATCGAAATTGGATTTTTTGCGTCAAAACGGGAAACACTCAATTATATCATAAACAATATCTCTTTCCCGGAGTTCAACCTGACCAGCATACTTATTTCACCGTTAGCAATATATAATCTGGTCCTTTTCGATCAACACGTAAAAGGCCCAACCATCATCGTCAACAGAGAAGAAGAAAATACCGACCTTATCATTATTGATGACGCGCACTTTTGGCTGAGAACTATTCCATTGCATGAGGTAAATGCAGATTTTGTGAAAGAAATACAAAGGTCTCTGGAATATTATAAATCCTTGAGTAAAAGCACAGACTCGGTCAATTTCGAAAAACTCCTGCTTGTCGGGAATAAATCAAATGATCCGTTATTACAAAAAACCATTCAGGACAATTTCACCTATAATGTTGAATTATTAAATACTTTAAATAACATAAGAATTTCCAGCACAGTTGACCAAGCCCTTTTCTCCGGTAATTGTGCTTCATTAAGTGTTGCACTGGGGCTAGCCCTTCAAGGCGCCGGACTGGGAAAAACAGCGATTAATTTACTGCCCAAAGAGCGAATATTAGCCGCACAGATAGCGAAAATGAAACCCTATGCAGTTGCAGCCCTTGGATGTTTTGCGTTGTTAGTAGCCATTCAATACGTTGGGCTTCGCTCCCATATTTCCAAATTCAACAACGCACGAAATTATCACCAGGCGATTCTGCAAAATGTGAAAAACCTTGAAAACACTTATAAAAAAACGGATAAAATTTTCAATGAAAAAAAATCCGAACTGGAATTCATATCATCCATAGACCCCGCGCGATTTTTTTGGATTGAATCAACTGAAAAATTACTGGCGTCGATTCCAGACAATGTCTCAATAAACTCCCTGCAATCTTCATGGATAGACCCTGATGCGTTAAATATCGGCGAAGGCAAGGTGAAGAAAAATCAAAAGGATGGCATAGTGAAAAAATGTCTTCTTATGGGCATAAGAGGAGAAAGCAGAGAACCTGGCATACGTTATATCGAAGAGCATGTCTTGCAACCGATTAAGAATCTAGCGCTTTCCGGACAAAAAGTCGCGGCATTTAAAAATATTGAACTTGTCCCCAACTCCTGCCGTCAGGTATATTCTGAAACCGACGCAACGGAGTGTATCAGCTTTGAAATACGGTGGCTGGTAAAATCACAGGAAGAAATTATCACAGAATCGGAAAAAATGGACTTACAGGAAGAAAAAAATAATTCCAGCGGTATGTAAACTATGTCTCATTTGCACCTGAATCTTAAAGCGTAAAAAGCGCATAGTGTTTTGTATGTAATTTATGATAACCATGGAATGAATTATGGGATAATCAGCAACAATTTAGTTTTTTTAAACCGTAGGGGCGGAGTATATAAACGGTTGCTGCTCGTTCCTCACTTGAAATCTCTAAGCCCGCTAAGCACATAAAAAAAGTTGTGCGATAAGGAATAGGGTCTACTCAAATAGTGCGACGAACCTCGTCGCACTACAAATGACAATTTCCAGTTTCAAAAGACTAAAGTGTTACATAAAATCAGGTTTTTAAAAAAATAAATGGGAAAAATATTGTATGGATTCCGGCATAAACGACAATCTCGAAGAAGGTGAAAAACATAAGAGAACCCTTTTTTCATCCCTGTACAATTTCTGGGCAATTATTGGCGCTGTTTTTCTTGCGATGGTAATTGTTCTTTTTGTTTTCAACTACTCTCTTTTAAAACAACACGCTACTATTCACCACGACCTGGAAAATATGTCATCCATGCTTGAGAGGTATGCCCTGTCAAAAATTACTTATAATAGCAAATGGATACGGGCAAAAGAGGCAGAGACGGATAAATATAATGATGAAATTGAAAAGTGCCGCGCCCTGATATATCGTATGGATAGTCAATTGGAAACATTTTTCTTAAATAACATTCCCGGAAAGGGCATAGTAAAGATTGAAGATGAAGCCTTATGGAGACATGAATATTTAAAAAGGGTTTCTCAGTTATTTGCAAAATTAGAAGAAAGCGCTATCGGCTTTAATGGATCCGCCTTGCCATTTCATGATTGGGGAGCCACTATTCCCACATGGGATGAAATCCTGCCCGAACAAAAAAGATTCTGGATACTTGAAGCGCTGGTTAACGCACTTCTTAAAAATACGGGTGTAATAAATCTGGAAAAAATCTCTTTCAAAACTGCGCCTAACAACAAAGACGATACCTACCTGCCGCTTTATTCCACTATCCCCTTAACTATTTCATTAGCGCTTGAAGCAGAACGTTTACCATTTTTATTGAATGAACTTCTTACTGCCAGTATTCCCTTTGTTATTGAAAATATAAACATTGAAAGCACCGGCAAAAAAACAGTCGGCATAAATTACAGAAAAAGCGACGGCAGTACGATAGAAAATCAGGATACTTTCACGGCAGTACCAACAATCTCTATTCTTATTGATGCATATGTGATTGACTTTAAAACATAAAGAGCAAACATTTTTTGAGTACGATGGATATAAAAAATTTACAGATTAAGCATAGCGGAAAATGTATTGCAGGCATCATGGTGTTTTGTCTTTCTTATACGATGTTTCACACATTTGTTCTGTTAAATGCAAAAACACATAAAATGGTATTCTCTCTGGAATCGTCTTCCGGCGCAATTGAAAGAAAACTTTTGACAAGCAAACCGCCTGAAGTGGAAATATCATTGGCAAATGCACGGGAAATGGAATTGCGTTTTACCGCGCTCCCCCAACCAAAAGTATTGGAACGGGCGTTTGTTTTTACTCCATCAATAAAAGACCGCCGTGAAGGTATTACTCTCAGAGATTTGCTAAAAAAAAGACACTATCAGGACGCTTCCCGTCTGACGGTAACGGAAAAAGGTGATACGGAATTCATTTATAAAGGCGGCACAGAAGACCTCGTCTTGATTCAGGTGAGAAAATTATACCAGGACGTTTGGAAAGAAAACAGCTTTACTGTTTCAAAAGGAATGCCTATCGGTGAAAAAATGACCATCGGGAAAGAAACGATATCTTTTGATACCCGATGCAAACTTGTGGAAATTATCCCGTCAGCTCAAAAACCGATTATCATAAAAAGACGCATTCTTCAACAAAATGAGAAAGGCGAATTTGTAGGAACAACCATTAGGGAAGAACCGCATATGATTACATCATCCAGTATCTTATTTAAAAACAGGGATGGGGAACTGTATAGCCTTTGGGCGGGAGAATTGATAAATTTAGGGACAGAAACGGTATCAACCAGTTCTTCTGAAATACAATGACAGGCAATATGTCAAAAATTCTATATACATCACGCAGGTAAAGGGGAAAAACTACATGAAAAATGCCTTTCTGTTTACTATCTTTGTTCTTATGTTTTTTGGGTCATTAAAAACAAATCAAACATGGTCGCAAGATAACGATAGCGCTGAAAATAACACATTTCTCACAGACAATTATTATCTTAAATCCGCAAAAAAACACCTGGAATTAAATGATTACCAAATGGCCCTTAATGAGCTAACGCTTGCTATTTTATTAGACCCAGGCAACATGGAAGCGCTAGCACTTAAAAATGAAGCAATTTCACGCCTCAAAGGAAATACCGTCTTGCCAGAAACAGCGAAGGCGGCAACATCCGTTCCTGCAAAAACAACTGATACATCAGAATTGTTGAAACTAGCACGTGCTGCAGCAGAAAACAACTGCTACGATGACGCTATAGCACTGATAGAACAGGTGCTTGAAACAGAACCTGACAATAAAAGAGCCTTGTACTTTAAAAAGAGGCTGATGGAAATAAAACAAGAAGCACCCACTGTGACGCCGGAGAAAAAAGACCCTTCAGTCACAAAGGGAGACGCAGAAGAAGCGATAGACGGAAGCGTCAAAAACGAACGGACCGAATTGCTGAATAAAGAAGGAGAAACCACTTCCACACAAACTGTTTCCGCTGCTGCCAAAAATAAGGAACTATTGCAAATGCCCTATGAAGAAACCCTGGAAATTGCCGAAACACTTTCCGGAGATACGATTACCGGACAGAAACAATATGCTTTAGGTTCTATAGAAAACAGAAGGCATCTGGAACAAGAACTCGATGAAATAGAACCTTACAACGAAGAAGCTTTGTATTACAAAGAAAAGGTAAATAAAACAAAGCACAAATCGAATTATGAAAATCTTAAAGCAATCTATTCGCAGGAAAAGCTACGAAGCAAGGAATATCTCAAGGAATCATCTGTTCCCTACCAGGATATTATTCGTTTCCCAGATCAAAAACAGTGGGACGGTATTTCAAACCGCAAACTCCCTGAATTATCAGCATCGGTAAAGGAAAACAAGGCCAGGACTGAACTCCTGAGAACAATACCCAATCCCACAGAAATACAATTTTCACAAAAAATTGAAGACGCCTTAAACACCATCATCTCCTTTGAATTTATTGATACATCATTAGAGGACGTCATTGCATTCATTCGGGAGAAAACAAACATAAATATGGTATTTGACGCAGATACAGGACATGTTCCCATTACGTTAAGATTAAACGAAGTGTCCGTAAAAACCGCGTTGAACTACTTGCTTCCGAAAGGATATGAGTATCTCGTTGAAGGCGACATATTACATATATACAAACAGAAAATGGAGCTGCGGGTTTATGATGTAAGAGATATATTAATCAACCTCGACGATAAAGAGCCCCTGGAATTCGATATCACTGCCGCAACATCCAGCCAGTTAAGTATGACAAGGGGCGAGTCTGTCAGGGTAAGAGACCCTTCCGAAAGAGTATTGGATTTAATAGAAATGCTTGTTACAGCAATCGAACCCTCTTCCTGGTCTGCCAATGCCGGAATTATTGGAAATCCTACTACTGGAGTACAACGAAGCATCCGGACAAGCGGACAGGGAGAAGGCAGCATTACCGCCCGAATGGGGCAACCTGGAGATTTGGTCGTAGTGAACACAGCGTTCATTCATAAACAAATTGAAGACGTGCTGGCGTCGCTCAGAACTTCTCAAAATCTGCAGGTAAATATAGAGGCGCGTTTTATCACCGTAACGGATGAGTTTTTAGAGGATATCGGAACAGATATCACACGGTTTTTCAGTGATAATACATCCGTCAGTACAGGTGCGGCTGATATTGCCGGAGACTTAGGCAGTGGCATAGACCTCAACTTTGCCATATTCGGAAATTCTGCATTAAAAGGTTTTTTGAAGGCGGTGCAGGAAAGCAAAGGGTCGGAAGTGCTCACCTCGCCGCGAATAACACTTTCAAACACGCAGCGCGGGAATATTGCCGTCCTGCAAACCAGAAATTATATTCAGAGCACCACAGTTGAAGACGGGATAGTCACTCCGGTTATCGGCACAGTGCCGGAAGGCACAACGTTTGACGTAAGGCCTATCGTAAGCGCGGACAGAAAATTTGTCTACCTGGAAGTAACCCCTTCGGTCTTTGCTATTGAAGAAATAGAATCCTTTACGTTTAGCGGATTATCAGAAGGGGTGAGTGTTGGTGGAGGCGACGGCACCACTTACATACCTCCCGAACAGACAATACAGCTTCCCAAGGTAAATGTTTCCCAGGTGTCTGTGACCGTATATGTGCCGGATAAAGGCACACTCATGATTGGGGGACTGGGTTCTCTCAGTAATAAGGATGAGACAAGCGGAGTTCCGGTATTATCCAAAATACCCATCATTAAAAGACTGTTTACCCGTGATCAGAAAACACGAAATAAATCGAATCTCATCATCTTGCTAAAACCAACAATCATCATTAAGGAGGAACAGGAAAGGTTTCTCCGGCTAACAAATGAAAAATCCTATATACCGTCTGTTTCAAAGACGAAAAGACAGTAGATGCTGAAGATTTTCAGTAACTTCTCAACATTTTTTTTAGTCGGCAGTCTCCAGTCCTCAATCTGCAATTTGCCGACTGCCGATTGTAGATTGCCGATTGCAAACCTGTCCCAGCGGGTTCAGGTTTGCAACCTGAACCTAGGAGTTTATGCGTGTAATGGGGTCATGTACTGCGGTAAAAACCCTGTTTGGCATCTGGGATTTATTTGTCATTTTTCTGCTAATAGAAGGCGGGATTGGAAGCATAAAACGTTTGGTTCAGGTTACAAACCTGAACCCGCTTGAGGTAATTATTATGCAAAACCAAAAAGGGTTTTCTCTTATCGAACTGATAGTTGTCATGGCTATCATGGGCATTGCCGCCGGGATAGCAGTGCCCGTTTATAATAATATGAAACCGCAAATAAGGCTGAATGGTGCGGCAAGGCAGGTAATGGGGGATCTTATGTGGGCAAGGATGAGAGCTATATCGGAGAACAATAACTATGTTATTGCTTTTGGCGAAGCCGGTCCAACATTAACCAATGATACCTATTATATTTACGATGACAACGATAATGACTTCAGTTCTGTTGGTATTGAAGCGGATGAATTAGTAAAAGAAGTTGTTATTCCGGATAAATATAAAGATATGGGATATGGCTATGCTTCCGGTATTAAAAAGACAGACAACACAAATACCCTAACAGGAGATGCTGTGACATTTAATTCTGGAGGTGCATCAAAACCAATTTGGTTTAATTTTAAGCCTAATGGTTCTCCCAATATTACAGGCACAATTTATCTGATTCCGGACGAGGATGAAGCCTCCGGAAGAAAAGACAGATCACGTGCTCTATCCGTAAATCAAACAGGCCGTATAAAATCATGGCGTTATAATATGGCGTCAAATTTGTGGGAATAGTGAGGATAAAAAATATGATCGATCCTCATGATAATGCAGGTTTTTCTTTAATCGAAATAATGATTTCTATCGCAATCATTGCCATTGGTCTGTTTGCAGTAATGAGTGTACTTATCATAGTAGTAAAAGGGAATGCCCACAGCAACAAGTCAACTACAGCGATGACTTTAGCTCAGGATAAGTTAGAAGACCTCAGGAATATGGATTATGATCAAATTACCGGCACATACACCATATACAATAATCCAGACTATTATCTGGAAGCAACTGTTGATAATGACACTCCTATCGTAAACACAAAAACCGTATCGGTAAGCGTTTACTGGAATCCGGGAACAAGTACTTCGGTACACAAGGTTCAATTAAACACTATTATTGCTCAATAGTACCTTGTCAGTAATTTTTTTGCATTTTTTGGCAAAATATTTAATTGTGAAAGAGGAATTTTAATGTCTGTTTTTCGCAACGATAATAAATATGGCTTTACGTTAATTGAATTATTAGTAGGACTTGTCCTTACTGTTATTATTCTGGGTATAGCGGTCAAGTTACTTACTTTACTGCGGAAAGCATTTAGTGTACAGGAGCAGGTAAGCGAGATGCAGCAATATATCCGGTCATCCATGGATGCAATGAGCAGGGAAACAAGGATGGCAGGATACAATCCAACAGGAACAAGTTCTTTTTATATAAGTGTCGCCCAAACGGGAACAATTACGATTCGTGCAGATTTTGACGGCAGCGGCACAATTGCTGGCACGGAAACCATTACCTATGCGTATGATCCGGTAAATAGCCAGATTGACAGAACTGCAGGAGGCTCCGGAGCGCAGCCATTTGCAGAAAATATCGGAGGACTTGCCTTTTCATATTATGATGGCGATGGGGCAACAACCGCCATCCTCTCAGACATTCGGAAAATAAAAATCACAATAACGGGAAGAACCAAAAATATTGATCCAACATACAAAGATTATAAATATGCAACCCTGACGTCTTTTGTAACTCCTAAAAACCTTGATTATTAAAATACACAATAATATCAGGAGTAAAGTTTATGAATACAGAACAGAAGGTTAATGCCTCAACAATAGTTTCTCCGCTTAAAAACGAAAAAGGTATTATACTTATCGCTATCCTGATATTGATAGCCATCTTGGCAATAATAGGCAGCCTTGCGGCTATTACAACCACTACAGACCTTAAGATCAGCAGTAATTACAAAACGGGGGTAACGGCATTTTATGCCGCAGAGGCGGGCATTAACGAGGCAAGGAGCCGGCTGCGCGGCTCACCATCCGATAATTATTATGCCGGCGACCCAGTTCCATACAACGCATCATGGTCTGCATATATTTTAACATACGGCACTTGGACGACCTCCAGCGACCCCGATTTTGATGCCAATTATGCCAATTATATTCCAACTGCAACACAAACCACCAATACCAATATCGTTGCCAATAGTCTTCAATCAAACATTTCATATTGGGTGAATATCCGGCACAAAAAAGAATCTGATTTATTTGCCGCCGAGGCGTACACAGATAACGGCAGTGGTGCTGATGATATTATTTATTATGGGTACATTACGAGTACTTCCACAACGTTAGAACAATTTACAACAAATAGTCCTGATCTTTCCAGATGTGCGCCAATAGAAATTATTCGATCCTACGGGATAAGCGGAAATAGTATTAAAGGTATTAATATTCAGGCAAAAAAGGTACTAGGACCACCTATTGTAGCTGCCGTTTACGGGAATAGCGTCACCATAGGTGGTACTAGTGTAGAAGTTGTTGGAAATGATGCTACCTGTGGCAGCGCTAAAGGGCATTCTGATCTTGTTGCAGTGGGTTATGATACTTCATATATTCAGAATGGTCTCCCAGCGCTTACCTCCAATGTGGCACAAACAAAGGATGTGGGTGAAATAAATTGTACGACGTATGTAGACGCTTTGGAACCAACCAAGACAATTACCCTGACAGAAGAACCGCCTAACAACTATACTTTCGGTAATGGCTCAAATTACGAAATTGTATACTGTGATGCAACGCAATTAACTACTCCAAGTGATGGAACTTTAGATATGCAGGGCATAACAGGATATGGCACATTAATTGTGAAGGGTAATGTTTCCTTTAGCGGTAATTTAGACTGGTATGGTCTTATAATAGCAACTGGAAATGTTGAATTTGCAGGTGGTGGCTCTAATGTCCAAAATGTGCATGGAGCTGTTTTGGGTAGCAATGTTACGCAATTACAAGGAAGCGTAAATATCCAATACGATTCGTGCGAAATAGAAAAAGCAAATGCAAATAACAGATATTTAACTTTCAGATGGAAAGACAAAACCTTTGATTAGTATGGACGGAATTTCGTGGACTCCATGCTTAGTTATTTAAATTAGACTGCCTTTGGCGGCAACTTTATTCTGTGGTTGATGTTAATGTAGAGACGCATTGCATGCGTCTCTGGTGCGGCAATATTTTCTTTACGCACAGCAGTTTTCCAGACGCATGCAATGCGTCTCTACATTAACCGGGATTCCACAAATTTTCCCTTCAAAGAGAGTTTATAGAGTTGACGGTAAAGGCTGTCTTTCTTTAATAATTCCTCATGGGTTCCTTCTTCTATAATTTCTCCCCTGTTTAATTCAATTATTTTATCACAATGAAGTATGGTTGATAGCCGGTGGGCAATTAAAATAGATGTTTTGCCTTTTGTAATTTTATGCATCGCTTCCTGGATAAAAACTTCTGAAATTGGGTCCATGCTGGAAGTCGCCTCGTCCAGGATGATAATTTGAGGGTCGTACAGAATAATCCTTGATAGTGAAATAAATTGCCGCTCCCCTACCGAAAGATTTGCCCCCCGCTCAGATATTTTCGTATCCAACCCATCTTGCATTCGGTTAATAAACGGCATTAAACCTAAAGAATTAATTATAGACAACAATTCGGAATCATCCATGTGCCTGAACAACGTAATATTTTCCCGCAACGTGCCCGAAAATAAAAAAACATCCTGACTTATATATCCAATCATGTACCGCAACCCAATCTTCTCAATTTTTTTAATATCAATCCCATCAATAAAAATCGCCCCCTTCTGAATTTCATAAAACCGTGTCAACACATTGGCAATAGACGTTTTGCCGCTTCCGGTTACGCCTACTAACGCAACTGACTGGCCGTGTTTTACCTGAAAAGAAATATCCTTCAATACAAAATCGCTGTCGTTATAAGCAAACCAGACATTACGAAAGAGTATATCTCCCTTAAATTCTCTTTTGGGGATTTCCCTGTAGGGATGTGCAATCCTATACTCCGGTTCCTGCTGTTCTTCCATTAAACCGAATACACGCTCCGAAGAAGCCATCGCCCCTTGAAAAATGTTATACTTCTCAATTATATCCCTTATCGGATCAAACAAATTTTGAACATACGTCAGAAATGTCACTAAAACTCCCAAAGTAAGAACACCATCCAGGTATCTCATTCCTCCATACCATAAAATAATGGCAATGGTAAAGCCGCTCACCATGTGGATTGATGGCTGAAAAATCGCAAAGTATGTAATGTACTTTGCTTGTTCCTTCAAATGGTCATTACTGATTTCTCCAAATATCTCATAATTCTTCCCTTCCCGGTTGAAAAGTTGTATCACTTTCATCCCGGTAATATTTTCATTAAGATAAGAGTTTATCTGCGCCAGTTTGCGGCGTATTTCACGAAACGAATTTTTCATACGGGCGCCGAACCAGCATGCCAATATTATCATTATTGGAAATGCCAAAAGACTCAACAACCCAAGCTGTACATCCAGGAGAAACATTGCGACAATAATCCCCGCTATTATGAACAGGTCTCCTATTACGGTGATAACACCCACAGAAAAAAGCTCGCTGATGGAAGCAATGTCATTTGTCAACCGCGTAACAATTCTGCCCACAGGATTTTTGTCGAAAAACGAGACTGGCAATGAGTGGATGTGGCGAAAGAGTTCCATGCGCATGTCCATTGTTACTTTTTGCCCAATCATTTGTAAATTATAGCTCTGAATTACTATTAACAATAGCCGTACCGTTTTCATTCCAAACAACGCAATTGCCACTTTGTATAATAGCGATATATCCCCATTGACAATACCATGGTCAATCGCATAACCAAAAAGATACGGTCCCATTAAAAAAAGAATTGTGCCTGCAATAACAATGAAGAGCGATAATATGCCCAATGCCTTATAGCGTAAAATATAAGACAACAGTTTTCTTATCACAACCCTGTTAAAACCCCTCGTTGGCGTCTTGTCTTTGCTGAAATAGTCTGTATTTTGCATATTCACATATTGCTTTTAAATAAAATATTTTGTAACAATAAATTAGGCATTCGGCAAGGGGTATTGGACTACACCCCACCCCTTCCCTCCCCGTTTACGCTGACCTTTATCCACACCAAACACCGTGGGTTCAGGGGGGCGGGATGGCGTAGGGGCAAAATTGTTTACGAGGAAGAGGAATATGTTTGAAAATGGCATACATTATGTTTTTTTATCCGCTCTATCGTTGCTTCCGTTCCCTTCATGTCCAAACGTTGCCTTGCCTGCTGAAAACTGGCGATGCTTTCTGCCGCAGGAAGGTTCTGTATGCCTTGTTGCATGCAGCTTATTCAGCGCCTTACGACAGTTCCATTCCTGAAGTTTGCCGTTGGAGGAACACCAGTTGAGCCACTCGCACACCTTCCGCGATAGGGCCCGCCTGGAAATGCCCGGCATCTCGGCAATCACTTTACATATTCGCTCAAGTATTCCAATAGAAAATTCTTGTCCACATATTCTCCTAGTGAACAGTATAAACATTTTCACTCCCGGTGTTAAGCGCGTATTATGATCGGGTTTGGAGGGGGGGTAGAGGGGAGGATTGAAATTTAGCATTTCTGATTTCACCATTTGTTTTTGACTGGCTTAATAGAATAAACCGGATATTTTCTTATCATCTGCGATTAAAGTATTTTTTCAATCTGCTTTTTGATATTTCTTGCTTTGGTAGCAAGATGATAATGATGTTCCGGTGAGAATCTTTCTATGGCTTCAGCAATCCGTTCCAGGCATTCCATAGCAAACAGATAAACCCCTTTTCTCGGCGCTTCGTGTCCAACGCTTTCAACCCATACTTCACAAGATGATATTCGTACCTGCGCCTTGAGGGCAAGAAGTATTAAATAATGATCCAGAGGTGAACGCATTTGATGTTCTTCGTTTTTGCTTTCTTTATCCTGACGGAGATAGTCCCGTTTCAGGCTTTCAAAAAGGTTATGTACAAAAGGCTTAAGCAGACTGTAAACCGGATCGTCTTCAAAATCCTTGCGGTAAAATTCCGAATCGTCAAAGGACGATTCATGTGTGAATTTATTCCAATCGCGCAGTTCTGGCAGGGAACTAGCCCACGGTTCGGGTGGCTCTTCTTCCATTTCTTCGTAATGAAGGTCGACGCCCCTGACTTCATAATCTTCATCACCATCCTCGTCTTTTATGTCCGGAATCCATGAAATGTCTAAAAACCTTTCCGGGTGTTCGGGGTTGAAGGCTGCGTCCCTCTTTTTCATCAGTTCATAAGCGATGAACTGTTTTTCCATCATCTTATCCCTTTGTGCGCTTTCTTCCATCATAAGTTGCATACCTTTTTCAAGGCTTGCCACTGAAAGTCCTTCAGCGTCAACCACGGCAATAAGGGGTTCTTCGAGCCTGGCTTGTTCCAGGTAATAATCCAGCCAGCATTCAGGCGACCACGATGTATCGGCCTCCGGTTCACTGGGTCTTATTCGTCTATTTTCCCTGAAACCTTCAAGCATATTAAGGAAAATTTGAAAGTCTGGCGCAATTCTCGCTATGTCGCTAAGGAAACGGACGCCGGATTGGGATTTTTGGGAGGAAAGCTTGTCCATCTTTGACAGGACGTTACTTAGTAAATTGATTGCGTCTTCAACATCATCCCGGAGATAATAAGCCAATATGCTATTTATGCCTTCTTTTAACGCCTGTAAACTTTCTATGATTATTGCGACATTTTCACATTCTCTGCTCTTGGATATATCTTCCTCAAGGCGGTTGAAAACACATGGTATGAGGAACATCAACCGGTCAAGGCCAGGGAGACGGCCGATTCCGTCCCGCGGGTCATCCGGGTCATGGAAAATATTTTCATCTGCCTTGCGGAAGAAATTATCGAGTTCGGCAAAAACATCCCTTGTTTTTGATATCTCTGTAAGCACTTGTTTGTAATCTGTCATATTTTGTCTATTCATCTGTATCAAATATTTTGTTCATAATATTTTTTATACTCTCAGAAAATTCTTCCGCAAATTTAACAAATTCAACGGAATCTTCAAAATACAATTCTATAAATTCCATTATGAAAAGGCATAATAATCCCAGAGATTCCCTTTTAGTTTATGAGTTTATGAGTTTTCAACCTTTTGTCAAAGATGTTCTCCTTAAAAATCTCAACAGCAGCCTTATTTTTTCATTGCCCATGCAGGTGTTTCCGAAAGCGCCACGCCGAAAACGGGGATGGCTGCCAGATAGATAAGCGCTGTTATCAATGCCACGCCGAATAGGTTAAGAACAAGGCCGGTTTTAGCCATCATTGGTATTGTGACCTGGTCACTGCTGAATATAATGGCATTGGGCGGTGTTGCAACCGGAAGCATGAACGCACAAGATGCAGAAAGTGTTGCGGGGAGCATTAAAGCAAAGGGATGTATGTTAAGCGTTACTGATAAAGCGGCGAGTATGGGCAGGATCATTGTTGTTGTCGCCGTATTTGACGTAATTTCAGTCAGAAAGGTTATTAACAAACAGATAGCGATAATCATTGCTACGATAGGGAGAGTGCCTAAATCCACCATATTGCTGCCAATCCAATCGGAGAGGCCGGTAACCATGAATCCCTTTGCCAGCGCAAAACCGCCGCCAAAAAGAAGTAAGATTCCCCATGGAAGCTTTACCGCAGATTCCCAGTCAAGCACAAATTCTCTTTTTTTAAGATCGACAGGAAGAATAAACAGGATGATTGCAGCAAAGATTGCAATTGTTGAATCGTGTACGTGGTTGTCCAGCCCAAAGTAGCTGGACCAGCCTGGAATGTTCAAAGAACCCATGGCAATATCCTTCCGGAATATCCATGCAAGGCAGGTAAGTATAAATACAAGCAGCGTGTATTTCTCTCCCTTATTCAGGTTTCCTAATAACGCAAGCTCTTTATCAATTATGTTTGTATCAGCGTTCCCCGTTTTCCGTTCAGGGGGGAAAGCCCAAAAGGTAAGATACCACCATGTTAAGGGAATAAATGCACATACAAGGGGAATGCCAACCTTCATCCATTGAAAAAACCCAATCTCCGGCGCATGGGGAAACAGGATTTTTAACTGACCGGCAAAGACGATATTTGGCGGTGTTCCAACAAGCGTCCCTATGCCGCCAATATTTGCGCTGTAAGCAATACCCAGCATCAATGCAGTGCCAAACCGTGTTTTACTCTTCTGGTCATGTTCATTCCCGCAAAAATGGGCAATCAACGCCATCCCGATGGGAAGCATCATCATAGTTGTGGCCGTATTGGAAATCCACATGGACAAAAAGGCTGTCGCTATCATAAAACCAAGTACAAGCTGTCTCGGTTTATTGCCAATTATCTTTATAATAGAAAGGGCAATGCGCCGGTGCAGGTTCCATTTCTGCATGGATATTGCAATACAGAATCCGCCGAGGAAGAGGAATACCGCGTCTTCCGCATAGGGCATTGCAACTTCCCTGCCATTCATAATCCCCAGGATCGGAAACAGGGCCAGAGGCGCCAAGGCAGTGACAAAGATGGGGAGCGCTTCCGATATCCACCAGCACACCATTAACAAGGTTACTGCGGCGGTTTTTTGGGCAAGCGGGGACATACCTTCCGGCGCCGGCATGATAAGCATGATAAAGAAAAATACCACGCCAAGTCCAAAGCCAGCAATACGTTTGAAAGGATAAGAATAGTCGTAGTCTTTTTTTATTTTCATTTTGTGTAACTATTCAGCGTAATCTATTAAACTACCGAAGCACAAATCGTTTCCAAATTCATGTTTGGGAACGTAATGGCACCGGAAACTACATTCGCGGGTTCAGGTTTGCAACCGTTCGGCTGAGCTCACGACGAAGCCTGAACCAAACGTTTTATACTTTCAATCCCGCCTTCTATTGGCAGAATAAACGAAAAATAAATTCCTGATTCCAAACAGGGATTTTGTGATTTGGGCATTGGAATTTTGCCACAGTACATAGCCCTATTATCCGCATAAACTCATAGGTTCAGGTTGCAAACCTGAACCCGCCGGTGGTCGTGTAATGTTTACGCTGAATAGTTACTACCGAACAAGGGTTCGGATTATGAAGTTTTCTTATCATCCTTTTGTTTAGCGGTTTTTACGCTTGTTACAAAAACGTAAGCGGGCAGGATGGGTGAAGCAACAGTTTCCTAGTCTTTCTCTGTGCGGGCTTGCCAAATGCGATATGTTCATAGTGCTGATACGTGCTATTAATCTTTCCTGTCAATCCATCCACCTCCCACAACAGTGTCATTGTCGTAAAAGACCACTGCCTGTCCCGGGGTGATGGCTTTTTGCGGTTCTTTGAAGTGTACCTGAACCTTGTCTGTTCCAAAGGGGGATACGGTAGCGTGCGCCGGCATATGGTGATAACGTATCTTTGCCTGCACTTCTATGGGTAATTCCAGTTGCTGGATGGAAATCCAGTTTAGTGCGGAGGCAATCAGTCCGGTTTCCTCGAGATCTTTGTCTGTGCCGATTATTACTGCATTTTCCCGTGGGTTTATATCTACTACGTATCGTGGCGAGCCAAAAGCAACTCCGAGACCTTTGCGCTGTCCGATGGTAAAGAACGGCGCCCCTTGGTGTTCTCCCAGGATGTTTCCCTGCCTGTCCTTGATGGGGCCTGGAGTAATACGGTTGCCATATCTCTCGTAAAGAAGGGAATGGTAATTATTGTCCAGTACAAAACAAATATCCTGGCTCTCAGGTTTGTCTTTTGTTTTCAGGTTTAAGTCTTTTGCTATCCGGCGGACGGATTCTTTCGTCAGCGTTCCCAGGGGGAAAAGGGTTTTTGAGAGTTGTTCCTGGTTGAGTGAAAAGAGAACGTATGACTGCTCTTTATTGAGATCATCACCTTTTTTTAACAAAAACCTGCCGTTGTGTTTTTCTACCTTTGCGTAGTGTCCCGTGGCGACAAAGTCCGCGTTTAGCATCTTTGCAAAATTCAGCAGTTTACCGAATTTTAGTTCCTGATTGCACATGATGCAGGGGTTGGGCGTTCTTCCGTTCAGGTATTCGGTGCAGAAATGGTCGATAATGTGATCAAAGGCTTCTTTAAAATTCAGGACATGGAATTGAATCCCCATCTGATCGGCAACGGTTTGTGCGTCATTGGCGTCCTCCAGACTGCAGCACACCTTTGTTTTCGTCATTGCGTCCAGTTTTTCAAGTCCTAAGCGCATGAAAAGTCCGACGACTTCATATCCTTGTTCCACCAGCAGGTGTGCCGCAACGCTGCTGTCAACACCTCCGCTCATGGCAATAACAACCTTTGTCTTCATGGTAATTCTTTCAGGCAAACCTGCCACTGGCTATTTTTTCAGCAGAGCGGCAATTTCCAGGTCGAATGCGTCTTCCGTCACAAATCCTATGTGTTTATTTGCAACGTCTCCGTTTTTATCGTAAATAATGGTGGTTGGGTATGCCCTTAGGTTGTAAGAAATAGCGATTTCGTTTCCCGCAAGATAAACGGGATAATTAATGCCGTTGTTTTTTACGAAATCAGGCACCACTTCAAGTCCATTTTCATCAAAGGCGATGCCGATAATCTCCACGCCGCTGTTTTTATATTTGTTATAGAGGTTTATAAATCCCGGTATTTCTTTTCTGCATGGAGGGCACCAGGTTGCCCATAGATCAACTACTACGATTTTCCCCTTATTATTATGCAAAAGGGAGTTTAATTCAGATACTGTTATTGGTTTTACGGTATCGGTTGAGGCAAGCGCCATTTTAAAGGTAAAAAAAATAGCCGCCACACATACAATCGCTACATAGTTCCATTTTTGCTTGTTCATTATTTCTGCTCCTTAATTATTTTATGATTGTTTTTGTCTATTACCCAATGATATAAATTTATACGTGTTTCTCATTTGTGCCAGTACATACAGTGAATTTCAAACTTGCCGGCAATCAATAAACGCAAAGCGAAGGCCGCCCTGCACCTCTCTTCCGGCCTGTTGTGGGGGTTAAGAAATCATAAGGTTTACTGTAATGCATGATGAAGCGAGATTCAATACTTTTTTGACAAGAATAAAAGGATGCATTAAAAATCCGCTTTCGCAATATGGTGGCGGGAAATAAAATACGCAAAGGCATAAACTATGGCAAAACGCAGACAAAAGGAACGATATAAAGATGTTGTAATAATCCTTGGAGCAATAGCCCTTCTTACGGCGATAATTTTTATTATGGCCTTTGTGGATAAGGAATTGTTTCTTTACGATGAAATTGGCGCCCCCTCATTGGAGGAAATTTTAACAAATGCGGAAGATAAGGAAGAGTTTGTTTCGTTGCTCCAGCGCAAAATATCGGAACAGGGTTACGAAATCCAGTTATCGATCCCTGAAAATGAAGATGAAGACTGTCTGAAAGTGGAATGGAAGCATATGAAGCGTTTTACCGTCTCATTGCTTGAACACCAGGAAGATATGATGTCAACGCTAAGAAGATTTGGTATTAAAAAGGTGATACTTACGAATGGACAAGAAAGCTGGACGGTATTGCCCTGATAATGGGGAATACTGTACAGTCTGCAGTCTCCAGTCGGCAATCTGCAATCTGCAATTTGCCGACTGCCGATGGGAGAAGATACCGGTTTCTGTTTTATTATGGCATATAATTATTATTAAAAATCGCCCCCCATAATCAATTATGAAAAACAATCATTGTCACATGCTCCTTGCCTATTTTCTTTCCTGTCTCATGTTTTTGCTTTCAGGCTGTAGTTTTATAACGGTTTCTTTGGGGCCTACGGTGGGACCGCTTCAGGAAAAGACCGTTTCGGGAAGGGGGAAAGACAAAATACTCATTATTGATATTTCAGGAATTATTTCTGATGAAAAAAAGGCAGGCTTTCCCGGTTTGACGGAAGAGCTGGATATGGTTTCACGTGTTAAGGAAGAGCTGACGCTGGCGAAGATGGACAAACAAGTGAAGGCAATTCTCCTGCGCATAAACAGTCCTGGCGGGAAGGTTACTGCATCGGACATGATGTATTATGAAATCATGCGGTTTAAAGAGGAGACGCAAAAAAAGGTTATTGCCTGTATTATGGATATTGGCGCATCGGGGGGTTATTATGTTGCGGCTTCTGCGGATAAAATTATAGCGCACCCGACAACGGTAACAGGAAGTATCGGCGTCATTATGATCAATCTTAGCATAGAAGGGCTTTTGCAGAAGATAGGAATTGCCGATGCCTCTGTTAAGACCGGAGAACACAAGGATATGGGTTCTCCTTTGAAGAAGATGACCGAAGAGGATCGGAGGATATTTTCAGAGATACTCAATGCTATGTATGAGAGATTCCTTTGCGTCATTGAGGAAAACAGGGAGGGTATTTCGATGGAGAAGATAAGAGAACTTGCGGACGGAAGGATTTATTCTGCTCAACAGGCGCTGGAGAATGGATTGATTGATCAAATAGGGTATCTGGATGACGCTGTTTCAATCGCAAAAAAAGAAACTAATCTTAAGGAGGCGCGAGTTATTCTTTATCACAGACCCGGGTCATACAAAAACAACATATATTCGCAATTAACCGGCGCAAGCGCAGGAAACATTAATCTTTTCAACATTGATATAAAGACGTTTATCCATTCCGGCGCCCCTTCTTCGTTTATGTATATATGGATGCCATAGTACCTTATCAGTGATTCCTTCGCACTTTTTGGCAAAATGTTTACTTGTGAAATCTGATAATTGTGAAATCCGAAGCACGAAACACGAAATCCGAAACAAATTCTAATAACAAAATTATTTGAAATTCTAAACAAAAGCCTTTTTCATATCTCGCATTTCGTGCTTCATAATTGTTGTATGTTTTGGATTTGTTTTGAATTTTATGTTTTGTTATTCGAATTTGTTTCGTATTTCGTATTTCGTATTTCGTATTTTTTATTTTGTGCTTGTTTGGTTCTGGCTATGCCAGCTTAGGGACTGCCGACTGTGGACTATTGTTACTTATATTCTTCGTTATCAATTTTAGCCAACGTAAATGAAAAAACATAGCATTCTTATCGTCGAAGACAGTTTGACACAACTTGAATTACTGGAGCATGTCTTTTTAAATAAAGGATATGGGATCTTTACCGCATCAAATGGAATTGCTGCCCTGGAAGAAATAAAAAAACAATGTCCGTCTATCATAATAAGCGATATTTCGATGTCTGTGATGGATGGTTATGAACTGTGCCGTTCAATCAAAAACAATCAACTGTTTAACAAATTGCCGGTAATATTGCTCACCAGTTTATCAGACCCCGAAGAAGTCCTTAAAAGCATCCAGGCAGGCGCTGATTGTTACATGACAAAGCCCTGTGACTACCAGCTTCTCCTTTCAAAGGTAGATGACCTTATTGCGAATAACAAAAACCTTTGTATTAATGCACCACGTACCACAATGGATTTTGCGTACAAAGGGAAACAATATAAGATAAATGCCGATGGCCCGCAAATTCTTAATATACTTGTTTCGACATACGAAAATATGGTAAATCAAAACAACAAGCTTAGGGCTATTGAAATGGAACAAAAAAACCTGAATCAACAACTCTCAAAAAAGGTAGATGAACGAACATCTGAATTAAGAGAAATTGCAACAAAAGACCAGTTAACAAATCTTTTAAACCGCGTTTCTTTTGAATCAGATAAAGAATTGTTTAAAAACCCGATCCTGCTATTAATAAATCTTGATGGATTCAAACGCATAAACAGTTTTTATGGGGTTCAGGCAGGCGACCATTTATTGAAAAAAATATCAGAAAAACTCGTTCATTTAATGCCGAAAAACATCCGTGCCAACATATACCGGTTAGGCGGAGATGATTTTGGGGTATTATGTGAGAACACGCCGTTTTTCCAATACGAAAAACTTGTAAATGAAATTATTGCAGCATTGGAAGAAGACGCCATTCTTTATCATGATTACGACATTTCTACCAGTGTGACCATTGGTATTTCAAAAGAAGCCCCTCTGCTGGAAAAAGCGGATATGGTGCTGAAATATTTGAAAAAAAATGCACGTATAAAGTTTATGGAATACAACGAACATCTTAACATTTATCAAAACATATCCTCCAATTTAAATACAATACGGATATTAAAAAATGCCATTAGGAACGATACTATATTTTCTGTATTTCAACCAATATTAGATAACAAAACAGGAAAAATTAATAAGTACGAATGCCTGATGAGGATTAAAGATGAAGACGGCAATGTATTGTCTCCCGTTTCTTTTTTAAAAGTCGCAAAAGAATCCAAACTATATGCATCATTAACTGAAATAACCGTTAAAAAGAATTTCAATGCCTTTAAAAACAGTGCTTATACATTCTCCGTAAATCTTTCAATCGAAGATATTCTGGATAAATCTTTCAACGATTTCCTGAGAAAAGAACTTAATAATAATGCACAATTGGGACAACGAATTATCTTTGAATTTTTGGAAAGCGAAGGTATTGAAAGTTATGAGATTGTGCTCAAATTCATTAGAGAAATGAAAAACTATGGTTGTAAGATCGCCATCGATGATTTTGGGTCAGGTTACTCAAACTTTGAACATGTTTTAAAACTATATGTAGATTATATAAAAATAGATGCGTCGCTGATAAAAAACATCGATAAAGATATTAATGCTGTGATTATAGTTGAAACTATTGTTAATTTTACGAAGAAATTAAATATAGAAACCGTAGCAGAGTATGTGGATTCATTTGAAGTATACAGAAAAATAAAGGAGCTGGGGGTGGATTATTCACAAGGATACTTTATCGGAAAACCGGAAGCGGAAATTAATTAGGCATTCGGTAATTTTTAACAATGTAGTGGCAAGGCATGCCAAACCAAATAAGATATAAAAAATACGAAATCCGAAGTACGAAGGACGAGAGACGAAGGTTGTCCGTAGTCCATCGTCTCTCGCTTTTACGTTTTTCAAAAAACTAAATTGTTACAATATTTTGGATTTGTTTTGAATTTTATGCTTTGTTATTCGGATTTGTCTCGGATTTCGTATTTCACAATTAACAGTCCTCCATCTGCGATTTGCCGATTGCCGATTGTATGTTGGCAATTATATTGTCTGCCTTGATTTTATATCGTATTTTTTTAGCATGCGTTGCAAATATTGTCTTTCTATCTTACATTCTCTTGCTGCGTTGGTTACATTACCGTTATTTTTATTTATAACATTCATTACATATTTAATATTAAAGGCGTCGAGCGCCTTTTTTCGCGCTTCTTTGTAAGGGTGAGAAAGCAGGTCGTCCCAGAGCATGTTGTTGCCTTCTTCTTTCCGTACAATGGGTAAAATAACATGTAGCGGAATGATTGGTTCATTGGTAAGGGTAATGGCCCTTTCTATTGCGTTTTCAAGTTCACGCACATTGCCCGGCCAGTGATATTTATATAATTCCATTTCCGCTTCGGGAGAAAGCCCCTTTATCTGCTTGTTTTCTTTTTTATTATATTTTTCGATAAAGTGTTTTATTAACAGCGGAATATCTTCTTTTCTCTCCCGCAATGGTGGCATTTTTATATTGATTACATTCAGCCGGTAGTATAAATCCTCGCGAAATTCCTTCTCCCGTACTTTTTTGAGCAGGTGCTGGTTTGTCGCCGCAATAATCCGGACGTCTACATTTCGTGCAACGGTATCTCCCAGCGGGATAAATTCCCCTTCCTGCAGAACGCGCAGGATTTTTGCCTGAACCGATGTCGGAATATCTCCAATCTCATCCATAAAGAGGGTGCCGCCGTCTGCCTCTTCGAAAAGACCCTTTTTATCTTTTATAGCGCCGGTAAAGGCGCCCCTGACATGTCCAAACAATTCACTTTCCAAAAGATGTTCAGACAGGGTGGCGCAATTGATCACTACGAATTTTTTATGCTTTCTATTGCCGTTAAAATGGATTGCCCGTGCCACGAGTTCCTTACCGGTGCCGCTCTCGCCGGTGATTAAAACGGTGGCGGAGCTAAATGCAACCCTGGAAATCATATCCATCAACTTCTGTATTTCTTTCGAATTCCCGATAATGGTTTTTCGCCCAAATGCTTTTTCCAGCTCGGAATGAAGGTAGTTGTTTTCCTCAATAATTTTATTTTGCTCAATCATGCGTTCAATATTAAGCATGATTTCATCAATGCTAAAAGGCTTTGTGATGTAATTAAACGCACCCCGCCTCATTGCCTCTACGGCAGTGTCTATCCCGCCATAGGCGGTCATTATCAGGACGGAAGCATTATCCATTTCCTTTGCCCTTTGAAGCAATTCAAGCCCGTCAATGCTGCCGGGAAGTTTCATATCGATAACAATTACAGGGAATGCGTTTTTTTTAAGTTCCGCAAGCGCTTCTTCTCCCGATGCTGCTGTTTTGACCTGGAATCCGCGTTCGGTGAGTGCGTTATACAGCACCTTTCGGTATCCCTCTTCATCATCAACGACCAATATTTTAGTTTTGTTCATTTTGGTTTTTCCCCTTTACCGGCAGGAATATCCTGAATGTTGTACCTTTCCCCGCCATACTTTCTACCTCAATACTTCCATCGTGCATTTTTACAATTCCGTAGCTGATGCTTAATCCCAGTCCCGTTCCCTTTCCATCTTTTCTTGCCGTAAAAAAAGGATCAAATATCTTTCCCAAATCATGCTTATTGATGCCCGTGCCGTTATCTTTTATGCATATTTCTATCGATTCCTTATCTGCGTGAAAATGTGTGCCAATTGTCAGTACCCCTTTTTTGCGGGCTTCTTCACGCAAGGCGTCTTTCAGAGATTCTTTTATTGCAAAGACGGCATTGTTGGCAATGTTAATAATAACCTGCTCTACCTGGCTGCTATCCATCATCGTGTCTGGAATACGGGAATCAAAATTTCTCACAACGTCAATCTTCTCTTTTTGGTATTGCTTTTCCACAATATTGAGTACATTGTCGATCAACTTATTGACATTTGACCTGCTCATTCTCGGCTCTTTCTGCCGGGAAAAATCCAGCAAACCGCCAATTAATTCTTTACATCGAATGGATTCCTTTGCGGAACCCTCAAGGTATTCATGTAAATGGAATCTGTTTTTGCTGATAACGTTATAGGTTTCCTCAAATCTCCTGCTGTTCTTTTTCAGGTTATCAATTATGGAGGACAATTCCTGTTCAAACAGTTCCTTATTAACAAGCGACCCGCAGTCAATGGCGGAAAGAACCTTGATCAACCGATGTGTATCTTCAATGATGGAATGTGCGTTGCTTTCTTTTAAAGCAATAGTAATCCTTTCAAAAAGCCGTAGGCTTTCTGTGCTATAGAGGTATATCACGCCGATAGGATTATTTAGTTCATGGGCAATTCCCGCCACTAACTGGCCTATGGACGCCAGCCTGTCTGATTGCACAAGTTTATGCTCCAGACTTCTTAGCTCCGTAATATCGCTGGCAACCCCCAATATGCTCATTAATTGTCCCTCCTTATTTTTTATTTGGGAAGTGCTGAGCAATACATTTCGTATATTGTTTTGTTTATCCATCGCTTCGACTTCAACTCTCCTGCGGGAACCGGCATGAAGAATCTGGTTTACCTGCGGTTGCTGTTTGTTAAATAAAATAGAAATCAAATGCCGCCCTATCAACTCGTCTTCTTCGTAGCCCCAGTCTTTTATCTTAGGATTGATAAAGGTAAAATTGCCCTGTGCGTCGAGCATAAAGATCAATTCATTTGCAAACGTTAAAATGCTCTCTAAATACTCTTTTCTTTCCTCAAGGGCCTCCTTCAGGTGCAGGAGTTTTTCGCTGGAATCTTTAATGTAATACGTCATTTTGTTAAACGAATCGGTCAATTCTCCCAGTTCGTCTTTCAGGTTGCTTTTTACCCGAAAATCCAAATCGCCCGCTGCCACTCTTTTCATACCCTTAACAAGCATGAGGATGGGATTGATAATCCCCCGTGAAACAAATAATGATACAAATATTACACCGATAATGCATATGCCAACCATGGTAATTGCGCGGTATTTGAATTTATAGATCGGATAGTATGCCTCCGATTCATCTGTTTCCACCAGTAAAACCCATTCCATCCTTTTCAAGTACCGTGCCGCACCAATAACATTAGCACCCCGGTAATCCTTGTAAACCCCTACAAACTCATGCCCGTTTAAAAATACAGCGGCTACCGGTTCAGAATGAACCGATTGCGTTAAAATAGCATTCGTTTTAAATCTTGATTCGGTAATCATAAAATAGTTTTTATTTACAATATAGGCCTCGCTGGTTTCTCCCCTTCTGAGGAAAGTGCCGCCATAATCTTTTATAAGCAGTTTCTTGCCGGTGGTAATCTCATTTAACTTCGTTGCGTTATAGCGGATCACTAAAACTCCCAGGAATTTTCGTCCGCGTTTCCTAAGGATAGGAGACGCAAAGGCCATAGAATACTCTCCCGTATCCCTGTCTATATAGATATCCTTAATATAAGGACCATTTTTGCCATAAATAAAATAATCCACATCGCATTCATTCTTTCCGATACTGTTTTCGTCGCTTGAGGCAACAACTATGCCCGATGGGTTTAAAACAAAGGTTTCATAAAAATCCTTATTCAGGTTCGTCTTGTACACCATATAATCATTAAATTTTTTTACGACATTTTTGTTGCCAGGATTGCGATTAAGCATCTCTAAATGCCTTCGGATAAACTCGTCAGATGCGAAAAATTGTGCCGAATATTCACCTGCGTCAAGAATGGTGAGTATGTGGTTTTTGATCCCTTCGGCGATGAATGCTTCCTCGTTGAGGAGTTCATTCTTAATAGTTTCCTGACCATACCGATATGTAAGTATAGCGACAACAATGATGGGGAAAATAGATAACAGCAAAAACCAGCAGAATAGCTTTCTGCCAATGCCGCTAAAAAGGGTGACGCCTTTTATCATATACTACTTTCCGGATGCTGCGCACCCCCCCTAAATCCCCCCAAAGGGGGGCTTTTCGGACTGAAATGGTGAAATCGAAATAGGGAACGAGCGTTTTTAATTGTTACGGGGAAAACAATGTAATATCTGGTCTGATTTTACTATACGGTATGGGGAACATCAAGCCGCAAATCTTTGTAGCAGCGGGAACTCCGGTCGCTGTTCGCTGAAATAAAATGTGAATGGATGCGTCCGGAGGCGGATGTTTCCGCAACAATACCCGATGATTTTGACGATAATAATTTAGTGAATCGGGAGCGATTGTTTGATACAATAATACAATATCAATAATTTCTTTGCATTTTTTTGCAAATTTGAAAATTAATATTCAATGCTCAATGCTCAATGTAAAAGAATAAAGGCAAATGATCTACAATTTGAGAATTGAATATTGAACATTTTTCTTACTGCGTAACATGTATTGCACGGTTTTGAAAATTAATCACGGCGGGTTCAGGTTTTGCAACCTGAACCCATGCGTTTATACAGATAATGGGGTCATGTATTGCGGTAAAATTCCAATGCCCAAATCAAAAACCCTGTTTGGAATCTGGAATTTATTTGCCATTTGTTCTGCTTTCACCAGTAAATATTTTGCAAAAAAGTGCAAAGAAATTACTGCGAAGGTAAGGTAAGGTAAGGTAAGGTAAGGTACTAAACGTTTAATCATCATTGAATTTTTTGGAGGCTGTAGATGGCAAAGATTTTACTAGTTGAAGATTCTCTGTTTATGAAGGAGCTTATTGTGCATACCCTCCGCGATGAAAAATATGAGATAATACATGCAAAAAACGGTGCAGAGGGTTTAGAACTTATACATTCCCGGCATCCGGACTGTATCATCCTCGACCTTGTTTTGCCGGACATCCCGGGGATCGATATCATTAAAACCCTGCATAGTCAAAAATCCGCCATTCCCGTAATAGTGTTGACTGCTAATATTCAAAAAACGGCGGAAAAGGAGTGCAAAGAGTTAGGCGTTGAATATTATTTGCAGAAGCCGCCAAACAAGGCCGAACTTTCCAGGTCAATACGCCATGTCCTTATGGGAAAGGAGGAGAGTCTTCATAATTATGTTGATGCGATACAAGAACTTTTTAATATAGGCATTGGCAAGGCCGCCGCCATTATTAATGACATTCTGGACGTTCATATAAACATAAAGGTTGTTTCAGCAAGAGTACTTTCTTTTGATACCTATAAGAATGAATTGCTGGCGCATAATACTTCCGGCTACTTTTCTGCGGTAAGGATGAAATATGAAAATTCGTTTAGCGGCATTGCGGTGCTTGTTTTTCCTCCCGACAGTGCGAACAGGGTTTTTTCTCTGATAACAAAAAAAATCCATAGCGCACATATACAGACGGTAGTCAAACCGGAAACGCTTTCCGAGGTTGGTAACATCCTGCTGAACGGAATTATGGGTTCCATTAGCAATATTATTGGCACACGGCTGTCTTTTTCCGTTCCCGAATACATAGAAAACAAAATAGAACATATCCTTGAAATAGACGAGTTTGCGGAGGGCCTTGAAATTCTGGTGGGAGAAATATGCTTTGAAATAAAACAATATGAAATTGTTGCGACGACAATCATCGTTATGAAATCGAGTTCGTTCGGCAAATTGATCGTGGGTTTAAAAAAACTGACGTTAAAATAAACTTCATTTGTTACGGAAAATTATATGAGTGAATTAAACTTACTGAAGATTCCCGTTTCGATATTGGATAGTCTGCCGGCTGGGATAATTATTTTACGGCAAGATCTGTCCGTTGCCTTTTGGAACAAATGTATTGAATCGTGGACAAATATCAAAAGAGATCTGATATTAGAAAAACCTTTTACACTCTTTTTCCCTGAATTTAACAAGCGAAAATACCTTGACCGGATAACATTCACATTTGAAAACGGGTTGCCGGTAATTTTCTCTCCACAGTTGCATGGCCACCTGCTGCTGTCAAAACTGCCGGACGGAAATCTGCGCAGTCTCAGGATAGTTGTCACCAGACTGTGGCATGGAGAAAGTGATGCGCAGGCGCTATTTACCGTCAACGATGTGACTGAACAGGTCTTTGGGCAGCAAGCGCTTGAATGTGCTTATGAAAAACTATCAAACGAAAACGAACTGCGCATTAATGCGGAACAGAATTTACAACAAGCCCTTGTTAGTCTGGAAAGGGAGATCAAAAGACGCACAAAGGAACTGGAAGACACGAACAAACAACTGAAAGACGAAATACAGCGTCACTTCCAAACCGAACTTGCGCTCAAGGAGAGCCAGGAGCAGATACGCCTCCTACTTGATTCCACCGGCGAAGCCATTTATGGTTTGGATACGGAGGGGCGTTGCACATTCGTAAACAATTCCTGCCTTAAATTGCTCGGGTACAACGATGCGAATCAACTGATCGGAAAGAAAATGCACGATAGTATTCACTATAAACATAGTAATAATACCCCCTATCCGGAAGCAGAGTGTAAAATTCACCAGGCATTTCTGCGCGGCAAAAGAACTCATATCGATAATGAGGTCTTCTGGAAATCCGACGGAAGTTGTTTTCCCGTGGAATACATATCGAATCCAATATACAAAGGTAACACGATTATCGGGTCTGTCGTAGCCTTTAATGACATTTCCGACCGCAAACAAAAAGAAGGAGAAATAATTAAACTATCCCAGGCAGTTGAACAAAGTTCTTCTTCCATTGTTATTACAGACACTAAGGGAAATATTGAGTATGTGAACAGAAGATTCGCGGAACTTACCGGCTATACCCCGGAGGATGTACAGGGGAAAACCCCGCGTATTCTGAAATCAGAGAAAACGCCTCCTGAAACGTATAAAAACTTATGGAAAACAATCACTGCCGGAAAAACATGGCAAGGCGAATTTTTCAATAAAAAAAAGAATGGCGAGCTTTACCGCGAACGCACAAGCATCTCTCCGATAAAAAATGCGGCGGTAGAGATCACCCACTTCGTCTCGGTAAAAGATGATATCACTGAAATAAAGGCGCTTGAGGAGGAACAGAAAAAACTTAAAGAACAACTGTATCACTCCCAGAAGATGGAATCCATAGGAAGGCTTGCAGGCGGCGTTGCCCATGACTTTAATAATATGCTTATGGGAATAATCGGATACGCGAATCTGGCTGAACTGGAAATCAACGCACATGACACCCCAGCAAGTGCGTATATTCGAAAAATATTTGAATCAGCGGACAAAGCGGCAAAGTTAACGCAAAGCCTTCTTGCCTTCAGCAGAAAACAGCCCGTTGCCCTTGAACCTGAAATACTGAACGAAATCGTGGAGAAAGTGAAAAACCTGTTAATCGCCCTTTCAGGGGAAACAGTGTTGATTACGACAGAGTTGACGGATAACGACGTTGTTGTAATGGCGGATTGCGACAAACTGGAACAGGTGATAGTGAATCTTGCGACAAATGCCGTAGATGCTATGCCGGAAGGCGGCCGGTTATGCATAAATACTGCTGTTATGGATGCGGATGAAACATTTGCGTTCAAACACGGACTGGATAAAAAGGGGAAATACGCCGTCCTGTCCGTCTCTGACACAGGAAAGGGCATGGATGAAGAAACAAAGAAAAAGCTGTTTGAACCTTTTTTTACAACAAAGGAAAGAGGCAAAGGCACAGGAATAGGTCTTTCGATAGCATACGGCATCGTTAAACAGCACAACGGAAACATAGACGTTGTGAGCGAACCTGGTAGCGGGACAACAGTTAATGTCTATTTGCCCATAACGGAAAAAAGACCCAAAAAAACGATAATAGACGTGCCGGAAACAATGTATGCCGCAGGCAGCGAAAAGCCGAAAACAATCCTTGTGGCCGAGGATGAATATGCCGTGAGGGAAATAATGGAAAAACTGCTTGAAAACAAGGGATACAAGGTGGTTTCCGCGGTGGACGGCGAGGATGCGGTAAATAAATTTGAGGGACATAAAGGCGGCATCGATATGCTGCTGTTTGACGTCATGATGCCGGGAATGAATGGCAGGGATGCATATGACCGTATTAAAAAAACCAAACCCGATATTAAAATATTATTTATGAGCGGGTATGCAGAAAATATTTTAACAAACAAAGACCTCCGGGATGGGAGGGTATATTTTCTGCAAAAACCGATAACTCCTGATAAATTATTTCATAAGGTAAGCGAAATCCTGAGTATATAGCCTGAAGGTTGGGTTGAGGGACGAGAGGGACGATTTACGATTTTTAAAAATTAAAAATGCTCGTTCCCAAGTAGCGGTAAGGCATGCCTTGCCGCTCCGACTGGGTCAAAAGAACTTTTTTGCCTCCAAAGTGAGGATGAATTGCTATAAACTCCTGTTTTTACGCCTATTTTGTCGCTTTTCACTAACAAAGCGGGGAATTACACCCACAAAATAAAGCAAAATTGCCCATTTGACCCAGTCTGAGAGCGTAGGAACGAGGGGTGCAAAAACAGGGGTCATGCCATTTTCCATCCCGCAATGGCAATGCCTCTCTTGAATCCCTCCCTATCACACTGTAATTAATCAGCTTAGGTACTTTTTTACAAAAAAGGCACTTCCGGAGTTCTGAAGTTGAAGGAAAACAACGGGAGCATTCCCGATTTTTTGTAACCGTTAATGGGGCTAGAAAGAAACAACCCTGACAGGGTTTCAAACCCTGTCAGGGTTAATAAAGCAGGATACTTGTGATACAATTGTCAGACGGCAGGCAGGTGCGAATATTTACAAAAAATTGGGAATGCTCCCGTCCTAATAGCCCGAATATTTCTCCGTGTTTAATTTAAAGGTTCAGGTTTGTCAGGGCGGAAACACTTTTGCATTTCCAAAAGTCTTTGTAAACTTTTGTAAGACCTTCTGTTTTTACTGCTAAACTATTCAAAATTGAACGATAACGATGTGTTTAATAAAATAATTATGTGAAATGGCCATTAAACGTAAACTACTCAAATCAAATTTGTTTCATTAATCAACAGTATTTAAAGGCTGTACTATTTCCAAGCATTGAGTGAACGGATATGTTTTTATTTTTTGATTGGCAGGGCAAAATCAATGCATAGTTAAAAGAGACGGTAAAATTTCTATTCAACCTTTACCGTTAGTGATTTTTTCAGGCAATCTGTCTTAAATTTGACCTTTGCAGTCCCCTTTTTTTTCTTTGCGGTTATGGTAAATAGAGCCTGCCCGTTGGCGTCTGTGATATTGCCGGATGGTGAAACCGATATGCGCTTTTTGCCCGCCTTGTTTACTGTTGCATTTATCGTCTCGCCTTCAGAAGGAGAATCGTATTCGCCTGTTACGGTCACTGTCACATCGCTGCTTTCTTCTCGACTTAGGTATAACTTATTGGGATCTGTAGTTATCGATCCCAGGCATTCCGAATCCCGAAATTGGGAAACAGTCTGTTTGACTTTGTTTATCGAACGGGCATTATTGGCATCCTCTGTTCCGGTAACAAATCCTTCATAGGATATATCGGGATTCGAAAAATAGCTGACCCTCGTTGTGCCACAAGTGGCCATGACCGATCTGTAGGGATAAAAACAGTATCCGTATGAATAGCTAAATATTCCCGTAGTCGAGGCATCATCATGGCCGCATCCCATATTGTGTCCCATTTCATGGGCCAGGGTCTGATCCGAGCAATATGATGTATAACTACTGCCGGAACTGATTCTGCTAGCTCACCGATTCTCAATATTTTTAAAATAGTGTAACTACCCGGGTCTGCCTTCCGGCTTGTTCTGCTCTGATAGTATTGATCTGTATATTGCTTCTGTTTCCGGGGATGGTGTTATCTGATAAACTGAAGAGAGGACATTCCTCAAATGATTGATATACCTTGACCGCTTCCAAACGCCTGCCAAGCCAATGGTGACACATCATAAGCCTCTGGTAAAATTCTTCGGCAAGATTATCTGCCTCAATCGCCCTTTCGTAATATTTCGACGCCGTCTGCCATTGTTTTGCGCGTTCCAGATAATTCCCTGATAACATAACCAGCCTGAAAAATTTCTTTTGTAAAGATTTTCGAACTGAAGCCGTCCATATATGTAACAAGTCGTCTGGCAAGAAACATCCTTTATAAAGATCAAAAGCCTTCTCAATCAACTTCAGGATATCTGTGCGAAAGCAAGCCGCAGACTTCCAGGAAACGGAGATTTCCGTAACTTCCTCCAGTAATTTTTCAAATGCCCACACGTCAACCCAGCAATAGCGGCTGTCAAGCGATAAATGTCCGCCTTGAAGCCTGATTGCCATGTCATTGCCAATAAGCCAGCGCAACCGGTACAACGAACTCTCAAAGGCATGATGCGCCATGTCTCCTTCTGTATCGGGCCACAGGATATTTATTACCCGGTCTATAGCTACATTCTTGCTTCCCAGAGAAACAACCGCCTTGATAAGTTCCAACGGCTTGCGCTGTACCTTTCCGGACATAGAAACGGGACTGTCTTCTTTCAGCAGGGTAAACCTCCCCAGCGTGAATATCTTTAACGGCCATGGCCAGTTTTCGCACCCCAGGGGCGGTGTATCGGGTGCCAATTTTCGTGCGCAGATAAGCTGCCGGACATAGTCTGTCTCGATTCCGGCCTCAAGCGCCTTTATGCACAACCGTGAGACGACTTCAGGCCGCCACAGGAAACTGTTGATAAAACGATGTTCCCTTCCGAACGACATTGCCTTACGCAACGCATCCAGACCATCTTTCTCAGAAGCGCCCTTTCTGCTGTATTCCAAAGCGAACCAGGCCTTCGTCAGGAGGCACATATATTTGACAAGCTTGCTCTTTGTCTGCCGTCCGATGTGCTGGGCACGATTGAGCCATGATATTGCTTTACGGTATTCTCCCTTTGCCGCAAAGATATGCGCCGACGCAACGTGATTTACCGCAACGGGGAGATATGTGCCTATCTCTGCAACCAGGCCAGCATGTATTCTTATATGCTCTGCGGCAGATGACACATTTCCACAGGCCAGGTCTCTCCATGCGCACAGGAAGTGATAGAAGACAATGTCAATTTTTCGCGCATGTGTCAGGCCGGCTTCTATTTTACGGATCATTCCCGTGGCCGTTTCAACATCCCCATCGCTCAGCGCTGCACAAGCCGCAAATGAGAGGAGGTGGTGGTCCCAGAGGTGTATGCCCGTTTCGCAGGAAAGCTTTAACGCCTCAGAAACGGAACGAAGACACGACTCAATAGAACCTGTAAGCCATGTATACATAGCATTTGTGTTTTTCCACAAAAGGCGCTCCAGCGGAAGGATTGTTTCGGATAGTCGCCCTTCATTGATCGAGTCTATTACAATGCCAGCATTTGTAAAATCACCCATCCATAAGTAATGGACCACAAGATGGAATCCGAGTTGCAGGCGAAGGTTAACGTCCCTGCACCCCTGCAGGCACAAAAAAACCCGGTGAGCCCATTTCTCAATCTCGGGGTGATTTGGTTCCCGCATCGCCATAATGAAGAACCTACAGGGAAGAACCCTCAATTCAACTTCAAATGAAGGGAAGGGTGTTCTTTTCTGAAATATGTCGTCAAATAATGATGCATAGTTGTCAAGACGGGGAAAATCTTCAAATTCGTGAAAAATAGTATCTACCGCATACGACCAGGACAGCCACATGCCCGTTTGTTCATTCTGAGAGCGGAACCGCACAAATGCCCTGTCAAAACAACTACGGCTCTCTACAAGATTGTACGATAATTTACAAACACCGTGCCAGTACAGTACCCACGGTTCCCTGTCTCTTGTAATTTCAGGAATATTTGTACTCCATTCCTCAAGCGTCTTTGTTCTCCCCTGCGCTATGAGGGACAATGCATGGCTGCATATCAGCTTGACAAGGCCATCCCGGTCACCGACATTGCTGAATAACAGAGCGGCGTCTTCTATCTGCCCTGATTTTTCAAGAAGCGCAGCAGCCTTTCGCTGTATAGCGGACAATCTTCCGGTGTCAAAAGAATCCCTTGCCATGGAAAACAGGAATTCCCGAAAAAGCGGGTGGTATTGGTAAATAGTATTTTTCTGATAGTGTGCCGTGGTAAAGTAGTTCTTTCGATTCAGCTCATGCAGGATGCGTCCTGATTCTCTGGCGCCGGTAAGTTTTTCTGCCATGGGTATCGTCATTCTTGGCAAAAAGGATGTCTTGAGTAAGAATGTTTGTGTGTTCTTATCCGTCTTTACAAAGATTTCATTTGCAAAATAGTCAAATACCTTCTCGTATATTAATCCGTTCTGCAACGTATCATCACTACCCTTTGTTTTTATATGCTCCACTATAAGCACAAGACCAGCCGCCCAGCCTTCCGCTTGTGTGTGCAACCGGAGGAAGGATGCCTTTGTCATTCTTTTTTTTACCCCCTTTAGCAGTATCTCTTTGGATTCCTTCATGTTAAACCGGATATCGTTCCATTCAATAAGATGACATTTATTGTTTGCGCACATACCGGCATATTGGGGAGGAAGGTTATCCCGACTGATTGCTATAATATTGATGCCTTTAGGAATTATGTCAATCCCCTGGGCCAGCACTTTATGGAACAAAGACTGAACAGACACATCCTGCACGTTGTCAAAGACGATTATCCAGGGCGGCTTCAGCCTGCCGCAGAGTTCTTCGAAATACCTTTTGGTGAACAGGGGAATACTCCGTTGGTATTCAGGGGTTAACAAGGAGAGGGGGGTTCGTCGCGAGGGAACGGCCCTTTTTACTGCGATTCCCATATAATAGAAGAAGGTTGCAATATCAACATCCCCTTCATCCACGCGATACCAGAGACAGGGGAGTTTGCGGCTATCCAGATAGCTTGCGGCAAGGGTTGTCTTCCCGGAACCGGCAGGCGCCGATATCCAGATAACAGGCTTGTCTCTGCCTTTATCCATCAAACGAAACAATCTTTCTCTGGGAAAGATATTAGCGATCTTAGGGCAGGTTGTTTTCGCTATACATGTTTTTATCTTTTTCATACGGCGATTTGTTTTGTAAATAGCCTAACGAAAACAGGCCGGACGTGAAAGGATGAATAATTTAGCAAAATAAGGAGAAATACACATTATATTTTATCCCTTTGCTTTCCGCTTTTTCAAAACCATCCTTTTGTTTTATGTTTATATGCATTTGGATGTATTTTAGCAAGACAATTATGCTTTAACAGCGGGCATTTCGGGTTTGCATCATGAGCATTTTTGGCAGCTACGCTGACAACTTAAAAGTCCCTGCAAACCGGGAATGGAAATAATTAATTTAATTTGGAATTCCGGTGACACTTCACTTAATTCTACAAACTAAAATAGGTATGCTGTCATTCTCGCTAGCCTATTATAAATTCCGGTTCGTTTGATGCGTAGTCGTAAGATGAATTTCTTCTTTGTTTATTCATAATATCTTCGACTTTATCTGATAGAAAATTATGCTTAGGCAACGCAGGCAAGGTCTTAAGGTCATCGACTTCCATTTCTACGCTATGATTAACGTATGCCTTGAGAAGAAAACGAACAAATTTAGAATTTAAATATCCAAGCCATCCATTCCTATCTTGATGATCACCGAGAATAATTCCCGAAGATTTATTAACAAAGACCGGGGCAACCGCAATCTTAAATGTAGGCGCATATACACCGGTCGTAGAAAAAGAAATATGTTTATCAATGTTTTAAAATCTGAACCCGGCATTAGCTATGTCTGACGAGCGAGGCATATCGACAGGCACTGCGATATCTGCGGGACGAGAAAGACAGGTTTGGAATTACTTTTAGATTTGCAAGTGCGTTATATCGTGCAGGCAACAATGTTGAAGCAGGCGCATTCCAGATTTTTTGTAACCGTTCATGGGATCAGGACGAAACAACCCTGACAGTGTTAATACTCTGCAACGTTTCACCGAAACCAGCGGAAGTCGCAAAAAATCAGGAATGCCCTCCATCTGCTATACCTTACGAGTTCACAAGTTAGGCCTTAGACGACTTTTTCGTTGATGTAGAGCGAAGTGCCACTTCGCTCGAACGAAACAATCGCTTCGTTCTACAACTTTGAAATTCCTGAGAGTCAAGCAAGATGCTTGCGATACAATGTGGGAAAATTTACAAAAAATTGGGAATGCTCCCGTTGAAGCAGAGAAAGAATTCAATGCGCTGATGCATAAACCGGACAACATGAAAATTGAAAAACAATGCTAATAATAAAGTAAGTCCATATTGGGTTTATTGTTTAGCCAAAGACGAGGGTTTTAGAACTTATGCCATTAGTAGTATGATTGGTTCCTTTGGGTTCTGACAGTAGATTTCTGGGCGCTGGGTCACGCAAAGAAAAGAACCTCTGGAAATTCTAAAAGACGCGCCGAGGTTGACTTTGCAGGGGAAAGTAGTATGAAGCAGCCTTTGGCAAGTTCAGAGAATTATTGAGTGAATACAAATCGTTATAAAACATATTGCAATTATTTTTTGTAACTATTCAGCGTAAACCATTACACGATGCCTGGCGGGTTCAGGTTTGCAACCTGAACTCATGAGTTTATGCGTATAATGGGGCAATGTACTCCGGCAAAATTCCAATGCCCAAATCACAAAATCCCTGTTTGTACACTGGAATTTATTTGTCATTTGTTCTGTTCATAGAAGGCTGGATAGAAAGTATAAAACGTTTGGTTCAGGTTACAAACCTGAACCCGCACATGTAGTTTCCAGCGCCAGTACGTTTCCGAAAAGGAGTTTGGGAGCGAGTTGTGCTCCGGTAGTTTAATAGATTACGCTGAATAGTTACTATTTTTTAAGGAATACGAGCCGTATTTTATCAACTATTTTCTTCCATTTTTCATCTGTGAAGAAACGTCTTTTTCCTTTAATTTTTTGGATATTTTCTGTTGTAATTTTCACCTCAGCATCAGAGGCGCCGGAAATGGATGATTTGTTCTTTTTCCTTTCTGCAGGTTTTCCAATGGATTCTTTTCTGTTCTTGTCATCTACGTAAGCTATTATGCGAAATTGTTCTGCTTTCAGCATCTCTGCAGTGCATCCAAATGCAAAATTTGATGGTGAAAAAGAAGGGGTATTAACTGTTTTTTTCAGTTTTCTCAATCCTTCTTCAACAAAAGGTATAATGATTGTGCCGGAGGGGGCTTGCGATTCCGGCAGAACTTCCATGCTTTCGGGCTGGGGCTGGGCTCTATCAGGAATCAGATTTTCCAGTGTGTAAAACGCCGATGGGTTATTTACCAGATTATCTGCTTTCCGGAAATTTATATCGGTCCAGGGATTAAGCGCCCCTGCGTAATTGTCTATTATCTCCGGCATTTTTTTCCATAAAGTTTTCCTGTGAATACGACCTGTGCAAATGCCCTCCAGGGAATAAATGTCCCTGCCGAATTCATCTTTGAACATACCGCTTTGAAGGGTAAAAAGCACGGTAGTTTTCGGAAAATTTATGCAAAAAAGCGGTTTAAGCGGGGCTTTTGCGTATGCAAAACGATATTTTTTAAAAAAATCAAGAAATCGTTCAAGGAGATGTGTCTCTTTAGAAGAAAGCGAAGGAGACGTAACAATCCACCGGTAGTCAGCAGTCAAAGTCCTCGAATATATGAATCGTTCCACATTCATACAAAAAGCCTTACCCTTTTCCTGGTACAATCCAGAAGTGTATCTATATGGCTTTCAAACTTAAGCAAGGATTCTTCGTCTCTCTTTTTCTTTTCCGAGGACTTGCGGGCAATTTCAGCAGCGCTTGGCTTGCCGCGTAAAAATGACCAGATTGAGTTTAATGTCCCGGCGTCCTGAAGCACCTGCTCTATGGTTTTTTGATAATCTGATATAGATTCCTTTGCCGCATTTTTCATTTGCAACAAGGAAAAGCCAAGACAAAAATAAAGAACATATTCCGTGTTAAACGGTTGGGGCAGTCCTATAATTTTGTCTTCCGCTAAAAATGGGATATCCATAGGGCTATTTGAATCGGTTTTCGGTGTAATTTTTCTTTCTACATTTTCTTCACCAATAACAGAAACCGGCAGGATACCGCCATTCCAGTTGCTGTTATTCCGGCAAAGTTTCACCACAGGGTCAAATACTTCCATTCCCTTGTCAAGAAGTTGTTTATAATCTTCTTCCTTCCAGCAGGTATCGACAGAATCGGCCTTTGTAAGAACAATTAAAATGTTCAATTTTCTGTTGGGGTATATTCTGTCAAACCTGTTCATTATCAGATTAATAGTCTTAGCGCCTGAAAAATGTCTGATTTCATCAATTCTGGTAAAATGAGTAAGATGATAAGCATCTGCAACAATCACCACCGCATTGCTTTCGATTAAGTGGAAAAACAGGGCTTCCAGTTCTTTTTCATCTCTATGTGCAGGTTTAAAAATATGTGATAAAAGCCCGCCTCTGAAGTCCACCCATTCTATATTTGTAATTTTATGGTTCGTTAGGTATTCGATTGCAAATGGATATACCGTGGTTTTATTCGTTCCGAGAGGCCAGTAACCCGCATGCTCAACGGCATTTTCCATAAAATCAACCAGTACATCAACTTCTTCATTAAAAGACGCCAATTCATCATCATTTTTTCGCCTGGGGATTAAAGCATAATCATGGTCTGCGTTTCCCGGCGCCAGGGTGGAGGCCATTCCGTGCATGAGAGTGGTTTTGCCTGACCCTGAGTATCCTAACATGGTAATTTTCATTGTATCTTTCCTAAACAAAACAAGCCTGAAATATAAATCAACATAATGTCATAATGTTAGTCAATATATTTTGGCATTTCAATTAATTTTCACAATCGAGGAATAATAATACCTCCGGATATATACTCAACAGGCGCATAATATGTGGATTCAACGCAGACAACGTGAAGACGTATTACTGAAAAAAACCCTCGAGAAAAAACTCGAATATTGAATATCGAAATACGAAACAAATCCTAAACCTGTGGTGAGCGAAGTCGAACCATTCAAATGTTTTGAATGTTCAAAACATTTGTCATTGCGGGTAGTGGAGCGACGAAGCTTCGGGCTGGATGAGGATTGAAACCCAAGTTTTTCTATAATCATATTACCCCTTCGGGGTTCTCCTTTTTTCCCGGAATTTTTCAAAAAGCTAAAGCGTTACAATACAAATGATTTCTTACAATCCACCAGATATGCGATTCGAATAAACTAAATCGTGATTTATTGATCTATATTTTATAAAATACGGGTTAGTATAATAATTAAATGTTTAATATGATCGAACAAATAAGGTTTATGAAATCAGAAATATACCGAAAGGAGGTGAATTATGTCGCTTTTTTTAAAACGCATGTCTTTTGTTACAGGCTTTATGCTTTTGTATTTTCTTTCCTTAAATGCAGGCCTTTTGGCGCAGCAAGATGATAAACAGGTGCATAAAGCGGCAATTTTTGTGGAAAACAGGGCAGGACGCCAGTTTGATAATAAGATTGCAGTATTTGAGGATTTTATTACCAGCCGTGTTGCTGAAAAGGGGTTTAACGTCATTAGCCGTGAAGTGGTAACCGGTAGTTTGAAAACCTACTCCCCCGGTGCGGCAAAAGAAAACAGACTGGATACACTTCTCAGTAACAATACATCCGCACTAAGACTGGCTCAGATGATGAATGCCGACTATCTTATTGCCGCATCGATAAGTTCATTAGGAACGGAAAAGAAAACGTTTAAAGGATATGGTGTTGAAACAGTTAATCTGGTTACCAATCTGCGTGCCAGTTTCAAAATACTGGAAGGTTCACAAGGTAGCACCTTGGTTGCGGATACAATTATGGCAAGCAAATCTGAGCGGTTTACCGAAAGGAGTACGGTTGAAGATGATGACATGATGAATATGCTGCTGGACGAGACGGCATACAGGATTGCAGAAAGTTTGGGGAGCAAGCATATTGCCCCGCCTCCGCCAAAGCCTGATTTTGTGGAAATTACCATTGCCTGCGGCATGCAAGACCTTGCGCAACTTCCGGTAAGTGTGCCTGACGTCCTGGTAAAGGAAGACAAGACTATGATTGTAGTGCAAAACAGCAATCTTGAAGTGCAGGTATTGGATGTAACCGTAGAACTCAACGGCGTTGTTATTGGCGCTGCACCTGGCGTTTTTAAAGCACCACCCGGGTTAAACAAGATCCGGCTTACCCGTGAAGGATTCAGGGACTGGGAAAGGACAATTAATGTTTACAACGGACAAAGGTTGAAGGTGGCATTGCAGATGAATGAAGCCGGTTATGCAAGGTGGAAGGATAATACCGCTTTTCTTCATCATTTGAAAAACGGCGAAAAATTAACGGACGCCAATGTTGAATTAATAAAGAGTGGTGCGCAGATGTTACGGCAAAGCGGATTCAAAATTGACGTAAAGGCAGATGTAGCCAAGGAAATAAACTCCATCTTCGAATTGTTCTGGTAGTCATGGAAAACCAGAAAGAAACACTTTTGTAATACTTTAGTATTTTGAAAAATCCCAATAATAGTGGTGTTTGCCGCATAGTGTAGGGGCGAAGCATTTGCCGTAAATTGTCATAAATGCGTTCATACCCGAACTGGCAAAGGCTTCGCCCCTACTTTATAAGAAAGGCAGGTGTGTATGAAAAGACTAACCATAATGAAAATATTTTTTTTAGGATGTGCGCTGGCGTTTTTGATGCAAACAAGGGCGTTTGCAGAAATAGAAACAATTGGTATTGCGACCGTTAGGCCGACACAAGCAATAATAGATGGCGCTAACAGGAGTGGAAGCAGGCTTTCTTTGGACCGCGTGATTCAATCGATGAACGGGCAATTGGCAGACCGCATTAACGCAACCAGAAAATTCCAGATAGTTGCCCGTAATGATCTTGATGATATTGTCAAAGAACAGGAATTTGCACATTCCGGAAATGTTTCTGCGGATGACAGAACCGCTGCGAAACAATTTAAGATATCAGGGATAAAGTATTTGCTCGTTGCAACAATTGATGATTTTCAGGATTATAACGAGCTTGCAACATTTAAGAAAACAGAAAGAACCGCTACGAAACGGGTTATCAGGCTTTCATGTATCGGTAAGATATATGACGCTACTACCGGCAAATTGCTGGAATCTGCCAATTTTCAGATAAGCAATAAGGACATTTATGAAAATAAAACCTATTCGACAAGGGATGGCGATCTCAATGAAGCGCTGTTAGTGGAAATTGCACGCAAAATGGCAGATAAAATTACTCACCGGGTTACAGATGTGATTTTTCCACCAAAAGTGATAAATAAAAGGGATAACCGGATTACTATTAACCGGGGAGATGGAACTGATATTGCTTCAGGTCAGATATGGGACATATTTGCAGTGGGGGATGAATTGATTGATCCCGATACAAACGAATCCCTCGGCAGAGAAGAAATCCTGGTTGGCAAGGTGAAAATTGTTAATATACTCCCGAAGGTATCGACGGCTGAGATTATAGAAGATCATGGGATTGATAAAGGGGCAATAGTGAGAATGGCTCAGTAAAATTTTGGCAGTCGGCAGTCAGCAATCGGCAAGTTGCAGATTGCAGGCAACTATTCAGCATAAACATTACACGACTCCCGGCGGGTTCAGGTTTGCAACCGTTCGGCTGAGCTCACGACGAAGCCTGAACCTATGAGTTTATGCGTATAATGGGGTAGGAAAAATTCCAATGCCCAAATCCCAAAATCCCTGTTTGGAATCTTGAATTTATTTGTCATTTGTTCTGTTAATAGAAGGCTGGATTGAAGGCATAAAACGTTTGGTTCAGGTTTGCAACCTACCATGAGAATGAATCAGGCTGCCTTTGTCAGCGACTTTATTCTATTGTTGATGTTAATGTAGAGACGCATGCAATGCGTCTCTACAAAAATATTGAAATGCCTAAACATTAAATTGGGTGAATTGTCTTAAAATATTCTATGACAAATTTGTTGGTATGAGACACAATAGAGAAACTATATGGCATCACATTTTATTGAGTATGACGGTATCGATGTTGTTATGTGCCGGATGCGTCAGTTACAATATGCAAACACAGAGGATGAACCAAAAGTGGGAATCCGGCAATTTCAATGAGGCGGCAGCGTTAATATCAGAACAGGCAGAAAAAAAAGGTGAATCAAAGGACGCTGTTGTGTGGAGATTGGAGCAGGGGGCAGTCCTGCGAACTGCGGGGAAATACGAAGAAAGCAACAAGGCATTTGATCTGGCGGAAGAGCTTATTGATAAGTATGAGGATAAGGCAAAGGTAAAAGTTACCCGAGAGACGCTAGCAACTGTCACGAACCTTGCAATGCTGCCTTATGAAGGTTTTGCGTATGACAAAATTATGATGAATACCTACAAAGCGCTTAATTATCTTCAACTTGCAGAGTATGAAAAGGCGCGTGTCGAACTTTACCTCGCACATCAACGCCAGGAAGATGCTGTCTATATCAATTCAGCCCGAATTGAAAAAGCGGAGGAAGAAGGGAAAAGGCAAAACTACAATATTAATCTTGCCCAAATTAATAGTGACAGTAAATTTAAGCAACAATATGAAAATAATTTTTCAGACCTTGAGCGGTTTAAAGCCCTTGAGCTTTATGTCAACCCTCTGACGGTTTATCTCGACGCGCTGTATTTTATGGCGCAGGCAACAAGCAGTTCAGACCTGGAGCGATCACTGAAATCATTTGAACGGGTGTGCAGCATGATCGGAGAAAATGCATATATCAATCAGGATATTGAAATGGTGAGACAAAGAATAATAGGGCAACCGCTGCAGGCTACCACCTATGTTATCTTTGAAACAGGGCAAGCGCCGGCAAGGGACAGCATGCGTATTGATTTGCCGCTTTTTTTCATAACACCAGGCCTTCCTTACTTTGGTGCGGCGATTCCTAAACTTCTATATAATAATGATTTTATCTCCTCTCTGAACATTTCACATGACGGCCTGACAGAGCCGGCAATGTTGTTGTCAAGCATGGATGCCGTTATTGCGCAGGATTTTAAAAATGAATTACCCCTCATAGTTACTAAAACACTTATTGCTTCAGCAATAAAGGCTGGTGCAGCATATGGTGCATACACAGGCGTAACAGGCAGCAACCAAAAAAACACAACGGCCGGGCTTGCCGTGATGTTTGCTGCATTCGTGTATCAGGCGGCAATGAATCAGGCTGATATAAGGACATGGCAGACCCTGCCTAAGGAATTTCATTTTTGCCGCTTTCCTACACCGGTTGACCGGAAAATTGAACTGGAACAACCGTATTCGGGTTTCAAATTACCGGTAGCAATAGATGATGGTATAATCAATGTGGTATGGGTCAAATCCATAAACAGGAATAGTCCTTTTACGGTTACCCAATTCAGGCTAAAAGATAGTCCGGAAGGGATAAAACTGCCGGTAAGGCGCCCAGAACCGGTCGTTGCGGCTACAGATGCTAAGGCCTTTTCCGCAGAACAAGATGTCCAAAAAGAGAAAAATACGGAGACAAATCAGGAAATGCCGTAACACTTTGGATTTTTAAAAAAGTAGGGACGAAGCATTTGCTGTAAATTGTCATGAAGGCGTTAATACCCAAACTTGAGGCGGGTTCAGATTGCAAACCTGAACCCTCCAAGTGCACCATTAAATAATTTATAAAGGAGGCAGCATGAAAAATATTACACTATTATTAGCAGGGATGTTTATTGGCATAACCTTTTTTTCTTCATGCACCACAGTTAACACCGTGGAGCGTGAAGAATCTGTCGGGACAAAGCAGGTGGTTGCTGACAAACGTGTTATTACCGATGCTACGCTTAATAAAAAGGTCAGCATTGTTGGATTGAACGAAGTCGTAACGCCGGGCGGGTTTCTTCAAGTGCAGATAGAAATACTTAACAGAAAAAATTCCATGCAGGAAGTTAGTTATAAAATAGAGTGGTTTGATGAGAATGGCATGCGTGTGGATACACCTGCGTCTGTATGGGTTCCAAGACAAATAGAGGGGCAAGAGACACTTTCTATTACTGCGACGGCGCCGAAACAGACTGCGCGTGATTTTCGTGTGAAATTTATGGAAAACGTCAGAGATAATTAAGAGAAGAAAGGATACAAGATGAAATTACCATTGACCGTAGTTATGTTGCCTGCAGTAGCATCTTTATTTTTTGCCGGTTGTTCTACCCATACAAGATATGTAGAGACCGGAGGCCCGCGTACCCTCGTCACTACTGATATAAACATACAGGACTTTTCTTATGCGGCGGAGGAAATGATTAATTCGCTTCTGGCGTCGGGTGCGTTGGATACTGCACCAATCCAGCCGGCAATGCTTGCAATAAGCCGCATTACAAACAATACTACTCAACAGATTGATACTGACCTGTTAATAAAAAAGATCAGGGTCGCGCTGAACATAAGTGGAAAGGCGCTGACAACCACTACAATCGGGTTGGGTGGCATAGCCGAAGACCCTCTGGCGCAAGGCATACAACAGGAGAAAGAATTTTATAGCGACAAAGCAGAACCGCAGCGCATGCCGGATTTCTCGCTTTCAGGCAAGATCATTGAAAAACGTGAACGGCAAAATGACATAAGGCAAGTATCGTATACCTTTCAACTTTCCCTCACGAATAACGCAGGCCTTGCCGTATGGGAAGATGAAAAGGAACTTTCAAAACAGAGCAAAAAAGGCGTTATTGGATGGTAGTTTTGCCTGCCGGAATTGTGCATAAATATGACTATACGTGTGGATGGGGATGGGATGTGTCCCCTATGCTCATATCTTGTATTTGTTGAGTTTATTGTAGAGACTTGCACGGGAGATTTTCAGGATTTTTGCGGTTTTTTCCTTATCGGCGTCATTGGCTTCTAATGTATTTATGATTATCTGGCGTTCGGTCTGTTCCAATAATTCCTGAAGCGGTTTCCCGGACAAGCCGGGGCACATCCCCATTTTTTCCTGATATAATGGAACGTCTTCGGGGGTGATTCTGTTCTTTTTGCAAAGAATTACCGCACGTTCAATTACATTCTCAAGTTCGCGGATGTTTCCGGGCCACGTATATGACGTGAGTATATTTAGTGTATCGCGGGAAAACCCTTCCACGTTTTTCCGGTTTTTCTTGTTATGGATAGCGAGAAAATGGGCGGCAAGCAGGGGGATGTCTTCTGTTCGTTCTCTTAATGGCGGTAGAAATATCCGTATTACATTAAGCCGGTAAAACAGATCGCTGCGGAAAAGCCCTTTTCCAACGTAGCCCTCAAGATCGGCATTCGTAGCGGCAATGATGCGCACATCAACTTTTATGGATTCATCGCTTCCTACCGCTTCAAATTCACTATCCTGCAGGACTCTCAGCAGCTTTGCCTGAACGGCAAGGGAGATATTGCCTATTTCATCAAGGAAGATAGTGCCATGATCTGCTTTTCTGAAACGCCCAATCCGGTCTTTCGTCGCACCGGTAAAAGACCCCTTTTCGTGTCCGAAAAGTTCGCTTTCCAGCAAGGTTTCCGTTAAAGAGGAACAATCTACTTTAACGAAGCGGTGATTATTTCTGGCGCTGTTATAATGTATTGCCTTTGCCACCAATTCTTTTCCGGTGCCCGTTTCGCCCTGGATGAGTATGTTTGCTTCCGTGCCTGAGACATGGGAGATAATATCGTATATTTTTTTAATTTTAGGGCTTTCTCCGATGATATTGCTAAAGGTGTATTTTTCTCCCAGTTCAGACCGTAATCTGTCCACCTCTCCTTCGAGGCGTTGCATTTGCAGTATTTTTTCTATCACCAGAACAAGTTCATCGCGTTTAAAAGGCTTTGTTATGTAATCAGACGCCCCGTGCTTCATTGCTTCTACGGCGCTTGAGACGGTGCCGTAACTGGTCATTACAATCACATCAATAGCGGAATTGATCTGTTTGATTTTTGAGAGCAGTTGTATGCCGTCCATTTCCGGCATAACAAAATCCGTGAGGACAATGGCATACTCCGGATCTTTTGAAACCCTTTCTATGGCATCAACGCCATTTGTAACGGCATCCGCTGCATATCCTTTGCTTTTCAGGAGTTCCGTACACATTTCTCCCAATGCCGGGTCATCATCTACCACTAATATTTTTTTCAGAGTATGACTCCCTTATAAAAACCTACCACAGTCATTGATCATTGGTCAACCGCCGACTGCCGACTGTAGATTGCCGACTGCAGAAGGGACAGTTAAATCTTTTACCAAAAAATGTAAAAAACAACTTTTAAGCTACTATTTGCAGGGGAGTGAGATAATAAATTTTGCCCCCTTGTCTGTATTGCTATCAAGGCGTATCGTGCCGTTATGGGCGGAAATTATGTCCTTACAAATTGATAAACCAAGCCCGGTGCCTTTTCCCTGTTCTTTAGTGGTGAAAAATGGTTCGAAAATACGTTTATGATATTTTTCGGGGATGCCTGTTCCATTATCTTCAAATACAATTTCCACGGATTTTTCTGCATTGTTCATCCTCGTTTTGATAAACAGGTCTCCGCCATTAGGCAAGGCGTCCACTGAATTATTTACAAGGTTTAAAATAACCTGTTGGATTTGATTCCCCTCAACTAATAAAGGGGGCAACTGTTTGTCAAATGCCCTGCGGATGTTTATTTTGTGGATTTTTAAACGATGTTCCACCAGCGCCAGAATATTAGTTATTAACGTATTTATATGATATTCCTTTTTCTCACTGTCGGACTTTCTTGAAAAAATTAATAGATTTCGTGTTGCCTTCTGGCATTTGGCGATTTGATCGGAGATGGTTTTGATTTTGCCGAGAGCTTTTTCATCATGAACTTCCTCCAATAACAATTCACAATATCCGGAGATGGTAGCAAGGGGGGTATCGAGTTCATGCGCGAGGCTGGAGGCGAGGAGTCCTATTGAAGACATTTTTTCAGCCTGCAAAAGCTGGTTTTGCAGAGATTTGAGTTCTTCGTACGCATGGCGAAGTTCGCGTATTCTTTTGCCCAATTCCAAACGCTGTTCTTCCCGTTCTTTTTCCAGCAATTTTTTTTCGGTGATATCCATAAAGATTTCTACCGCAAATTCAACCTGGCCCTGTTTGTTTGGTATTGGGAATACAAAATGTTCAATGCAGCGCTTTTCTCCATCAGCGTTGTTTTCCCAGTTTATCCTTTGGTGGGGTTGGCCGTTTTCAAAGACTTTTGGAGTTACGCAATTCTCGCAGAGCGCATTCTTGTTCCATAATTGTTCATAACATTTTTTCCCGACAATGGATTGGCGTGTTTTCCGGAGTTTTTTTGTTACCGCGTCGTTGACAAACAATATATTGTACTCTTTGTCGATTATATTGATATATGCGCGAATACCATCAATGGCTGCTTGTAGAAAATTCCCGGATACTTCCATGTTTATTTCCTCGAGACATTAGAAAGGTTCGCATCGGAGTAGAGACGCACGGCCGTGCCTCTCTACATTTTGGTATGGAAAAAGGGCGCCGGGGGGGATTAACAACGTGGTTTTGCCAGGATTTCAAGTACTTTTACATCGAGGAACCTCTTTGAGGCTGCAGATTTTATTATACATACGGTATCTGCACCCCTTATTGTGCCGGCAACCGCAACCACTTCTTCCCGTTCGGGGATGAGTCCCGCATCGCATGCCTCCATAACAATTTCGCAGCAAACCTTTAATCCTTCGCCCAGTCTTCGTAGCGATTGTGCAACGATCATTGCCGGATAGAGTCCGTTAAATTTTTGCGAAAAAGAGGTTTCTATTGAGTGGGTAAGGATGGTGCCTGTATAGATTTTGCCTCCCAGGGCTACGATTTGATCCCGGTTTTCGGGAAGCAATTCCTGATGATTGGGTTCTTGAAAACCGGCTGAATGAGTGACAACTACAAGGTTTACCTCTTTACCGTGCAGTTTCTTTGCCATTGCAACGCCGGTTTCCCCAACGGAAGTGGCAACAACGATGTGCGTATATCCTTCAGAGACAGCGGATGCAGCTATTTCTATACATTCCTCTGTATTTTCTTTTCCCGGGTTTTCAAAATAGAGGATGTGTTTTTTCATCATGTTAAGTGTTTATTTGGCAGAATTCTTCATAATCGATAAGTTCCTTGATCGTGGCTTTATCGCTGCATACCGGGCAATTGGGGTTTTTCCGGACATTCACCTTTTTGAATTCCATGTTTAAGGAATCATATATTAGCAGCTTGCCTTTTAATAACTGTCCTTTTCCCAGAATGAGTTTGATTGCTTCTGTCGCCTGGAGGGTGCCAATGACGCCTGCCAATATCCCCAATACTCCCGCTTCTTTGCAAGAAGGCACCAGGCCCGGAGGGGGAGGCTCTTCATAAAGGCAGCGGTAACAAGGCCCGTCAAATGGCAGAATGGTGGTTACTTGTCCTTCAAAGCGAAAAATGGAGCCGTGCGAAAGCGGTTTTCTGAGAAAAACGCAGGCATCGTTCACGAGATATCTGGTGGGAAAGTTATCAGCGCCGTCAAGTATTACGTCATAATCTTTAATAATATCCAGGATATTGCCGGAAGTTAAACGTTCGGTATAAGGAATGACTTCTATATCGGGATTTAATGCCTCAAGGGTCTCTTTTGCCGAAATAGCCTTGGAGCGCCCGACGTCTTTTGTAGAATGTAATATCTGGCGTTGCAGGTTTGAATAATCAACACAATCACCGTCGGCAATTCCGATTTTTCCAACGCCGGCGGCGGCAAGATAAAATGCGGCAGGAGAGCCAAGGCCACCTGCACCTACCAGAAACACCTTGGCATTCAATAACTTCTGCTGGCCTTTGCCTCCGACTTCGGGGAGAATAATGTGACGGGAATATCGTTCTATTTGTTCTTCAGTAAATGATAATGACATACTTTCTTCCTAACGTATTTGCCAATCTGTTAATTATCTGTAGAAAAAAGGCCATGTACCATAACATGGCCCGCTTTGTATTCACAGAGCTTTACACGGCTTAAATATCTTTTGAAAAAAAATGATAACAAATGCTATTGAGCAAATCAATACATTAAATAGAAACAAGGTTTATTTTTGAGAGATCATCTGTTCCCAATCCGAGCATGGCTGCAGTGGAGATATATTTCGGCTCCCTGCGGGCTTGCTGTAAAGAGGGAAGTTTCATCTTTTTTCGCTGATCTTCTATAATAGTATGGCATATCCTGTCAAAAGCAACAGGGTCCCTTCCTACGATAATGCCGTTATAATTCCATGTCCATTGAGGCTTGTAACCGGGGCCTCCGTTGTATTGCGCCAGTATGGCGTCACAAACAATAAGCCTGACCTTGTTTACGATATAAGGATGGCTGTTCAGTTCTGCAATATAGGGATTGCAATTGTTGGTGTGGTATTTGTTCGGATTGTGCATTGCTCCAAAGAAATTCTTCATGGCAACGCTAATGCCTGCCAGATCATGGTCTTTCAGGACGGGGACGTTAATGATGGCGGTACACATTTGAGAGACTATTTTGCTGAAACACGTTCCTACACTTCCCGCTATCTGGGGTTCGGAGTCGTAACCTCCCTGCGGCAATTCGTCAGTGCCAAAACATTGCACGCCTTTGGTTGCACGCCTCACCCTAAACCCTGCCGCTTCAAGTTCCCTGTTATACCGCTCAAATACAATGATGTTTTCATCTTTCACACCGGCAAATTTGAGTCCATGTAGAATGGCATCTACTATTGCGACATGCGGCGACATAATACGGCCGGAAAGGCAGTTTAGTTTTATGCCTACAATATCGGATGGGCGAAAAAGCCTCTGCCATGCATGCTCTTTTGAGGCAGAGCCTGTCAGTTGCATAACTGCTGCATGCAGGATATTTGTTATTTTTGATTCTTTTACGTTTACGTTTCCATTGTCGCTGGCAATGGCATCATCCCGCCCTATAACTACATCGGGAAGAACTGCAGGTTGCATATCATTTCCATGCGCAAAGTGTGCGGTACAATGTGTCAGGTATTTTGCCAGGATTGAAGTGGTGCAAAATCCCCCTCCCATTAGCAATGCCTTTTTAAGAAATAATCTTCTTTCAGCACTTTTTACAGACATTTTACTTTCCCTTAAATAATTTTCAGGTAATATTCATACTTATGACAAAAAAGTGATTTTTCGTAACAAGTTAGTTTTTTGAAAAAGTGGGGGCGAGGCATTTGCCCGTTTGGGCATGAATGCATTTATGACAATTTATAGCAAATGCTTCGCCCCTACACTAAATATTGTACTGAACATAGCGATAATGGCATACATAAAAAGAAAAACTTTTTCCCTTTCACTTCTCTTCCTCTTATTCGTCGGCATTGGCTGCACGACCGTTAAGTATTATCCGTCCAACTTTGTAGAATCACTGAAGCATCCCACTAAATTCCCGGATATTTTCGATTTTAGCGTACAAAATATTGAGGATATCGTGGAAAAGAACCCTCTTCAGGAAGGTGAAGATGTAAAAATTACCGATGTTGGCGAAAATAGAAATTCCAGCATGCATGTCTTTCAATTGCGTGAAAATACCGAATTTTCCTCACATTACCACAAACGCCATGATGAAGTTATTTATGTGAAAAAGGGCAACGCTATAGCGATACTTGACGGTACGAGATACCTGGTAAAACCGGGGTCTATTTTGCAGATTCCCAGCAAAACAGTACACAAATTTGTGAATACCGGTGATGAAGCATTTATGGCTATTTCTCTTTTTTCTCCGCCTTTTGATGGTAGGGATCAGAAATTTACACAAAAAGAGAAAAGGGCCGACCGGGGGGTAAAAGAAGAAAAACGACTTGCAGGTGTTACTGCAAAGAAAATAAAGGAAGAAGTTGAAGTCTCATCAGAGGAAGGCACAGAGGAAGAAATTATCGAAGAAACGGAGAAAGTTGCAACAGCAGAGGAAGGGATGAAAGAAAAAGCTGCTTTGCCCTTGTCCGATGATCGGGATTTTCAAACAAAAAAAGAAGGTACTGCTTCAGACGATTATCTAACGTTAAAAGAGAGGGGTAAAAAAAAGGCAAAAAATGCAGAGTCTGTTGAGCCCCCAGAAGTTGACATCGTAAGTTTGCATGAAAAACTTACCCACCTTATGAAGTTAAAAGAAGAAGGGATTATCTCCGCCGATGAATATGAAAAAAAGAAAGATGCGCTGATCATGGGTGGAGTGAGAGATACCTTTACAGAGCCAGAGAATTTGCAGAAAAGAGACTTGCCCCAAAAAGACGCTGCGCTCTTAAAAAAGGTTGATGAATATGCACAACGACCGGAAGATACATACCGTTTGCCCAATACACCATTAGATAAGCATACCGATATTGAAGAGACCTATTATAAGGAAGATCCGTATACGCAACCGGGAGATGAACAACGACAGGGAGAGGCGGGTTATGAGGGAACTTCAGCGATTGAGACATTGCCAACGGATCATAAGTTAAGGCTATTGAATGAAATGCGATCGGAAGGCCTGATTTCAGCAGAAGATTTTGAAAGAAAAAAGAGGGAGTTGGTCCTTAAAACAGAAGAAAAGACTTTTCCGATTCCCCCTCAACAAGGCGCTGACAGAGAAGATAAACTTAGCGCCCTTAAAGAATTATATAAAGAGGGGTTGATAACGGAGGAAGATTACCGGCATAAGTATAATGAATTAAGCGTGAAAGAGGAATCCGGGTCTTTTGCCTTTGATGAAAACACCTATGATGAAAAAGTAAGCGAGCTGGAAGGGTTATATAATGACGGGCTTATTACAGAAGATGATTACCGGCTCAAATACAAGGAATTAACAGGTAAGGATGTTTTTACCTATGATATTATTGATAAAGAGGTTAACAACGAAAAATTATCAGAACTTCGTGAATTGATGGAACAAGGAATCATTACCAAAGAAGACTATGAAACCAAAAAAACACAATTGACGGGCAATTGACCATATTTTACCCATCGACACGCCTCTTATTCCACAAACGCATCAATGCGTATTCCCGCTGGTAGGGGGGATTTTGCCATTAAATACATATCGCAGCAAAGCCGCAACCAAAATGTAGAGACGCACGGCCGTGCGTCTGTCCTATAACCACAAAGGGCACAAAGAATACAGAACGCAAAGGACACAAAGAAAAACTTACAAAAAAAGGTAACACTTTAGTCTTTTGAAAAATTCCAATACTAGCGATGTTCGCCGCAACATTGTAGGGGCGAAGCATTTGCTGTAAATTGTCATAAATGCATTCATACCCAAACGGGCAAATGCTTCGCCCCTACTAAAACGTTGTAACTCCTCATTAGTAAACCTGTTTCCGGCATAAATCTTTCTGGCATACATTTCGCTCACTTATCATACCTGACGTTTATTTAAATTGAATTACCTATCCTGCCAATACTTTTTCGCTTGATATTTTATTGCGAATAAAATATATATATCCCGAAAAATATCAATGTGAAGCCACACTTCTTTGTTTTTGGCTGTACGAAAAAACGGTAAGTTATTGACCAATACATTGAAGGCGTCATTGGTGCATACAGCATAATAATTGGTGGAAATCATTTAGAAAACTGGCTGAAATCTTACGTTCGTTTCATGTTCATTTTACTTTTTGAAAGGAGAGTTTGTATTTTTTATGAGAGATTTGTATTTGGTCTTTAAAATTTGGTAATCAATGGCAGAAACCAATATTGTTTAAGAAAGGGGGACAGGGAAGTGATGAAAAAACTGACATTAGTATTGTGTATTTTTTTTATTGGCCTCATAAGTTTTCCGTTGATAGGGGGAACAAAGGTTCATGCAAGTGAACTGTTTGAGGATGAATTTGATGGGAAATCTCTGGAAAATTCATGGATTATATTACGTGAAAATCAAAGTGATATTAGTCTTACCGAAAGCCCGGGGCATTTAAGGATTGTTTCCAAGGCTGAAGACTTGTGGCAAATAAATGTAAACAACAAGATTAAACTCCTTCGCCGTGGGCCACATGGCGATTTTGAAATAGTCGTCAAGTTAACGTATGATCCCAAGGAAAAGTTTCAGCAAGCAGGAATAATCCTCTACGAGGATGAGGAAAACTATGTAATGCTCACCCGCCAAAAAGATGACGCACAGCACGTCGTAATGAGCAGGTCTATTTCTAAAACGGAAGGGGCGAAATCTGCCGCCACATCATTGACAACATTGTATTTAAAATTAACAAAGTCCGGGGAAAGTATTTCCGGCGCTTTCAGCACGAATGGAGAAACCTGGACGACCGTAGATCACATTTCCGGCTTACATTTTAAACATCCGCAGGTCGGCTTGGTAGGTTTTAACGCTCAACAAAAAACCACGGCCAATGCGGACTTTGATTTTTTTAAGATAAGTGCAATAGGCGGAGGGGTTGCTTCTGCAGTGGAGGAATTGCTCGAAGTAAATAAATACAATAAATCCATTCACGTTATGGCAATGTTGATGGTCGGTTTCGGATTTTTAATGGTCTACGTAAAAAGATACGGCTGGGGGTCTGTTACCGCCACCTATATTGCCGTGAGTTTTGTTATTCCTTACTACATGTACTTAAAATCAAAGGGGCTATTCGGAGAGGCGGCGGAATTTCAAATAGACCGTTTGATCCTCGCGGAATTTTGTGCGGCGTCCATGCTTATTGCAATGGGGGCATATTTGGGAAGATTAAAAATGTCTCAGTATATTATTGCGGCATTGTTGTTCGTTCCTTCCTATATGCTTAACGAATGGATTATGTTAGACGATGGAATGGGTTTGATACCAAAGGGGAAGCTCATTGATACGGGCGGGTCGATAGTTATCCATCAGTTTGGTGCATATTTTGGATTGGGCGTAATAATAAGGATGACCACAAAGGAAGACTTCTCGAAAGGTATTGAGTCCGATAAGATAAGCAATCAGTATTCGATGCTTGGAAGTATGGTGCTGTGGATATTCTGGCCATCGTTTTGTGCGGCAGCCGCCGAGGCGTCACAAATGGTTACTGCGGCGATAAACACCATTCTTTCCTTATGTGCAGCAACAATTTCTACTTACCTGGCGACCACGCTGATTCGAAAGAAAATCGTTATTGAAGATATGGCAAATGCCGCACTTGCCGGCGGTGTGGCTATCGGTTCTTCATGTGCTTATACAACGCCAAGGGCAGCGCTGATGTTAGGTTTCATAGCCGGTATTTTGAGTGTCATTGGCTTTGCACTCATACAACCACGGCTTCAGAGAATGATTAAGGGCATTGATACCTGCGGCGTTCATAACCTTCATGGTATGCCTGGTATATTGGGTGGTTTGGCAGCAATTTTTATGGCAGGCAGCGCAGTACCCGGATTGCAGATAAAGGGGGTTGTTATCACCTTTGTCGTGGCCATTATTACCGGGCTTGCAAGCGGGACGGTGGTTTCTATGTTTGGCCACAGAAGAGATTCTTACAATGATGAAGAAGAATTTGTAGTGGAAGCCCACTAAGAGTGCTGCCGGAGAAGATATATTTACATAGACCTCCTGCGTTTAATAAAACGCAGGAGGTCTTTTGTTTTTAAGGAAAAGATATGAATAAAATAATTGAATGCGTGCCTAATTTTAGCGAAGGAAAAGATCCCCGGAAGGTAGCAAAAATTGCTGCTGCGGTTCAAAGGGTTAAGGGGGTAAAATTGCTGAACGTCGAATCTGATCCTGACTATAACCGCACGGTAATTACCTTTGCGGGAGAGCCGGAGGCGGTCAGGGATGCGGCTTTTTTCGCCATAGAAACGGCAGCGAACGTTATTGATATGACACTGCAAAAAGGGGAACATCCGCGTATTGGCGCAACAGATGTTTGCCCTTTTGTTCCCGTTGCAAATATTACCATGGCTGAATGCGTTAAAATCGCGCATTTATTAGGCAAGGATGTTGGAGAAAGGATTGACATTCCCGTGTATCTTTACGCGGAAGCGGCAAATGTACCTCAACGTTATTTGCTCCCGGACATACGGAAAGGCGAATATGAAGGCCTTTCAAAAAAATTGAGCGATGCGGAATGGCGGCCTGATTACGGCCCTTCAATATTTAACGACCGTGTGAAAAAAACAGGCGCCACGGTAATTGGCGCGCGGGAATTTTTAATCGCTTACAATGTGAATCTGGATACCGACGATATTTCCGTTGCCAATACTATTTCAGCGATAATCCGGTCTTCGGGGAGAATGAAATTGAATGAAAAAGGGGAAAAGGAGCGTGTTGCAGGTACGCTGAAATTCGTTCAGGCAATGGGCGTGGATTTAAAGGAATACAAAATCACTCAGGTATCCACCAACATCCTGAATTACAAAGTAACCCCGCCGCATGTTGTTTTTGAAGAGATAAAGAAACTTGCAAACGTTTATGGCGTAAATGCCAGTGGCAGCGAGGTTATTGGCCTTATACCAAAAGGCGCCCTCATTGCGGCAGGGCGTTTTTATTCTTCGGAAGAAAACGAACAAAACCTTGTCAACGTTGCAGTAGAAAAACTGGGATTAAGCCAGCTAAATAAATTTGCGCCGGAGAAAAAAGTTGTTGAATATATGCTTGGACTGAATTGATAATTGATACACTGATAGATGTCGCCTGCGCAAAAAGAGGGATGGGCAGGCGTCTTCCGGCAAAAAGCCGGAGATTATCAGACAAGATATGCGTCGATTTCTTCTTTATTGAAACCATACAATATCTTATCTTCATTAACAACGACAATGGGAAGTTTGTCGAGAGATTCTATGTCATCTGTGCCAACAATTCTTATTGCATCTTTCCTTGCGTCTTCATCCTTGTCTATATCGTAGGAAATGTAATCTGCATTTCTCTTGTTTAAGTATGCAAGTAATTGATTACATTTCGGGCAAAACGGGGTGCAAAATACTTTAAATTTATTTTTAACCATGTCTTTCTCTCTTTCTTCGTAAAAGGATATTCTATAGTAGGGGCAAGGCATTTGCCTGCTTACAATATAACTCGTTCAACAGAGCGGAGTAGGCGCATGTACAGTATTTTATTCCTTATCTTCTATGCAGGCAAATGCTTCGCCCAATAAAGGTCCGCGTTTCCATGCAGGATGCCATTACAAGTTAAAATTCAAGCATAAACAGGGTTATCCGTCAACGAAAAAACCCTATTCGCCTCAATTGTTTATCAACAAATTGTAATGCAAGGAAAGAGACAGGTAATGGCAAAGAAAAAGGATAAGAACATATATGCTGAAGTTTAAAAACAGGCAGGAATTGGGCTGGTGTTTTTACGATTGGGCGAATTCGGCATTCGCCACAACCGTCATGGCAGGATTCTTCCCGGTGTTTTTCAAAAATTACTTGTGTCAGGACATGGAAGTGACAAAAAGTACTGCGATTTTGGGAATGGCAAATTCTTTGTCGGGGTTTTTAGTGGCGGCGATTGCCCCAATAATTGGTGCGATTGCGGATAGCGGGTCGTATAAAAAAAGATTCCTGATTTTTTTTGCGTATCTTGGCGTCCTGTCAACAACAGCACTTTTTATGGTGCAGAGGGGTAATTGGCTGTTTGCGGCGGTTGCCTACACAATTGGCACGGTTGGATTTTCAGGCAGTGTTATCTTTTATGATTCCATCCTTCCTTTAATAACAAATAAAAAAAGGATTGATTATGTATCTGCGCTGGGTTATGCAATGGGTTATCTTGGCGGAGGGATACTCTTTGCATTCAATATTTGGATGATATTACAACCGGCATTTTTTGGACTAAAAGATGCGAACCACGCAATACGGGTTTCCTTTTTAACCGTTGCCGCCTGGTGGGGAATATTTACATTACCCATTATTTTTTTTGTAAAGGAACCAGGGAAAGAAACCCGCATTTCGTTGAAATTTGCTTTCCGAAGCGGATTGAAAAGATTAGCTCATACCTTACATAAGATACAACACATGAAAACGATAATTCTTTTTTTAACCGCCTATTGGCTTTATATTGATGGCGTGGATACTATAGTAAGAATGGGGGTTGATTATGGATTGTCAATAGGTTTCGAATACAGGGACTTGCTGCTGGCATTGCTTATCACCCAATTCGTGAGTTTTCCCTGCGCTATAGCATTTGGAAAACTGGGAGAAAGAATAGGGGCGAAACATGCGATTTTTATTGCTATCGGAGTCTATATCTTTGCCGTAATGTGGGCAATGAGGATGAAGGCAACATATGAGTTTTATGGGCTTGCTATCATAATAGGGCTTATTCAGGGCGGTATTCAGGCAATGAGCCGGTCTTTTTATTCACGCCTTATTCCCCATGATCAATTGGCGGAGTTTTACGGATTTTACAATATGGTGGGCAAGTTTGCCGTTATTCTAGGCCCTGTTTTAATCGGCATTACGGGGATATTTTTTGAGAGTTCGCGAATAGGCATTGCGTCAATCGTGATTCTCTTTATAGCCGGAGGGGTACTGCTTTTTTTTGTGGATGAAAAGAAAGGCGCTGAGCAAACAAAATATCTTTCTTTACATAAAAACGGACAGTAGGCAGTAGGCAGTAAGTAGTAGGTAGTAGGTAGTAGGTAGTAGGTAGTCGGCAGTCGGCAGTCGGCAATCGACAATCGACAAATTGTGGATTGTGGATTGTGGACTGAGGATTGAGCACGAGGGGATGGGGTCATATCTTGATATGTGATTAAACCCATTTTTGAAATCAAGGATCAAGATGTTACCCCCTTTTGCTCCTTTATCAACAATATAATAAAATCAATGCGGAGGTTATATAATGGACATTTATCAAATAAAAACAGAAGTAGATTACAAAAAAGCACTTTCCGAAATTGAAAATCTCTGGGGCTCAAAGGAAAATACAAAAGAAGGAGATAAACTAGATATTCTTTTAGTTTTGGTGGAAGCATACGAAGAAAAACACTATCCAGTTGATCCACCTGATCCGGTAGAAGCATTAAGATTTAGAGTGGAACAAATGGATTTATCCAGAAAGGATTTAGAACCATTTATAGGAAAACGTGGTCGAGTGTCAGAAATTTTTAATCATCAAAGAAATCTTACTTTAAATATGATTAAAAAGCTTCATTTTAATCTTCATATTCCTTTAGAAAGCTTAATCGGGAATGCACCCGTGGCGGACTTAGAAGCACAAAACTGTCAACCTGTATAAATGCCAGATAGAAGCACTGCACTTGATTTAACCGCGTCACCCGCCATTGCGCCAAACGCCTGTTGGCGGTTCGTTGTTCTTTTTCTGTCGTCATAGTCCGAAGTAATAATCTCTCATTTTGTTTGCCATAAGTTTCCTTCTCAAAGCCAGAAAGTCTTGATAGTCGTCTATGGTCATTTCCATCAACTCTGTCGGAACACAATTCAATTTTAAATTGTCCAAAAGTTCCTGCTCTGTCGAAATTCCACTTACTTGTCTGTTGTTCTCAGTCATTTGCGTTTTGAGTAAGTCGAAATAGTCTTTAGGAGGCTTGTTGCCCACCTTAATGTTTATTTCTGACTGCATATACACATAGTTTGCAATCTGATTGTATTTGCTTCGGTCAAGCCCGTTCTTCTTCAAATAGCCTTTTGGAAACAAATGGTGTATGTCACCACGAAGCGAAATCAAGTCGCTAACTAAAACGTCTTTTGATAAAAATCCTTTGTCATTAGCTTTTACTTGTGAGGCAAGAAATACGTGGAAATATGGACTACTTGCAACAGAAGTGTCCAAACTTTGTGGCAAAGAAGCGTTCCAAAATGCTTCTGAAAGTTCGGCTTCTTCTCGCTCGTTCAAAATCTCGTTAAATGGTTTGTGTGAAATCTGCTTAATGTCGAAGTCAAACGCACTTTCTGGTGAACCTGAATACCGACCTGTCAGAATTGAATAAACCAACCAACGTCTTGCATAACTCTCAATGTCAATGGAACTTACTCCAAGGTCTTTCAGTTTAAGGTAAACTATGTAAGCAAAATTTATAGCGTTTTGTGAACGGATTAGTTTAGGTGAAATAAAGCCGGCTGATTTTACAATCATTAAAAACCTTTTGAAATTGGTTTCATTGATAAAGTTGGTTACTCCGTTTTTAAGTGTCGCAAATGATTGTTGAGCTATTTCTGCTTCGTATGTTCTTGTTTCAAAATTTCTTCCTGATAACAAACTAACCAAGTCGGAAAGTCTGCCCCTGTTGAATTGTGAAGTAAAAGTAACACGAATTAAGTCATTATAGTCGGGGTCGTAAAGGTCTTCATTTTCAGTTTTGAGCCATTGCATTTTTTGAAAGAAGTCTGTTTTTGCAAACTCCTTGTCATTATCTACTATGTGTTTGTAAAAGTCAGGAGCAATGGCAAGGTGGCAGAAATAGTCAATCGTTTTTCTTAGTTCATTTCCACCATTTTCGGTGTCTGCTGCAATCTTACTCATTGCAAAGTCTGCTTGACTTAAAACAACTCCTTTTGAGTTGATGCGGATAAAAATTTCCGTAACGGTTTCAATGTCTAAGTCAGGCGAAAGTTCGATTAAACCAATTTGCTTTTTCGGTATGTTAATAAGGTTTGAGAAAGCGTTACGAACGTGCTTTTTGTCAACATCAGTATTTAGTTCAAAATAATTGTCAGCAATCTCAAATAGGTCTCCGTTTATTGCTTCTGAAATATCGTGTAGCCAGGTTTTGTCTTTAAGAATGGCTGGATTTTGAACTTCAAACCGTTCTTCAATTGGATTGAACGCTATTTTGATTTTTACTTGTTGATATGTCTTGTTGATTATATATTGTCCAAGAATTGCAGCTGTTAATGCTGTTACTCGTTGTTGTCCATCAATTAAAACCTTTTTTCCTTCACTTAAACTTCCGTCTTTCAGCCTTACGTTAGGGTTTCTCCAAGCGATAACATAGCCAACAGGATAACCTTGATATAAACTGTCCATTAAGTCGCGGACTTTTGAACTGTCCCAAACAAATGGTCTTTGAATTTCTGGAATTGCAATTTCTCCTGAATTTACCCAAGCTAAAATTGTCTCGATTAAGTGTTGGTTAACTGAATATTTCTGCATCAAGTCTTTCCTTTTTTGTCTGTTCGTTTATGGTTTCGGTGTCGTCTCTTACAATGACCGCCAACGTTTTGCGTGTTGCCGAAGTTGGCGATTTTCAGCACTAAAGTTCATTCGAAGCACTACTGTTTGTTGACCCACAACTGTAATATGAAGCACGGAACCGCTAATTTTGGCAACACGCTGTTATAGGCTGGCGTTCTTGTCTGTCGTGGCTTACTACCATTTTTATGTCTTCTGTTACTGTTATTTGTCGAGTGCTTTTTTGTCTGGCTTGTGTAGGGTGTTTTATTTTTTTGAAGCATTGGAAAATTTTTAAAAACAATTATTGTTTGCTTGGCTTAAAGAGTTTCTGATATTTCTTCCTTCGTCATTTCTGTTTGTTCGGTATTCAAGACTTAAACTAAAATTATTGATTACGGTTTTTTGTTGCTTTCCATCAAGCACAAATTCATATTCCACTTTTTTATCATCAGGGTAAAACAAAACCCGTTTTACATCAACCGAAGTTTTAGAAAGTTTGAAAACCTTTAAGTCATTTTTGTATGTATCGGAATCTACATCACCGCTATTTAGTTTAATCAAACTTGGATTAACGGCCATTTCAAAGGTCTTGGTAATTTCCAATTCGTTGCTTACTGCTTCCGTAAAGGTTTCAAGATAGCTGCGTCGCAAACTGAAAACACATAGCGTTTCCAATCTTTTAAGGTTATCCCAATCGGTGTTTTTCAGTGCAAAATAATCTTAAATGTGATTCAGGTCTTTTCGCTTACCGTCATTCTTTAAACCCTTCAGGCGAACGCCCCGACCAAAAATCTGAATGATTTTATTGCCTTTGGTTTTGCCCAAATTAATCAAACCAATTACCGAAACACGGAAGCAGTTCCAACCTTCGGCAAACTTTCTACTACCAATCAATACATTGATGGGGGATTGTGGTTTGTCTATGTTTTCAAAGAGGTATTTTTCAATGTTGCTGATTACAACCGAAGCGCTGGTAACTTTTTCTACATTTTCTCCTTTGTAATCGTTGATGAAGTTTAAGCCATTCCCAACATTGATGATACCCCAATAATCGCCTGTGCCATAAGAAAGCAAAATTTCATCTTCTGCATTGGGGTTTCGAGTTAGCGTTAGTTTACCATTGTAATCGCTGTTGGATACATTTTTGATTTTCGCCCTTTCTGCTTTCGTAAGCTTGGCGAGATAGTCCGCAATTTTTGAAATGTCTGAAAGCTCATCAGCACCTTTTTTGCCTTCATCTTTCTTGTCATTTACGGTATTACCCTTGAACGCAATCAGTGGTTTGTCAGGAAAGGCTGTGGCGGAGAATAGGTCTTTGATGCCGGAGTAATCGAGCTTGTTAAATACGTCTAATTTTTCTTCAATTACTTTCAGGTTCAAAGCAAGGTTATCATCCAAACTGCCGTTCAACAACACATCTGCATTTACTTTCTCGAAGTAAAAATCGTTACCATAACCATCCCGATAAAACAGGTTGTAGTTGTAATCGTAAATAATGGATTTACTGTATTCATTTTCTAATTTGCTATCAAGGTTGTGGATAGTAGCCGAATACTCAAAAAGAAAACTGTGTTTGATATTTAGCCTTCTTCTCAGTTTTAAAAACTCTCCTTCATCATCTTTTTGGCTTGTTCCTAAACCGATGTGAGCTTCATCCACCAATATCAAACGCTGATATTTTTTGTTGTCGGGAAAGTCAAAAAAGCCGCCCGCTTTGTTCAGCAAGGTACTTGTGGTGTCAATGGTAAATCTGATTTTGTTTCGATGGATTTTATTCAGGTATTCCACCAATGGCGTTACTTCCCGTTCGTGTTGATGTATCAGGTTTACTCCGGGTGTGGTGATGATAAGTTCCAGGTCTTTGAAACCTTTGTTGTGTTCTATAAACTGAAAAACATTGATGTGCATTATCATTGTCTTACCGCTTCCTGTTGCCATCCAGTAAGCCAATGCACTTTTTGCAAAGTCTTCAAATTCCTTGCTGTAACGTTGCCTGAAAAAAACTTCGGTAAAGTAAATCGCCAATATCTGATAGTAACGAAGGGTTACTTTTTGTTGCTTGTGGGTTTCCAGATAAGTGTTGTAAGCTTTCAGATACTTCTTTACGGCGTCCAATATTTTTTCATCCAAACCAATAGAAGCATCATAAGCTTCAATTTTTTCCTGTGTGAACTTGTCGAATAAATCAATCGTCTCCTTCAGGAAGTGCCTGCGTATATGTTGATATAATTTTAATTCCATAATTTTGACTTAACTGCTTTTATACTGTATTTCCAATGCCTTTGGAAGCATTAGCAGAAAAGGCAATGCTTTTTCATACTTTAAATCTTCATAGAACAATCCTGTGCGGGCTAAATTATTGTAGTAGGCTTGCAGGTTGTGATAATAGTAATACTCGCTTGCTATATACCACGCATTTTGACCTAAATGGCTACTTAAAAACCATTTTTCCAGCAGCCTGGCAGCTCTGCCATTACCATCATTGAATGGATGAATTTTTACAAATACTAAATGAATGTAAGATGCATAATAGAAAATCTCTTCGGGGCCGGGCGAACCGGCAAGCAATGTTTCCAGTTCATCCCAAAAGCGTTCAAATTCCTTTTTTACAATGGATGCAGGCGCAGCTTCGTATTGTATGCGTTGAGACTGCTGCTCCATAATCAGCATGTTACCTGTCCTTATCACGCCTCGTTGTGCCTCCGGCAATAACTGACGGGTAGCTATGCTGTGGGCTTTATAAAAATTGGATAGGCTAAGCCTGTTGTCCCTTGCAAATTCATAGGCTGCGTACAAATCATTGGGCTTTTCGGTCAGGTTGGGCAGATATTCAATGTTGAGCACTTTGTGTTTTACATAGCTGTCAACCTCTAAGGTTTCGCCTTCTATACGGGATGAAGACATTACCGATACTGCAGTGGCAAATTTAAAGTTATCCGCAGTCCATTCTTTTTGTTTAATTGAAGAAAAGGCATCATTCAGGTCTATATCCAGCATGGATACATACGGTGACAGTAAATCGTTTTTAAGCAACTTTTCCATACTGTTTACTGATTAAAAATGTCTGCGTGAATAATATTTACCTGCAACAATCTTTTGCCTACTTGCAGTTGTTTGTCTTTGAGCATTGCCTGAATATTGAAATCATAATTGACTTCTATTTTCACGGCATGAATAGGGTGCATTCCCGATTTTTTGTAAATATAGTCAAAAAAATAAGGTTTTCGGAAGATGAATAATAAAATTTATTGCAAGGGTGGTACAGGCATTCCTGCCTGTATTCCGCACAGGCAAAATGCCTGTGCCACCCGTATAGACAGGCAGCTTGTGTATTAAATATCACAAGCAGGATGCTTGTGTTACATTGTGCAGATAGTTACAAAAATCGGGATTGCACCCGTTTCCTTTTGCTATAGTAACTCTCGATATCAAGGCTCGTGGTTAAACTATATCTTTGCAATTATAAAGTCAAGAAAATCATGGGATATAGTTAAACTTGCATTGTACAGATGCTTCAAATTTGGCTGTATATAATGGCTACTTTGTGTGAAGATTTTTGGAAGCTTTCAATTGTTACCTTCATTTGAAATCTTAAAACACCAGCAACTCTAATAGTTCCAAACATGGCAGTCCGTGCCACCCTTATAAAACTCATATTTTGTGAGCTTTTTGAGTATACCTTACAAATGGCGAGCCGGTTGAGTGCATTGTCAACACCTGATACCATCAAAGAAATGACACACCTTCCGGGAAACAATGTCTTCTTTTCCCCGGTAGAAATGGTCGCTGTCTTCTATTAACTCACTTGTCACGGGCAAGGGTATTTTTTCTAAACCTTGCAGTGTGTCTTCCACTGTAGTGGCAAAATCATTTTGATTATATATGAATAATTTTGGTTTTTTACATTCATTTAAAAAACTGAGGTCATATTTTCCAAATGGCGTGGAGATTGAAGCAAATGCCGATACTGCGTCGCTTGCCGCCGCCACTCTCATGCCAACAATACAACCGAATGAATACCCCGCAATAAATATCTTCGCGCCCCTCCCGGACTGCTTTACCAGGAAATTTAGAGCTGAATGAACGTCCGTTACGGCATCGGCATAATTTTCACTGCTCAGTGTTTTTTCCCAGTACTGAAATATTTCTGCAATATCTTTTGCCCCGCATTCGCTGTTGCCAACACCGCGGTAATTGAAACGGAGCGAGAGAAAGCCGTCGTTTGCCGAAACATGCGCAAGGCTCGTTATTATATTGTTTTCCATATCGCCGCCGAGGATAGGATGAGGGGGACATAAAAGAATTGCCTTGGAAGGCATTGTGTTTTCATCGTATGCCAATACTCCCTCGAGGGATAAATTATCCGAAGGAAAACGAACGTGTTCTTCTGTTATGTTCATGGTTGTGCAGAGACGTCCCTTTCTTTTTGAATGCCTTTCAAAAGCATTCGTGATAATTGGATATTGTGTATGCCATATTGTTGTATCTGTTTTACATACCTTTGCATTTTCGTGTTAGTATTGTTTTCCAGTATAACCGGCTGCGTTTTTTCTTTCAAAAACTCTTTCCATTTATCATAGAGTAATCCGTAATCATCATTATGACACTCTATACAGATACTGCGGGGATCACGGAAGAGAAAATTGTTTTCCTCCTGTTTGTGGCAATCGGTACACAACACCGCCTTGTACATCCAATCAGGGGCGCCGGTGACGGGAGAATGGATGCCCGCATATCGGAGCGAACCGTTTCGGTAATCGTTTACTGCGGAATGGCATTTCAAACAATCGTCATTTGTTGCCTCATTGTGATGACATTTTTTGCAGCCGGTTTCTTCGATAATTAAATTGCCGTGTGTTTTAGTGTTTGCCGGATCGTTGGTATGGCATTCACAGCACTCAATGTTCTGCAAGGGTGAATGGCGGTTATGCAAAAAAACGCCTTCCTTATATTTTGTACGGTAATGCAAATAATTTACGTGGCACCTGTCCGTGCATGAGCCTGAAGGATACACGAACGGGGTTTGCCGCATCAACAGGTTTTCTTCCCCTGATGTGGGTGGATTGAGCGAAGCGATAAGAAAACAGGCGATGATTATTAATCGTTTCATGTGCTTTCCTGCAAAACCTGATTGAGTTTCGTGATGCTGTATTCCAGAAGGTCCTTTACATATTTAATGTTATGGGCGCCGTTACTCCCGTCTTCCTTAATAAAATAATAATTCGACTCCGCTTCAGTAATAACATGCCCTGCATCCGGAAGGGGGAGTTTTTTTGCCCTTTTCAAAAGAAGCTTTAGCAATCGCATTCTTTTCGAGACGAAAGATATTTGCTCAGATACTATTTTGTCAAATCCACTATCATGGCAATTGTTGCATACCCCCGGCGCTACTTTTGATAATAATACGTCCTTGTGGCATGCCGAGCAATTGAGCGTTGCGATAAACATGGGATCGGGTTCGTCCGCAATGCCTGCTCCGCCCGTTCCCGCCATAACCATCCATTGCGTTTTGTAGAGAGAGAGGTCAAATGTGCGGTTCGGAATATTTGAAAGCACAACTCCATTTTTCTTTATAGCGGTGTGTGTAACGGCATTGTGGCATGCAACACATGATGTTTTGTGATTCATTATATGGATATCATGCATGTCCGGTGCAGTATACTTTTCCTGAATAGTTTGATGGCATACATAACAATTCTTCCTGACAACGGCTCCGTTTCCCTGTACAACAGCGAAATGACAATCGGAACAACCTACGTTCTTTCTTTCTTCGTAAGCAATGTGGTTAAATGTGTTGCCGTAAATTTGAATGGTTTTTTCTACGGGAGCATGACACAAGGTACATTCGGAAATGGGTTGTTTCTCCCTTGTGAGAAGGGCTTGCTGCATGCCGGTAAAATGACATACGTTGCAGGTATCGGCCTCTGTCTCAAAATGTTTTCCGCCATTACCATGCGAGTGACAGGAAACACAGCGCAACGTAAGATTGCCCGGAAAATATTTTGTATGTGTTGCATGCCGGAAATCTCTTGTTTTTTTGAATCGGGTTGCCGTTTCAGAGAGTTTTTGTAAAGGATGGCACAGTTCTGACGTACAACGTTCATCCGCCAGTTCAACCGCCATTACCTTCATGCTTCTGTTTTCGGGTGCATGGCAGTCGATACAGGCAATGTTCCCTGACAAGACATTGTAGCATTTATTGTTGAATGTGACGTCCGAATGGCACTTGCCGCAATATTGTGTATACTTCACCTTCGTCACGGTAAAAAACAGCGCTGCCACTGCAATTACAATGGCAATGAGTGCAGAGATTGCCAGCCGGACGACGTGTTTTTTGTTTAATTTTTTTACTTCTTCGAACATGATTTATTCTTCACTTACAACTGGAATATATCTTTTCCGCCAAAACGATGGATATGTCACGGTTTAATGACGTTCTTATCATTTTTGCCCTGATGGTACAGACATTATCTTTCAGCGTAAAGTGGAATGGTATCATTCGCTTCTCCTTATAGTGCAGCGCTGTTTTCAATTCGACAAACAGGCTTGCCTCTATGTAGTCATCAACATGCCCCTTTGTATTTAACAACTCTATTGTCACGAGCACTTCCCGGTATCCGTAATCACCCGTTGGCACACTATGCGGGATGCCGGTATTGGTTATTTCAAGTACGCCCTCAATAGCATCTTCTGTCTGAACTATTTTGGTAAAGCAAAGGGACAAAATACGTTCGTCAGCGGGAATTAACTCCTGAAAAGAAAAAAGATGCTGCTTGCCTTCCCGCTTTGGATATATCTTTTGCCAGGGTTCATCCTGAATAAGTTTTCGGACTATTTCCGGCATATGGCAGTCCTGGCAGGTCTTTTTATCTTCAGCGTCTTTTATTTCTTTCCAGACGTTATACGTGCCGACGTGGCATTTTCCGCAGAGTTCACTGGTCTTGTAAAACATATTCATCCCGGCAACCGGATGCGGGGCGCGGGCAGGGGTTGGCCCGGCGAGTGTGCAGTCATTTAAATGGCAGGCATTGCAATTGACCCCCTCTTCTACATGTATATTCCGAGGGACGATGCTAGCATCGGTAAAAATGGTTTCCGGTGCGTGGCATCCAAGGCAAAAAATGAATGAATAATCAAATGTTTGTTCCCTGAAGGCATTGCTGGTATAACTTCCGGCATGGGGAGAATCTTTCCATTCATGATAAATATCAATATGGCAATCGCCGCATTTTCCCGCTTCAGGCGATTTCATGCCTGTTTCCACCAGCTCAGGGTAAATAATGCAGCCGCTGATAATGAAGGCCATCGGAAAGAAAAAGATAACTATGAAAAAGGGAAACAGGCGCATGCCTATTGATGCATTTTCAGGATTGCTTTGTATCATGCCTTCGTTTTCCTCTGAAAATGAATGGAAGGAAGATAAAGAACAAGGCGCATGCCACAAGAATAAAAATAAAGACAAATTCGTTGTGGATACATTTTTTGAGTAAATACATGGGAATGAAAAACCATGGAATATGTTCCGGTTTGTTTACAGGGTTAAACGGGAGCGGGAAAAACAAAACGGCAAGGAGGTCAAGCACCACAAGGAAGCAACCAACGATAATGTACCGGAACATTTCGTTCGGGAAAAAGGGTTCCAGCATATCCGGACGTTTGTTTTTCGTGTAATCTTTCATTATTTAGTTAATACCTTTTTTCTTCGGAAAAGACGCAGATAACCATTGCACAAGTCATTGCGTTGATGAATTGTAATTACCAAGCAATATATATGCCAGGCATTTTCAATGCGGCTTTTTTGAGTTAAATAACAACATGGCAATGGTTAAAATAAATAACGCAAACGATTTTGACAGAGATTTTTGCGCCTTTGTGTAATATTTACAAAATAGCGATGTAAAAATTACCTGTCTGGTGGGCTTTTGTGTCAGGTTTTTTTACTTCCTCATCAGTGGGAAATATGCCATAGTAGCCGCATGAACGAAGAGCATTCACCTATGAAATTGCTTATGCAAAGATTGCAGCATAATGAAAGCGAAGTGGTGCGCCAGGCCCTTGAAGAAATCGGCAGATCCGGAAAGGGGAATCGCGAGGCCATAAAAATGCTTCAGGACTTTTTAAAGGGAGAGCGGCGAATGCCTCTCCGCGTTTTGGCGGTTCAAACTATTGCAAAAATAAAGGAGTCCCCTCAATCTTCCGCAAAAGAATTCAAAAAACCGAACGTCTTTCAATGTCCGGGGGCGGAGAAAATAAAAAGGGTGGAAATTTTGGAGGTAACGTGTCCCCACTGCCACCAGGAAGGTACGGCGTCGGTTGCCGGTTTTGAATATGAATTCGCATGCGAGAGCTGCGGGGGAATGATAAAGCGAGATATCCCTGAAAGCTGTATTGAGAAGTGTCCAGTGGGAAGCGAGTGTGTTGGTGAAGGACATTATCAAAAATATTTACACGGCAGAAAAAAAACTACTTGAGATACATAGCGCAGGAAAAAGCCGTAACCAAAAAGAGTTTAACCACAAAGGGCTTGGCGCAGCCTTTGGCCGCAACCAAATTCGAAATACGAATAGGGAAAAAACATTATTGTCAATAGGTTAGGTGACCCCATTGCTGATTCCTGAATTAAATTAAATTAAATGAATTAAATAAACAGAATTTGATCTTGACCAGTCTCAGCAAGAAATGTGGTTAACCCCATACTCTTGTCAACCTCATTTACGAGTTCGTTCCGGGATATATTTAACAAGCCCATAGAATTGGTGCAGACATAAAACTTTGCACCCATTGCCTTAGCCTGGGTTAAAAGTTCAGATATTTCTTGAATATGACCTTTTCTCATATGATCTTCTAATAGTTTCCTGTGAGTCTGTCCTTCTTCATTAAGTTGGAACATAGATTTTCCTTTTACCAGATATTCTAATGCCCAATAGGTAAAAAAACACCTTACCTCTCTGCCTAATGCCAAAGCTACAAGGACAATGGAAAAACCGTGATAAATGCGGTCGTAAGAACCGCTATGAAATATGATCGACAAACCCTCCTTATCTGTTTCCATTTATTTTATTTGTTTCTAATAGTATCTGCCCAATCTAACAAAGATACGCCCGTCTTTCTTGCGGCAGCAAGTTTTTCGCTTAAATTATCAATTTCCTTTTTATTCAATCTTTCGGAAAGTATGGATAAACCGTCACAGTTTGAGACATGGATCAGGAGTGCTCTTGCCGCCGAAACAGCCTGCTTTGCCTCTTCACCAGTTAGACTATCCTTCTTTAACAGCTCGGCACAAGAACGGGCAGTAGCTATTACCCCATCATGCTCCTTGAGTAACTGATCGACATACTCGCCCAAAAATACACGTAACGTTGGGTAAAGAATCTCTTCCTCGTATCTGAAATGTGGGCCAACAAGTACGTTTATCTTGTCAAGTATTTTTCTTGCTTTGGCAACATCCTTTGATTGCAAGGCTTCCATTAATTCAAGCAATCCGTCCCTTACTTTTCTGTGGTCTTCTCTGAATTCTGCAATTGGATCTAACTTCGTCATCTTGTTCACCCTCCTTTTTTAAATTCATTTTATATTCACTATCCGATTAGTTGTCTATAAATGTAACTTTCCCTTCCACCACTTTGCTACGAACATTTGATAATACTCCTTCTTTTGCTCAAAACTAGTTATATCGAAATCATGGATTACAACGAAGGGTAATGGGATAGGAAGCACTCATATTTATAGAGTCATACGGTTAAAACCTGTTTATTCATTATAACGATTTTCGTATGTAGACTTTAATACTTTTATTTCTTCTTCAGAAAGACCCTTCATCCACAAATGTTCTTCCTGTTCCAACAATTCCTCAATTTTTTGTTCGTATTTTGTCTTCATCTCATCACTCTTTTGGGCAGCGGCCTTAATTACGGCAGGTAAAAACTTCATATAATAGTGCTTTGCCACCTCATACATGCCATGCCAGTGAGTATAATCAGGACCCATCATACTTGCTCCATGTCGTGCCCTTCTGCCTTCATGGTGCCACAATTCCCAGAAAACCCATTGTACTTCATGTTCAAATGGGACCTTTGGGTTTAAGACTTCATCCTCCGTCAGTGCCTTCATCATCACCTGCGCAGGTTTCGCAAATTTTTTGTTGTAGAGGACCACAAGACTATCGAATTGTTGGTAAAAATTGTCGACATGGGTATGATTATGGCAATTTCTACACACGCCCTTCATTTTTTCACGCCGTTCTTGCCAGGTCACAATTTTATCAACACGTTTTGAAACGATTTTCTTAACCAACGTTTCCTCGTGCACGATTTTTTCAATCACCTGAACCTCTTCACCAATCTCAGGCAATTTCCGGGTATCGGGATAATCTTCCTTAAAACCATCTTTATATATTACCATATTTATTTTTGTACTGACGACCGGCCGAAGTGTCCAGCTAATTCGTTCTCCAACATCATGGTTACTCGCATTATGCTCTCCTTCCGATGTCATATAGCTGCTGATATGGCAGGTAGTACACGTCGGAGCTGCGGAGTAATCCTTTCCCAACACCCAACTACCTTCTTTATCCAGTGCCATGTGATCAATATTGGCGGTATACGCAATTCCATGCTTTGACTCTTTATAAATTTCCATTTGCGGATGATCAGGCCCCATGTGGCACTTTCCGCAATTTTCAGGTGCTCTGGACAATTTTGCCTCAAATGAATGTCTCGAATGGCATGCGTGGCACGAACCTTTTGAACCATCCGGATTTAGCCGGCCAATTCCACTGTTTGGCCATGTATCAGGGTCAATTACCGGTTTTCCCTCTTTCCGCAATATCTCACCCGCATCATTACGCTTAAATCTTATTATGCTTCCGTGGCATTGCAAACAACCGTTAACGGCATCTGCATTATTGTCTGGAAGGCCAATAACCTTCTCAGCAAGCAGATTATCAAGGCTATCAAAGATTTCACCGGCTTTTGCATGATGACTTCTTGAAAACTCTTTATACTCATTTGCATGGCAATTTGAGCAGTCTTTGGGAGTAACTAATATAGAAATCAAAGCTCCCATATGCTGCCAGGCGTCTATTTCTCCCTCATTAGCCTTGTGACAATCAACACACCCTACCCCTTTTTGAGCATGGCGTGATCGTTCCCACTCCATTACCAGAGCAGGCGTAATGGTTTTATGGCATTCGACGCACATTTGATTCGCAGCTGTTATTATCGGACTTGGCTTTATATCGAGCGGGTATTGTTTTTCAACTTCAACTGCTTTCTTCGGTAAATGTGAAAATTTCTCGGTCAAAGCATGGTTCTCTCTGTGCAACTCATTAGCCTCGGCACACATGGCGCCAAAAACTGACAGTTCCAAGAATAAAAACAGATAAAAAATCTTTAGCAAGTTTGTTTTGTTGCACATGTGTTTAATTCTCTTTTCTCTTATTCACAAGAGTTCGTTTTTATCTTTCAACTCTTTCATATAACGACTTTTAAACGCCTGCCAGTGTTCCTCTTTATGAGCAAACCATTTACGGAGCGTATCACTGGAACAGATATCTTTCATCCAATGGTCAATTTTAGCCTCTTCTTTTTTTAGACCCCGTGACCAGAGACGATCAACCAGTACCCTTATCCCATCACCTTCGTCCGGTTTTTCATAAACCCGTTTTATTCCAAACAGGACAAATTTAAACCACCTTTCTCTTCACTCTATAAAGAAATCCAGTCTCATTCTAAAACAAGTAGCATAACTTCTGTGGCATAGTAATTTTTTATTTTAGCCAATTTTTAAGCCGAGTGTTAGCTTGAAGTTATACATTCGTTATTTAATCGTTCAATATCTTCTTGCTGTAATTTCCAGCCGATGGCACCCAGGTTTTCCTTAAGGTGTTCAAGTTTTGTTGATTTCGTTATGGTAACAATCCCCTTCTTGGAAATTAGCCAATTTATCGCAATTTGAGGCTGCGTCCTGTTATATTTTTTAACCAGTTCATCTAAAATTCTTAAACCAGGTTTTGCAAGCTCACCCTTTGCAAGGGGTCTCCATGCGATAATGAGAATATTATTTTCCTGGCAGTAGGGAATTATTTTAGATTCCATATTTTCTGTAACTCTACCTTTGTCTCTCACAAGCAGGTTGTATTCAATTTGATTCGCAACGATTTTATTTTTCGTATATTTCTGCGCTTCTTTTATTTGTTCAACCGCAAAATTACTTACCCCAATACACTTAACCAGTTTTTGTTCAACTAGAAAATCCATGGCCTTCATGGTTTCCTGTATTGGGATGTTCGGGTTCGGCGCATGAATCAGATATAAATCAATATAATCCGTATTTAACCTCCTCAGACTCCCTTTCGCAGAAACAATGAGTTCCTCATAGCTTAAATGCTCCGGTGAAACTTTCGAAGTGATAAATAGATTTTTTCTATCAAAACCACCGATTGCCCGTCCAACCAGTTCTTCTGTATGGCCTTGGGCATACGCTTCCGCGGTATCAATGTTTGTTATTCCAAGTTTGATCGCAGTTTTCATTGCAGAAATATCTTCACTATCATACGTAGTGTCTGCCACATCTCCTCCGCCAATATTCCATGTTCCAAGACCTATAACAGGTATTGTAATATTATCTGTCAACCTTTTGAATTCCATGTTCGCCTCGCATTAAAATCGGATGGGGTATTTCTCAATCACATCCTTCCATTTCGTAAATGTAATAACCGCTCTCTTTAATGGCCTTTTCAACATCCTCTGATGCCTCTTCCGTATGACAGATGCGACATTCCTTGGTTGTGAGCGGTTGTCCCTCCTGTCCGACTCTCTTTAGATATTCAAGACCATATTGAAGGACCTTTTCGTGGAGCTGATCCTTTGGGACGATAATATCAAAATGCATCGTCGCCCCGTTCTTCTTTACGACGTAGGTATCGTAGACAGTTACTTTCATAGAGTATCCCTCCGATCTTTAGCGTATTGATGAGACAATAAACGGTATCTTAATTGCGCAATGCGTGCGAAATCTCTTGCTTGTCTGTTAGTCAGATGATAGATGGATGATAAGAAATTGCTTTTCCTCATCAGGTGGTCAGATTAGCAAAAACAAAGAAAGATTACAATATTTTTTACTTTACTGAACACCAAAGGGGAGAGAAATGGGAAAGAATGGTGTGAAATTATAGAAATTATATGGGTATAAGAAGATGGGCAATGTGCGGCACATTACCCGATTTTTCACAAGGAATGTATCTATTCAGCGAAAATAATTTAGAATTTATTTGACAGATAATATGAGAAAAGCAGGCAGCAAGTATGGTTAGCGATATATAGGGTTGCAGATGCGGTCACCGCAGTCCATAGGAAGTCTTTGCAAAGAGAGGCGTGAGGTCTGTTCAGTGATAGAATTTCGAGCCTTTGTGGTGTGTTATAGAGCGAAAGAAAAGGCTGAAAAAACCTGTGGTATAATAGATGCAGTAGATAATTTCAGGCTAATTATACAGGTATCATCCATTGACGATAGAGAATATAGACGTAGACGCAACACTCCGGAAAGTAGAGAAGCTACTTTCTGAAGAGAAAGGGCTGTCCCCGGCGGTGAGGTCAATGATAGAGTTGTAGGTATTGTTGATAACACTGCTGGCAGGACGTCTGAACCGGAACAACCGCAAGCCGCCCTCAAGTGATCCGAATCTCAAGAGAGAAAGCAAGGCGAAGGGTGAAAGGAAGGCAGGCGGGCAAAAGGGCCGTGATGGAGTAACGCTCAAAAAAGTAGACAATCCTGATGAGGTGGAAGTAATAAAAGTAGACCGGAGGAAGTATCCGCTACATATTTGTCAATGGTAAAGATTTGACCCCTTCCTACCATTCATAACTGCACAAACACCAAATCCTCGAATTCGAGCTCCGTATCTGGAAATCCCGCATTCCTTCTCATTTGCAATAGAACTCGAAAGAAGGCTTCCTTTAGTTCTCGCTGACCCGGATTGTCTTCCGCGGGTTTTCGTTGATTCATAAGAATGAAACTATTGAGCGTGCGGATTAGATCGTCGGGAGCCCAAAGCCATGAAGCTACGTAAGAATCCAGAAAGTCCTGCTGACGCTCTATATGAACACGGGGTTCTGGAAATTGACCTTGAACGAAGATTCTCAACGCGCCACTTAAACGCTCATAAACGTTGCGTCGCCGGACAGTGGCTTCCGATATGTCGGAAATAGTGGCCTTTAAATGCTCTATGTCCTCATGCGTTTCCGAACGAACCTGCTCCACAATCCGGGTGATAGCTCCGATATCCTCGCGAGTGGCTGCGTTCTTACCCTTTTCTCTCAGGTATGTGGGCCCCGCAAAGTATATAACGGCAATTCCAAGCCAGATTGATACTAAGATCAGCCAATCCACAATTAATTCCTCATCGTAATTATATTTCGCGTTTTCATCGAAGAAATGATTTGAGAGCTAAACGTCCCCGCTCAGCAGCCGGGGCCGCCATAGCGGCAATGAACCACAGAAACCGACATGCTGGCCCGGTCTGCTGCAGCGTTTGGTTCGGCATGCCTTTTAGTCCCTGGAATACGTTTCACAACTCCGGCGGTTGTCGCGACAGGGAGCGAATCTCATCGCGTAAGGAGATCACCTCATCCCGGAGCGCGGCCAGTTGTTTGGCCCCTGCCAATTCGGCGTCGATACTATCGGCGTCGCGGCCGACGAAGAAGGTGGCGAGCGCCGCTGTCACGTAGCCGAAGATACCGAAGGCGTACAGCGCCAGAAAGACGCACAGTACACGCCCCTCGGCCGTCTGCGGCCAGTACTGCGAGCCCAGCGTCGTCATGATCATGGCGGTCCACCACAGCGACTCGCCGTAGCTGTTCGGGCCTCCGGGCGCCTCGTTCTCGAAAGCGTACATCCCGGCCGCGCCGGCGAACGTGACCAGGACTGTGAGGGCGATCACATACCCGAAGCCCCGTCGGCTCAGGCTCGCGCCCAGCGCCTTCATCCCGCGGTTCAGCGAACTGACGACACGGACCAGCCGCAACCCCCGCCCCGTGCTGGCCAGGCGGAGTAGCCGAAACGCACGGAAGACGCGGAAGATCCTCAGCGCGGGGATCAGCAGTGAAATGGCGGTCAGCCAGTTACCCTTGAGGTAAACGACCTTGGCCGGGGCCAGGACCAACTTCACAGCGAAATCAAGAATGAAGACGACCCAGATAATCGTGCCAAGAAAATAGAGCAGCAGACTCTCGCCCCGAATCAATTCCACAACCAATAGCCCAAGCCACGCAAACGAGAGAACTAGCATCGGTGTTTCCAGCCAGCCCTCCAAACGTTGGAGCAGCTCGTATCGCTCCCGTTTCAGCACCTCCGCGTCCGTGGCCTTCGCGTCAGGATTTTCATTCGTGCCCCCGTTGCTCATCTGGTGTCCCCGGGTTTGACCCATCCCGGAAGCCCTCCTGCCGTCTAACAATGATTATACAGTCTGTATAAAACGGCAAATACAGACTGTTTCAGTATATATAAGAAGTTGCCGTATCTTCTTATAACGCATTGTAACTTATTTTTTATAAAGCCTTTGTGTATTTTTTTGTTTTTGTTCATTCCGGTTTATACAGTCTGTATAAACCAACCTACAACCTATCGACTGGACTTTGGACACCGTGACCACCTTTGTTCAAGACATGAATGCAGATCATCGTTGTGCTGACGTCTTTGTGGCCAAGAAGTTCCTGGATGGTACGAATATCAGTAACAATTCACCCACCCCTTAATCCCCTCCCAAGAGGGGACTTTTTATATTCCCCTCTTGAGAGGGGTGTGTGTCCTTTTCAAATACTGGAACAACCCAGAAGGTATGAACTGTTACGTGTTTTTCCATCTGTTCCCCTGCGGAAAGACCCATTGCCAGTGCCAATCGGCTGGCGCGTTGGGATACTTGCGATCCAAAGCATCGGGCATCTGCACCCATCCCCAGCCTTCGGCAAGGTCTCTCTCATGGACAGTTCTGGCCTTTAGCATATGATCTTGAAGTGGTTTCTTAAGCAATTCAGGAAGCATCGTTTTCCAGTATTTCGCTCCTTTGCCGTTGCATACAGGGATTTCATTGCGGGTAAAATCAATGTCCTGTACGCGCAACTCAAGGAAATTGCGTTTCCCCGGAAATGGAAGGATGTTAGCACAAAAATGAAGAAGAATGCAAACTCTTTTCCGTATTTTCCGTTTACGAACCGGTCATCATGCCGCTTTAGCGGCACCCAGAAACGATGAAAATGTGTCTGGGGCATGCGTATATTGGAGACCGCTCTGGAACCTCCAGGAAGCATGAAGGACTGTGAGTGGATTGCGCAATTGCTTCAGGCATGGGTTGTTGAACTCCAGTTTTGTACCGCCAACCCCTATTCTTTCCATTTTTTCGCATATTGTTGTAAAATAATAAATATTTACTTTTAAAATCATTACACCTTTGCTAAATTACTCTCTAAACCGGAGGAGGGTTATGTGAAAAAAACAATTATCATTATTTCTATTATTGTTATTACCGCGTTGTTAATTGAGCTATACGTTTATTATAAACATCATTAGGCAAATGAAAGGAGTTGCATAACGTGTCTGAAGAAAGAAGGGTTTCTCCAAGATTTGGGACTAACTTTCCTGTCACATTGTATGTAGATGGCAATACTTTTCCCGCGAATAGCATAAATTTGAGTGAACGGGGGGTGTGTTGCGAGACCACAGAATATTTGCCCTCTTTTACGCCGGTTAAGATAACACTTGAGCTGCCTGTTAAGAACGAAACTGTTGAGGGCTTTGGAATAATTGTGCGCGTTAGAAATGGAATGTATGCCGGGGCGAAGGGAAAAACATATCTGACCAGTATACATTTTGAAGACATTGGCGCCTATGAAAGACAAAAAATAGCAACGTATCTTTCTGAAGCCGGCAATATTAATGTGGGATAGAATTGCACCGGCAAGCGCCTATTTTGGAAAAATGCTTACAAACGATCCGGAGATGATATTAACATTGAAGACGGCTTTAAAAGGAGAAGTATACAATTGACAATCAATTTTGAATCTGTACAAAACTCGCCCATAAATATCGATAACGCCAGAAAAAAATTACTGCTAGCACTTATAGAAAGATCGTTTAAGTATAATGAAAGGCCTGTTTTCAAGCTTACCTCCGGAAAGACAAGCAATTATTATATTAATTGTAAGGCGACAACCCTTAATCCATCCTCAATGTTGCTTATTGGCAGTCTTTTTTATGAAAAAATCAGACATCTTGACGTAGATGCCATAGGCGGCCTAACCCATGGCGCTGACCCCATAGCATTTGCAACCTCAATGGTAAGCGCTATGTCAGAAGCCAGAGGCCAGAGGTCAGAGACCGGAGATCAGAGGTCAGGTCTCAGATCAAAACCAATTCAGGCATTTGTTATAAGGAAGGAAGCCAAATCACACGGGCTTATGAAGGTTATTGAGGGCAATGTGTCGGAAGGCGATAAGGTGGTGATTGTGGACGATGTGGTTACCACAGGGGGTTCTACTATTCAGGCCATAGACAGGGCAAGAGAACACAAACTTGAAATTGTTAAGGTAATTGCGCTTGTAGACAGGCAGGAAGGCGGCAGGGAGAATATAGAAAAGAAAATGGTTATATTTGAATCCCTCTTTACGCGGGATGAATTGATTGGCACTTATAAAAACAAACCGTAACCGCCCTTCGGAGTGAGAGATAAAGCCAGAGTGAAAGTTTTCGCTCTCACTCTGGCATTATCTTTATCTCCGACAGGGCGGTTACACATTAAATCTGAAATGAACGATATCGCCGTCTTTCATGACGTAGTCTTTGCCTTCCAGCCGCAAAAGCCCTTTTTCTTTTATCTTTTGTTCGGAACACAGGGCGATAAGATCGTTATAATTATAAATTTCCGCACGGATAAAACCCCGCTCGAAATCCGAGTGAATTACCCCTGCCGCCTGAGGCGCTTTTGTGCCTTGAAGGATAGTCCATGCCCTTATTTCCTTTGGTCCGGCGGTAAAATAGGTAATCAATCCCAGCAATTGGTATGTTTCCCGGATAAGCTTTTCGAGTCCCGATTCCTGCAGCCCCATTTCTTCGTAATACGACCTTCTTTCGGAAGGTTCCATTTGCGCAATTTCTGATTCGATATCTCCGGAAATTACGACAAACCCGGAGTTTTCTTTTTTTGAAAACCCGGCAATGGCGTCGATGTATTTTTTGTCCTGTTCTATGTCAAAGATATTTGCCACATATAATACGGGTTTCGACGTGATTAAATGCAGGTCTGCAATGTCGGCTTTTTCCTCATCTGTCAAACACAATAACCGTACCGGTACGCCATTGTTCAGGGAGTTTTTCACCTTTTTCAGAACATCAATAGTTGCCAGGTTTTTTTTGTCCCCGGTCTTTGCTAGTTTTTCGCTCCTGGTTAATCTTTTATCGACCGTTTCAATATCCGCCAGGATCAGTTCTGTATTAATAATGTCGATATCCCTTTCCGGGTGAACACTACCTTCAACATGGATGGTATCGCTTTTTTCAAAACAGCGCACTACATGCAATATGGCATTTACGTTTTTAATATGTCCCAGAAACTGATTCCCCAGTCCCTCGCCCTTGCTTGCCCCTTTTACCAGCCCTGCAATGTCAACGAATTCAACTATTGTAGGGACAATTTTTTCCGTTGGTATTATTTCCGCTATTTTATCCAAACGTATATCCGGCACCGATACCACGCCCACATTGGGGTCGATTGTGCAGAAGGGATAATTTGCAGATGCTGCCTTGGCAGATGTTAGCGCATTAAAGATGGTAGATTTCCCAACGTTTGGCAAACCTACGATACCACAGTTTAAACCCATTTTTTATCCCCATTTTTAAATGTAGAGACGCATGCAATGCGTCTCTACAAGAATATTGAAATTCCTGAACGTTGTATTTATTAAAAACATACAATTTGCAAAAGTATATACTACCTGTAATTTATCCTTTTCGCAAATTTGGATAACTATAGGGACTTTATGGGGTTTTCTCAATAAAAAATTTGAAAATTATCGATATGATAGTTATTTACCGTAGAAAAGGCGGCTCTTATATTATATTGACAAGAAAATATGCGTGCGTTAAACTTCAACACGAATAAAAAAACGATTATTTATGATTATATCTCCGCCAGATATCTGCGTTAAAACTGTTATCGGTTAACCCGTGACGGTATAATATGTTCATTAAACACCTTTCCGATTTTTATAAAAGATACCTGTTTGCCCTCCTTATTATTGTTTCTGTAGCAATCCATGGCCTTTTTTTTTTCTTTTCTCCACATGGAAATCAGTTATTAAGCATCAGGTCGCTCAGAGATAGTTTTGTGCGCGAACCGGATGAGTTCACAATTACATTTGACCTGGAAAGTAAGGACGATAAAAAAGAACTCACGGCGGCTGAAGTATTGAAGGAAAAAAGCCTATTAGAAAAGGAAAAGAAGTATAAGACATTTACCGATACTTCTAAAAACAAAGAAGAGGAGGAACCCTCCGCAGAAACGGACAGGATTGGTGAAAAAGGGGCATTCGCAAAAGGCAAAAACCCGGATGACACAAGTGTGTTTAACAACGAACCATACGCAGGTGGACAATCAAAGGTTCCTTTGCTGGGAAAAGGCGAACAGGGCATTTCCATTGAAGACCAGCGGCAAAACCAGGCGCAGAAAACGGTTGAAAAGTCTGGCAGTAAGGAAGAGAGAGTTGTAGAAAACAATGCTGCCAAGGAATCTCGGCAGGCAGAAAGAAATCCTGCTCTCCAGAAAGAACAAATTGACTCCATAGGTATGCAGCAGGAAAGGGTTGACGTAAAAGAATACAAAAGAGTGCCATCCGCGGGAAAGGCAAATGAAACCGATAAAACCACTACCCTGACGGATACCGATGGAAAAGAACTGCAGAAACAAACGTTAGCGGCAGAAGCCGGCGTGAGACAGGAAAGATTCCCCGAGGAAATTTCCCGCCAGGAGGGGATACATGTTCTGGAAGAAACAAGGAATATTAAAAATGCATCAAAAGTGGAAAAAGGTGAGTTGTTACCAGAGCCGCAAGAGCTGCAAGGCATAAGGAAAAATGAATTAACAAAAGAAACGGGACAAGAGAGAAAAGACCATGTAATTCCGCCGCCCTCAGGAACATACGGCATTACACAGCAAAATATAAGAGAAACCGCCGCGGAAAGCCAGAAGGTTGTAACAAAAAAGGAGCAGCCCAAGGCCTCCTTTAATGTTGACGCCAAGGATGAAGGCTCTGGCAATGATCCGGTGTTGTTTGAAGATACGCTGTCGAATGCGGAAATTCCAGGGGCGCCGTCTTTTAACGTTAAACAACACAAGTATGCGGCATATTTTAAACATATACGGCAGAGAATATCATTGTATTGGTTTCTGGGATATGGCACACGGGCAGAGATTAAACTGGAAACGAACAAAGACAAGCCGATTATTATCGAATTTAAAGTGTTGCCAAATGGTGCTATCGAAGGGGTAAAAATTGTGGAGGATGCGGGCAATTTTCAACTTGCCTCGCGTATTGTTTCTTCGATTAAGAGCGCTTCTCCGCTGGACCCCTTTCCCGCGCACATTAAGGAAACATCTATTGATGTAAGGTTTAATTTTTATTTTTTCTAATTATTCAGAAAAATACGTAACAGGAGGAATTGTAATTTGGAATGGCTATTGGGAGCAGGACCGATAATGATACCATTATTGGTATGTTCGGTGTTTTCACTCGCAATTATTATGGAGCGGTCAATTAATTTAAGAAAGAGCAAGGTGCTCAAACCTGAAATAATACAGACAATAGAAGCAATAAAAAGCCCGAAGGACATACCGTTTGCAATCTCAAAATGCGAGGTAATAGAAGGCCCTTTTTCTAATCTTTTGCGGCGTATTCTTTCGAACAACCACCTCACGCGGGAAGAAAAGTTTATTGATATCCAGGCCATGGGAAGGCAGGAAACAAGGGTGCTTGAAAAGCGTCTTTGGCTTTTGGAGGTTATCTCCGCAATCGCTCCCTTGCTGGGGTTGCTGGGTACCGTATTAGGGCTGGAAGATATTTTCGCCATTATCTCTGAACTGGGTCTTGGACATGCGAAAGCGTTTGCCGGAGGCCTCGCGGTTGCCATACGTACAACGGTGTTTGGCCTGTGTATTGCAATTCCTTCTTTGGTTGCATATAATTATTTTGACAGGAAGGTGGATGGCTATGTCCGTGAAATAGAAGAATATTCCCTCACCATTCTTAACAAGCTTTATCCGCCGGAAGTATAGAGAAAAGATATTTTTTGTTTGGAGTTATAATAAAGGGGCTTTTCAGAAAAGAATTAAAGGAAGACAAGACATCGAAAACAAGTTTTAGGAAAAGGATAGATTTTATGAAGTTGCCATTAATTATCGAAATTCAATATTCAATGTAAAAGAATAGAGGCAAATGAGCAACAATTTGAGAATTGAATATTGAATATTGAATATTGAATATTTTTCCCTGTCTGCAGAACTTGGGAAAGAGCATTTCGCTTTTTCAAAAGACTAAAGTGTTACCCATATTTTGAATTATCCCGGGGCAAAACGAACAGTGGTTATTCCAGAGTACGAAGAAGTAGACGTAGAAATAATCAAAAACTAATTTTGTTTTGGAAAGAGGGCTGACAAATGAAATACCCGGTAGTGGTGCATAAAAGTGAATATGGATATGATGTGCATTGTCCAATCTTCCCTGGCTGCCACAGCCAGGGAGATACTTTAGAAGATGCTCTGGAAAACATTAAAGATGCGATTCATACATATTTAACAATGCTTGCCGAGGAAAACAAAGGCGCTATTTATGAGGTAGAGGTAAATGCCTGATGCTATTTACTGATATTTCTTCCGATCGTGCAGTAAATGCATTTTCTAAAGCCGGTTTTAGAATTATTACGCAGGGAAAACATATTGGTATGTCAGATGGTAAACGCAAAATAACGATACCACGCCATAAAAGGATTAACCCATATACATTGAAATCAATAATAAAAGATGCTGGTTTGTCTGACGAAGAATTCAAAGAGTTAGTCTAAATAACAAAAGATTTTTTAATTGCATATTAAATAAAAACCCAGGTTAGGCTTGCAACTTTTCAATCTTATTCCCTCCGAATGGGAATAAATGTGGGCTTCGGGTTGCAAATCCGAAGCCGTAGAAATTTGGTAATTAAACAATGAGATTCAGAGAAAAAACTCCTTCAAAATCATTTATTAATCTTACTCCATTGGTGGATATGTTGTTCATTATCCTTTTATTCTTTCTGGTTACCTCAACCTTTATAGATCAGCCGAATATTCAACTGGAACTTCCCACGACAAAACACACACCAACCAGCAAAGTAGATGAACAAGTATTAACTATTTCCCGTGACGGAAGATTATTTTTCCAGAATGAACCTGTTGAAAGAAAAAAACTTATACAGGTATTGAAGAAGGCTTTTTCTCAACAAACGGAAAAGACCCTTGTTTTGCGGGCGGACAAAAATGTTCCCTATGGACTTGTCGTTGACGTAATGGATGCCGCCAAAGGGGCTGGTCTGAAAAAGATAGTCGCTCCTACTGTTGTTGACCCTGAAAAACAATCATAGTGGAATTTTGTTTGCGGCTTGTTTCATTCTATTATAAAATACGCGTGTACTGGTGAGAGGAAACTATCAGCCGGTTAAAAAAGATTGAAGCTGCTGATTTCACAAAGTATCGATATTTTTATCTGTACAATCAGTGGTTTCGAAAATTTCTTCTCACGTTGACTTATTTGTGAAGATAAATCGCATAGAAACTATTTAATGAACTTGTCAAACTCAGGAGTATGAAACGATGCATAAAAAGAAATTTGTAAAAAGCAAATGCGTAACGTGTAAACAATGCATGATAGAGTGTGCGGTGAGGCATTCATCGTCCCGAAACCTTTATGACGCTTTTACTGAAAACCCGAAATCACAGTATCGTTTGCAAGTGTCTATCAGGAAAGATCATCCCTATATGACGGTATGCCAGAATTGCGCAAAACCAAAGTGCCTGGCGTCCTGTGAATATGGGGCAATTACGAAATATGAGGATGGAAATGTTGTAATTGATACTGCAAAATGTGTCGGGTGTTGGGAGTGTGTAAGCGCTTGTCCGTTTGGCGCCATTACTAAAAATACAGAACTTAACTACGCTTTTAATTGTGATGATTGCAAGGGATTCGATACGATGGCTTGTGTTGAGGCTTGTAAAACAGGGGCTCTTGTTTACACAAAATAGCCTGAATTTATATACAACGCGATAGTTCTGCATTCTTTTTACAGGGGATAAACGGTATCCATTGTTTTTAGCCCTTTCTTACCCATGCTATAGAGTGGCGTAACAGCTTTTATTATAAAAAGTCCTGCTGCCTCTATTTCCGGCATCGCCGTTTATGTGACCTGTAACTGGTAAGAATCTTTGTATTGTTAAAACAAAATGCCTTTTGTTATATAACAAAGAGCATTTTCATAACTTCGCTTCCTCATCACCGCGTGTGTTTTCCATTTCCGTATGTTATACATAGTTTGTTTAATAAGAAATGTGCTAAAAACAAATCGCTTTTCTGCATTTAACGACATGGTTTTGTAGTAGTCTTATCGTTATTATTTGTTTGAAATTTGTTGTTTTGACCAGGCGCTTTGGTGCTTTTTTTTAATAACAAACAGGGTAATTTAATGTAGCGCTTCCCTATGCTTAAAAAACACAGCAAATTTTTTGAATCATTGTTGTTGCTTGCCGATTGGTGCGCCCTGTCCGTTTCATGGATAACCGCTTATTATTTACGCTGTTATGCTGAAATTATCCCCGTATATAAGGGTATCCCTCCTCTCAAAAACTACATCATTTTATTAATTTTTATGATTCCCCTTTGGGGAATTGTATTTAAGACATTTGGTTTATATCGTCCCCGCCGGGTTTCTACTAAATTATCAGAGATTATAGATATTGTGAAGGCGTCTACTTTTGCAACATTAATGCTCATTTCCCTGACGTTTCTTTTCCGTCAGGATGAGTTTTCCAGGGTAATATTCCTCTTTTTTTGGATTATTAGCATCGTTTTCCTGTGCTTTACAAGGGTAATATTCAGGAAATTTTTGCGGTTTATACGGCATAAAGGCTTTAACCAAAGATACGCATTGGTTGTTGGTACGGAAAAACTGGGACAAGAACTTACAAGCAAATTAAGAAAACATTTGGAACTGGGCATACAGGTAGCTGGATTTGTGTCAGACGATGCAAACGGTATCGGCAAAAAAATAGCCGGAATAGAAGTTATAGGTAAATTTTCTGACATTCGTGATTTAATTGCCCGGCATAATATTGATATTGTTTTTATCACATTGCCCTTTCATTCACATTACCAATTAAAAGAGGTATTAGAGCATATTGGCGATGAAATGGTTACTATCATGGTATTGCCAGATCTTTTTGATTTTGTGACATTACGCGGAAATGTTAGTGAATTTGAGGGCATGCCTCTTATAAGCCTGCGCGATACACCACTTTACGGGTGGAGTGTTATTTTGAAGAGGACATTGGATGTTGTTTTTGCCACAATTGTGCTGATCGTAGCAGCCCCAATTATGTTAACAATAGCAATAGGAATTAAACTCACCTCGGAGGGGCCTGTCTTCTATAAACAGGAAAGGATGGGGTTGGATGGAAGACTTTTTAACCTGCTTAAATTCAGGACGATGTACATAAATGCGGAAGAACAAACCGGCCCGGTCTGGACAAAGAAAAACGACTCCAGGTGTACTAAAATCGGGAGACTCTTAAGAATGGTAAGTTTAGACGAATTGCCGCAATTTTTTAATGTGTTGAGGGGGGATATGAGCATTGTCGGGCCGCGTCCTGAAAGGCCTGTTTTTATAAAGAATTTCAGAAATACCACACCAAAATATATGTTACGACACAAAATGAAGGCTGGAATTACCGGATGGGCGCAAGTTTGCGGTTTCCGCGGTAATACTTCCCTTGAAAAACGGATAAAATACGATCTATACTACATCGAACATTGGTCGATGAAATTTGATTTGAAGATTATCTGGCTTACCTTATGGCGCGGTTTTATCAACAAACATGCCTATTGATTATGGAACACAGCTTTAAAAAAGTCCTGCTACGTTGCTTTTTTCTTTGCGTAATTTATGGAGGTTTCTCTTTTACGGATAAGGGCAATGTTGCTTTTCACGTATCCGCGGAAGACCATATTCCTGACCATGTATGGGAAATTGAACCGGAGAAAAAAGGCATTGCAGGCACTATTCTTGACATTGCCACTGAGTCCTGCCAGGGAATAGACAAAACACATTACCTTAAACAATTAGAGGAAATATGCGAAATCATAAAAACCTCTGTGGGAAAAAACAAAGCGCCGGAGTATATCATCAGTACGATAAATACCATTCTTTTTGATACGTTCGGGTTCCAATATGTACAAGCGGGAGATATTGAACATATATTTCTAAATAAGGTATTGGACAATAAAATGGGCAACTGTGTTGGATTATCCCTCCTGTATCTTTGCATAGCAGAGAATCTCCAATTGCCGGTTTATGGGGTAAGTGTGCCGGAACATATGTTTGTGCGATATGATAACGGAAGTTATAAAATAAACATAGAAACAGGTTATAACGGACTTTCCATGCCTGATAGTTATTACATAAACGTTCCCGGAAAGGCTATCTCAGAAAAAAGTATTAAGAATGGATATTATTTGAAAAACCTTACCGTGGATGAGGTGCTTGCCAGTGTTTATTTAAATCGTTCCCTTATTCAAAAACAAAAAGGCAAATTTAAAGATGCATTGCATGACGTGAATAAAGCTATGGCATTGCGTGATACCGATGCAGTTGCTTTTTGTGATAGAGGTGTACTCCACGAAAAACTTGGCAATAATGAGCAGGCAATAGCAGACTATAACAGGGCGGTTGATTTGAATCCGGATTATGCGCCGACGTATTATAACCGGGGGTCTTATTATGCCAAAATGGAAAATATTGATACTGCCATAATGGATTATAACAAGGCAATATCATTAGACCCCGGCTCAAAATTGGCGTATTATAACAGAGGCATCGCATTCTATTTAATTGGACAAATAGAATCAACAATACACGATTTAAGCATGGTGATAACTTTTGACCCGGCATATGCCCCTGCTTACGCAGCGAGGGGACTGGCATACGCCGAATCAAATGAACCGGAAAAAGCGTTAAAAGATTTTAATAAGGCATTGGAACTTGATTCCGGCAACGTAGATATTTACATGAAAAGAAGCATCCTTCATGCCGATGCGATGCGTTACGAAGAGGCGATACAGGACATAACTACCTTTATTGAATCTGTTCCTGAAAATGCCTTTGCATATTACATAAGGGCAAAGGCGTATCGAGGAAGCGGGCGTTTCAGGGAGTCTCTTGAAGATTTTAACAAAATGATAGCATTGAAACCAACGCTTGCAGGTGTTTATTATGAACGCGCACTTGTAAAAAAAATATTAGGAATGCCTTCTGAAGCCATTTCTGATTTTAATACCTCCATAGAACTCTTTCCTTACAATCCCCTTGCCTATCTTCACCGTGCAAATACTCACCGTGATTTAGCATGTAAAGAAAAAGCGTTAAAGGATTATGTAACCTACTTAAAGCTTAATCCCGAAGCGCCAGATGCCGATGAAGTCAGGGAAAACATAAAAAATCTGAAAAAATAAAAAAAACAGGATGCCCTCCCCCTTTTACCGCACCATAAAAATCTTTATAAATGTGACAAACATCATATTCATAAATAAATATTTTTTATACAATGACGAATAGTGAAACAGGCATAACACATAAATAAGTCATACTGTCATTGATTAAAGAAATACGTGTTTATTGTTTATTCACGCTATTGACCATGCCTTAAATTATCGCTGGATGAGCAATAATAAAGGCAGTTTCCATGAATGTTTGGCACAAGCATTGCGCATTTGCTAATTATCATCGATAATTGTTTAAAAATTAGCGATGAATAATAAGAATTGTGAAAACTATGTCTGCTATTTTGATATATTCAAAAGCAGAGAGTACATTTTCTAAATTTTCACCATGTGCATTGAAATTGTATCGTTTTTAATGTTATAGAAGAAGATGGGGGATTTATATGTTATCAGAAAAGATTATTACACAGGACGTATTTGGCCCAAATATAGATTCAAAAGATTATTCTACTATGAAACATACTATAGAAAATGTGGTAAAAAGGGGGGTTGATATTGCCTGTAGTCTGTTTTTTATAATGCTTTTTTCTCCAATATTTTTCTTTGTTGCAGTTTTAATCAAAGTGGATAGTAAAGGCGCTGTTTTTTTTAAACAAAAACGCTGCGGAAAAAATGGTAAAGAATTTTTTATGTTAAAATTCAGAACCATGGTTGATGATGCCGAGATTTTGAAAAAAAATCTTCTTAATGAAATGGAAGGGCCGGTATTTAAAATAAAAAAAGACCCAAGGATTACAAGAATCGGATTATTTCTTAGAAAATGGAGCTTTGATGAATTGCCACAGTTTATTAATATTTTAAAAGGTGAAATGAGCCTGGTGGGGCCAAGGCCTTTGGCGAAAGAAGAAATGGCAGGCTACGACCTCTGGAAAAATATAAGGCTTACGGTAAAACCCGGACTGACAGGTTTGTGGCAGATTTATGGCAGACCTACCGGGAAATTCGGCGATTGGATAAAATATGATATAGCGTATGTACGTAACAGATCAATATTTCTGGATATTAAAATTATCTTTTTGACCTTGTTTGCAGTATTGAGCAAAAAAGGCGCATGCTAAACAATGCAAAGTCATTTAATTTTTAAGTCTTGGGGGGGAGGCAATTTAACCAGTAGTATCATTTTTTAATTTTCTATATCGTTCAAATGCCTTTTTTGCTTCTTCTTTCATACCTTTTTTTTCGTATAAGTTGCCTAAATTGTTTAATATTTCAACGGTGTTTGGCTGTATTTCCAATACTTTTGAATATTCATAGATAGCACTATCTAACAGCTCTTTTTCTTCATAAATACGTGCCAGCGCTAGATGCAAGGTTGCATGTTTTGGGTTGATTGTTATTGCGCGTTTTAAAATTATAATAGCATTTTCCGACATATTTTCCTGGTTGTATGCTATTCCTAGACATAAATACGATCTTAAATTGTTTTTGTTGAGAGATACCGCGTTTTCCCACTGTTCTATTGCTTTTTCATATTGACCGTTATAATAAGAAACAAGCCCCAATTCAAAGTAAGTGTTTGAGTTTAAGCTGATATTCAGTTTCTCAATATTTTCTAATTTTTCTTTTATTGCAACAAGTTTTTTGAGGGTATTGGCGTCTAATGTTTTATTTTGAGTTTCAGGTAGAATCAATGAAGATATGAAGGCCTTTTTCCTTTCTGCAGAGAGGGCATTTTCCAGTGCCTCTTTTTCTTTTTCAATAAAACCAACTGATTTATCAAAAATATTCGTAAGTTCAAAATTTTTGTCCTTCAGTAAGGATATTTTCTGCTCAAGCCTTGTCGTTTTCTTTTCACTTTCTTTTTTAATAGCAGTTATTTCCAATAAATGCTCTTCTCTGAATTTTTGTTCTAATTCCTTCATCTGTTTTTCGTGTTCTTTTTTTGAAAAATAATCACCTTCATAAGAAGCAAGTTTTTCATCATATTCCTTTATCTTTTCCTTATAAAAAGACCTGGGAATGTATTCATTTTTTAATTTTTCCTCATACTCGGCAATTTTTGCTTCGAACGCATTTTCATCGATCTTTTGCTGTTTCATGCGTAAAAATTTTAACGTCTTTATTTGTTCATCCTTTTCTAAGAGCAGTTTTTCATAATAAGGTTTTTCTTTAAGAAACCAATAGCAACAAAGGGAAACAACACAAATTGCAAAGATACTTCCGATAATCAAAGAAATCTGTTTATTTGTCCTGATAAAGGATGGTTTTTCTGCGATTGATGCAGTTTTTTTAAATTTATCAAGGTATTTGGAAATATTAAAAGAGATGAATTTCATGGTTGGAAAGCGCTTTGTTTTTATTTTGTAAAAACTGCAAATCGAATATTAGCAATTAGTCCCTGTTTGTTTATCAGGGGGATAATAAGTCAATCCTCAATCGGCAATTTGCAATTTGCCGATTACCGACTGTAGACTGATACGGTTGGCCTTTTATTATTCAGTTAAAATCATTTTTTTTGTTTATCATGAGAACATCAGCTTCTTCACGCGTCATAGGAACAATTTCCATTATTTTCGCAGGTGTTCCATTGTTCGATTTTCTCACAGCCACTTTTGTCTGTGGAAGAAATTGTGATTTCCCGTATCTCGCTGCGATACGCGCTGAAGTGTGAATTTTTTCTTCCGTAATTTCACCGCGAACCAACGTGATCGGACCTGGCACATCAATCAAATTTAACAGATAATCGCCGGATTTAAAAAGGGCGGCTATTCTTTCATTTTCCGCTTCGTTCCTTCCTACAATGGCTTTTGTTGTATTATCTATTTTAAAATGCCTTCCCACCTTCAGAAGATTAACATCATTTACATCGGCATCGGATGTCTCTATCAAATCTCTCATGCGGTGCGCGAATTCCGGGTCAGTAAGCAAACATCCTCCGGCAGAACAAGGATAATCTTTGATCTCAAAAACATCTGCCAGTTGTATTTGCTCTTTCCTGGAACGTCCTCTGATTTGAAGCAGCTTTTCTCGGTCCACAAGCCCGAGTTTTTCAGGGATAGTCGGTTCCATATGCTTTGCGCACAATGGTCTCAATACCAGTCCGGTAAGGTTTGCCTCTTTATCAATAATCCTCATAGCTTCCTTTCGCTGGGACATAGGTCTTTGTCCCAGTACCTCCCCGGTAATAATAAAATCTGCGCCAATTTCGCGCATGTAGTCTCCCGCCGCACGGAAAATATTAATCCTGCAATCGATACACGGATTCATGTGTTTCCCATATCCATGTTTTGGTTTTTTCACTATTTCCAAAAATCGATCTGTGGTATTAATTACCTTAATCGGTATTCCAAATTTTTCTGAAACTTTTACTGCTTCCAATTTGCAACTGCCATGTGAAGTACAGCGGCAAAAAACTGTGACAAAGTTCAGCGCTATAACCTCAATACCTTGCTCCTGAATAACGTGTATCGCCAAAGTGCTATCTAAACCACCGGATAATAATGCCAAAGCCTTAGCCAACGTAATGCTCCTTAAAACAGTAAAAAAATAATCTTAACTTTCGTAACACTTTAGTTTTTTGAAAAAGTATGGGCGAAGCATTTGCCCGTTTGGGTATGAACGCATTTATGACAATTTACGGCAAATGCTTCGCCCTACACGACGATTATTGGAATTTTTCAAAAAACTAAATTGTTAAAAACTTTCAAAGTAACGCCTATTGCGGTCTTATTGAAGGGTTTCTTTTCTGACCCAGTTCAGATAATCATTTGAGCCGCGAACTATAGGTGCGGCGATAATTTCAGGCACCTCGTAACTATGCAATTGGCGGATACGGTCTGCAACTCTTTCAAAGAGTTCTTCCTTTGTTTTACAGATCATGAGCGCCTCGTTCTCAAAAGTAACCTTTCCTTGCCATTGAAATATGGATTCAATAGGATTCATTATATTGCAGCAGGCAACTAACCTTTCATCCACTAGTGTTTTACCTATTTCTCTGGCCTCATTTATTGAACCTGCCGTTACAAATACAATTATTGTTTCCGGTATGTTATCAGACAATTTTTTACACTCTCAGTTCTTTTTCTATGGTGCTTTTATTGCATGTACCGCCATATTTCTTAAGGATCAATTCTATTTTTTCACTCTGCGCTTCATCTTCCGTAACGTAGACAAGCGAGCAACGGCAGCCGTTCGGGTTTTTGCAACGGTGATGCGGGGGTTTTATTGAATGATGTATTTCGTGATTGGGTAAAAAATGTTTCCCGTCAAGTTCTTTGCAAATATCACATGTTGAATCGTCCTTTGTTGCAGAATAAAACAAATAAGAAATTTCTTTAACACGATTTGTATTGAAAACATCTCTTTTTTGTTCAGTACGGCTTCTAGTACTCCCCCCCCTTTGTTTCCCCCCCTGCAGACTCTTTTTTAGCGAAAGGTACACCAGATAGATTATGGCAAAGATAATAATAAATCGCAGCATTTCTGGTTTATCCGGTACCTTTTGGTTTTCTCAGCATGAATAAAAAAAGTCCTCCGACAACAAGCACCCCTTGTGTTAGTATGACACTCTTTATCCATATGGCAAAACAGTTCCAGAATAAATCGGCGCCACGAATTTGATCTATTGAGCGCGAAACGCTTACGAATGAATAAAGCGAAATTAGTGTAATAATCAGCGCCATAACAGTTATAATGAGTACTTTTAATCTTGGCTTTATGGTCATTTTTCCTCTCAAAGTTCATTTTTCTCCGAATGTAACGACTATTTCTTCAGAATTATTTTGTTTATCCGCAGATGCATTATTCTTCTTATTTCTCGTTTTCGAGATCAATTTGGCGGCAATATTGTATTCATGGAAAGCGTCATCAATCAAACCGCTTTTATCATAGGCATCTGCTAAATGATAAAGGGTTTGTATATTTTCCGGATCAATACTCAACGCTTTTTTAAACGCTGCTATCGCTTCTGAAAACATATCTTTGTTGGCATATGCCAAGCCAAGATTGAAATGTATTTTAGATGAACCAGGACTCAGTGCGATAAATTTGCTCCACGCCGATATTGCATCATCATAAAGGCCTGTTTGCATATAAACACTGCCTAGTTCTTTGTAAGCCTTGGGGAAATCAGGGTTTGAGGCAATAGCCTTGTTGTATATAAGGATTGCTTTTTCCGGCTGTCCTTTTTCTGCGTATGCCTCTCCAAGTTTGCACAGTGCGTGGATGTTATTCGGGGTGATTCGTATAATATTCTCATATTCGAAAATCGCCTCGTCATAAAGTCCGTTTTCCAGGTAAATATCCGCAAGATTTAATCGGGCGATAATATTGGATGGATCTTTTGCCAGGAGGTTTTTGTATAAATTTATGGCATCATTTACCATCCCCTTCATGGTATAGGTACAACTGAGGTAGTAATAGGACATCAAATCATTAGGATACCCTGCAATGATATTTTTAAATGAAGAGAGGGCGTCGTCAAATAAACCACTCGTATACTGGTTATAACCAATAATGTATCCGGGAGAAATAGCTTTAGTTTCGATTTGGAATTTTTTTTTCGTTACTTCAAGGCTTGCCTCCCTTTTGGCAATTTCTAAATTCTTTTTTGCCACCATATCCTGCGGATTTATTTTTAATGCCCTCTGATGTTCGGCAATTGCCTCTTCAAACAAACCCTTCTTTGTGTATGCAAAGCCCAGATTATCGTGCGCCTTTGAGTAATCAGGATTCAGCTTAATGGCAAGTTTGAATTCTTCTATTGCGCTATCGTATTCTTGTATATTGCAATAGGACACGCCAAGGTTGTTGTGCGACTCTGCAAGGTCAGGATTCAAAGCAATAGCCCTTTTAAATTGGATGATGGCCTCATGAATCATGTCCTTGTCGAAATATTTCGTCCCGAGATTGTTATAATCCATTGCCAGTTGGTATTTTCTTGCTTTACTTTGACTCCCCGTCTCCCCTGTGTGGCTAAAGGAACAGCCAGCACAGAACACTGCAAGGCACATGAAAATCAATGTTTTCTTCAATTGCAAATTCCTTAACAAACAGTAGTTACAGAATAAATTCTTTTCGGCATTTAACAGTAATAGTTATTTTAATCTATAGATAAATACTTTCAAAGTCAATATTAAAAAACAGTGATAGAAAGACATCTCCATGATTTCAAAGTAGGAAAGCGGAATCTTTTTAATGGCATTTACACCTCTCAGTGTCTCTTCGCTGCTGAGTATTTCACAAAAGTTCCATCACTGCATTTCTCAGTGTATTGGTAACATAAATGGTATATTCCCGATCAGTCCTTGAATTATCAAAGGAGAGCGGTTTACCAAATGATATTTTCACGTTCCTGTTTTCAGGATACGATAAGAATCCACGCTTTGGCATAAATCGGTTGCTTCCACTTATTGCCATAGGGACGACCCTTCTTTTTGATTTTAAGACAATAAGCGATATCCCTCTTTTGAATGTCCCCAGTGTGCCATCTTCGCTTCTTGTGCCTTCCGGGAATATCACCAGTGATTTTTGTTTTGCGGTTAACTCATTAATTGCTTTTATGAGACTAGTGTATGCCTTTCTGTCCTCTTCCCTTTTAATAGGTATATGTCCTGAAACGGTCATATATGCGCCCAATACCGGCACGTGAAATATAGCCTCTTTCGAGATAAAACTAAAATTTACCGGAATGTACGCAAGAGAAAGTTTAATATCCATCATGCTTTGATGGTTTGCAATAAAGATGACAGGTTCGTTTTTGGGAATATTTTCCAATCCTTCCAAGGCAACCTTCATACCAATGATCTTAAAAGAAATACGGCTGAAAACCCTTTCCATCGTGTTAAATACCTTTTCTTTATTCTTTGTGTCCATACTGAGAAGTATTGATAGAAATGTGGCAAGCATCCAGGCAAAAACAAATGTTAGCCATGAAAACAGTGTGAAAAATATCTGATAGAGTTTATACATTTGGGTTTGCATTTGATTTCCTTAAGATGATTGCAGTATCACAGGGCATTTTAGGCATTTAGCGCCTAAACATCGACAATTTTTTGCCGATATGTCAAAGCGTCTACATACGAAATTCGAAACAATACCAAAACTCAAAATTCAAATGTTCAAAACCAAGACCATGAGACTGTCCGTTTGCTGTGACCGCAAAACCTGCCTGTTTCGGATTTCCTTTTTGCAGCACTGTCTGCGAAAAGGTTCAGGTGTATTCTTATGGAGGATTATATAATAAAAGCTACGGATACAAGCCTTGGTGTGACAAAATAAAATAGCTACTTCAGGGTAATAAATCCTTTGTTTTTAATATACACCGTGATTGTTTCGTTAGAGCTTAGGTACTCTTCAATAATTCCCATGAATTCAATGACGGAATTGACATTTTTTGTTCCAACTTTGGTAATCAAATCGCCTGGTTCTATGCCTGCATGACCGGCAGGGCTATTATCGTCCACTTCAAGCACCAACACACCTTCTTCTTTTTCCAGCCCAAGCGATCTCGCGATTTCATACGTTACATCATTGACAATCAGCCCTATTGAAAACTTCGAGGGTTCATCTTGTTTTCTAAAAGCGGCATATGTTCTTCCGGAAAGGTCTTCGGGTTGCTGTTCAACTATGGCCGTAAGGATGTTTTCCTTACCATTTCTTATAACTTTAATTATGATACGGGCATCTATCTTCGCATGTCTTATAACGCGTTGCAAATCCAGTGAATTTTTTATAACATCATCATTCATTTCACATATAACGTCTCCGGGAAGGATTCCCGCCTTAAATGCAGGGGTTTCGCTCCATACTTCCATGACAAATACACCCTTGTCATTGACTAAGCCAAAGTGTTTTACCATATCATACTTATTTTCAAAACCAAGCTTCAACGCAAATTCATCGGTAATATCCTGTGTTCCAATACCCAGGTAACCCCTCACGATTGTACCGGTATTTATTATGGTTTCGACTGTCTCTTGCGCGATGCTTGCAGACAGCGCAAAACCCACGCCTTGAAATCCGCCTGAACGGGTGGCAATTGCGGTATTCACACCAATAACTTCCCCTCTTAGATTAACCAATGGTCCTCCACTGTTACCAGGGTTAATGGCCGCATCTGTCTGGAAAAAATCTTCATAGAGAAAGGGAAGCGCTAGCGGTATTACATGTGTTCTTCCTTTGGCGCTGATAATACCCATGGAAACTGTTTGCTGAAATCCGAAAGGATTGCCAATAGCAATAACCCAATCGCCTACCTGTACCTCTTCAGGGTCGCCAAACCTTGCCGGCATAAATCCTTCACCATCGATTTTTATGACCGCCAGATCGGTATTTGGATCGATGCCTATGATGGTAATATTATGATATTGCTCGTCGTTATACGTGACCACCGTGATTTCTTCCGGCGAATAATCGCTTATAACGTGATTGTTAGTCAAAATGTAACCGCGTTCATCCACTATTATGCCGGAACCAAGTCCTTTTTTGGGAATTGCACCGGCATGCGGGCCTTGGTCAGGATTTGCCGGTTGGGCGGGATGATTATCCCCCCCATATGCCTTTTTTTCCGTAATAAGGCTTACAACAGAAGGATTCACCAGCGCAGGAACCTTTCGAAATATTTCTATGATTGGTTTTGCGTGTTTTTCGAGTTCGACAAGTTCCTGCCTCAACGTCTCTGCATTAATATCCTGATTTGAGAAGACAAACCTATTGCTTGAGAAAAGGAAGAGTGTTAGCGGCAAAACAAGAAAGAGTTTTTTGGTAATTTTCATTTTTATTTTGATAGACCTTTCAGCTTTAAAATCAAATAAATACTCCCCCCAAAAAGAATTATATTGGCAAAAAAAGTACTAATAACAATCTTTTTTGCATGTTCAGGGTCGTTAATATTATGTACTTTAATAATGGCGCAATACGTAAGGAAGATGATACTACTATAAGAAATGCATATCCCGGTTATAAATAGGACTTTTTTTATTAAATGGGCATGTTTTGAAATTGTTGTCATATACAATCGCTAAGGAGTTGCAAAAGAAACATTCCCTTACAACTAAACAGAAACACAACTATGCGGGAACACTACAATGTATTGTCAATAATTATACTTAAATTTAAAGAAACATAAAAACAAATTTTACATTAGTTACATTGGAACTTTTTATGAAATATAGTTGTTTTATAAAGCAACATTACTCTCCTTTTCTCAAGGGCAAGCTGGTTTTTGTTTTCCTCCTTTTCTACAAAAACCAGCTTGCTGATTTTTTGGGGGAATTTTATGTTGCAACGATAAGCACACAGAAACGCAGAAGGAATACAAGCTGGAAATCAAGGGAAGTATTTGTTGCTATGGGGGTATTGAGTAATAGTGGATTGTTACACGAAACGGCAGTCTGTTTTCATTGACGAAACAGTTTAAACATATGTATCAAGAAACGAACCAACTTGCCTGCTAAAGGATATCTTTTCTAAGGGAATGGGTTTGTAATTCTCTGCTATCTGAAGGTTTTTACCGTCATTGTTCACCTTTTTCATTCCATCAATTTTTTGCGCCGCCACCGTATTTCCCTTTTGTGTTTTCTCTAAGTTGTTTGTTTTTATATTATTAAGTATTTTTTTTATGTTTTCTGCGCGGGTATTTACTTCATTGCCTTTGTAAGGTGCCTGCGTTTCTGGTTTTGGCGTTGGTTTTGTTTTTGTTTGAGAAGACAATCTTTGTATTTGTTTTAGCAGTTCTGACGTCGATGAGTTCACATTATTTATCATATTTTTACTTTCCCAAAAACCACCTAATCCCATATACAATTTCTAAAGTTGCATAGCATACGAGCTATTTTCATGCCTAAAGACGATAGTTATATATTTTCGTCATGAAAGAAACAAAAGAAAGAGGAAAACGCTATTGTTTTTTTACCCGACATCTTTCTCCGAATAGATGATGTATTTCTATGTGATTTAAATAGTTATAATTAGCGATTGTCTTCGGGAAAGTATGTTTCTTTGAAAAGAATGCGGATTATTTTAATGTGGATACGCTGTTAATAAAATTTTTTGTATGTGGCTTTTCTAAAGCACAGGATTTATTCACCGTTTAAAAAAAAACGATTATTGGTGATGCCGTTGTGAAATTGGTCACAAAAACCAAAGAATAATTTGGGAAACATACATTTGGAGAATTGCATTTCCCATCATTTATGCTATAATTATTTTATAAAGTATTACATATTAATTTTTAATAAAGAGAAAATAAGGGGGCGAAAGGATTCGACCGGATTGTACGATATATAGGTTGCGTATTGAGGTTGTCAGGCGGCCTCATTAAAAACCTGGCAAAACAATTAAATGCCGAAGAACCAATGGCAATGGCTGCTTAATTGACAGCCACGTTTCATCCGTTTTACCTGCGAAATTGATGAAACGAAGAATAGCAGGTTAGTTTAGACCTTTTGCACCGCGGGGTCTTAAATGAACTAGTAGTTGTGCTAGCTTTTAAAAACCTTGTCTGTTAGGGTTTTAACGGCGAAATTAAAAAACAGACTATATACGTAGAAGCCTATATTGAAACATCTAGGGACGCGGGTTCAATTCCCGCCGCCTCCACCAATTAAGCTATTGTAATTAAATACTTAATGATTTTAACCTGTCAAAAATAACACCCCCAATGTGTCCATGGAAAGCCATTAATTTGTTTTTAATGGCTTTTTTTGGTAATAGTTCACCTACCCTCTGATTTGTATTTACTTCCCCGTCTCTGCACAATTAAAAACAATCAAGCGGTAGAAATTTGTATTCCTTTTCCTTTATTTATCGACCTGCGCATAAAATGAAGAAAAGATCTATAAGAATAGTCACTCTAATATTAATCCTTACCATAATTGGGATATTGACCGCGATAAGGTTGGATCTTTTGAAATTAAGGAAACCGGATATCAACGAATCTACAGAGCCTGTTAAAATAACAGTTAGGGCACAACGCATAGAGCCTTCATATTTGGCTGATAAAATAAAGGTCTCAGGTACTGTTATCCCGAATGAGGAAGTGTTGTTAACAAGCGAAATAGCCGGGAAAATTACCGGTATTTATTTTAAAGAAGGTGGTGCCGTTAGAAAAGGCGATTTGCTGGTAAAGATTAACAATGAGGACATGCAGGCACAACTCAGAAAAACAATCCATCAGAAAAAACTTGCCGTACAAACAGAACAGCGTAAACGTGAACTCTTAAAAACCGGAATTATCAGTCAGGAAGAGTACGACAGCACATTAACTGAAGCAAATTCATTAAAAGCAGAAGTAGACCTTATTAAAGCCCATATCAATAAAACCGAAATAAAGGCGCCATTTGATGGCATAGTTGGTTTACGCTATGTAAGCGAAGGGGCATATCTCTCTACCGGCGCCAGGATTGCTGAATTGATCAGTATTACGCCGGTTAAGATCGACTTTGCCGTTCCGGGAAAGTACGGAAACATGATAAAAAACGGCGCTACCATAACCTTCACGGCAGAAGGAAATGATCACAGGTACAATGCAGAAGTCTATGCAGTGGAATCAAAGATTGACCCGCAGACACGCACACTCCGCTTACGGGCAATATATCCCAATTCTAAAGGCGAAATCTTACCGGGGGCATTTGCCCACATCGAATTAACGCTCAGAGAGTTTAAGAACGCCATTCAAATCCCTACGGAGGCGCTTATCCCGGAAATCGGAAAGCAGAAGGTTTATATTTATAAAAATGGCAAGGCCGAATCCGCTTATGTTAAAACAGGCCTCAGGACGGAAGGTAAGATACAGGTACTCCAAGGCCTCCAACCGGGTGACATACTGATTACCTCAGGAATCCTGAAAATCGGACACGGTGTTTCCGTGGAATTACAAGAGATAAATTAAAGGATTTCCCCTGTGAGTCTTTCATCTGTCAGTATAAAACGTCCGGTACTTACCATTGTCATGTCCATCGTTGTCGTTTTATTTGGGATTATCGGATATCATTACCTTGGAATCCGTGAATATCCAAATGTTGATAAACCGGTAATTACCGTAAGCACTACGTATGTCGGAGCTAATTCGAATGTCATAGAATCGCAGATTAGCGACCCGCTAGAGGAATCAATTAACGGAATTGCGGGAATTCAATCACTCACTTCCGTCAGCCGTGATGGGCGAAGTACTATTATCGTAGAATTTGGCCTGGATACCGACCTTGAAGCCGCTACAAACGATGTAAGAGACCGGGTATCCAGGGCAATCGGCAAACTGCCACCGGATGCAGACCCACCTGTAGTTTCCAAAGCAGATGCAGATTCAGATCCCATTATTTTTCTCAACATTACAAGCGACAAGCGTTCTCTTCCCGAACTCACGGAAATTGCGGAAAAAACCTTTAAAGAGCGTCTGCAAACTATATCCGGTGTAAGCGAAATAAGAATTTGGGGAGAAAAAAAATACGCTATGCGTTTATGGCTGGACGCTGCGCGGTTAGCTGCGTATCAGTTAACTCCCCTTGATATAAGAGACGCATTTCTGCGGGAAAATATCGAATTGCCTTCCGGCAGTATTGAAGGGAGCGCCACAGAATTAACGGTAAGGGCCCTCGGACGGCTGAAAACACCTCAGGAATTTAATAACCTTATTATCAGGGAAGAGAGGGGCAGAGTCGTGAGATTCCGTGATGTCGGGCATGCTGAGCTTGGCCCTGAAAATCTGCGTACCGTTTTAAAAAGGGACGGCATCCCAATGGTGGGGAACGCTATCGTTCCCCAGCCAGGCTCCAATCACATTGAAATTGCCGATGAGTTTTACAGGCGGATAAAACAAATAAAGAAAGACTTGCCGGATGATATTACACTGGGTATTGGTTTTGATACTACGAAATACGTCCGGGAATCCATCACCGAAGTACAACAAACCATTTTCATTGCCTTTTGTCTTGTCATATGCATTATCTTTTTTTTCCTGAGGGATTGGCGTACCACAATTATTCCGGTACTTGTCATCCCTATTTCATTAATCGGTTCCTTTTTTATTATGTACCTTGCCGGCTTTTCTATAAATGTGTTGAGTCTTCTGGGTATCGTACTGGCTATCGGTCTTGTTGTGGATGATGCAATTGTCGTGCTGGAAAATATTTACACCAAAATTGAGAAGGGAATGGCTCCGGCAGAGGCGGGAATCAAAGGTTCATCGGAAATATTTTTTGCTGTTATTGTGACCACAATCACCCTTGCGGCGGTTTTTCTCCCTGTTATCTTTCTCAAGGGTATTACCGGAAGGCTATTTCGTGAGTTTGGCGTTGTAATCACAGGGGCAGTAATTATATCTTCTTTTGTCGCATTAACCCTTACCCCGATGCTTTCCACAAAAATCCTCAAGAGACGTAAATCCCATAACTGGTTCTACCAGCAGACGGAACCCTTTTTTATTGGTTTGACGAATGCTTATCGTAATTCATTAGAAGCATTTATGAAAAAACGTTCGCTTGCTTTTGCAGTAATGATACTGTCTATAGGATTAATTTTTGGAATTGGGGTGAGGATTCCTTCGGAGCTGGCTCCACTGGAAGACAGAAGTGGCTTAAGACTACAGTCAACAGCTTCGGAAGGGGCTTCCTATGAGTATATGGACGCATACATGGATGAGCTTATTGGATTAATCCAAAAAGAAATTCCCGAGGCAGAAGGAATAATTACCGTTACTTCTCCGGACTTCGGTGCATCGAGTTCCGTTAATTCAGGTTCCGTACGCCTGAGATTGAAAAATCCTGGTGAAAGGAAAAGGACGCAGCAGGAAATTGCCGAACACCTTGGAAGGAAGCTTAAACATTTACCATCAGCAAGGACATATATTTCCCAGGAGCAGACTATTGGCGACCGCAGAAGCCGTTTACCGGTTGAGTATATTATCCAGGCGGCAAACATAGAAAGACTAAAGGATGTTCTTCCCAATTTTCTTGCACATGCATATAAAAGCCCCGTCTTTCAATTCGTAGATGTAAACCTGAAATTCAACAAACCGGAACTAAATGTACACATCAACCGCGAGAAAGCAAGAAATCTGCAGGTATCGGCAATGGACGTTGTTCAAACACTGCAGCTTGCACTAAGCGGAAACAGATTCGGATATTTTCTTATGAACGGCAAACAATATCAGGTAATTGGTCAGTTAAAAAGAGAAGATAGAAGCGAACCTTTGGACTTAAAATCCCTCTTTGTAAGAAATCAAAAGGGTGATATGGTACAACTTGACAATTTGATTTCTTTATATGAGGAGAGTACCCCGCCGCAACTTTATCGTTATAATCGTTATCTTTCTGCAACCATTTCTGCCAGTTTGACAAAAGGGAAAACAATCAGAGACGGCATTGCTGAAATGGATGCTATTTCGGATAATGTACTTGATGAAACCTTCAGTACCTCGCTCTCAGGCCCTTCAAAGGATTATGTTGAAAGCTCTTCAAGTATGTCCTTTGCATTTTTTCTTGCCCTGGTGCTGGTTTATCTTGTTCTGGCTGCCCAATTTGAGAGTTTCAGGGACCCTCTTATTATTATGTTTACCGTTCCGCTGGCAGTGGCAGGGGCGGTAGTCAGCCTCTGGTATTTCAAAGAAACACTGAACATCTTCAGCCAGATTGGTATCATTATGCTTGTTGGACTTGTAGCAAAAAACGGTATCCTTATTGTAGAATTTGCCAACCAGAAGAAATCCATGGGATTAAACCGTATTCAGGCAGTTCAGGAGGCAGCAGTATTGAGATTCAGGCCTGTTTTAATGACAAGTTTATCCACTATTTTAGGGGCGCTGCCTATTGCGCTGGCGTTTGGCGCAGGGTCGGAAAGCCGTACTTCAATGGGAATTGCTGTAATCGGCGGACTTTCCTTTTCCACAATTTTAACACTCTATATTGTTCCTGCCATGTATTCATACTTTTCAGAAACAAAGAAGGTTTAAACAAGCGGCGCAACAGATTTTATATTTATTTTCAAGGACAGCCTCCTCCCTTGTCCTGTCTGACGGTTCGCGTTCGTTCTTTTTTGTCTTCTGTGTCCATAGTATTAGTTTGATGGTGTTTCTGTGTAGTTAAGAATTACTTGTTCAATTTCATCCTTGTCTTTTTTATTGTCCGACATAATCAATAATTTGTCGCCCTGTACTATGGTAGTTGTCCCGCTTGGTGTAATATATTTGTCACTACGGTTAATCAATACAATAAGTGATGTTTTCGGAAATTTGAGTTGAAAAATTTGTCTGCCGATTGCGTTTGAATTCTCTTTTATTTCTACTTCAAAAAGTTCATTTTTAAAATTGTCCGATAGTTCCAGTTCCAGCGGATAACGGGTTTTGAATTTTACAGGTTTAAATAAATAAAGCCACTTTGCAACAATCGGAATGGTTGTTCCTTGTAGCATTACAGAGGACAGCACGATAAAAAAAACAATATTGAATATCATTTCTGATTTTTCAACACCTTGAATGAGTGGATAAGTGGCAAATACAATAGGAACTGCACCTCTTAACCCAACCCACGAGATAAGCAGGCGTTCCCTGTTTCTCATTTTAAAAAATAAAAGGCAAAGAAATACTGCAAGTGGTCTTGCTACAAACATCAGAAAAAGAGCAATGACACTTCCTGTTCCAATGAAAGGCAACATTTGTTTTGGAAACACAAGCAAACCAAGAGCAAGGAACATCACAATTTGCATCATCCATGCCTGCCCGTCATAAAACCGTATAATGCTTTTTTTGTGAATAAAATTTTCATTGCCAAGAATAATTGCTGAGAGGTAAACGGCAAGAAAACCATTGCCATTGAAAAAAGTAGTAATGCCATAAGTAAAAAATATGAGAGCAAGCGTCAGGACGGGATAAAGCCCGTCATGGTCAAGATTTATCTTATTAAGCATCCATATCATTGCCTTACCCAATAAGTAACCCGCAATTGCGCCAATAATCATTTGCTGAAAGAACATTGGAATTAATAACACAAAAGAGGTGCCTTTATGCACGAGCAAAGATGTAATACCAATAGTCAGGAAATATGCCATCGGATCGTTGCTACCCGATTCCAATTCCAGCAATGGTCTTAAATTTCCTTTTAGCCCTATGCTTTTTGAACGAAGAATAGAGAATACCGCAGCAGCATCAGTTGACGATACAATTGCACCGATTAAAAGTCCTTCTGTAAGTGTAAAGCCAGAAATATAGGAAATGAAAAATCCTAAAGAAACTGCTGTGAGCAATACTCCCAAAGTTGATAGAGTAACACCCTGCCACAAAACAGGTTTTACACTTTCCCATTTTGTTTCAAGTCCGCCCGAAAACAAAATAAAAGTCAGGGCAATAGCACCCAGTGATTGTGCAAGATTGGGGTTGTCAAAGTGGATACCGCCAATTCCGTCCGAACCTGCAAGCATACCCACTGCAAGAAAAATAATAAGCGCAGGAACGCCAAGTTTTCCTGTTGTCTTGCTGGCAAGAATACTTAACAATAATAATATTGAACCAATTAAAAGTAGGTTTTCTGTCGTAAGTGTCATTTCAAGGCAGTCCCATTTTTTACTCGTCAGTGTCCACTAAGCACGATCGTTTTGAAATGAAGCACAACTTGTTATATGCGTCATAAAAATACTCATATCCCATCTCCCATCATTCTTTAGGACTATATGCGTAACTGCTGTTGCTTATTATCTAATTGATTTTGTAACCATTAATCGTAATATATTAAACGACCAAAACACGACTCGTTCCCAAACCTTGTGCTGAACATAGTGAAGTATCAGTTTGGGAACGCCGGCCTGTCGGCAGACAGGCAATTACGCGGGAAACTCTGTTTCCGGCGAGGATAAGAAACAAGACATACTGATTTTATTTTGAGAAACCAAGGTTTATGTAACACTTTAGTTATTTGAAAAAGTAGGGGCGAACGTCGAGATTATTGGAATTTTTCAAATAACTAAAGTGTTACGAGTTTCTCGAACAAATCGATATTAGACTACACAGGTTGGCGCCTGAAAGCAGGATTGTTTTATCTGGGGAAAGGGTTTTTGATCTCGTTTCAGGAGCGGAAGCAATGGCAGAATTGGCAATGGAGCTTGGAGTCGAAGATGAATCGCTGATTTTGCAATCCGAATCAAAAGATACGCATGATGAGGCAAAATTTGTAAAACCCATTGTGGAGAATGACCATTTTATTTTAGTTACATCGGCAAATCACATGGCGCGCGCAATGGGAATGTTAAAAAAATCAGGGAGGAGTCCTATACCTGCTCCTGCGGGACACGCACTATTTTGAAATCACAAACAACCGCGCCCGGTGATTTTTTCCCCAGTTCACATGGTTTTGATAAGGCAGAACAAGTATTTTACGAGTACCTTGGGATACTTTGGACTTTGCTGCGGGGCAGATATAAATGCAACCCGCAGCCTTTCTCTGAATTTTCAGGCCAGTTCTTAAAAAAAGGGTTTCCTGATCTACAAGCGAAACCCTTCCCGTTTTTTTACTCTAAAGACCACGCTTCAACGGCTCCACCATCTTTTTCAAAGCCCTTGAGATACCTGAAATATTCTCCGTCCGTATTGAGAATAAGCCGTGTCTGTGCGCTTATTGTGGTTTTATATGTTTCCAGTGTTTTGAGAAAGGAATACAATTCCGGGGCTTTTGTATATGCTTCCGCGTAAATCTTAATGGCCTCTGCATCAGCTTGTCCCCTGGTTTCCTCTGCCGTACGATATCCTTCCGATTCGATTCTTTCCAGTTCCTTCCTCATCGTGCCTAAAATTTCAGCCTCTTCCCTTCTCCCTTCTGATTCATATTTATTTGCGATGCGGATACGTTCCGAGCGCATACGGTCATAAATCTTTGGGATTACTGCCGCCACGTAATTAATGTATTTTATTCGCACATCCACCAATTCAATCCCATACCGGTCTTCGAGCGAGCGTCGTGCCATGGCAAGGATTTCTGCTGTAATTTCATCGCGGCCTTTTTTAATAATTACTTTTTTTGTCTCTTCCGCTACTTCAAGCTCCTTTGTAGTATATTCCAGTTTACGATTGGAGTTTCTGAGAACCTCTTTTAACGGATAGGCGCTCACAACGTTTTTTACCGCCGACTCGATAACCTCATCAAGCAATCCCTGTCCACGAGCTTCTATGCCCAGTGAGGTATAAAAACTGAGAGGGTCTACAATTTTCCATCGCGCCCAGGAAGCTACGCCTATATTTTCCTTATCCCTTGTGAGAATATCACTAATTTCACCCGTCCAGTTCAGTATGCGTTTATTAAAATATCTGACGTCCTGAATAAATGGGGTTTTTACATGAAGTCCGTGCTCCTTTACCGTTCGCACGGGTTTTCCAAACTGAGTGATTACTGCCTGCAATCGTTCATCAACAACATACATGGAACTTTTCAGGAATATTGCAATGATGCCTATTGCGATTAATATGATGATAACGTTCCTTTTCATTTCTTAATTCCCTCCTCATTGAGGCCAAGGATAGGTAATAATCCTTTTAAATCTTTATCGATAATATACAATTTTTCGCATTTTGGCAGCACATCCGCCATCGTCTCAAGGAAGAGCCTCCGCCTTGTTACATCTTCCGCCTTTTTGTATTCTTCATATACCGCAAGAAATGCCTTTACGTCCCCTGTTGCTCTGTTTATCCTTCTTACATAATATCCTTCAGCCTCCCTGATTGCCTGCTCTTTTTTCCCTTCAGCCGCGGGCAGTAGTTTATTTTTTTGCCCTTCCGCCTCATTGATGATTTTATCTTTGTTTTGTATTGCCTGGTTTACCGCATTAAAGGCGTCCTTGACGGCAATAGGAGGATCAACTCCTTTGAGCAAAACCGATTGAATACTGATGCCGCATTTATACTCATCCAGGCCATTTTGTATATTTTCTTTGGCCATTTGCTCTATTTCAATCCTGCCAATGGTTAAAACCTCATCGATGGAAAGGTCTCCCACCAGGGTTCTCATTACCGATTGCGAAATACCACGGATTGTTTCACGAACATCCCTTACATTGAAAAAATACTCTTCTAAGGCTTTAATTTTGTAACGAATAACCCAATTCACTTCCGCACAGTTAAGATCTGCGGTAAGCATAAGTTTTTCCTCTTGCGCCTCAGGGAACTCATAGTCAATAATACTCGTATTGCCGCGTTGTCTTGTTCTGAAGCCAAATTCCTCGTTATAGATTGTTTTCACCTCTCCTTTTAGTATTTTATCAATGCCGTAAGGAATTTTGGTATGCAATCCTGGTCCAACCGTTTCTTTATATTTTCCGAACCGTAAAATTACCGCTTCTTCATTCGCCTTTACCGTGTAAAATGCCGAATACCCGCTAATGATAATGAAGAGCAGCATAATGATGGGTGGGAGAAACTTTTTTAATGGCTGCAAGGATATTTGTTCGAAGTTTATATCCGGCTGTTTTCTGCGCGGTCCATAATCAGGCATGTATGACCTCCTTTTCTCTAATCACTCAATTGGCAGCACGGTGTTGTGCATTGCCGTATCAATACGTTGTGTTGTTGACATTGATTATTTTTACAAAATCTTTATAATCTCATCTTTCTTAAAAACAGGCATTTTGTAACCCTTCCCCTTCTCAGCAGCTTTAATCACCCGCTTTTTGGGTAAATTTTTCCAATCACAGTACATACTATCCACTTTCCCCCATGTTATCAACAACTTCTTTTGTATCTCCGGGGGGTGACAACGCTATCAACAACACTCCGGAAGCGATAAGGCCAAGTAAATGAACAGTAAACATTATGCAGATGAACTTTGTTTCCTTATAACAGGGTATAGCTTCTCCGTAAACAAACGCTCCCGAACAGGAAACGGTGGCAATATCCATTTATTCCTGCGGGCAAACCTCATTCTGTAGGATCGTGCATGGCATGAATTTCGGAGGTTTTATTGGCGAGCAATGCGTCTTTTACCACGCTCAATTCAGGCTTTCTGATAAATACCCGCATCTTCCTGATAAAAGCAGCTCCAAATTCCTTTTCAACGACAGCGGCTATTTCTCTCGCAATAATTGGCGCCATTGCCTTCGCAGCAAACAAGGCAGCTAACATTACCTTCGCAATTCGAGGGGCAAATAAGCCGCCAAACCAGCAAATACAAGGGGTCATCTCGAAAGGTCGGCACTACAGCCCGTTTTGAGAATTCATCCCTTGAAAATCAAGGGCTACAGGGCAAAATATGCCAAAAAATAATCATTGACTTCGTCAATAGAGTAAGGCATACTTTGACTAGCTCATCTACCATGCGTAGAAGCAGTAACGGGGTCGTCAGAAATGGCGTCCCCAGTTTTTTTATACGCCTCGTATTCCTTCTGCAATTTCCTTTTCGTATGTTCTTTTGTCACTGGATAAGCGGTCCACAGTAAAAAATATTCCTTTCGCTTTCGCAAAACAACCAAATATTCCTTTTCTTTCAGCCACATGCAAATATTCGTTTCTACCCCTGAGTTAGAATGTCTTGTGTTTTCCCAGAGCAATATGACTGATTTTTCTCCATTTTCAATAACAGGCCTTGGCCACCGAATTCTTTCACATCTTCTCAAATCGGGAATACGGTCATCTTCCTTTTTGGTTTGATACGCCTCCTGAATCAAATGCCAAAAATTCGATTCCTTGCCATGGTGCATCGGTAACCTTTTAACACCAACATCCTTATTTTTGTATTTTGGCTTAGTGTCTATAAAATCAGCCTTATAAAAGTTATAAAGAACCTCTAAATATGCATCCCAACTATTGTAGCTTTCAAAAAGCACTAATTCCGGCAACCAATTAAAACCATTCGGCATTCTCATCACCTTCCTTTGGACGCCAGAAAAACAGATTCACTTTTTCCTCTTTTAAAAGAGTCGTCGAAGACAAGCTATAACCGGAACGATCACGAATTAAAGAAACCAACTCCAATTTAGCCCGGCTTGTTTTTAATGCCCGATTAGCGTACCCAACAGCTCCGATTAAAAGATCTGCTAATTGCAACAACTCAATTTCATGGGAATGAACGGACTGCACATTTTCGATAATCTCTTTTGAAAAATCATACTTACTATTGCACAGTACATCATGTAATTTCTTTATTTTTTCGCCGCTTCGGGTATCTTTTTTATCCAAATATATTCTGTAACGGGAATGTGGTTCGAAAATAACATTCAAAAGACAGAAAAACATCTTATAGTACCAGACGTCATGATCCTGATTTCTAAATTTAGAATGATCAAGCTTGTCCTTATCCTTAATTACAACCGCCCGAAAATGCAAATGTGGCTCGTTAAAAAAGAAATTCAGCATTTCTTTGTAAAATTCAACCTTTGCAGGTGAAACTTTTGTCCATTTTATTTCAAAATCTTTGGGTAACCCGTGCTTCTCTTTTATCCCCCGAATACGAGAAAACATATCCTTTTTCACTTCAGCAGGACACCAAATTGCCCCAAGAGTCATAACCTTTTCGTGGTCATTCTCCAGATGACAGCTTTCGTCGCAATAAACGTTATATGATTTATTATCAGTTAACATTTTACTGCCCCCCTTACATCTATTTTCCCGGTCACCGCCGCTGTGATAAGCGATGAACGGTATTCGCGAAGTTTCGCGATTGCGGATTCGATTTTTTGAATTAGACCATCGATTTCTGATATCTTTCTTTCAAGAAAATCTACTATGACTTTTTGTTCCTCTTTTGTAGGAACAAAAACATTGAAACAACCAAAGTCAGCAAAATTTAAGCCTTCTAATGACGGCACAGAAATTCTTATTTTTGCCATTTCATTATTCATTAGTTTTGGATTAATATCCAACCTAACATAGCATCGTGTTCCACAGTTCAGGATGTAAGGCAAATATTTCATATAAATCATTCTATTTTTTCCCGCATCGGAAGATGAATAATAAAATTATTGCAAGGGTGGTACAGGCATCCTGCCTGTATTCCGCACAGGCAAGATGCCTGTGCCACCCATCTATTGATACCTGGATTGTATATTAAATTTTAGTAATCAGTAGAGACACGCCATGGCGTGTCTCTACGTTCCCTGTCTGCATACGTTTCCAAAGGTAGCCAGACCGTCCCGGTCTGGGCGAGTCGCCTGCCTGCGTGCCGGGACGTATAGGCTGGCAGCTTGTGTATTAAATATCACAAGCAGGATGCTTGTGTTACATTGTGCAGATAGTTACAAAGAACCGGGAATGCACCCATTAACGGAGGAAGCGCAGGAATATGTTTTAACGCTTTTGCAAGCCGGTATAACTATCCCATCATCAGGGTTTATTAACAAATATCGTATTCCTGAACGAGCCGTTAAAGAAGCGATTACTAACGCGGTAATTCACAGGGATTACTTTATTAAGCGTGATATTGAAATTAATATTTACGAAGACACACTTGAGTTTTGAAAAATCCGTCCATGCGTTAACCACATGCTTCAGCATGGTGAATAGTTGAAGTAGTATAGAGGCACGTTGCAACGTGCCCCCCTACACTTTTGCCCTCATTCCCAAGTAGCGGCAAGGCATGCCTTGCCGCTACTTGGGAACAAGCATTTTTAATGGTCGATAACTTCAATAATTTCCTCTGGTTTCTGAATTACTCTACGCGCACCACTCCTTTTAAGTTCGTCTTCAGGACGGAACCCCCACAGAACACCTACTGGAAGCATACCTGCAGCAATGGCCGTTTCCATATCAATGGGCGTATCGCCAACATAAATAATTTCCGATGGAGAAACGGCCAGGTATTCTGCAATTTCTTTTGCGCCTGCAGGATCGGGTTTTTTAGGAACATCATCGCGCTGGCCTATTATCCGGTCAAATTTCCAGTTTGGCAAAAATGCTGCTACGCATTTTTTTGTAAAGTAATCGGGCTTATTTGACAGGACCGCCATTTTTAAGCCGCGCAATGTGATCAAGTCCAGCATCTCGGCAATCCCTTCGTATGGTTTTGTTTTTATATTCCAGCTTTTCCGATATTCTTCACGAAATTCCCCTACGCAAGAGTTTATTATGTCCTCATTTTTTATTTCGTCCGGCAATGCGCGTGTGATAAGCGCAACAACTCCCTCCCCAACAAAATACCGATACTCTTCCATTTCGTGCGTTGGAAAATTATTTTTCTTTAATACACGGTTCGCGGCATTGCATAAATCTTCCAGAGAGTCTATCAGTGTGCCGTCCAGATCAAAAATAATTGCTTTAAAAGACATATTTTGCACCTCATAATATTGCCGTTTAATCATCAAACAAACCCATCATGGCGAAAGACACGATTAACAGAGTTGTGCTAAACAGACTTCGCACAACAAAAATAAATGAAGCATTCTGCCCGCGCATCAACCCTGGCAGAGTATGCTTACATGTGCTACTTTTGATACCATTTTCCGTTTTGGTCCTGTAGCCAGTCGCCCTTTAGCGCTTTTTTTGCAATCTGCAATGCCCTGCGACTGCCTACCTGCCCGATGCTTGCGCCTTCCTTTTTTGCTATAATAGCATACACCTTTTTTCTGTCCTCATTTTCCGCATTAACAACCTCTTCGTTTTCACGGTTCGTCGCCACATACTGTAAATATCCTGTGTTGTTTTCACCAATAATTCCCTTCGATTTTAACTCTACTATGAGAGGAAGGCGTTTTTCCATCTGCACCTTTATTGTCTGTATATCATCGGCAAAGATTGCTGTAGTGGCAGAACAAATTCCACTCAATAAAATAAGTAAAAATATTGCAAAAAAATTTGACTTCATTTATTTTTCTCCTTATGACAAAAATCTCTTAATCAATAGAAAACTACTGGCCAGGGTTTGGCGTCTCCACTGCTTTAGAATCACCGACTTCCCCGCCTAGTGTTTTTGCGGCTTCATCAAGGTTACCAAAAAAATTATCCAGCTCCCTATCTATTCGAATATTCACATCAATGGTGATTTGCATTGGTTTGACTTCAAGTTCTACCTTATGTTCCGTTTTACAACCATGCAAAACGAGAAAAAAAACTATGCATAAAATGACACTATTTTGTTTCATCAATCCTCCCCCTTAACATTAATTCCTTATGGATGCCTTTGAATAAAAGCAAGAATACCCTATCACAATAATTATCTTAGCGCAGCATTTGGGCGCAACTAAATTCGAAATACTAAACAAATTCTAATTACAAAAAACCCAATATTCCGTAACACTTTAGTTTTTCGAAAAATTCCAATATTAGCGTAATAGCGCTGTTTTCTGCACGATGTAAGGACGACGGATGATGGACGACAGACTGCGAACATCCTTCGTCTCTCGTCTCTCGTCTCTCATGCTTCGTCTCTCGCTCTTACGTTTTTCAAAAAACTAAAGTGTTACTAAATCTTTGTATGTTACTGATATTGTAATAATTCCCCCAAGCCTGCGCTATAGTGTAATAATTCATCAATGGGTAATGTAAAGTTAAAATTAAAAAGTATTTTCTGGAAGCGAGCCTTTGGTTCTCCTTTTGCTTTCACCAGCCCTGATTTTTTTGTGTAGGCAAACGGCAGTAAATTAACAGGCGCTCCCTCCATCTGTAAATAAACGTGGAGGTTTTCTCCCTTGCTCAATAACGAAAGTTTTGCCCAATCATAGTGGAAATCCTTAAGGGCTTCCATTGCAACGTCCGTTTGTATGCCCTTTTGTATGCCCGCAGCGCCAGGGATAAGCGTTTCTGTGTTAAAACGAATAATGCCGCCCTCCCCGGGCGTGGAATAAAGGAAACCATCGGTGATTTTTATCTTTCCGTTTTTATAACTGATGGGCAAACGACCATTTACAGAGCCTTCACCTTCAGCGGATGCGAGGTGAAACTGTTTTAAAACAGTCGCCAGTCTCAGCCGGTCGCAGTAACAGATAATATCGAATCCATCATTGCCTGGTTTTAAGCGCAGGCCATGCGTATAGACATTTCCCCCGCACCAGAGAAAACTACTTTTTTTAAGGAAAAGGGAAGAAGGGGATTCTATTTGAAACGACGCCACTCCTTCATGTATTTCTATATCTCCCCATGTAAAACGCTGAAATTTCAGCATTTGTCCAGGATCGCTGCGGAGGTTTAACAGGTCGCTCATGGCAAGTTGAAGTTCCACTCCTTCTATTGCCATCTTTTTTTGAGGGCTATCTATTTTCGTATTGCGAAGTAACACCATGCCCGTGCTTGTTCCCCTGGTTCCATCAAAGCTCCAATTACCACGGATGTCGGCAAGGCCATTAAAAAATATCCCGCTCAATTGCGATGCAACAGAAGATAATTCAAATTGCAGTGTCTTTTCCGGTTCTGCAGAGTTGAAATCGACCCTGGAAATAAATATATTCTCGTCATTCAGACCCGCCATGCCCGTAAAATTTACATTAAAACCGGGGAACAGCACGCCCTTAAACAATCCTGTAAAATAAAGGTTTGCGCCGTTTTGATAGGGCGTTGCGACAATTGACCCAATGTTTATGCCGCCATAGTTTATATCATCGATGGCAACATAGCGGTCATTCGTATCTTCCGCAATATTGTCGTTATCTTCGGAAGCTGGGAATGGCCATTGAATGGGGATCTTAGCCTGTATCTTCCTTGCATGAAAATCGTTAGAAGCATATTCAGCATCAGTTATTTGCACAAATGCATGGAGAAAAGGACTCTCCGTGGAGTTTAGCAATCCGCTGCCCTGCAATGAGACAAGGGGAATCAGTATATGCATATTATCCCCCCGATACTGCACATGAGTAAGGCTTGCATCAAATTGCAGAGAACCGCTGGCATTCAGACCTTCTCCCTGTACGGAAAGCTTTTGGGGGGAAATACTCATTGTTTCGGTTCCCCGGGAAAAAGTCAAAGGGTGCGATGTTCCAGCAGAGTTTAGTGAAAAACGCCACTGCTTTCCCTGGGTTTCTCCCTTAAAAAAAATTGGCAGCTCTGCTGGCTGGTCTAATTTTAGGCCAATATGGGGATCGTTGTTCATCAATTCTTTCTTTAAAAACACCTTCACGCTCCCTTCGGCATTCAGTGCGTCTCCATCCATATTCACCGAAAGGTGACTATCAGGATTCATTGATACTTCAAAGGGGAGGAGCGACATAACCCGAAACCGGTTAAAATGCATTTGAACGATATTTTTTGTTCTTGTGATGGTTATTATTAACGGAACGTCTTTCGAAGCATTCTGAAATTGTATGTCATTATACTCCATATCCATATCGGTAAGATCGAGCCGCAATGCAAAATCAGAGGTGGCAAAATCATACATTGCACTGCCATTTATCATGGATTTTATCCTTAATCCATGGAAGATATTCGCATGTTGCAGGTCTAATCTGTACTGTATTGCGTAGCCGGTAGGTTGTTCTTCCTTATTCTCAAAGACGGGATATATCCGCATACTGAAAGGGATATAAAAATCTTCAACGCCTGATTTCAAAAGAACTGCGGCATGCCGTATTTCAAGTTCTCCAATGTTAATGGGAATTTTTTGGGAAACCTTTTGTTGTTCCCGTCCGGTATTTGAGGAATTTCTGGAGAGTTTGCCGAAATCTATTCCGGGAATACCCATTTTGCCATCTTTAAACTCCGCCCGTATCTCCACGCCGCTGATTATTATTTTTTTAATGTGCCTTTTTGCCAGCCCCATTAAAGAATAATCAACGCGGATAGAATCAAGGGAAACGGAGGGATTTTCCGGGTTACCCAATCTAACCGAAGTTACATCCAAACCAGTAAAGCCAAATTTTCTGATTTTACCGGTTGATTGAACGAATCCTGCTTTGTTAAAAAGAAGAGGGAGAATTTTCTTTTCTAAAATTACCGGAATTGAGAAATAGACGCCGCACAGAAGAAAAAAAATTATGCCGCTAATAAAGAATGAACGAGTTGCAATATTCTTAATGTAAGACATAAAGAATTAATATCCTAAGCTGGCATAGCCAGAACCCAACAAGCACGAGATAAAAAATATGAAGCACGAAATACGAAACAAATTCCAAATTCACCCCGTTAGATAACATTCAATAGTACATTTACTATTGTTGGATAATTCTGCATCTAACGGAGTAAAATTTTCAAATGTTCAAAACCCTGGTTTTTCATTGGGATTTTGTATTTTGAAATTTGTTTCGGATTTCGTATTTAGCATTTCGGATTTTACCATTAGAGGTGGGTGAACTATTGCGTTTTTTGGAATTTCATATTTTCGGGTTTGGTAATAGTGCTCGTATATGTGTTTTATGATAGAGACAACCCACCTGTCAGGGGCATGAGGCATGAGAATGTAAGAATTGTATAAGCAGCTGGTAGTGCAATTCCAAAGTAATAAAAAGTAAAGGTATTAAAAACAACCCTCATTACTATGTTATTATTTTGGCATCGATATGCTAGCGAAGCATTTTTTTACCTACTCGGCGTTTAAAATATATCATAAGCTCTCTCATTAAAAGCCATTTGTCTTCCAATGCCCACAGGTAAAAAGGAAGGATACAGCCACACCGCAGACAGTCTGCTTGCGGTCCAATCATACAAGGTTTTTTAATCTGGCCCTGATGGTCAAAACAAAACGATACTTTTTTGAAAATGCAATTCCGTGTCACTTCCTTACATTTGTCGGATTTCATAAGCTTAAGCACATGCACTGGCACTCCTATAAAATCACCATACTTTTCCTCTTTTAATCGAAGCAATGTATCTACTATTTCATCCCGAAGTTTCCAGCCAGGCCAAAAATCATTGTTCGCCAACCCTTTTACCGGCGTATGTATTTGAAACAAACAACCCCGAACGCCAATATCTTTCCACTCCTCAATAAAATATTCAATTTCACGGTAATTCATTTTATTAATTACCATTGAAACGATAATCTTTAAATCGTTTCTCACCGCATTTTTTCTTATTATGTCATAACAACCATTTCCACGGATGGCGTCATGTGTCTCCTTTTTACCGTCAACCGATATATAAAAATTCACATCCGGCCAATTGGGAAGTTCCAGTGTTCCGTTTGTGACAATCAGATTTGACCGGAAATACTTCATGCAGCGCTCTAGCAAATCTTTCCGAAGCAAAGGTTCACCGCCAATCCATGAACATTGATAAAAGGGGAAACCTGTTTCTTTCAATCCCTCCAGTTTTTCAATCCACTCACCGTCACTCAACTCCGGTTTTTCTGCGTAATCATGCGTATAAAAATAACAGTGTTTGCAACGCAAGTTACAACGGTTGGTAATATCAATCGCACCTATTGCCCCTTTTGGTTTGCCATAGAGGTCGAAGGTGGCCAGATCATATAATTTAAATAAAGTTTTTGTTTGCTGCGAACCAATGCGACGGCAGGAAAAATCGAAAAGTTTATCTCTAAAGGTATGCTTTGGGCATGTCTTTATTTCTTCTACTTCCTTGATCATTTTATATCAGAAAAATCTATTTTATATGTTTTTTCCCATCCCTTCGTCTTTACAATAATCGCGGTTTTTGCATCCGTATCTACCTTGTCATACCTAAAGACCCCTATCACGCTTTGCTTATCCTCCTTGTGCATTCTCCCAAACTCGGTTTTTTGCGGTAAGATGTTGTTTAAACCTTGTTTTAATGTAATCTGCACGTCCCCTGGAGTTTGAATGCCTTTTTCTGAAACAAGTACAATTACTTTAAAAAAATCCGCAGATTGTATTTCATTTATAACATCCGCAGTCGTTTCCTTCTCTTTTACCGCATTCATGGCAGAAACAATGGCAAACTCAATGTATTTACTCATAACCAATCCGCCATCTAATTCAGGATATTTTCCAAAACAAGCATTTTTTACCATAGTGCTTTTAAAAAGATCCATACCTTTATGCTTCTTCCCGAAACTAATGGCCGCTGCAATATGTTCTTCGTTCATTTCAGCTTCAAAGGCATTTACGATACCGGGAGAGACAAGTATCGCCGTAAAAATGGCGGTAAAAAAACTTCTCGTAATGAACATTGCGAAACTCTCCCCACAACTGCTTCAAGGTAAAGGTTATCAATGGAAATGGACTAATCGTCACACAAAATAAATTCTTTGCCTGTAATTATGCCGATCTTTTTCCCGAGGTTTTTCATTTCTTTGAAGCCTCCCCTGACGGATGTTTCGCCAAGTTCATCCACCAACATGGTTTTTCCGTTGTTAAGATGCAATAAAACTGCGTATGTCAAATAGCTGTCTGTTATTGACTCTTTCTCATTTTTTACTAATTCTATTTTTTTAATTTGCGTAAAGGGAAACACTTCCACATGGTCAAAAAGGAGCGTCCGCCTAATCTGCCTGGTCACCTGCTCCGTTTTGCCGTCAATGATAATTGTTTTAAAAAGAGAACTTAAAACAATCTTATCCGTAGATTTTTTTGTAGCTTTCATGGCGCCTTTTGCAGTCTTTTTCATGCTTGCTGTTTTTGGTTTTTTTTTGTTTATTGGCATTGATTTGTTCCCCTTTTCAATGCAAATGCATTAAAATTACACATCATTATCGAATTTTATTTAGTTACGCAGACGGGAATATATCACATGTGATTCACATAGTCAAAAGTATTATTTGCATTGCCTTTGTCCCATCTGCTTATTATAAGAGTGTTTAATAAAAATTTCACCGGGCAAGATACTATAGCCGCAATGAAAAATCAACTTAAAATATCTTGCTTCTATTAGTACCTTACCAGTAATTTCTTCGCAAAAGAATAAAGGCAAATGAGTAACAATTTGAGAATTGAACATTGAATATTTTTCTTGCTGCGTAACATGAGTTGTACGGTTTTGAAAATTAATATTCAATGTTCAATTCTCAGTGTAAAAGAATAAAGGCAACTGCCAAAGGCAGCCGATTTATTGTTTTTCCCCTTGCGCTTTAAAAGCTAATCCTTCTTCAAGCGTAATTTTTTAAGCCGAGAGAGGTAAGGTAGGTTGAAATGCCCGAATTTACTGGTTAAGATGGTGATATGTAAAAATTCCAATAACCAGAAAAAGGGGCATTTCAGATGA